>NZ_CP112998.1:5420000-6082500 GCF_026625565.1 Dyadobacter pollutisoli
GCGATTGCTTTCAGGAGTGACACCCCACATATCAAACTGGAATATTCCTTGAGATACCGGACTGCCCGCCCAAGTTTCATATGGACCATGCTGGATAGCCAGTTCCATAGATGCCTCCATTGCGCCATAATAAATCGTCTCAAACACATCTTTATTCAATTGACGTGCTTCGTCCGAATCGAAAGGCATACGCATCATACAAAATGCATCGGCAAGTCCTTGCACACCAATCCCGATTGGCCGGTGTCGCTTGTTGCTTTTTTCGGCCTCAGGAATGGGATAGTAATTAAGGTCGATGATTTTATTAAGGTTACGTGTAATCACTTTTGTGATCTCATATAACTTCTTGTGGTCAAACCGCATGAAACCGTCCGCACTCTGCTCCACAAACTTTGGCAAAGCAATGGAAGCAAGGTTACATACTGCCACTTCGTCAGGAGCTGTATATTCAATGATCTCGGTACAAAGGTTGGAAGATTTGATCGTTCCCAGGTTTTTCTGGTTGGACTTACCATTCGCATGGTCTTTGTACAACATATAAGGAGTACCCGTCTCTATTTGAGATTCCATGATCGCAAACCAGAGATCCTGTGCCTTGATGGTTTTCCGCGCCTTTCCTTCCAATTCATATTGTTCGTACAGCTTTTCGAATTCCTCGCTGTGCGTATCCGAAAGACCCGGACATTCGTGTGGGTCAAACAATGACCATGTATCATTGGCTTCAACTCTCTTCATGAACAAATCAGGAATCCAAAGTGCATAGAAAAGGTCGAGCGCGCGCTGTTCTTCTTTACCATGATTTTTCTTAAGATCAAGAAAATCGAAAATATCGGCATGCCAGGGTTCCATATATATAGCAAAAGAACCTTTGCGCTTTCCACCTCCCTGATCGACATATCTGGCGGTATCGTTGAACACACGAAGCATTGGTACGATACCATTCGACTGACCATTTGTTCCTTTAATATAAGAACCCGTCGCACGAACATCGTGAATGCTCAATCCAATACCTCCTGCTGACTGAGATATCAAAGCACAATTCTTAAGTGTATCATATATACCGCTGATACTGTCCTCTTTCATTGTAAGTAAGAAACAGGAAGACATTTGCGGCTTCGGCGTACCTGCATTGAACAATGTAGGCGTTGCATGGGTAAACCATTTCTCCGAAAGCAAATGATATGTTTCAATCGCTGCCTGCACGTCGTCCTGGTGAATACCCACCGCCACACGCATCAACATATGTTGGGGTCTTTCAACGATTTTACCGTCAACCTTTAATAGATATGATTTCTCTAGCGTTTTATAGCCAAAGTAGTCGTAACCATAATCGCGGTCATATATAATGGTTGAATCAAAAAGAGACGCGTTCTGACGGATCACGTCATGAACCTCTTTCGAGATCAAAGAAGCATTTTCACCGGTTTTTGAATCTGTATATGTATAAAGACGCTTCATTGTAGCCGAAAAAGACTTCAATGTGTTCTTATGGAGATTTGAGATAGCAACACGGGCGGCCAGGATAGCATAATCCGGGTGTTTGGTGGTCATGGAAGCTGCAGTTTCGGCAGCCAGGTTATCCAGCTCGGCGGTAGTAACGCCGTCATAAATGCCGGATACAACCTTTTTTGCTACTTCTATGGGTTGGATAAAATTTGAGTCCAGGCCATAGCTCAGTTTCTCAATACGGGCAGTCACTTTGTCGAATTTCACAGATTCGCGGCGACCGTCACGCTTTATTACATACATTGACATAGTAAAGTGGTGTTTTTAAGGAAGTTAGTGATGTATATTCTTAGGATTTCACTCGGAGATGATTTCTAAAAATCTCATGAAATAACACTAAAAAATTCACAAACGCAACCAGTAATTTAACCCAAAAATCAAGTTTATAAGGATAATCCAAATTAATAAATTGTTAAGAATCTTATACCTAGCAGTTTATGAAAAGTTTACACTTAATAGATTCTATGAAAAAAAAAACCACCCAGGCACCTTTAAAAATTTGCAAACTTTTTTTTCGGACCGTACTAGAAAAAGAAAAATACAAGAAGAAAACATATTTGAAAATCAATCAATTACACTAAAATCATTATTTGTAAAAAATTTAAATTTGTAAACTTTTATTTTTCGACGCTATTTTTTTCTCTCACAAATATTTAACCACCGAATAAAACTTTCAAAAATATGAGTCAAATTATTGATCAGGCTACCAGGAGAGATTTCCTTAAACAGACCACCGGAATAGTGGCTGGACTAACAGTAGGTTCGGCTCTTCAGGACGTGCTGGCCGCACCGCCAATCCAGCCATTGTATTCGTTACAGCTCGGCGTGTATGCCGCTTACAACAAGGCTACTTTCTTAAAAGAGTCTGGATGTACCTATATAGAGGAATCAGTTGCGGGCTTTCTGATCCCGCCCGACGGCGACGCTCAGTATGAAAAGAATCTTCAGCAGCTACGGCAAGACCATTTCCCGATCAAGTCTTATGTAATCCTGTTACCAGGAAGTTTGAAAACATTGGGACCAGACGCCAACCATGAGGCTATCCTGCAACGTACCGAGCTGGTTCTCAAAAGGGCGAAGGAATGTGGCTCACAATATGTTGTATTCGGCAGCGGCGCCTCACGCGTTATCCCGGATGGTTTTGATCGCGCCATCGCTAAAGCACAGCACATTGAACTGACGAAGAAAATGGCGCCGCTGGCAGAAAAGTATGGCGTTACCATTGCCGTAGAGCCGCTTAACCGGGGAGAAACCAATTTTATCAACAGCCTGGCCGAAGGGGTAGAAATTGTAGACGCTGTAAAAAGCCCGCGAATCAAGCTGCTATGCGACATTTACCATATGCTCAAGGAAGACGAATCGCCTTTGGAGATTGTTAAATACGGCAAGCACATTGTCCATTGCCACATTGCTGAGAAGGAAAGCCGCACGCCTCCCGGGGTCAAAGGAGATGATTTCAGGCCATACCTAAGCGCATTGAAGAAAATCAATTACAAAGGCGGATTATCCATTGAATGTTTCGTATACACGGATTTTGACAAAGAAGCAAAAAGAGGAATTGAGGTTCTGAAACAGCAACTAAGTGAGGTTTAGAGCATTAATTTTTCTCTTATCATCACTAATATAAAAAAGATAGCGTTTCAATACTTGGTTTACAAGTTAGGATTTTTTACTTTTGCAATCCTTTTTGAGAATTGTATCGAAACACATAATACCATATACCAATGAAAAAAGATATTCATCCCAACTATAGAGAGGTTGTTTTCTGGGATCTATCAAGCGATTTTAAATTCATTACGCGTTCTACCATAGAAACCAGCGAAAACATTACTTGGGAAGATGGAAAATCTTATCCGGTTTATAAAGTTGAGGTTTCTTCTCAGTCGCACCCATTCTACACAGGTAAAAATGTACTGGTAGATACAGCAGGACGTGTTGACAAGTTCAGAAAACGTTACGGACAAAAAGACGCTTAATAAGCTCTTCTTCCAAAATTATTAAAGCAGTCTCCTGACAAATGTGTGCAGGAGACTGCTTCTTTTTTTGTCCTAACCAATAAAATGACCGAACTTTGAAAGCATATACTTGAATAAAATATGCCCGACATTATTCTGTTTGACGATCCGGTACTGAGAACTCAATTATTGCCTTTTACATACACCAGACCGGTTTCTGGTATTCGCATTGGAATAAATACAATTGCCGAAAAATGGATGGACTGGCTTCAAACACCGATATCCTTCCTTACCGAAAGATATCTAAGTCCCAAATTCAGGATACATACTTCTGCGGATAATGTGTTCATCAATGGCAGCTTATGTCCTGATGCGAACCTTGCCGTTACCATTCATGAGCTACCTTTTAATACAGCATTGATTTCCGCGCAAAACGAGATTCTGGCTGTCAGAACTGCCACGAGGTGGAATCCTTCTGTGGGTTTGGACGATTTTACGACCATATCCTATAGTGAACCGTTTACAATGGTCAGGAATGTCTGGGATATTTTCGCTTTCAATGGCGGACAGATAAAGGCTGACTTTGAAAGAATTGTTTCATCACGCCAGTCGGCTGATCTTACGGATCCTTATACGTGCTGCTATAATTCGGAGAATATATTTATTGAAGAAGGCGCTGTGGTTAAGGCTTCCGTTTTGAATGCAGAAAATGGCCCTATTTACATTGGCCGGAACGCATTGATACAGGAAGGCTCCATGATACAGGGCCCATTTGCGATCGGCGAAAGTTCTGTATTGGCACAAGGTACCAAAATCAGGCCTAACACAACCGTCGGGCCGTTTTGCAAGGTAGGCGGCGAAGTAAGCAACTGTGTTATATTTGGTTATAGTAACAAAGGGCATGACGGCTACCTCGGCAATTCGGTTTTGGGCGAATGGTGTAACCTTGGAGCCAATACCAATAACTCCAATCTAAAAAATGACCATAGTGTTGTAAAACTGCATAGCTACGTGTCAGATACGCTCGCTGACACAGCTCTGCTCTTTTGCGGGCTCATGATGGGCGATTATTCCAAAGCAGGAATTTCGACTATGTTCAACACTGGCACCGTTGTTGGCGTAAGTGTTAATGTATTCGGGGCAGGATTTCAGGCCAAGCATGTCCCATCGTTTTCGTGGGGCGGAGCAGCCGAAGGTTTTTCCGAATACCGTTTTCAAAAGGCGCTAACAGTGGCCCGGGATACTGTGAGCCGCCGGAATGTAGCTTTTGATGAAACGGAGGAAAGTATCCTGAAATCTGTATTCGAGCAAACACAGGAACAGCGCCTCGCGTAGCCACAACAAACTCCTTTTTTAAAGAACAACCCAAAACGAAAGTGCTATTCAAAGACATTCCGGGACTGGAAGACATCAAATCAACGCTCAGGAGATCGGTGCAGAACAGTCATCTGGCACATGCTCAGCTGTTCGACTACCCTACCGGCGGCGGCGGGCTGGCAATGGCGCTCGCGTTTTCGACCTATATCAACTGTGAAAACCGGAATGAACTGGACGCTTGCGGAGTATGCGCTTCGTGCGCCAAAATGAGCAAGCTTGTTCATCCGGACTTCCATTTTATTTTCCCGATCGCTACGTCAAAAAAAATTGACGGTAAAACCAGCGAGGCATTCCTTCCATTGTGGCGCTCGTTTTTAATTGAAAGCCCCTACCGGGTATTACCCGAATGGCTCGACCATATCAGCGCAGAAAACAAGCAAGGGAATATTTCGGTGGAGGAAGCAAGGGGAATTTTGCGAAAACTTTCCGTTAAGGCCTACGAAGGCGAATATAAGATCCTTTTGATCTGGAAACCCGACATTATGAATGCGGCCTCTTCCAATGCTATTTTAAAGATTTTGGAAGAGCCGCCTGAAAAAACATTGTTCCTGCTCGTTAGCGACCAGTCGGACAAGTTATTAACGACCATTATTTCCAGAACACAGCGAATTACGGTGCCCGCTTTTAGTGATCAGGAGGTTCGCTCTTACCTTAAACAGCATGACGTTACTGAAACCGCTGCCAACCAGATTGCCTATTTGTGTGATGGAAATCTTTCCGAAGCATTGAAACTGGTTCAGGAAACGGAAGACGACCGCTCTGCCTGGTTTGCCGCTTGGATGCGTTCATGCTACAAATTCGACATTTCACATCTCGTCAAATTGGCTGATGGGTACGATGTCATGAACAAGGAAAAGCAGAAAGGTATGTTGGAATATTCATTGAAATTGTTTCGGGATATGTTGGTTTGGAGCCACGGGGCAGGAGAACTTTTGCGGGTTCCGCAGGAAGAACTTACTTTCGTACAGAATTTTTCCAAAACCGTTAACTTCGAATCACTGGAAAAAATGATTGAAGAAGTGAATGTCGCTTACTACCACATTGAACGGAATGTAAGGGCAAAGATGGTTTTCTTAGACCTCTCTTTAACAGTTGCACAATTCTTTCAGCGCAGATGAAACAGCATTTGGAGGTTATTGGGGCAACTGATCTCGTCGATTTACCAGAACTTGGCTGGTTCAATGTTCCGGTACGCATTGATTCCGGGGCTACCAGTTCTGCCATTCATTGTTCACGCGTCCGGCTGATCAGAGATGGCGATGAAACCAAGCTTTGCTTTTATCTTGATGCAAAAAAAGGAGCGCCCCAGCAGTCTTTCACCGTCACCGATTTTAAAGAAACAATTGTAAGAAACTCTTCCGGCAAAGAAGAAAAGCGATATGTGATCAAAACCCGCGTAAAGCTCTTTGGAAGAAACTTCCGGACTGAGTTTTCTCTCGCTAACCGCCGGAAAATGAGTTACCCCATTCTACTAGGACGAAAATTGCTCAAAAACCGGTTTATCATAGATGTATCCCGCAAAAATCTGTCCGCTGCCAAACAGGCGCCGGCACGTCACGGTCAGGGAAAGAAATGACTATCCTAACCTACCCCCACATCTCAATTTATAATTTATGAAAATCGCCGTGTTATCCACCAATCCCGACCTTTATTCAACAAGGCGTCTGGTGGAGGCAATCAAACAAAGAGGTCACCAGGCTGTGGTTATCGACCACGTCAAATGCTTCGTGATGATCGAAGGGGGAAAACCTACTATTATATATAAAGGCAAACCAATAAAAGGGATCGATGCAGTAATTCCACGAATAGGGACTTCGGTCAATGCTTTTGGATGCGCTGTGGTCCGCCAGCTGGAACTGATGAAGGTTTTTACGACCGTAAAATCACAAGCGATCTTACGTTCCCGCGACAAATTGCGAAGTATGCAGGTGTTGGCAAAGTCAGGTGTTGATATTCCAAAAACGGTATTTGCCAAAAACCCCGCCCAGGTTACTGAATTGATCCATATGGTGGGTGGCCCTCCCGTTATCATTAAACTTCTGGAAGGAACCCAGGGTGTAGGGGTAGTACTAGCTGAAACGATCAAAGCCGCCAAGTCCACCATTGAAGCATTTTACGGGTTACGGGCCAATTTCCTGATCCAGGAGTACATTGCAGAATCCAAAGGTGCTGATATACGTGCATTTGTGATTGGAAACAAAGTGATCGCTGCCATGAAAAGGCAGGGGGCCGAAGGCGACTTTCGCTCGAATTTACATCGGGGTGGCGAGGGTTGTATCATTGAACTTTCTCCGGAAGAGGAACATACCGCCATTGCAGCTGCGAAAGCATTGGGTGTCAGAATCGCCGGAGTTGACCTGCTGCAATCTGACCGGGGACCGCTGGTAATGGAAGTCAATTCTTCGCCGGGCCTCAGAGGAATAGAAGAAGTAAGCGGAATTGACATCGCCTCGCTGATTGTTGCTTACATTGAAGACAAAATTGTTACCGACGAAGGAGATACTGTTGGCGTTTGAAAACTATACACTAGCATTTATATCGTAACCAATTTGGTTACATTATAGTATCTTTGTCTGAAATGCATGAGAATAATTGCCCTAAAAACACTGAAAGACTATTTAGAAGCTTATCCAAAAGCCGGGCAATCGTTATTGTCCTGGCATGAAGAAGCGGAATCTTCTAACTGGAATTCTCCCAACGAATTAAAAGAGCAGTATCGCAATGCCTCCATACTGAGCAATAAGCGAGTCGTTTTTAACATTCATGGTAATACATATCGCCTTATTGTTGATATCGAATTCAGGTTGAAAATAGTTTTTATCGTTTGGTTTGGGCCGCATGAAGCATATGATAAAATTGATGCTAAAAAAATAGGGTATGATCGCTCCAATAAAAAATAATGTTCAGTACGAGCAGGCGCTGGAACATATATATGAACTAATGCAGGCAGAGCTAGCACCAGATTCTATTGAATCAGATGAATTGGAAGTATTATCAATTCTGGTCAAAGAATATGAAAACCTAAACTTTCCTATGCCAAAACCCAACCCGGTAGAAGCTATCAAATTTAGGCTCGAACAATTGGGGATTACGGAAAAAGAGCTGTCCGAAATACTGGGATATCGCTCGCGAAAATCTGAAATTTTGTCCGGCAAAAGAAAGCTAAGTCTCGATATGATCCGAAAATTGAATGAAACACTGCATATCCCAGCAGATGTTCTTATACAAGCTTATTGATAAATAAAACCATGCATATAAAAATCGGAACGCGGGGGAGCAAACTCGCACTTTGGCAGGCATATTACGTGGAGGACCTGTTGCAAAAAGGTGGCGTTGAAACTGAAATAGTGATCATTGAAACCAAAGGAGACCAGATACTGGACCGGTCCCTTTCCAAAATAGGCAGCAAAGGCGTTTTTACCCAAGAACTGGAAGACCAGCTTATCAGTGGCGGCATTGATATTGCCGTGCACAGCGCGAAAGATCTGCAATCTCAGCTCGACGAAGCATTTGAGATCATTGCTTTTACCGAGCGTGAAAAAGCCAATGATGTATTGGTGAGCCACGATACTAGTTTATCACTCAAAAGTGGTGAGTCATTTGTAGTTGGCACTTCTTCCACACGCAGGGTGGCAGTTTTAAAGCATTTTTATCCGCACATTAAAACCATAGATATGCGCGGTAACCTGCAAACACGGCTTCGGAAATTGGAAGAAGGCCAGTGTGACGCCTTACTTCTCGCATACGCTGGCGTACACAGAATGGAGTATGATGACAAAATCGCAGAGCATTTACTTTTAGACGAATTCACTCCGGCAGTTGGCCAGGGTAGTGTCGCCATTGAATGTGCCGTGACATTGCCAGATGACAAAAAGAGCACCATTAAAAACCTGCTAAACCACGGACTTACCGAAATATGCCTGCTTACCGAAAGGGCATTCCTGAAAAGACTACAGGGAGGGTGTAGCATTCCGGTATTTGGAATGGCCACATTGCATGACGACCAAATCAGTATCGCAGGTGGTATCATCAGCCTCGACGGAAGCGAGCTGATCCGCAGAACGCAAAGAGGTTCCAATGCATTTCCTGCGGAATTGGGAACCGCATTGGCCGACGAATTGCTGGAAGCAGGTGCTGACAGGATTTTACAAGATATTAAATCCAAAAATCAAGAAATTTAGAAAATAGGTTTGCTAAATAACTCTTACCGAACATTGGTTGATTTGTACCTAAGGATAATTGATTGATAATGAATAAATTCTAAATCAATAACATTGCGAACATCTTAATCTATTCGCAATGAAAAAAATTCTTTTAGTTTCTATTCTCGCTACCGAAATCTTCTGGTCATGCTCAAAACATGACAGCGCAGATTATAGTGGCACCATTGCTGACTTGACTGTCAACTACCGTCACATTTATCAATCTATTTTACAAGATTCGTCTGTCCACGAAGAGATCACCTGGAAGATTAAGCGGGTAGATGTTAACAAAATCGAAATCGAAGAAGTGATTGTAGATCTATTGACCAATCATATTATCCGGCAATCGACATACCGAAATGTGATCCCGATCATGGATGAGAATGGGCACAATTTTCTAGATTTTGATAATGCAGCCACATCATATAATAACGAACAAGTTGTTAAAGGCAAAGCTGCACTATTTGCGAGAACATTAGTTGCAGACGTTTCTATCAAAACAAAAGAAAATGGAATTCGGAAAGACAATCGAGAATTTGTAGTAATTGAATTTTAATTAGTCTAGGAACGTCTTCAAAAAAGTAAGGCCAAACCATCGCTGGTTTGGCCTTTTCTTCATTATATAAACTAGTAGATAATTAATCCTTTTTTGGTAACGAATCCGCTGGTACTGCCGGTTTTGCAGGCAATGCCGTTGAATCCGTGGGTGTTACCGGAAGCACAGGCTTTGAAGTGCTGTCTGGTCTTACCGCCGTAGAGTCAGGCTTGAATGTCGAATCCCTTTTCATTGTGGAAGAATCGGGTCTCATTCCAGGCTGCCCCTGAAACCCTTGTCTTACGGGACTCGCAGTGCTGTCAGTTGTTGGCCTAACACCTTGTACACCTTGTGGCCTGCCTGCTCCGCCTGCTGGGCGCGCCGCTGGCACAGTGATCGCAGGTGTCGCAGCTCCTTGTGTTGCACCACCGCCGTCCATTCCGCCACCGCCGTCACTTTTCTGATCATCATTGTTCACAGATTTTTTCCGGCGTGGTCGTTGTTCAACGAATGTCATTTTGCCCAGCTTGTAGGAGAAGTTAACTCTGAACCCTCTGTTATACAAATGGTTTGTGTTGTTCTGATTGAAGCTGTATGATTCCAAAACCGTTTTTTGCTTGAAAGCAGGGGCCAGGAAATTCTCCATACCAAATCCTATACTTCCCCTTTTGTTTTTGAAATCTTTTTTAAGACCTAGATCATACATTCTGAAACCTGTTTGATATCCTTGTAATTGAATATCCCTTCCTCTCATGAACGCTCCTCCCTGAAAACCCCATCCATTTTTGATGGTAACACTTGTTCTTAAACGACCACTGATAACAAATCCGTCATTGCTGTACCGAAGCGTAGGATCCGAGTTATTGTTGGTAAGCGTAACATAGTAGGAGTCGAAACCACCGCCAAGTTGCCATCTTTTAAACAGTGTAATATTTCCAAAAACATTCACGCCATAGTTGTCCTTTTGACCAATGTTCCCGAAGGTGGTAGAAATCACGCCGGTTGGGCTTACCGTCCTGATGCTTTCAATAGACCCATTTGTAAAGCGGGCAAAAGTGGAAACGTTTACATAAACGGTACCTTTAAAGAAACTGGTTCCTAACTCAACCTGATCGGTAAGCTCCGGTTTAAGGTTGGGATTACCAAACGATATATTTTGAGGATTTGACGCATTAACGTTAGGGTTAAGATACTGAATACCTGGACGTTGAAGCCTCCTGTTGTACCCCAATTTAATAGTCTGCCCCTTTCCGAAAGTTTGAGAAATATTAATACTTGGAACCAGATTACCGTACGAAGGGATGTTAAGATCAACCTTGCTGCCTTCTCTCGACAATTGATTGGCATTGATATTGGTATATTCGTATCGAGATCCCACTTTAAGTGAGAACCGGCTTTTTGTGGTGTAGGTATATGACAGGTACCCCGCAGCTACATTCTGGTCATAGTTGAGGTTATTGGTAGAATCCAGGGCATTAGCTTTGTAATAGAAATAATCACTAACTACCTGACGCATAATCGCCTTACCGCCCAATTCAAGCATTTGATTGTCCTTAATCGGAGTCTGATAATCCAGCTGAATAGTGCTTTCCTGGTTGTGGCTCTTATTGTCATTAGCCTGATTATTCAAAAAGTCCCTGACGTCCAAACTGCTCAATGAGTAGTTATCTGCCTTATAGTTGTTAGTTCTGTTGTTACGGCTGAACTGGGTCGAAATGCTTAGTTCCTGCTGAGGCTTGCTTAGCGTTTTGAGATAATCCACATTGACATCCCATGTTCCTGACAAGTCCTTGGTATCTACATCGCGGAAAAGCGAGGTCGCAGCACCTGCTCTGGTATTAACAGTAGTAAGCTCCTGAGAATTAATCTGATTCCGCAAACCATACCGAACGTTAGCTGAAACCGATGATTTGGGATCAATTTCGTAATCCCAGCCCAAGTTGTACGAACCAAACGCATTCTTGTTATGTGATTCAGAAGATTGCTTAACCGAAAAAGGTTCCGTTTTGCCTACCTGTGAATTTTCAGATTTGCCAGGCATATTGTAGCCGAATCTTCCAAATCCACCCAGACTGAAACCCATTTTTCCAGTGCGGTAATTTCCTCTCAATCCAAGGTTAGATCCTCTGTTTCCGATACCAGTATCAATATTCAATGTACCGCCTTGAATGGTACTTTTCTTAGTTACAATGTTAATGATACCAGCCGATCCCTCAGCGTCATATTTTGCCGATGGAGAGGTAATTACCTCAACCGACTTGATCATATCTGCCGGAATTTGTCTTAATGCATCAGCTACACTTGACGCAATAATGGTAGAAGGTTTGTTGTTAATCAAAACCCTTACATTGGAACTACCTCTTAGTGAAACGTTTCCGTCCAGGTCCACAGTTAACATCGGAACCTTCTTCATCACATCCGAAGCATCACCGCCTCTACTGGTAATGTCCTTCTCTGCATTGTAAACCAGCCTGTCGACTTTCTCTTCGATCAATTGGGCCATGCCTACCACTTCCACTTCATTAAGCTGAACTACATCTGCCGCCAGTGTGATCGAACCAAGATCAAGCTCCGTTTTGCGGTCTATTTTAACATCATTGATAGTCTTTGTTTTATATCCAATAAAGGAAATAAGGATCTTGAAGTTACCAGAAGCAACTTTCGTCATACTGAACGCCCCCTTTTCGTCAGTAGTTGTACCATCGATCGGGTTATTCGTTTTGATATCTACGAGAGCGAGCGCTGCAAATTCAACAGGTTTTTTGCTAACTGAGTCGATCAGGATACCCTTGATTTTTCCGCTTCCCTTGGGAGTATCCTCCGCTGTTCCCGGTATGATTGTCTGCCGTGCTCTGTTGCCACCTCTTTGGTCTCCGCCGAAGCCACCACCGCCCCGGTTACCGCCACCTCCGCCGCCTGGAAACTGGGCAAAAGCTGTCGAGGTGAGTCCTGTTAAAACAGCCAGGAATACATATTGTAAAATAACTTTCATGGTTGGGTTGTATATTGATGTATTATTGGAAGCTCAAAATAACTGTCAATAAAATTGTAATAAAAACAGAATAGATGGAAAGGTGGTATCTACCGATCAAACCCGGATTTCACACGATTAAGAGGTCGTTATAAACGGCGTACCGGGCACACATCGTTATATATTGGAAACCGATGACTTTACATTTTCATTAATAGATCAGGGCAAGTGATCGGTCGGTATTTGAGGTACATTGATCGATTGGAATAGGTGATTTGACAATTTCACCGTAAGATTGTAACGTCATGCTACGTTTAAGCACATTGAAACTAACTAATTTGTAAATGGATACGCGTGCCGCTCGAAAATATCCCCCATTGTTCCTTCACTTGCTAGGATGGAGCTTTTTGGCCCTGTTCCTGATGTGGCAACCATTGAGCTGGCAGATTGTGTTTCCGGTTTCTTTCTGGATAAAACAGGCTGTTCTGCTTGCGCTGCTGGTCTCTGTATTTTATCTCAATTACTATATCTGGTTTCCGCGATATCTTGCCAAAAACCGCTATTTCAAGTTTATAATACTCAATATTGTTTCCGTTGTCCTGCTTGCATTTGCGATGGAGCAGGTAAAGATCTTTATCAATCATGGCGAGCAGATGGACCGCGCATTTCGTACGGCCCGCGAAGTAAACGGTGACAAAAAACACCATGACAAACTGGACAATTTCGCATTGCTTACTGCGCTGATGATCATTGGATTAAGTACTAGTGTAGCTGCCGTTCGCGGTGCTCAGCTCGATAAACAATACCGGCAGAATCTCGAAAAAGAAAAGATCAATTCAGAACTTTCCTTCCTGAAAGCGCAGATCAACCCACATTTTTTCTTTAATACGCTCAATAACATATATGCATTGACCGTCATTGACGTGGAGGCGGCGCGGGAAGCACTGCACAAGCTCTCGCGTATGATGCGTTACGTATTGTACGAAACACAGCACGGAACCGTGTTACTAAGTCAGGAAATTGCTTTTGCCCAGGACTACATTCAACTGATGCAATTGCGACTGACCGACAAAGTAACCGTACACCTGGATCCGCCAAAGCCACTTCACGATGTGAGCATTGCCCCCATGTTATTTTTGCCATTTATTGAAAATGCATTCAAACATGGTGTTAGCGCCGTACAGCCAAGCCGGATCGACATTCAGATCCGCCAGAGTGGTCATAAGATTTTTGTTGAAGTAAAAAATACATTATTCACTGACAAACGAGCAGTACTCGACGATAGCAATGGCATCGGACTGGCTAATACCCAGCGTCGTCTCGACTTGCTTTATCCCGGAAAGTACCAGCTGGAAGTGAATGAGAATAAAGAAGGAAAAGAATTTGAAGTACACCTCGAACTTGAAACGGCATGAGCGTCATTGAATGCATCGCCGTAGATGATGAGCCGCTGGCTCTTGGATTAGTATGCGCCTTTATTGAAAAGACCCCGTTTTTGTCGCTTGCAGGACGGTATTCCAGTGCGGTAGAAGCATTGCAGGTCATTCATAGCAAGCATATTGACGTTATATTTCTGGATATTCAAATGCCGGACCTTACGGGCATTGAACTCGCTCGGGTTATCGAGAAAGCGGGGACCAAAGCACCGAGGATCATATTTACAACCGCTTTTAACCAGTACGCACTGGACGGTTTTCGCGTTGACGCATTAGACTATCTCCTAAAACCCTTTAACTATGAAGAGTTCCTCCGTGCTGCATCTAAAGCACAGGCTTATGTAGAGCTTTTACAAAAAGCTTCATCCGCGGCTTCTCAGGAAACCAAGGATGAGTATCTGTTTCTGAAAGTTGAATATCAGCTGGTTAGGATAGCCTATGACGACATTTTGTACACGGAGGGACTCAAAGATTATGTGAAGGTACACCTGAGATCCGATCCCAAACCGACCCTTTCCTTAACCAGCCTGAAAGCGCTGGAAGAGAAACTGCCGGCTTCCAAATTCATGCGTGTCCACCGCTCATTCATTGTCAATCTGGACAAGATCAGTGCAGTTACCCGCAACACCATCCAGATCGGCGCGGTTACCATTCCGGTGAGTGACCAGTACAAGGAAAACTTCAATCAATTTTTGAGTAAGTGGATGTAAGAGTAGGTAACTTTTAATGTCACCTACTTCAATTCCTCCTTTAAAAAGTGCCCGGTATAGCTTCCCTTAACTTTGGAAACCTTCTCTGGCGTGCCCTCCGCAATGATACGGCCGCCTTGTGCACCACCTTCCGGTCCTACATCTATCACATGGTCAGCGACTTTGATCACATCCAGGTTGTGTTCGATGATCAGTACGGTGTTCCCTTTTTCAACGAGTTTGTTCAGTACATTCAACAAATGCCTGATATCCTGAAAATGCAAGCCCGTAGTAGGCTCATCGAGAATGTAAAGTGTTTTTCCGGTATCACGTTTCGATAACTCTTCCGACAGTTTTACACGCTGCGCTTCTCCTCCTGACAGTGTCGTAGCATGCTGGCCCAGGGTAATGTAACCCAAACCTACATCATTGAGTGTTTGCACTTTGCGTAAAAGTCTCGGCTGGTTTTCAAAGAATTCCAGGGCCGTTTCCACCGTCATATCCAGAATATCGGCAATGGATTTGCCTTTGAAACGCACTTCTAATGTTTCGCGGTTAAATCGCTTCCCTTTGCAGGTCTCGCAATTAATGTGAACATCTGGCAGAAAATCCATTTCGATCTTCTTCATACCCGCACCCTCGCAATCCTCGCAACGGCCGCCTTTTACATTAAAAGAAAAACGACCGGGTTTATAGCCCCTGATTTTAGCTTCGGGGAGTTCCGCGAAAAGGGTTCGGATGTCTGTAAATAAATTGGTATAGGTAGCCGGATTGGAACGTGGCGTCCTGCCGATCGGTGACTGATCTACTTCAATAACCTTGTCAATATGTTCTAATCCTTCAATGGACTTATAAGCCAGAGGCTCCCTTCTGGATTTATAGAAATAATGATTCAACAACGGAAACAATGTTTCGTGGATCAGCGAAGATTTCCCGCTTCCGCTCACACCTGTGACGCAAATCATCGTCCCAAGCGGAAAAGACATATTCACATTTTTAAGATTGTGCCCCGTACATCCTTTCAGACTAATGACATTTCCATTGCCTTTTCTGCGTTTTTTGGGCACTTCAATGGTCTGCCTGCCACTCAGGTATTCAGCAGTCAATGACCCGTTTTTCAGGAATTCGTCCGGGGCACCTGCTCCCACAACATTACCACCGTGGCGTCCGGCTCCCGGCCCGATGTCCAGAATATAGTCCGAAGCCAGCATCATATCCTTGTCGTGCTCCACTACCAAAACAGTATTACCAAGGTCGCGAAGGCTTTTGAGCGAGTTGATCAGCCGCACATTATCTCTTTGATGCAGCCCAATGCTCGGCTCGTCCATAATGTAAAGCACGCCGGTAAGCTGTGTCCCGATCTGTGTCGCCAGCCGTATCCTCTGTGCTTCCCCGCCCGACAATGTTCGAAGCGCACGGTTAAGTGTCAAATAGTCAAGGCCTACGTCCAGTAAAAAGCCGACCCTTTTACGAATTTCTTTCAGCACTTCATGCCCGATCACACGCTGGCGCTCTTCCAGCCTTTCTTCCAGGTTCACCAGCCAGTCGGCCAATTCACGAACGTCACTGTTTGACAGTTCGGCAATGTCCTTTCCGTCAATTCTGAAATGGAGCGATTCCTTGCGAAGGCGCTTTCCATTACATTCAGGGCAGGTTTGGGTAACCATGAAATCTTTCAGCCAATCCTGAATTTTTTCGTTACCAGATTCCTGCTGGCGTTTCAGAAAGTTGATGATACCGTCAAATTTGGTTTCCCATTCAGTACCGGGATATTTTTTGGAAGGTACCGGAACAGCTTCCTCGCTGCCATACAATACCAGCTTGATCGCCTCCTCGGGAAACTTATTAAGCGGAGTAATCAATGTTATTTTAAATGGTTTGAGAAGTACTTCCAGCTGTTTAAAGATCCACGCCTCCCGGTATTCACCCATCGGCGCAATCCCGCCGCGGGTAATGCTAAGGGTTTTGTCCGGCATGATGGAATCCTCTGTAATTTCTTCTACAACACCAAGGCCCTGGCAAGTCGGGCACCAGCCATATGGGGAGTTGAATGAGAATGCATTGGGTGCCGGATCATCGTAACTGATTCCCGATTCCGGATCCATCAGATTCTGTGAAAAATAGTACGTTTCTCCTTTATCGTCGAGCACCATTAGCGCACCTTTTCCCTGCTTTATGGCCGTTGCAACCGATTGACTAAGCCGGTACCGTGACTGTCCGTCATCTTCTTCCTTCTTTGGAACAACCCGATCAATTACAATTTCAATGTCGTGGACCTTATAACGGTCCAATTGCATTTTCGGGGTAATATCCATCACCTCGCCATCAACCCGCACTTTGGTGTAGCCAAGCCTCGCAATCTGTACAAATAGTTCGCGATAATGCCCCTTGCGACCTTTGACGGCCGGAGCTAGCAATACAATTTTTTTACCCAAAAACTGCGTTTGTAACTGGTTGACTATCTGATCCTGAGACTGTTTGATCATTCGCCTGCCCGTAACGTAAGAGTAGGCTTCACCCGCTCTGGCGTACAGCAAACGGAGGAAATCGTAGATCTCGGTCACCGTGCCCACTGTGGAGCGCGGATTACGGGAAGTGGTCTTTTGTTCAATACTAATCACCGGCGACAGCCCGCTGATCTTGTCCACGTCCGGCCGCTCCATTTCACCAATAAAGCCGCGTGCGTACGAAGAAAAGCTTTCCATGTACCTGCGTTGCCCCTCGGCATATATAGTATCAAATGCCAGTGAGGATTTGCCGCTTCCACTGATACCGGTCACCACGACCAGTTTATTCCGCGGAATGTTGACATCAATATTTTTGAGATTATGCTCGCGTGCCCCTTGAACTTCAATAAGATCCTGATCCGCAACTTCTAAACCATTTAAGTATTCCAAAGTATCAACAATGTTTTTGTGTACGCCTTCCGGCAGAAAAAGCATATTACTGAATAACCACAAAAAAGCCTTCAGAGTTGCAATTATTTTTCACAAAATAACAGGCTGCGTATAGTCTTTGGGATTGTTTGTTTTCAAGTTTTGGTCCTTCATGCAAACGATTGCATAATTATATTATTCCGAGAATAAATTTTATGTAACCGTTGGTACATTAATATTTATTATAAAAATATCACCAATCACTACATTCTATTGTCCTCTCAATTTCTATATTTGACTTAATATTGATAATTTTTAATACTTTCTTAACCATTAACTCCCTATTTGTATGAAACAAAATTTACGAGTCTTTTTGACTTCCGTAACCTTATTGGTGTGGGCAGTGCTAAGTTCCGGCACATCCTACGCGCAGGAAAGACAGGTTACCGGTAAGGTCTCATCTGCCACAGACGGAGCCGGTATCCCGGGCGTCAATGTGCAACTAAGGGGCACCAACACCGGAACAGTTACCGATGCTGATGGCCGCTATTCTATCGAAGCCAAAGGTGCCGATGCTGCTCTTGTATTTTCTTCAATCGGGTACATAAAGCAAGAAGTCGTAATCGGTGCAAAATCTGTTATCGACATAACCCTCGCCGATGACATCAAGAGTTTGACCGAAGTCGTTGTGACTGGTTACGCTTCTCAGCGTAAGCAGGATATTACCGGTGCCGTTACGGTGATCAGCCCGAAAGAGCTTACCGCGGTACCATCTGCAAGCGTTACCCAGATGCTTCAGGGACGTGCTGCCGGGGTAACTGTAGGAAATGACAACTCTCCTGGTGGAGGTACCATGGTCCGTATCCGTGGTTTTGGATCTATTAACAACAACAGCCCACTTTATGTAATTGACGGAGTACCTACCCAGGGAACTCTGAACCAGCTTAACCCAAATGACATTGAGTCCATGCAGGTATTGAAAGATGCTTCTGCGGCTTCTATTTATGGTGCGCGTGCTGCAAATGGTGTTGTGATCATTACAACCAAAAAAGGTAAACCAGGCGAGCCAAGCATTACATTTGACTTCTACACAGGTACTCAGAGACCCGGCAAAATGCTGAACTTGCTGAATACCAAAGAATTGGGTGAGTATTTGTACCAGTCTGATATTGGAGCTGGTAAAAGCCCTTCTGTTACTTCTCCTTCCGTTCAATATAAATTTGGACCAAATGGAGAGCAAACTGTTGCGGACTATATCTATCCAAATGTTTACGGCGAACTTCCTTCTAACTACACTTATACCAATGACATTGCTGATCCAAATCTTGGTAAAACAGCTTTCAACATTACAAAAGCGAACAAAGAAGGTACTGACTGGCAGGATGTAATTTTTGACCCGGCTCCAATTTCCAACTACCAGATCGGAGCAACAGGTGGTTCAAAATCTGCTAAGTATGCGATCTCAGCCAACCATTTCAAGCAAGATGGTATTTTGAGATATACCAAATACAAAAGATACTCTGTACGCGCTAACACCGAATTTACCAAAGGCAAAATCACAGTGGGAGAGAACCTTACATTTTCATATGATGAAAGACAAGGTATCACCAACAATGATGAAAGTAACCCGATCATGTTTGCGATCCGTGTTCACCCGATCATTCCTGTGTTTGACATCACCGGTGGCCCGGCTGCATTGGGTGGAACCAACACTTCCCCATACAATGGTTTTGCTGGAAGCCGTGGTAGTAACCTTGGAAATGCACCTAACCCGCTCGCACGTTTGTATCGTGAGAAAGACAACATTACCAGAGGTACGCACGTATTCGGTAACATGTTTGCTTCGATCGACATTTTGCCAGGCCTTACCGGACGTACCAGCTTCGGTCTTGAATACAACCAGACAAACCGTTCTGAATATTTCCACAGAGATATCGAAGCTGCTGAGGCAAGAAATGCAAACAGCATGAACGTGATCAACAACCTTGACCGCTCGATTACCTGGTTCAACACTTTGAACTATTCGAAAATATTTGGACCTCACAATCTGAATGTACTGGTAGGAACGGAAGCTGTTAAAACTTATGCAGCAGCCTTCCAGGCCAGCAGAAGTGGTTTCGCATTTGATGACCTTGACTACCGTTACCTGGATGCAGGTTCCGCGGCAGGTTTGGCCAATGCTGGCGCAGGAGCTACACGAAGCGCATTGTTCTCGCAGTTTGGTAAAATCAACTATGGTTTCAAAGACCTGTTCCTGGCTGACTTCACATTACGTCGTGACGGATCTTCCCGTTTCTCAGAAGCTAACCGATATGGTATTTTCCCTGCATTCTCGTTGGGTCTGCGTATGACTGAGTTGAGTTTCATGAAACCGACCAAAAAAGTATTGGACGATTTGAAACTACGTTTTGGCTGGGGTAAAACTGGTAACCAGCTGATCCCGAACGTGTACAACGCTTATACGCTTTATGCGCCGGATCCACAAAACAATGCGTACGATATCAACGGTACCGGAACATCCATCGTGGGTGGATTTGACCTTGTACAATTTGGTAATGCCAATGGTAAATGGGAAACCAACACTTCTACTAACATTGGTCTTGACGCGGTGTTGCTGAACAACAAACTGGAATTTGTTCTTGACGTATACAACCGTAAAACAACCGATATGTTGACCCAGATCGCCATACCAAGAACTGCTGGTACAGGTACTATTCCTTACACCAACATTGGAGAGGTTACTAATAAAGGTTTCGATATCGGTCTGAATTTCCGCGACAAAAAAGGTGATTTCTACTATACTGTTGGGGTGAACTTTGGTCACTACAAAAACGAAGTGGTGAAACTGAACAATGACCCTAACGCTACCATCTTTGGATTCACAACTCGTCTTCCGGCTATGTCAGCTTCGAAAGCGGGATATCCTATCGGTAGCTACTATGGTTACTTTGTGGATGGTGTGATTAAAGACCAGGCGGAAGCTGATGCAGCTCCAAAATTCGGTTCTTATACACGTGAAGGTGTTTTCAAATTCAGGGACGTAAATGGTGATGGTATCATTACCGCTGCGGACAGAACGATCATCGGAAGCCCTCACCCGGATTTCAACTACGGTGTGAACCTGAATGTTGGTTACAAGGCATTCGACCTGACTGTATTCGGACAAGGTGTACAAGGAAACGAAATCTTCAACTATACAAGATACTGGACGGATTTCAACGTATTCCAGGGTAACCGCTCTAAGGATATGCTTTACAACTCTTGGAAAAAACCAGGTGATGATGCAAAGCTTCCAAGACTTAACTCAGGTGATGCAACCAGCCAGCAGGTTTCTTCTTACTTCCTGGAAGACGGTTCTTATTTCCGGATCAAAAACATCCAGTTGACCTACACATTGCCTTCGGTGTTACTGAAAAAAGTGAAGATCGCATCGGCGCAAATTTATGTACAGGGACAAAACCTGTTCACATTCACCAAATACACCGGTCTTGATCCAGACATCAACCTGAGAAGGTCAGGTAATGACAATGAGGACAAACACCTGGGTGTGGATGAAGGTGCTTACCCTGTCTCCAAATCATATCTTGTAGGTTTACGTTTTGGCTTCTAATCCTCTGATATTCACGAAATTTCATATTGTAACAATGAAAAAAATAACCTTAATAATCGTCTTAATTGGACTGAGCTTTTCTTGCTCTGACAGCTTTTTCGATCTGAAACCACAAGGCCGAGCGTCCTTGGAACAATTGAGCAACAAAAACGGCGTCAACGCATTGTTGATCGGCGCCTACTCGCTTGTAGATGGAGTGGGATCCGGAAACACAGGTCGTCAGTCGACTGTTTCAAACTATGTTTTCGGTGGAATTGCCAGCGATGATGCGGTAAAAGGAACAGATGCCGGTGACCAGCCAGAGCAGTCCTTCATCGAACAATACAACTGGCTTTCGGATAACACTTACTTCCTTGGAAAATGGTGGCATCAATATGACGGCGTTGCAAGATGTAACGAAGTTATCCAGATCGTTAACGGTGAACTCGTAAAAGATATGACCGAGGCGGAGAAAAAGCAGGTGATCGCGGAAGCTCGTTTCTTAAGAGGTTTCTTCCATTTTGAAGCCAAAAAGATGTGGAATAAAATACCTTACATTGACGAAACGGTATATGTAGCTGCTGATCCCAACTCCACCAAAATTCCAAATACGGAGGATATCTGGCCTAAAATCGAAGCTGATTTCAAATTTGCAGCAGAGAATTTGCCTACTACACAGGCTCAAAAAGGAAGAGCTACACAATGGGCTGCCAAGTCTTTCCTGGCCAAATCTTTCTTGTTTGAGAAAAAATGGGCTGAGGCAAAAGCTCTGCTTGATGATGTGGTAACCAACTCAGGCAAGAAACTGGTTGCTAACTACCACGACAACTACAGAACAACCGGAAACAACAACTCTGAGTCTATTTTCGAGGTACAGTTTTCAGTAAATGACGGGACCAATGGTAACAATGGTAACGCGGGTGACAACCTGAACTGGCCCTATTCTGCTGGTGCTCCCGGACGTGGATGCTGCGGTTTTTACCAGGCTTCTCATAACCTCGTGAATGCATTCAAAACAGAAAACGGGCTGCCAATGATTGGTACAGCCGCTGACGGAACGTTGGATACTTACAATAAAGTAGACCTTCCAAATGATCAGGGAATTGTAAGTTCAGCTGCATTTACATTGGACAAAACAGTACCTGTTGACCCCCGTCTCGACTGGACAGTTGGACGTCGCGGGGTAAACTTCCTGGATTGGGGCCCGATGCCGGGTTCTGCCTGGATCCGTGATCAGGTATATGCAGGTCCGTTTACAGGTAAAAAATGGATGTACTACCTGGCCGAAGAAAACAGTACTACCCACTCTACCAGCAAAAGGAACGTGAACAACAACTTCCGCATGATCAAGCTGTCGCACGTATTGTTGTGGCTGGCTGAATGCGAAATTGAATTGGGAAACCTGGCTGTGGCTGAGGGATATGTTAACCAGATCCGTAACCGTGCAAAAACAGGATCCGTTCAGGATGCTTCTGTGACTTATAAAGTTGAGCCCTATGCGGCCGGTACTTTTGCTGCCAAAGGTGCTGATTTCGCAAGAAATGCGGTACGTATGGAGCAAAGACTTGAATTTGCAATGGAAGGACATCGTTTCTTCGACCTGGTACGCTGGGGCATTGCAGAAAAAGTGCTTAACAAATATGCTGCGGAAGAAGCAGTACCTGGAAAAGAGCCATCAGGACGTGTATTCAGCAAGAGAGGTTATTTGTCGGGTAAAACATTCACTGCCAAAAACCTTTACTACCCGCTTCCTCAGGATGAAATCCTGAACAGTCAGCTGGACGGAAAGCCTACATTGACCCAAAATCCTGGATACTAATAACGTAATAGGTTTTTAATCTGAACTAAATTGAAAAAAACCGGTCCCCGCGGCCGGTTTTTTTGTGCATTGTTTTACAATAAATACTTTTGATAAAATATTAAATCCATAAGTGATGAAGCTGATAAACGAAAGTGACTACGAGAAAGCATCAGAAAGAGCTGATGAAATTTATGGTGCAAAAAAAGGTACGCCGGAAGAAAAGGAATTGAAGGAGCTACTGAAAGCACTCAAAGAGTACGAAGAGGATTTCATCAGAATGCTGAAAGACAACGAATGATCAGGTTTTGAGGCTTACCACAAGCCCTTCCACCTTTTCGCACCGATCCATAAAACGCTCGGTGAGCGTAGTACGGACTTCCACATTCATTTGACATTCCATTTCAAAAACCTGATCAGTAACCGGCAGATCCATTTCTTTAACGATCCGCATGACGTCGTTCATTTGAATGTAAGAAAATGACAGATTGTAAATGCTGAAAAAATGCCTGGTTATGATTTCAGCATTTTCCAATGCACCTTCTGTCCCCAGCTTGTAAGCATTGATCAGTCCCGGTACACCAAGCAATGTACCGCCGAAATACCGCACAACTACTACCAGAATATTCGTAACATTCTTAGAATACAATGTATTTAAAATAGGTCTGCCCGCAGTACCCGAAGGTTCTCCGTCATCGCTCATACGGTAACTCATCCTGTCCGTCCCCAAGCGATATGCGTAGCAATGGTGAACTGCTTTCGGATGAAGCTCGCGAAGCTCATTCAGATAGGTTTTCGCATCGCTATCATTGAGAATGGGGTATGCGAAAGCTAAAAATCTACTTCCTTTATCTTTAAACAAACTTTCCGTGGGAGCGGCGATGGTTTGATAAGTATCTTCAAATAGCACGGGAACGGTGTCTTTTAAATTGATATAGGAACACAACATAAATTAATGCCGCCAGTGCAAAGCCTGCCATGCAATAAAATACATTTTCCAGATTATGACGCTGGTTTGCAAAGATCGCAGCAGACAAAAACGCACCTAACCCGATACCAGCTTCGAGGGATATGAACATCGTCGCAATCGCCCGACCTCTGTTATCGTCCCGACTCAAATCGACCGTCCATGCTGAAAGTACCGGTGAAAGTATACCCATAGAAACTCCGAAGAATGCTGCGCCCGTCAAAAACAAACTGATGGAATTCGCATAGCCCGTAATGACCATAGCAACTATCAAAATGCTGCACCCTACAATGGTAACAGGCATACGGCCATGCTTATCAGAGATTTTCCCTGCAAAAAGACGCACAAGAATGGAGAAAATCGTGAAGACCATGAAATAGTATCCTTTGTTTTGCAGCCCCAGGTAATCACTAAAATCGGGGGTAACCGTAGAAACTGCCCCGAAGCCAAAATAGCATAAAAAAGTGATGAGAGCGGGGCTAAATACATCGGGCTCAAATACGTCGCGCCAGGTGATTTGAAAAGATTTGACTGAGAGCCGCTGCTTTTCCTTCAGCGTTTCCTTCATATTTAGAAGGATCGCAATCGAAAGGAATGCAAAAAGCGATGATGTGTAGAACAGCGCATTTAACGAAAATGTCATGCTGATCATACTGCCGACCGCGGGCCCAAATGCAGAGCCTACCCCCATACACATGCCGTGAATTCCCATTGCTTCTCCCCGGCGGTTGGCCGGAACAATGTCCGCTACATATGCCGCAGTTCCCGTGGGTTTGAACCCGGTAGAAAATCCGTGAACGAGCCGTAAAAGCAGAAAAGGCATCACCGTCGTGAATATTGGATATAGAAACCCACAGATAAAGCAGACAATAGACCCAAAAGCCATGACAGGTACCCTACCGACTCTGTCGGTAAGTCTGCCGCTGAATGGTCTTGACAAGCCGGCAGTCAATGTGAATAATCCAATGATAGAACCTTTGTATTCTGCGCCGCCCATGGATGAAAGATAACCCGGCAGTTCGGGTATGAGCATGTTGAAGCTGGAAGAAAAGAGGAATGAGCTGAGGCCCAGCAGCCAGAATTGCGTCGTGAAGATTCCCGGAGAAGCAGTATTTCGCATCACGCAAAAATACGATTAGCTGGAAGATCAATTAAAATAAAAAATCATTTTTTCCTGATTTCCGCAATTCCTCGATGGTTCTTTTAGCTTCTTCCACTTTTTTCTCCATCGAAGGGCTCAATTTGTGCCTTTTCATATTAGGATCCACCTTAACTCGTGAAAGATCTACCAATTTTTTTTCTGTCGTTTTCATACTTCTCTCATTTTAACAATAAACGCCTTAAATCGAACATTTGTCTCAAATGGAATTATTTTGTCTCCTAAAACTCCATAAACCTCAAACACATCACATCAGTTAACATATTCACGATTTAGAATAATACGATATAGGCGAGTTCTTGACGGCGTGCTTCCTGTAAAATAAACCGCATTTTGAGAATAAGACTTCAAAAATGCCTGAATAGCTTGAATGACTGTGGCAAGCACAAGTTCGGTATCCTTATTATTTGTGACAACGAGATCGTCAATTTCGTCATTCATTTGTAAATCGCCGAAAGCAAGATTGTACAGCTTGTCTGTGATCTTAATAAACTGAATTTCTTTCGGTACGGTTTTATGCGTCGAAAGGCTCTGAAAAGTAAAAGTGAGGGAATCAGCCGAGGCTGTCAGTGGATAAAATTTCTGATTCACAAGTGCGTGTTTTTCCGAAATTACATATATCTTTTTAGTCTTCCACACCCTTTTGAATATAATTTCCCAACTTTAAAAAATGGTACGTATATTTTACAAAGAAGGCCGGCTGATTAAACGCGAAAATGATATTCGTGAACTGGGCAAAGTCAAAAACCTTGTCTGGGTGGATTTGCAGTCTCCCACGGCGGAGGAAGAGGAATGGGTGGAGAACAAATGTAACATCAGTTTTCAAACGCCACAGGAGATTGTGGAGATTGAAAGCAGCTCCCGCTTTTTTGAACAGAACGAGACCATCAACGCGAACTCCAACTTTTTGAAGATAGACCGGGACGGCTACGAAACCTACCCTATCTCTTTTATTTTACATCAAAATGTGTTGTTTACCTACCGTCGCGGGGATTCCAAAACGTTTGCTGACACGGTAAAAAAGATGAAAGTCAGCCCCGAAGGGATTCAGAATGGCGTTGATTTTATGCTATTACTGCTTGAAACCCGCATTGAAGCAGATGCCGACTCTCTGGAAGGTATTTCACGCGATATTTCGGCGATCAGCAAGGATCTTACTCACGAGCAAAAAGCCCGGCAGGAAGTACTGATCCGGATCAGTGGATTGCAGGAAATTACGATGATGCTACGCGAGACGAGCATTGATAAGCAGCGGGTACTTTCAGGAATTCTGAGAAGTCAGTATTTTCCCGAAGACCGGAAAGAACATTTGAGGATCATTCTCAAAGATATCAGCTCACTGCTGGAATACACCACGTTCAATTTTGAGAGGCTGGAATACCTTCAAAATACCTTTATGGGCTTAATCAACCTGGAACAAAGCCAGGTGATTAAGATATTCACGGTGGTAACGATCATTTTTATGCCGCCCACACTCATCGCAGGTATTTTCGGCATGAATTATGATCATATCCCTTCGACTGGTGAACCTTGGGGATTCTGGATTTCGCTTTTACTAATGATCCTCTCTTCGCTCGTAGTATTGTGGTTTTTCAGAAGGAAAAAATGGATTTGAAAATCAAACCTGCTTCCCTACCGGAAGAGAATAAAAGTTGAAGGTCTTCCATTTGTTCATATCCCTGGCATCTTCAATTTTTATGATCTCCGCATTTTCATGAAAGTCGGAGAAATAATAAAGTTCGTAATTGAAGTCTGACACGATCTGATATAGCTCAGCCCTCTCTTTCGGAGTTGATTTCGGGAAACATTCCGCTACCAGTACCGGCTTAAATTCCTTAATTAAGTCAGCAATTGATTTGATAACCTCTTTGTCAGCACCTTCCACGTCTACCTTAATGAAAGAAAGTTTTGACAACAACGTTGGGTGATTTGCTTTGAGATATTTCTCTAAGGTAATGCCCTTAATTTTAGTGGAAAGCTGGAATGCGCCTTGGTCTTCTACGATTTCATTTGAAATACCTCCGTTTCCAAAAGATGCTTCTGAGGAACTGTAATAAAATTCCCCTTCGTCTTTTGTAATGGCATAAGGCAGGGGAATAATATTCGTCTTGTCCTTATTCAACGATACATTTATTTCTAATATCTTAAATACGTGTGGATTAGGATCAAAACCTAGCGTAGTTCCTTCCTTACCAGCCGCCAGGGCCATAGGTACGGTCGTGTCGCCAATGTTAGTTCCGATATCGATGCAAAGGCTGCCTTTCGGGATAAATTTCTTGAAAAAGTTAATCTCTCCCTGCGTAATTACTTTGGCATTTACAAGCGGGTTTTTCCAGTTAGCAAACGATACGGAACCTTCTTCTTCCAATAAAAAAGTATCGATTACGTGAGGATACTCCTGAAACTGGCGACGGGCCTTTTTGCGTGCTATCGATTTTTTAAAATATTCGAACATTGATTTGCAGTGATAATTACAATTTAAAATTATTCTAACAAATATAACTTTCTAATCGAAATGAGCCTTGCTTAGACATTCATTAATGCGCAAGCGATTCGAAATGTGTTGCTAAAAAAACTCGATTATTCTAGTAATCTGTTAGCCGCGACTCAAAAAAGCTATTGCAATACGAGAATTTATCAGATGAATTTGTAGTTCCGAAACTCGAATAAGCGCCTGCCGGTCTTTTTTTCGAACCAATATAGCAGGGCATCTTTCAGGCGGAATTTCTTTTTGGATGTATCCAGATTTACCTTCCAGGTTTGCTTTGCAATTCTCTTCTGCATAACCGCAGGATGTGTGCCATCGAAAAGTTTCAGAGAATCAAATTCTTCGTAATTGAAGAAATCTTCCGACTGTAAAATCTTTTCCCATTCTTTATCCTCATTCCAGAAACGGCTCACATTCTTCATTTTGGTCTTCATCTGCGCCGGACTTTTTACCCAGCCATAATGGTAAACCGCCGCGCCCGAATGCTTCACATTCAGCTTCGTATGTCCTTTGCGAAAACCCTGAGCGTCGCGAAAGGCAGAAATTTCAGGATGATTCAATTTATTTTCGTTCCTGATAATGCGAATCTCTCTTCTGTACCATTTCCTGCTGTCACCGACATAATCGTAAGTACCATAAAAATGCAGGTAGTCGAACAGCAAACCTTCCACCCGCAGATCATCTGCATACCTGTTACACGATTCCCGGATGGCGCCATGATACTTTTCATGCACTACTTCATCACCCTGAATGTAGAATGCCCAATCAGTATCCGGCGAAATCTGCCGAAGCGCTTTGTCCGTTTCCACAGCCAGTACCTTTCCTCCCTCACGCAGCGACATGTCCCATTCCGACTCCACGATCCGGATTTTGTCCGAGCCAATATTCCGGATCAGTTCCAGGGTATCATCATCGCTATACCCAACGCTCACGAGCATTTCATCCACCACAGGCAGAATAGACGTGATCGCTTCCACGATCGGATAGTCATTAATTACCGCATTTCTGATGATTGTGAATCCGGAAATCTTCAAGAGTCTGGGGATTAAAATTTACTTTTTCCCGAGAGAAATTACCGGGCATTTAACAATTTGAAAGCAACAAAGTTAACTTATTCCAGAGAAGAATTTTTCTAAATAAGTATTTCAATTTGCTTTGCTTCTCCTTGAATTTTCGGCTCAAAGCGTGTAGATTTGTTCTCCTTCGGGCCCGCCCTTCCGGCCAGGATTATTATAAAGTTATATAAATCTGATCCCCGTAAAAATTTAAAGTCACTATGTCACAAGAACTTACCAGGCAGGAACCCCTGTTGATTGAAGATCCATTGCGGTTTGTATTATTTCCGATCAAGCATTCCGATATCTGGGAAATGTACAAACGTCACGAAGCTTCATTCTGGACCGCAGAAGAAATAGATCTGTCGCAGGATCAGAAAGACTGGGAGAACCTCAGTGACGGAGAACGTCACTTTATCTCTCACGTTCTTGCATTTTTTGCTGCTTCCGATGGTATAGTGAACGAAAACCTTGCCGTTAATTTTTTGAGCGAAGTACAATATGCGGAGGCCAAATGCTTCTACGGATTTCAGATCGCAATGGAAAACATCCATTCCGAGACATATTCTCTATTGATTGACACTTATATCAAAGATCCGGCTGAAAAAGACCATTTACTGAGAGCCATTGACACCATTCCATGTGTTCAGAAAAAAGCGGACTGGGCTCTTAAATGGATCAACAGCCCTATTTTCGCTGAACGGATCATTGCTTTTGCCGCCGTGGAAGGCGTATTCTTCTCCGGCTCATTCTGCTCTATTTTCTGGTTGAAAAAACGCGGGCTAATGCCAGGACTTTCGTTTTCAAATGAGCTGATCTCACGTGACGAAGGACTGCATTGCGAATTTGCATGTTTGCTTTATACCAGGCACATTGTCAATCAATTGCCTCAGGAAAGAGTGATTGAAATTATGATGGATGCTGTTGAGATTGAAAAGGAATTTGTAAGCGAAGCATTGCCTGTTTCACTGATCGGGATGAATGCAGAGCTGATGAAACAATATATAGAATACATCGCCGATTTCTGGCTTGAAAGGTTAGGTTGCCCCAAGCAGTTCGGTTCAGCCAATCCATTCGATTTCATGGAACTGATCTCGCTTCCAGGGAAGACCAATTTCTTCGAAAAACGCGTTGGAGAATACCAAAAAGCCGGTGTAATGAGCGGAGTAAAAGACAAAGACTCCGGCCACAAGATTTCGTTCGATTCTGATTTTTAATGTTGAGACTTGCCAGGTTTTGAAAACCTGGCAAGTCTTCCTACAAACTTTCCAGCTCCTTCCACACCAGCTCACTCTCATATCCCTTCCCCAGAGCAAACCTTGCCAGTTTATTTTTAAGTTTAAATGCGTCTGTTTCCGTTTTTGAGAGCAAAATCTTCTTTTTTGTCAAAAGCGTCCTAAGCCCTTCGACATAAACCTTATCCTCAATTTCGTTCATCCCTTTTTCAATGCTATAAGTGCTAAGGCCTCGCCGCTGTAACTCCTGCTTGATCTTCATTCGGCCCCAATTCTTGATCCTGAATTTCCCTCCGGCATAAGTTTTCGCAAAGCGTTCCTCGCTCAGGTAATTCATTGAAATGAGCTCTGCGATCAGTTCGTCCGCTTCCTCACCCCATACATTCCACTTTTTGAGACGCTGCCTCACTTCATCTTGCGTCCTTTCCTGGTAAGCACAATACGACGCCGCTTTTTGCAGAATAAGGCGATCCATGAATTAGAATTTTATATTAAATATTGTTAACAACCTGCAAGGATAAAGAAAATATCACGGATGAATAACTATTTTTGAAAGAATAAAACTACCCCTGACCTAATCCAACGCAACCCATAACCATGCAATTCGAGAGACGTTCTTTCCTGAAATTACTCCCTGCACTTCCCGGGCTTACTTACTTATCCGAGCCTGAAACCGGCAAGTCGCCCGCCAGAATTTCAATGCGGTTTATCGTGGCCTCCGACGGCCATTATGGTCAGCCGGATACTGATTTCAAGACATTTCATTCGGATCTGATCAGTTGGGTTAATAAGGAAAAGCTACAAAAAGGAGTGGATTTTCTATTTTTCAACGGCGACCTGATCCACGACGATCCCACATTACTCTACGATTTCAAAAGCACGCTGGGCAATCTCAGGGTACCTTATTATGTGAGCCGCGGCAACCACGATAAGGTGGGACTCGACGTTTGGCAAAGTACCTGGGGCTATTCCACCAATCATAGTTTTTCAAAAGGCGAGTATGCGTTTGTGGTGGGTGACACCTCAAACGAAAAAGGAGAATATGTTTGCCCTGATGTAAACTGGCTGCGTACCGAAATAGCCAAATACAGCGACAAGAAAGGGATTTTTGTATTTCTGCACATTACCCCCGCCAAATGGACCGTGCATGGTATCGAATGCAAAGAAGTGATCGATTTGTTTGAAAAAACGCCCAATGTGAAGGCAATTTTCAATGGTCACGACCACGATCAGGACAGTACCAAAATGTACGGCAAAAAACCTTACTTCTTCGACGGCCACTTCGGCGGGAACTGGGGAACGGCTTATAAAGGTTACCGGATTGTTGAGATTTACGAGGACAGCACCTGGCAGTCGTACCAGTATAATCCCACTGCTGCTCCGGTTTTGAATACTTATTCTGGGAAAAGTTAATGGTAAGCGAGACTTGCCAAGTCTTGGAGACTTGGTAAGTCTTAATGGTAACTAACCACCCTGCAAGAGTGAAACCTTCCTATAACTTTCTTCCAAGCTTACCAGAAATGTAGTAAGCCGGAGATTATTGGCTATATGAACGCGCATTTCAGGACTAACGTTTTCCAGCCCTTCGTCAAATAAAAAACCCTCAATCATTGTGTTGACGGATTCCATCATTTCACGACTAGTAAAGGTTTGAAAAAAATCTTTAATGACATGAAATTGTTGCGTTAACAACTCTGCTTCCGCCGCCGTAATCGAACTGAAATCTTTTTGAGAATTGGATAATGCTTTCATTGATATAGTGGCTTATAGTTTGTTTTGATATTATGTAAGATTTTCTTACAAATTCGATGCAAAAAAAAGTTACTTTTTGTAAGTAACTGAAATTGAGATATTCACATCAAATCCATAACGTTCTAAAATGGAAATCATCCGCTTTTGAGATATCCCTTGTTTGAATGTAAAGCTTCGCCAAGCACTTACCAATTCGCCTTTTTTTTCTTCTGGCGGTAAGTTTTTGTAAACGTGCTCCAAATACCAGGCAAACGCCTCCTCGATTGAACTAAATGATTTTGACATTCAAAGATATAAAAATTTGTAAGAAAATCTTACAATTGGCTGTGTATTTTAAAAACTGACAAGCGAGACTTGGCAAGTCTTCAAGACTTACCAAGTCTTTCTTTCTTACAAAACCTGGGAAAAAAATTTACTTCTTGTAAGTCACAGAAATATTTACGTCAAAACCAAATCTCTTTAAAATTGAAATCATCTTTTTCTGAGATATACCCTGCTTATGAGTGAAATTGCGCCAAGCTATAACCAACTCACCTTTTTTCTCATCAGCCGGCAAGCTTTTATAGATGTTCTCCAAATACCAGGCAAATGCTTCCTCAATAGAGCTAAACGATTTTGACATTCAAATGTATTGATGAGTTCAGAGGATTTGATTTGTATATTGTTTTGGCGAATTCTAACGCTCTCAATTCATCTTCTAAACGCCCCGCAGGAGTTTTTTCAATCACGAACCTCCTTTTGAGAGCCTCCATTTCTTCGAAGTTTGATGTTTTGAATATCCTGCCCATATCAATCAATTTAAACAACCTTAATCAAATGATTCTTCTTCCCCTTCGAAATCAACAAAAACCGATTTTGTAGCAAGGAAAAATCACTTAATACCTGCTCAGCAGAAGTAACTTTCACTTTATTAACACTCACTGCATTCTGCTGAATTGCACGCCGAGCTTCGCCTTTGGAAGCGTAAACCTCAGACCTGGTTACCGTAGAAATCAAATCCGTAATATTGGCACATTCACTCCATTCCTGAGTCGAGATTTCAGTCTGAGGAACTCCGTCGAAAATCGTATCAAACTCATCTTCCTTAATGCTTTGCAAAGTTTCCAATGTTGCTTTTCCAAACAAGACTTCCGAAGCCTTCAATACAAGCTGATATGCTTTTTCCGAATGTATCCGGGAAGTCAATTCAGCAGCCAATGCTTTTTGCATGATTCGCAAATGTGGCTCGGCTGCGTGACTTGTTTCCAATGCTTCGATTTCCTCTTTGTTTTTAAACGAAAAAACCCTCAGATAACGCGGCAGATCCTCGTCACTTTGGTTGAGCCAAAACTGATAAAACTCGTACGGCGAAGTTTTGGAAGCATCTAACCAGATATTTCCGCCTTCACTTTTTCCAAATTTAGAGCCGTCCGATTTGGTCAGAAGTGGCGTAGTCAATGCATATGCTTTGAAATATCCTTCTTCGTCGCCCTCTTTCCGGCGAATGATCTCGGTACCGGTCGTAATGTTACCCCATTGGTCCGAACCGCCCATTTGCAGCCGGACATTTTTGTGTTTATATAAGTGATAAAAGTCGTAACCCTGCAAAAGCTGGTACGAAAACTCTGTGAATGAGATACCCGTTTCCAAACGTTTCTTCACAGAATCTTTGGACATCATATAGTTGACACTGAGAAACTTCCCTGCCTCACGCAAGAATTGGAGAAAACCAATGTCTTTAAACCAGTCATAATTATTGACCATTTCCGCCGAATTATCGCCGCAGTCAAAATCGAGAAATTGTTCCAACTGCTTTTTGATCCCTTCCTGGTTAAAACGCAATGTATCTTCATCCAAAAAAGAACGCTCCGATGCTTTGAACGACGGGTCGCCGATCATTCCCGTTGCGCCACCTACTAATGCAAAAGGCTTGTGACCAGCACGTTGAAAATGTACCAGTAGCATAATCGTAGCCAGATTACCTATATGCAGAGACGAAGCCGTAGGGTCAAAACCGATATAACCGGCGGTCATTTCCTTTTGCAATTGCTCATGCGTACCGGGCATCATATCGTGAAGCATACCGCGCCAGCGCAGTTCTTCAATAAAATCAATCGTCATTTTTTATGCTATTTCTTATTTCAAAAAAATCGAAGGGCAAAGGTAAACGTTATCGGTTTTAAAACTTTGTAATCCACAGATGTTTTAAAAAACTGTAAAACTTATTACTTCAAAAGTGTCTATTTTAGCATCATTAAAAGATTTTCCTGCACACAATCATCAACACATTATGATCACGCGGCCATTTCAAATTTTGCTCTCATTGCTCTCATTGACAATCTCTTACACGGGTTTTGCACAAACGACCTACTGCAATCCGATGGATATTGACTACAAATACAATTTTGAGCAATTGAATGACAACATTAGTTATCGCTCAGGTGCCGATCCCGTGATCATCAACCATAAAGTAGGCGGCAAAAATGAATATTTCCTTTTCGTGACCATTTCGGGTGGCTACTGGCATTCCAAAGACATGATCCACTGGAAATACCTCACTGCCAATCGCTGGCCGTTTGAAGATATGTGCGCCCCGGCAGCCGTTTCCGTTCGCGATACATTGTTTTTGTTTCAATCTACATTCGAGTCGCGGCCTATCCTATATTCTGTTGCCCCTGAAAAAGGTATCTGGGAATTTTATAACCGCTGGACGCCCCGGTTGCCCAAAGATATCGGCCCCTGGGACCCCGCGCTTTTCCACGACGCTGACACTGATAAATGGTATATGTACTGGGGTTCTTCCAATGTCTACCCGATTTTTGGCTCGGAACTCGATTATTCCAAAAGGTTGGCTTTCAAAGGTCAGTATAAAGCCATGTTCTGGCTCAATCAGTACGAACATGGCTGGGAACGCTTCGGGCCAAACCATTCTGACCCATTCAAACCGTTTACGGAAGGCGCGTGGATGACCAAACACAAAGGAAAGTACTACCTGCAATACGGCGCTCCGGGAACGGAATATAATGTGTATGCCAATGGTACTTACGTCAGCGACGATCCGTTGGGACCATTTACTTATGCCAATTACAATCCCGTTTCCTACAGACCTGGTGGCTTTGCGACCGGTGCGGGCCATGGAAATACTTTTCAGGATAATTATGGCAATTACTGGAACACCGGTACGTCATGGATCGGCCTCAACTGGGGAATGGAACGCAGGATCGTCATGTACCCGGCCGGATTCGACAAAGATGGACAAATGTTCGCCAATACCCGCTTCGGCGACTTCCCGCACAAAATGACAACGAAGACATGGCAGGGAAAAGGTGACGAATTGTTCACCGGCTGGATGTTATTGTCATACAAAAAGCCTGTTACGGCCTCTTCAACACTGGATACAATGGCTGCTGCTAAAATCACCGATGAAAATCCCAGAACTTTCTGGGCAGCCAAACAGAACAAGCCGGGCGAGACTTTAACCATTGATTTGCAGACCGAACAGGAAGTCAAAGCTGTCCAAATCAACTACACCGACTACAAATCCGACATTTTTGACAATGACCCAGCACGGGTTTACACGCAGTTTAAAATATCAACTTCCAAAGACGGAAAGAAATGGGACCTTGCCAGCGATCTCACGCAGGAACCCAAGCGTGACCGCCCGTGTGCATACATTGAGCTGGCGCAACCCGTGCGTGCCCGTTATGTACGTTACGAGCACATTCACGTCGCTTCACCCAATTTGGCTATCAGCGAATTCAGGGTTTTCGGAAATGGATTTGGGAAAGTGCCCCCTACTCCTAAAAATTTCACGGCTATCAGGCAAAAAGACACACGCAATGCAGATTTGAAATGGGAAAAAATTCCCGGCGTGATCGGCTACAATGTTCTGTGGGGCATTGCACCAGACAAACTATACCAGACTTATCAATTTTGGAACGATGATCCGAACACATTCGAACTGAGAGCATTGAATGTAGGAGTGCCTTACTACTTCGCGATTGAGGCGTTTAATGAGAATGGGGTGTCGGCAATGAGTGAGGTTGTGTGGGTTAAATGATTTATCTACACCCACTCCTCTTCTGCACTAAACTTAATGTTTTCATAGATTAAAGAAACTTGTATTTCAAAATTCATTCTTTCGAAACGGATTACATCATTTACATTATCAAAAGTCTGATAAGTCCAGATATCCTTCTGCTCTGTTCGTGTGAAAAGCTCTACATAATATTCATTCTGCGAAACCAGCAAATAATACTGAAGAGATGGAATGCTTTTATAACGCCTTAATTTGAACTCGCGGTCGTAACTGGCCGATGATTTGGACAACACTTCTACCAGAATAACCGGATTCTTAACAATATATGTCCCATTAATATCCTCCGGTGAACAGGTTACAATGACATCAGGGTATGGGTAGTAAAAGTTTGGGATCGCTTCCACTTTCACGTTTTCAGCAAACACATCACAGCCGGCAGGTAAAAAGTTTCTCTCCATTAGATTTCGGATCCTCCCAACGATTCTGTTGTGATTCATCGTAGTTCCGGCCATAGCGTAGATATCCCCGTCATAGTATTCATGACGGATTTCACTCTTTTCCTCCATTTCCAAATATTCGGCAACGGAGTATTTCTGCTCTGAAACTTGCGGGTGACCCATAATCGTGCGGTTAACAGTGGACAAATTAACCAAAAATTATTTCAAATGAAATAACCAGCCCATTCAACCATTCCTCCAAAGCAACGAAGAATCGCCATAACTTAAAAACCGGTAGTCCTTGCTCAGTGCTTCGGTATAAATCTGTTTCCAATCGTTACCAACCAATGCGGCTACCAGTAATATCAATGTAGAACCTGGCTGGTGATAGTTGGTAATCAATCCTTTACATAAGCGAAACTGGTATCCGGGAAATATAAAGATCTCTGTTTCTCCGACCAGTTCGACCAGATTTTCCTGATCCATAAAGTCCGCGATCGCTTTTAAGGATTCGGATGCAGTGGGAAGCTCCTGACCTTCAAAAGTGTAGGGATACAATTTTTCAATCTGAAATATCGAAGTTTCTTTTCTGAAAAGCTTAACGCCGTACCAGTACAAGCTTTCCAGCGAACGAAGCGAAGTGGTACCAACAGGTACGATCATATCAGGACTTTGAAGAAGGTCATTAATCAAATCTCTCGTAAAAACGACCTGCTCGGAGTGCATCCGGTGCTCGATGATCGAACTTACCTTGATCGGCTGGAAAGTACCTGCACCTACATGCAATGTCAGAAATGACCTCCTGATACCTTTTGCATTCAGTTTTTCAAAAATATTGGGAGTAAAATGGAGGCCAGCAGTGGGCGCGGCTACTGCTCCATCGTGATGTGCGTAAACAGTCTGGTAAGTCTGACTATCACGCTCTTCTGTGTCCCGGTTTAGGTATGGCGGCAATGGAATTTCTCCGAGAGCCTTGACTATTTCCAAAAATACAATGTCCTGATCCCAGGATAGTTTCACATGATTGAGATCATAATCAGCATACTCAACCTGTAATTTTACCAGCTGGCTATCAACAACTATTTCAGTAGTCAACTTATCCTTTAATTTCCACCGTTTCTTGTTTCCAATCATGCATTCCCAAACGCAGGAGTGCCTTATAAGCATGGCGTCGTTAATAATGCGGGTTGGAGCTTCGGGATGTAAAAGCAGTATTTCAATGACCGCGCCGGTCTCTTTTTTAAAGTAGGCGCGGGCGGGTATTACTTTGGTATCGTTAAAAACAAGTAATGTCTCGGCCGGCAGATTGGAAGGTAAGTCGGTGAAATGCTCGTGAGCAATTATACCATTTTTATAAACCAGCAATTTAGAAGCATCCCTTTGTTCCAGCGGATAGCGTGCAATCCTGTCATCAGGCAGATCGTAAACATAGTCGTCCAGCTGAATATCGTCCCCTTTCATTCTATCCAAAGATTACAGCCTTTCTTCCGGCGCTGGTGCCCATAGCAGGCGCAGGGGAAGTAAAAACACGAAAAAGATAAGCCCTAAACCGACGTAGTAAACCCACGAGAAATCGAAAACGTCCATCTTATACTGCATACTGTTGATAGTCGCAAGGGCCAACAGACTGAATCCGATAATGGTGTTAATCACCGCCACCAGGCAGTAAAGCCAGTTTGTAAGATGCTCATCTAGTTCTGTGCGGTGTGCAGCCCAGGCTTTTTTGTTTAAAATCGGCAGGTTCATCGCATCCACCTTGGGAACGTGTTTCGCTAATCCCGTAATGAGTACATTGTTCAGCAGAAACAACCCCATAACAATGTAAAACACATGTTCTTTACTTAAATATTTTTCTGCTAGGCCGGTGTCTGAGAAATCTACCGCTACCATTTCCGGAAACAGGGAGTAGGTCCACATCAACGCCCCGATAACAAATAACAGAGATAGCCAACGCCAGATCTTTATTGCAAATGTTGTAACTTTCATGAATCAGTACCCTGTAGAGGTTTTTTTCGCCATAGTAATTTGGGTGCAAAATTAGGTTGGGGAGTTTCTAAAACCTAATTGGCAATGGTTATTCGTCGTATTGAAATAAGTTCTAAATGAAAATTTACACAAAGACCGGCGATAAGGGCACAACATCCCTCATTGGAGGTACTCGCCTGAGCAAAGCACACGTCCGGATTGACGCATACGGGACAGTTGATGAATTAAACAGTTACATCGGAATGCTCCGCGATCAGCCTGTCAATGAAAAACGCAGAGATTTATTGAAGGAAATCCAGGACAGGCTTTTTACGATGGGGTCACATCTGGCCTCGGAATCCGACCAAAAAAAGAAGATTCTGCCCGATCTGACAGAGGCAGATATAGTTTTGCTTGAAAATGAAATGGATCAAATCGACTCTCAGCTTCCTCCACTGCGGGCATTTGTTTTACCTGGCGGACATCCGTCCGTATCATTCGGCCACATTGCCCGTACCGTCTGCCGCCGCGCCGAAAGAGCTGTGATCCATTTGCAGCAGGGTGAAGAGGTCGAATCCGTCGTGATACGTTATCTCAACCGCCTGTCTGACTACCTTTTTATGCTTTGCCGGATGATGACGTATGAGCTACAAATTGAAGAAGTTACGTGGCAGCCGAGGGTATCTCCAAAAAAATAATTGTTATACTAAATATCCGTTATTTATAGAATTAATTTTTTAAATTGCGGGACTGAAGAAAGAAGTCGCATATCAGAAAAAGTCCGCGATGACAACCATGTAAAAGCGTTTTTGAAAATCAAATTTTTGGCATTATGACAGCCGACACAATACAAATAGAGGTTCAGCAGACGGCAAAATCCCGCTTGCAAGAGGTTGATTTCAACAATCTCGTTTTTGGACGGAATATCTCCGACCATATGTTCATCGCCGAATACCGTGAAGGCCAATGGCAGGATCTTCGGATTGTCCCTTATGGTGACCTTTCGCTAAGCCCGGCAACAGCGGCGCTACATTACGGACAGGCTATTTTTGAAGGAATGAAAGCCTACAAGGATGAAGAAGGTGAAGTTCTTCTTTTCCGCGCGATCGATAACTGGAAAAGGCTCAACAAATCGGCTGAGCGCCTTTGCATGCCTACCATTCCTGAGGAAATTTTCATGAACGGACTGACTGAACTGCTTCGCCTGGATGCAGGCTGGGTGCCTTCACAACCAGGATGCTCCCTGTATATTCGTCCGTACATGTTTGCGACCGATCCTTACATTGGCGTAAAACCATCTGACTCTTACTACTTTATCATTTTCACAAGCCCGGTAGGCACCTATTACGCTAAGCCTCCGCGTGTGAAAGTGGAAACACATTATATCCGTGCAGCGGAAGGTGGCGTTGGCGGTACCAAATGTGCAGGTAACTATGCCGGCTCATTGTATCCAGCCAAGCTTGCTCAGCAGGAAGGCTACGACCAGTTGATCTGGACCGACGCACGCGAGCACGCATACATTGAAGAATCGGGAACAATGAACATTATGTTCATCCTGGACGGCAAACTGGTCACTCCTTATGTTTCCGAAACTACGCTTGACGGTATTACCCGGAAAAGCATTGTCGCTATCGCACAACATTGGGGTATCCCCGTGGAAGAGCGCAGGATCAGCGTAAAAGAGATCATTGACGGCTTAAAAGACGGTAGCCTCGAAGCAGCTTTCGGAGCAGGAACAGCTGTGGTTATCTCTCCGTTTGCAACGATTGCCTACGAAGGTGTGGACTACCCACTTCCTGAGATTAAAGAGGATTCCTTTGTAAACAAGGTGAAAACCTACCTTACCGACCTCAGGACTGGCAAAGAAGAAGACATCTTTGGATGGATGCTGAAAGTATAGGTGATCAATGACTGAATGAGTGATTGAGTGAATGACTGAATGTATCGTAAGATCATTGAGTCGGGAAGAGTTCAAAGTTGAGATAATATCCAACTTTGAACTCTTTTTATTTAAATATTCACGCATTCAAAATTCACTCATTCACTCATTCACTCATTCAAAATTCTCCCGCTAAACAAACGTCCTCGTCCCCGAATAGTTATCCCTGAACTCCTTCGGCGTACATCCGTTTTTGGTTTTAAATATCCGGTTGAAATAGGACAAATTATTAAACCCGCATTTATACGCGATTTCAGAGACTGTATTCGTCGTATTGATCAGGGACCTCGAAGCATGGCCCAGCCTTATCTCATTCAGGCTTTCAATGAAGGTTTTGCCGGTCCTTTTCTTGATAAACCTGCTAAAGGAAACCTCCGACATCCCAGCCAGCCTGGAAACTCCTTCCAGATTAATCTCCTTGTCATAATTGTCCCGCATATGCGCAAAGACTTTCTCGATCCTGCGGCTGTTAAAGTTGACATTATCATCCGTAAAAGTGCTGTTGGAAAGCGTACGCATATTTCTCGACACTGACAGATCATGCAAAATCGACATCAGTTCCAGGATCGAATCAAAGCCGCTTTTTTGCGCCAATGCTTTCAGTCGTGGCATAATACGCTCGATCGTCTCTTTTGAGAACGAAATCCCTTTGGCCGACTTCTCCAACAATGACCGCACGAAAAACAACTGGTTGCGTTTGAGAAATTTATCATCAAACAGGTCCCGGTGAAACTGAACGGTGATTTCGTGCACCTCGGGCATCCCTTCCTCCCATTGATACGCATTCATGAGCCAGCCATGAGGCAGATTGTTGCCCACAAGAACGAGCTCCGCATCGTCAATTACTTCGGTATGGTCACCGATAATACGCTTTACACCCTTACCCGATAATATCAGATTCAGCTCGTACTCATCGTGGTTGTGAAGCGGGAAGTCAAAAATGGTCTTTCTCCTTGCAAAAACAGTAAAGCAGTCATACTGCGTCAAAGGAGTTATTTCGCGGTAAATTTCGCTCATAGGCTGTACTTCTCTAAGATAGTTAGGTTTAAATGTATTCAGGACGCGTTGATTATGTATTATTCAACGAATGTGTCTTTATCACCAAAAATTGCCCTTATAATGCAAATTAAGAACAACTGGTGACATTAACACATCTTAAAGAACAATATATCACTGCAATATTCATAAAATCAGTATTTATAATTCTAGTTATTGATAAAATAGTATTATACACCCCATTCGAATAGTAAATATGTTTGTATCAATTCAGAAGGACCAATCTGTTAATTGTATCCAAATTTCATTAAATAGCAAAAAACCGCTGAAATTTGTGAACCCTTAATGAAGATACAACTAATTGATTTCCTGGTCATACTTGCCTATTTGGTACTAGTGACCGCGATCGGGATTATTCTTAAGAAACAAGCCGGACGAAGTAAGAATGACTATTTATTAGGCGGGAAATCGATGCCGTTCTGGATGCTTGGCGTATCCAATGCGTCCGGGATGTTCGACATCTCCGGTACGGTCTGGATGGTTTCGATCATGTTTGTTTATGGAATCAAAAGCATATGGCTGCCCTGGTTGTGGCCGGTTTTCAATCAGATTTTCATGATGGTCTATTTGTCGATATGGCTGCGCAGATCTAATGTTTCCACCGGAGCCGAGTGGATGCTGACGCGTTTTGGCAACCAAAACGATGCCCGGATGTCGCACAAAATCATCATTGCTTTTGCGTTACTAAGCTGCCTCGGCTTTATGGCTTATGGCTTCATAGGGTTGGGTAAATTCATCGAGATCTTTGTTCCATGGCAGTACATTGCCCGGTTCGCTCCATTTACCATCAGCCCCGAATATGTTGCTCATTTTTATGGGGTTATATTCACTTTATTCACCGTCTTTTACTCATTGCTCGGCGGAATGAAGAGTATTGTCTGGGCCGACCTGATCCATTACATGATCATGGTTTTTGTTTCAATTGCGATAGCCGCAATCGCAATGTTCGCACTAATGGACGCGGGCAGCCTGCCAGTCCCAGAAGGCTGGGCCAATCTGTTTTTTGGCAAAGAACTGGGACTGGATTGGACCGGTATCATTCCGGCTGTGAATGACAAAATCAACAAAGACCACTTTTCCCCATTTGGGTATTTTTTCGCGCTCATGACAGCCAAAGGCATTCTCGCAAGTTTGGCCGGGCCTGCACCTAATTACGACATGCAGAAGATATTATCTACCAGATCTCCGCGAGAAGCCGCATTGATGAGCATGATTGTCAATGTGGTACTGCTGCCCACCCGGTATCTTCTGATTATTGGCGTTACCGTTCTTGGGCTGCTGTTTTATGATACATTACCTCTCACCGATGCTCAGCATACCGATTTTGAACGCATACTTCCCGCCGTTCTCAATGCTTACATTCCTTCCGGCCTGCTCGGGCTTGTCCTGGTGGGGTTAATGGGTGCTTTTATGGGAACATTTGCAGGTACTTTCAATGCTGCTCAGGCCTATATGGTTAATGATATTTATCTGAAATCATTCAATCCCGGGGCCAGTAATGCGCAAATTACCCGAATGAACTACATGCTCGGCCTCATCGTAGTAACGGTCAGCATTCTGCTTGGTTTTTTGGCCAAAGATGTCAACAGTATATTACAATGGATCGTATCGGCGCTTTATGGCGGCTATATCGCCTCCAATGTTCTGAAATGGCACTGGTGGCGGTTCAATGGCAATGGTTTTTTCTGGGGAATGCTTGGCGGGATCGTTTGTGCACTCATTTGCCCCTACCTCTTCAAAGGCACATTACCGTTGTATTATTTCCCCCTGATATTATTGATTTCAACTGTCGGAGCGGTAGTCGGTTCGATACTTACCCCGCCCACCGACCGCGAAGTATTGAAGAAATTTTACAAAACGGTACAGCCCTGGGGGTTCTGGAAACCGGTTGAACAGGCTGTAAAAGAAGAATACCCGGATTTTGTACCCGACCATCATTTCAAAAGGGACATGTTCAATGCAGCAACGGGTGTTACGGCGCAGACCGCCATTACAGCGTTACCCGTGTTCGCAGTTCTGATGATGCCCACCCACGCCGGAATCACGGCGCTAGTTTTAATGGTGTGTGTGTTTGTACTTTGGAAAACATGGTATCAGAAGCTCCCCGATCATTGATCAATGCAGTAATGACCAGCACTATGGAAATTTTCGAAAAGCGGTTACTCAGAATCCAGACAGAACACGACCGGGTACTTTCGCAGCAAAACCTCCCTATCGAGTATGGAAATGGCATTTATGACCGTTATCAGCTTCCTGTACTTACGGCCGCACATGTCCCGATCTTTTGGGAATACGACCTCAATCCTGACACCAATCCTTTTTTAATGAAACGGTTTGGGATCAATTCTACATTCAATGCAGGGGCGATCAAATTGAATGGAAGGTACTTGGTGGTGGCCCGTGTCGAGGGCTACGATCGCAAGTCGTTTTTTGCTGTGGCCGAAAGCGAGAATGGAATCGATCATTTCAAATTCTGGGAATACCCCTTGCAAATCCCCGAAACAGATGTACCTGACGGAAATGTGTACGATATTCGGATTACCAGACACGAGGACGGCTGGATCTACGGGCTTTTTTGTACGGAACGAAGAGATCCCAACGCCGCACCAGAAGACCAGTCAGCCGCCATTGCTCAATGTGGTATCGCCCGTACCAAAGATTTAAAGACCTGGCAGCGCCTCCCCGATCTTAAAACGCCGTCGCCACAACAGCGAAATGTAGTACTGCATCCGGAGTTTGTGAATGGGCAATATGCCTTCTACACACGTCCTCAGGACGGTTTTATCGAAGCCGGGACCGGTGGGGGCATTGCTTTGGGGTTGTCGAGATCCATTGAAAATGCTGAAATTGAAAAAGAAGATATCGTTGACCAAAAGCAATATCATACGGTTTATGAGCTAAAAAACGGTCAGGGTCCCACGCCGATCAAAACCACCAAGGGCTGGCTGCACCTCGCTCATGGCGTCCGTAGTACCGCTGCCGGCCTGCGTTATGTTCTGTATCTTTTTTTAACCGATCTCGATGATCTGACCAAGATGATCTGTAAGCCTGGCGGATATTTTCTTGCGCCCGAAGGTGAAGAACGGATCGGCGATGTTTCTAATGTTGTTTTTTGCAATGGATGGATACTCAACGAGGACGGGACGGTGTTCATCTATTACGCCTCTTCCGACACCCGGCTGCACGTGGCTACCTCCACTCTGGAAAAACTCCTGAATTATGTTTGCAATACCCCCGAGGACAGTTTCAGTTCGGCTTCGTCAAGCGAAACGTTAACCATGCTGATCAACAAGAACCTCACTTACCTGAATTTGAAACACCCCGAATCCGTCGGGTAGCGTAGCTGCGTATAGAGGCTAACGATAATTAAGTCAGGAAGGGTTAAAATACTGCATAGCACTTTTTTATTTCACGCAGGGTTCGAATTTTAATCAATAGGCCCTCAGACTCTCCAATTAAACTTTTCAGATAAAAATTTTAATATTAACATTAAAGCCAGGTTAAAAATGTGTTATTTTTAGATAAAAAAGCACTATATAACTATGGATCAAGCGGTGGTATATTTGACTCGAATTTTAGTCTTATGCCCTTGTTTAACCTAATGATTACCAGACTTAAAAGTGTATGAAAAAAAATTTACTGATTAAGATGTTGGTTCTGTTCTCTGTGCTCGCTCTACCGGGCTATGCGCAGGAAATGACAGTATCCGGGAAAGTAAGTGATGCGACCGGCGGCGAAATAGCCGGAGTAAACGTGGTGGTAAAAGGAACGACCAGAGGTACCACCACCAATGACAAAGGAGATTACAGTATCTCGGTCGAAAAAGGCAAAACTTTAACATTCAGCTACATTGGTTACGTTACTAAGGAAGTAGCAGCCAATGCATCGATTTTGAACATTGCGCTGGCGGCAGAAGCCACCGCACTGAATGAAGTAGTCGTAACCGCCTTGGGTATTAGCCGTGAAAAAAGATCGCTGGCTTATTCTATTACGGAAGTAAACGGTGCCAATATGACCGCAGCGCGCGAATCCAACCTCGGTAATGCCCTTGCTGGACGGGTGGCTGGTGTGAACGTGAGCAAAATTGCCTCCGGTCCGGCAGGCTCTTCACGGGTTATCATTCGTGGTAATAAATCGTTACAGGGTAACAACCAGCCGTTGTACGTAATCGACGGTATCCCAATGGATAACAACAACTTTGGTCAGGCCGGCCTTTGGGGCGGTTCGGATGAAGGAGATGGTCTTTCCAGTATCAACCCTGACGATATTGAGTCGGTTGTCGTGCTGAAAGGCGCGAATGCTGCGGCCCTCTACGGCTCACGTGCTGCAAATGGTGTCATTAACGTTACCACCAAGCGCGGAACGAAAAGAAAAGGGCTTGGCATTGAGTTTGGCTCAAATTATGTATTTGAAAAGTTAAATGACCTATCAGACTTACAACATTCTTATGGCACAGGCTCCTACGTAAACGGCGTTGCATCGAAACCAACAAGCCAGACACAGGCTTACGAATGGGGTGACGATTCATGGGGGCCCAAATATGACAATAGCCAGTTCTTGGGCTTCGACGGAAAAATGCGCCCATATGCCTACCAGGGCGACAATTTTTCTCGTTTTTACAAAACAGGACACGCCTTCACCAATAACCTTGCACTATCGGGCGGAAACGAAACACAAAGTTTCAGAGCGTCGGTAACCAACCTCAACAGCACCACCATTATTCCTAACTCCGGTTACGACAGGATTAACCTATCGTTGTCGACCAATGCTAAATTCGGTAAAAGGCTGACATTGGATGCAAAAGTGCTTTATTCAGAAGAAAAAGCAAAAAACCGCCCGAATGTTTCCGATTCACCTGGTAACGCGATCCAGGCGCTGTGGCGTACTCCCGGCAGCTATAATGTCCTTGACTACTATGGCGATCCTAACAAACCAGGCGCAATCCCTGCCGGAACCGACGCGAACAGCCTGAGTATTTTCGGAAAACAGGTAGGTGAAGAATTCCAGCAAGCAAGCAATAACTGGGGCCAGAACCCTTACTGGGTATCTTATCAGTTTATTAAAACCGACAAAAAGAACCGCTTCATCAGTTCCGGCGCATTGAAATACCAGCTTACCGACTGGCTCTATATTCAGGGACGCGTAGGTCTTGACAAATACCAGCGCCGTGCCGAAGGCCTTACACCGGAAGGAACTGGTTATCAGCGTGGTGGCGCAAGAAGCATGGGCACCTGGAATGTGCAGGAACTTAATGCAGAATATACCGTCGGATTTAACAAAGACTTCGGGAAAATTGGTATCAACGCTTTTGCCGGTGGTAACCGCATGAGAAGAAAATACGATTTTGTGAACGCTTATGGTAATGGTTTCAATGTTCAATTCTTCCCTGCCCTGAACAATGTTAAGGGTAAATCGTGGGACTACGACTTCCGGGAAAGCGGCATCAATTCACTACTGGGATCGGCTGAATTTTCTTATGACGGCTATCTTTTCCTGAACGCCACCGCCCGTAATGACTGGTTCTCAGTTTTGAACCCTGAGACTAACAGTATCCTTTACCCGTCTATCGGAACCAGCTTTGTATTCTCCGATGCAATAAAGGGCCTTCCTTCTTGGCTGTCATACGGAAAGGTGAGAGCTTCATGGGCGCAGGTAGGTAATGCTACTATTGACGCTTACTCAACTAACCTGACTTACTCGTTGAACGGTAACCCACACATGGGCTATCCGATGGCATCATTCTCACAGGCAATGGGCAACGGCGGTAATATTCCAAATCCGAACCTGAAACCATTGACCGTAACTGAAACAGAATTTGGTATCGACTTCCGCGTATTCAACAACAAACTGGGCGTCGATTTCACTTACTATGATCAGCAGACCACGGACGATATCCTGAACGCAACCATTTCCCGCGCCAGCGGCTTTGGGAGTACTTCTGTAAATCTTGGCAAGATGCAAAACAAAGGTATAGAGTTGTTGCTAACTGCTACTCCGCTTAAAAGCAGCACACTGAACTGGGACATCAGTTTGAATCTCGCAAAAAACAACAACAAGGTTAAAGCGCTGATTGAAGGCACAAACGAGCTGGTGATGGACGAGCCTCGTACCCGTAACTCTTACATTAAAAACATCGTGGGACAGCCATTCGGTATGATCACCGGACGTGTTCAGAAACTGTCACCAGACGGTCAGCCCGTATTTTACAGCGATGGTCGTCCTGTTGGATCGGCCGGGTATGAGATCATTGGCAACGGTATTGCGAAACTTACGGGTGGTTTGACCAACTCATTCAACTACAAAGGCTTCGATCTTTCATTCCTTGTTGACTTCAAATGGGGTGGAGATATTCTTTCGGGAACCAATATGCGCCTGACCCAATGGGGTGTGAGCCAGCAATCGCTGCAAGGAAGAGATGGTGAAGCTCCGCTGACCGTTACAGGGGTAACTCAGGAGGGTACAGTATATAAACCGTTCACCAAAACCCTTTCCCCACGAGAAGCTTATGACTACTGGCAGTCTGTCGGTGGCGAGGCTGACGCGGTAACGCCAATGTTCCTTTACGATGCTTCTTTTATCAAATTGAGACAATTGACGGTAGGCTACACAGTACCAAAAAGACTACTCGAGAAAACCCCGCTGCAAAACCTGAGCATTTCGTTCGTAGGTCGTAACCTCGCTATCCTGTTCAAAAACATCGATAACGTAGATCCCGAATCAACCTACTCTAACGGAAACTCGCAAGGGTTTGACTATTTCGGTTTCCCATCGACACGCAGTTACGGTTTCAACTTGAGAGCAACATTCTAATTATCCTGACATGAAAAATTTGACTAAATACTTAAAATATAGTTTGGCTGTTGTGCTTGCGTCGGGCTGCGACACGAATCAGCTGCACGACTTGAACATTAACCCGCAGGCGCTGAACCAGGTAAATCTGAACCTGATCTTCACATCGGCGGAACTTGGTATTGCTTCCAACGGTACAACAGGCGATAACCGTTACATCGACTGGCGTACCAACATCGGTATGTGCGCCTATGCGATCCAGCAGCTGGCTAATGCAGGTGGCGGCATTGCTCCGGGCGACAAATACACGGTGAATGCGGAAACCAATGCTGCGCCATTCGATTTTACATACAATGATCAATTGAAAAATATCGCCGAAATCCTGAAACAGTCAGGCCCTGGTGGATTTGCGGAAGGTAAATATCTGAATATGCGTCAGGCAGCACGTATTCTTCGTGCTTTCAGCTTCGCCCGTGTGACTGACTTTTACGGCAATATCCCCTACTCCGAAGCCAATAAGGGTACGGAAGGTATTTTCTTCCCGAAATACGATTCCCAGGATGTCGTTTACGCCGATCTGCTGAAAGAACTGGATGAAGCTTCCTCGGCGCTGAGCGCTTCAAATGGGGATGAAGGTTTTGCCGCAGCCGATTTCCTCTATAAAGGTGATATTGCGAAGTGGAAGAAATTTGGTTATTCCCTGATGTTGCGTCTCGCTATGCGTATTTCCAATGTAGATGCAACCAAAGCTGCAACTTATGTGACCAAAGCAGCGGCGGGAGGCGTATTTGCAAGCAATGCTGACAATGTGTGGGTGGCAATGGCCGACGGACCAAGCGAATGGGTGAACCAGAATGGTATCTCACGCGCATTCGATCCAGGGGACGGCGGACAGCCTGCATATCTGAGCGCCAAGTTGGTTGACTTTCTGAAAGGAACCAATGCTGCCAGTGTTGCCGACGATGATCCACGTTTGATGATCATTAGTGGCGGAATCGGCGATTGGACTGCGGCCGGCTACACACCAATCACCGTTGATCCTCTGAAACAGAAAGGTATGCCGAATGGCTTCGACCAGGCGATGCTAGACAAGCTGGAAGGACAGGCAGTTATATTACCCAAAACGTATTCCCGCATTAATGTAAAAATGTTACAGGATTCTGATCCATACATGATCATGAACTATGGAGAAGTGGAGTTACTACTTGCTGAAGCCATTGAGAGAAAAATCGGCACAGGTATTGCTGGAACTGCCAAGTCGCATTATGATGCTGGTGTGAAGGCATCGATGCAAATGTATACACCTTATGATGCTTCATTGACTGTTTCCGATGCAGCCGTAACTTCTTATCTTACGACTTACCCTTATGGCGTGACCAAACCTGCATTGGAAATGATCGGAGAGCAGCTATGGGTGAACAAGTTCTTTAACTGGTGGGAAGCATGGTCGGACTGGAGAAGAACAGGGTTTCCTAAACTGACACCGACCAATTATCCAGGTAACGTAACGGGGGGAACCATCCCTGTAAGACTTAGATACCCTACTAACGAATTAGCAGGAAATCCAAATTATCAAACCGGCGCAACATTGCCGGACGAGTTTACTACCAAAGTTTGGTGGGACAAATAGTATAAATTAGTAGATATAATTCAAAAGATGTCCTGAATATTTTGGGGCATCTTTTTGTTTTTTATCCTAATTTTGAAACTCACGCCATTTCTACTCATTATCCATTCCAATATGATACAGTCATTTACAGCGACAGCCGATAAGGATGTTGTTTTTGCAAAAGTCCAGCAGTTTATAGACGAACAAGGGTTCACAGTGGTAAGTAAGGATCATTCCCGTCCGTGGGGTGGTTTTTTTGTTTTGGAAGAAAGTGAAGCTCCGAAGTTTATCTCCACATTTTTCCCTCACCTCTCGCTGGAAGACTTTGCCGGATATGAAAAACTAAGCCCAAAAATATTGGTAGTAGCACCTAATAAGCGTCTATCGTGGCAATATCATCACCGTCGTGCGGAAATCTGGAAAGTAATTGGCGGAAAAGCGGGAATCGTTATCAGCGATACAGATGAAGAAACGGAATTAAAGCAACTACCTATCGGCACTGTCATTAATTTGAAAAAAGGAGAACGTCACCGTTTGGTTGGTGTTGATGAGTGGGGCTTTGTTGCAGAAATCTGGCAGCATACCGATCCTAGCAACCCATCCGATGAAGACGATATTGTAAGGGTGCAGGATGACTTCGGAAGATAATAGCCTTTAGATTTACTAAACCACTTAACTCGACAACCATGAAATTCGGAAAAGTTGATGACCCAGATCATATTGATTTTACCTTACCTCCCGATCCGTCGGCCAACAAAAAACTTTTGGAAGCCGCAAAGCCGGAAGGTAAGCCGAATATTTACATTGGTTGCGCTAAGTGGAACAAGGCAGATCTTAAAAGTTTTTATCCCAAAGGTACCAAGGACGAACTCGCTTATTACGCGACCCAATTCAACAGTATCGAGCTAAATGCGACGTTTTACAATAACTTCCCGGTAGAAACCATCGAAGGCTGGTACAATAAAACGCCGGCAGGATTCAAGTTTTTCCCAAAACTGCATCAGGGTATCAGTCACTGGAAACGGCTGAAAGAAGCAAAGGAGCAAACAGACATTTATCTGGATGGCATTGCGAATTTGCAAGAAAAGCTGGGTATGCTGTTTCTGCAGTTGCCGGACAATTTTGGCCCAAAAAACTGGGAAGCATTGAAAGCCTATCTTGAAGAATGGCCCTCAGGCTTCCCACTGGCGCTGGAACTAAGGCATACCGGCTGGTACGACGGCACCTGGAATAGCGACGACCTTTACGATTTGCTGGAAAGGAAAAACATCACGCACATTGTTACCGATTCTGCCGGTCGTCGTGACCTGCTCCATATGCGCCTCACCACCCCAACTGCCTTCATACGTTACAATGGAGCCAATGTAGATTCCGACTATACGAGGCTGGACGATTGGTTTGAGCGCCTGAAACTTTGGGTAAATGAAGGAATTCAAAACATCTACTTCTTTGTCCATCAAAACCATGAGGAAGCTTCGCCGCTTTTGTCAGCCTACCTCATTAAAAAGTTTAACGATGAACTGGGGACCGGTTTGAAAATTCCGGCGGATCCGAAAAGTACTGCACAAGGCAAGATATTTTAAGAAAATGGCCCGGATTTAACCTCCGGGCCATTTTTATTTGAGTTCAAAGGCTACACCTTGCACGGGAAATATCAGATTTACTCCTAGTGAATTAGCTGATCTAAGCTGCTTTTTAATCGTCTCTTCGTTGTTGCCTGTTGGCTTAATGTGCGTTACGATCACATTTAGGCCTGTTACATTTTCCAATCCGCTCAGTTCAGCAAGCCGATTTAATTCTTTCATAAACCATTTGGGAGTCAGATGTCCGTATAGTTTTTTATCAGGTTGCTCATTGGGATATGATACTTCTAAAAATACCCCTTTCAGCTTTTTGGACTTTACTAACGGCGCTACTGCATTCCAGACCACTTTCATTTTGCCTGTTCCTTCCACATCATCGGATCCGGTATCTCCAAAATAAAGGATATGGTTCCCATTGTTAGAAATCAGAAAAGCAGCACTTTCGTAAGGATTAGAATGGCTTAGTTTGTAAGCTTTCATGACCATTTGCGTGTTGTCAATTGGGGTATGTACTTCCTCGGTCAAGACATTATATCTGTATTTTCTCAAAACCGGCGCATTACCGTCACTTCCCATATTGGGCCAGCTCTGCCAGTTGAAATAATGATTCTTGATCACTTCAATGCATTTGTCAAACCCATAAATATTCTTGGCAGTGTCATCAATGGAGTTAATGATCATTCCAGACAAATGATCGAGGTGCGGGTGCGAGATCAGGTAGGCTTTGAGGTATTGTTTCAAAACAATGTCAGGTTTCACATTGAAAACTCCATTTGCGATCGCCTTTTCAATTCCCTGGCTCACACTACCACCATCAAAACACACATAATCGTTCGAATTAGCAGGCGCGACCATATACGCCGACATATTGCCATCCATATTTCCACCTTTCACACCGAGCGGAACTACTTTAAAACCTCCCTGTGCAAAAGATGATGAAAACGAAAGGAGTAAGAGACAAAGGAAGCTGGCTGCTCGCATGATTTTATGTTCGGAAATTACCTGGCAATATTCATTAATAATTCGCAATTGACGAAGTGGGTAACGTTAATTTCTGCGTCAGTTAGCCTGGAACATCGTAAATTGTAGCCTCAGAAATGTAATTTATGACACGCATCAAACGTACCAACAGCGACGATCCCGATTTTCAAAAACTGACGCAGGCCCTGGACGTCGAACTATGCAGGATATACAATACACAACAAGCTGACTACGAAGAATTCAACCGCATTGCTGATCTGGCCACGGTAGTTTTGGCTTACGAAAATGACATTCCGGTCGGGTGTGGCTGTTTTAAAAAATATGATGACACTACTATCGAAATCAAACGAATGTATGTGGAGGCGGATGTCCGTGGAAAAGGAATTGCGTCACGGATCGTGGGTGAACTGGAAACCTGGGCATTGGAATTAAAAAACGATTCTGCGATACTTGAAACTGGCAAAAAACAACCAGAAGCGATCGCGATGTACCACAAACTAGGATATTTTCCTATCGAGCGATACGGTCAATATTCCGATCTGGACAATAGTGTCCGCATGAGGAAGCAGTTATAAATGCGCCGGTATGTACTTTTAATTCAAACTTCAACTACACTTCGATGACAAAGAAAATACTGGGATTAAGGACCAACATTTATAAAGTTACCGACATCAGCGAAGCCAAGGAATGGTACGCAGCAGCTTTCGGAACCAGACCTTACTTCGACGAACCGTTCTATGTCGGCTTCAACATTGCAGGTTTTGAACTTGGGTTACAGCCAGACGACACCCCCGCCACTGAAAAAACGGACAATGTTGTGACCTATTGGGGAGTGGGAGACATTCAATCTGAGTATGACGCATTTATCGCAGCAGGTGCTACTGAGCACGAAGCTCCAACGAATGTCGGCGGAGAAATCATAGTAGCTTCCGTAAAAGATCCGTGGGGAAATGTGATTGGATTGATATACAATCCAGAATTTGAGATCGAATGATGCCTGCCTAAATATGCTGCAAAATAAAATCGGCGGGGACATTTAGTTTGGTGTGAACGGCTTTGATAAAAGGAATATCAGGTTTTTGCTTCCCATTCAGGATGAGCGAAAGCTTTGCACCGCTCACGCCCAGTGTTTTGGCAAGATCCTTTTGTTTAAGCTTCATCTCATACATTCGAAGTTCGATCATTCCTTCCAACGTCCTTGGCGGTTCAACGTAGTAATGCTCCAGTTCATAGGCCTGAGCGGCCAGGGCCATTGTTCGGATTTTCCCCAATTCAAAATCTGAAAGATTGTTTTCTCCCTTACGCATCAAGCGATCTATTTCGACCATTGCTTTATCGTATTCCGATTCAGTTTTATATTCCAGATTTTCCATTTTAAAGCCTATCTAATTTTACTTTATCGTATTCTGAATGGGTTCCTATAAATTTTATGTAAACCGTTCGTATTCTGAACAAGATTCGTGCTATTATTCTGATATGATTTCCGCGAATGTTAAAAACGTATAAATCGTTACCAACTGCGTCCACGGAATTAAAAACTCTCTTAACTTCATGAAAATTAGACCAATCGCCCTTTCTGAAAATGTGATACCAACTATCGAGTGCTTCTAGCGAGTCCTGATGTTTTTTGCCAAACTTCCGAATCATCTTATAGCTAATTACTACCATTATGGATTATTATAGTGTGTTTACACAAAGTTAACAAATTTTAGCAATTCACAAATAAATTTAGAATATCTAAACAAAAACCCAAATTGTCCGAATCGACCGAAACCCAATTCTACCAAAAATTCTCTCTTTCTCTCCTTGGAATAGGCCTTATTATGCTCGCCATTTATCTTGGGCAGGATATCATTGTGCCACTGGCACTCGCCGGGCTCATTGCTGTGCTGCTACGTCCCGTAGAAAGTTGGCTGATGCGCATCGGTGTTCCCAAAGTCGTTGCAATCAGTCTTGCTGTGATGCTGGCTGTTGTACTCGTGTCCGGCTTGGCTGTATTGCTCTCCATGCAGCTTTCCGAATTTTCCGACGAATGGCCGAAACTCAAAAGAAATGTCAATGAATTTTATCGAGATGCCCGGCGATGGATCCGCAGAGAATATAGCGTGAGTTATCGCCAGCAGGCCGAATACCTCAAAAACGCTCAGACCAAAACGCTTGAAAACTTCCAGGGCGCCGAAACCCTGGGTGTAGTGACAGGACCATTGGGAACATTAATCCTCATTCCGATTTACGCCTTTCTACTGCTATATTACCGCACCATGCTATTGCATTTCATGGTAGTTCTTTTCGCTGAAAAACATAAAGAAAAGGTCCTGGAAACACTCGGACAGATCAAGGCGATTATTCAGAGCTATATGGTCGGCCTGCTGCTGGAAACCACGACGGTTGCTATTCTCAATTCAGTAGGATTATTGATTTTGAATGTTCAGTACGCTGTACTTCTCGGCATTATGGCCGCCATTCTGAACCTGGTACCCTACATTGGCGGACTCGTGGCGACGGCGCTTGCGGTCATGGTCACATTCATCAGCCATCCCGAGCCGGACATATTGCTTGGGGTTGTGGGGGTTTTCATTGCCGTTCAATTTATTGATAACAACTTCCTTGTACCACTAATAGTCGGTTCCAAAGTAAAAATCAATGCACTGGTTTCTATCGTTGGCGTACTGGTGGGAGGTGCGTTGGCCGGTTTTTCCGGAATGTTCCTGTCAATTCCTGCCATTGCGATGATGAAAGTAATATTTGACCGCGTCGATGGCCTGAAACCCTGGGGTATCCTACTGGGTGATCAGACACCCGAACAAGCTAACAATACTTTGTTCAGACTGGTAAAACGCAGAAAACCTCCAAAAAAAGAGGAAGAATAAAAAATGCAGGCAACCAGACATTGCCTGCATTCAATTGAACCTTACTACTTTTCTATGCCACAAATTGCTTCGTATCCACAGTTGCTTTCAAATCATGCAGCAAGCTGAAAAGTCCGAAGAATGTTCTGTTGATATAAATGAAATGCTTTGACCCGCGGTTCATATTCATTTTGCGCAGCTCTTTATCATTTGCATACTTTTCCCCCAATGCAGCCAGTTTCGCAAAGAACTGTTCATCGGAGAAATCAAATGTTTCTGACTGGAATGGCTGGGTCAGCAGACTGAGTATTTCCCGGAAAAGGTTTGAAAAATAAACAGTTTCTTCACGGGTATCTTTATCCGTCAGTATTTCAAGTTCCACTAATCTTGAATGAAATATCGCCGGATTGTTCAGGTTCTCCGATTCTGCCAGCTCGAAGTACGGTGTATAAAACGCTTCGGGAATCTCTTTGATGCAGCCGAAATCAATCGCGATCAGATTGTCCTGATCATCCACCAAGAAATTCCCCGGATGCGGATCCGCGTGTACTTTGCGCAACTGATGAACCTGGAACATATAAAAATCCCACAATGCCTGCCCTATTTTGTTTGACATGTACTGGTCCGGATTTGTCTTGACAAACTCCGACAAATGCTTGCCCGTCATCCAGTCCATCGTAATCACTCGCTCGCAGGAAAATTCCGGGTAGTACTTCGGGAATCGCAAATTCGGAATGTGCGCACAAGCCTCGGCAATTTCACTGCTCTGGGCAATTTCCAGAATGTAATTTGTTTCCTCCGTCAGTTTTGTCTCAACTTCCTTGAAATACTTGTCAGAATCCTTCGCCTGAATGTTGAACATCTTCATCGCGATCGGCTTCACCAACGCAAGATCAGACGAAATACTCTCTGCAACACCCGGGTACTGGATTTTCACTGCAAGATTTTTTCCATTAGCAGTCGCTTTATGCACTTGCCCGATACTCGCGGCATTGATTGCATTCGGATCGAAGGTATCAAAAAGGTCGAGCGGCGATTTACCGAAATACTTCCTGAAAGTCTTCACTACCAGCGGCGCCGACAATGGAGGTACTGAAAATTGTGACAACGAAAATTTCTCGACGTAAGCCTGCGGAAGGAAATTCTTTTCCATACTCAGCATTTGCGCCAATTTTAATGCACTGCCTTTCAGGTTTTTGAGTCCATCGTAAATGTCCTCAGCGTTATTAGTATTCAGATTATCCCTCGCTGACTCGGGATTAGTAATTTTCTCACCGTAATACTTCAAATAATTACCCCCGATTTTAACTCCGGTCGAGATCAATCTGGTGGCACGCTGTATTTTGGAAGTAGGTATGCTGTCTATGGTCTCCATTCCTACTTCAATTTTTCTTTAATGAGAAATTTACCAAAATCGATCACACTTTCGAGTGGTGTGGTATCGATGAGGTCAAACGTTGCCCTGATGGATTTTTCGATAAAAAGGTCAGTTTTTTCAAACCCGATCGATTCATCATCCAGCCAGAATTTAAGCGTAACCATGAATTGTATCCACGCCCCTTCTTCCAAAGCATCCTGCTGCGCCTTACGTATCCGCTCGCTTTTGACTTTGAAATAACCCGCACTGATTTCAGTAATGAATGTCTTAAAATGCGTCCTGAACTCTTTCAGTTTCAATAAGCCGCTCAGCCTGTTCTTGTCCTGCTGCAATGCCAGCACGACATAGCTCCTGTTGGCGGTCAGAATTTCAAAATAAGTGTAATAGTAAGTCAGCAGCTTATCCCGGAAGCCTAGCAAATCCAGATCACCACTTTGGTTGATCAAATTCACCGCAAGTTTATGAAAGCTGACAAATACACTTTTCTCAATCGAATCGATGGAGGCAAAATGTTTATAAAAATCCTTTTCAGCCATTCCATTCTGCTTGCAGAACAAATAAACCGACTCCGGTTTTTTGTTGTTTTCCAAACAGTAATGCATGAATAACTCCGTAATCTTCTCTGCCGTAATTTCCTGGGCGGCGGCAGGTATATCCTTTATTTTTGTAGCCATTATATTACCTGATTAACTAAGGTGATGAATTAGCAAAGTCTGACTTACGGATAACGTAAGAAAAAGAACTAGACAGACATCTTGACAACAAAAATAATCGCCGGAATCATTCAACTTAGGCTTTAAAAATATTGAGGTTCAGGAAATCGTTACGAAATTTCCCCTTAGGATCATATTTCATCGCCAGCTCCCGAAAGTCTGCAAAACGTGGATATCTCTTTTCCAACACATCAGGAGAAATCGTAAAAAGTTTGCCCCAGTGGGGGCGTACATTATAAGGCGCGAGCTCCTTTTCGATCATCGGCAATAGCTTACTAACAGCCGGCCAATCCTGCTTCCAGGTGAAGTGGATCGCCACCGAATCCTGCTTGTAACAGGGACTCATCCAGAAATCATCCGCCGCAATAGTCCGTATCTCAGATGTAAAAAGATGAGGACCAACCTGGCTACCCAGCTTTGAAATCGCCAAAATAGCATCGACCGCGTTAATTCTGGGCACAAAATATTCAGATTGCAGCTCCTTACCACTACTTGGCGTAAAACCCATTTTGAAATGCGGCATACGATCATACCATGGCCCCGGCACGCCCATTTGTGGCGTACAATTTTCGGCGGAAAGCTCAGGTATCGGATGCAGATTTTTGGTTGCTAGTTTTCCGCCGAAAAATTCTTTGTCCGGCAAAGCTTTGAGTGGCTTTTCACTATTTGTTTTATACTTTACCCAAACCTCCGTAATGTCATTGGTAGCCCAGTTTGTAAACAAACTTACGCTATAACCACTGCCTTCGATTTTATCAAAATTGTCGCTTAATTGATCCAAAGGTACATTTTCATATACATGCTGCGCCATAAAGAATGTGGGCTGAATGTCGAGCGTAACTTTCGTCACCACGCCCAATGCACCCAGGTTCACTACCGCCCCATTAAATTGGTCACCATCTTTTTTCCGGCTCAGTTGTACCACATCGCCATTCGCAGTCACCAATTCCATCGCCGAAACAGCCGTAGAAAGGTTACCTTTCTTCTCGCCCGACCCGTGTGTGGCTGTAGCGCACGCACCAGCGATAGATATGTGTGGCAGCGAGGCCAGATTATGCAATGCAAAACCCTTTTTATGAAGGTAAGGGCTTAGCTGACCATATTTCAGGCCTGAATTAACCGTTACCGTTTTGTTTTTTTCATCAATTACAATCTGTTCCTCGGCACCGACCAGGGAAATGAACTGATCTTTGGTATCGGCAATGTTGTTGAAGCAATGCCGTGTTCCAAGCACTTTCAGCTTGTCGTATTTCTTCACAATTTCCTGCACCTGCTTCACGGACTTTGCATTATCCAGACGCTCGGTACTGTATTCGAGGTTACCTGCCCAGTTTTTTAGTTTATCGGCATTGGCGGCCCAGCCTTCCAGCGGTGAAAATAAAGGAGCAGTCATTAAGGCAGATGATAGTTTGATAAAAGTTCGTTTCTTCATGAATATGTGCATGGAAATGTGATACAGCAATAAGCTAAGAACCATCCGTTTCTAATACCTTTTGTAAAATGTGAATCGACTCGCTCAGCTCACCGGTATCCATATTCCCAAATCCAAGCCGCATTGCGCTGAGCTGCCCGGTCTGAAACAACAGAGTTTGCGGTAAATGCAGGTTGTGTTTCAGGCAAGCTTTGCTAACACGCATTAGATTGATGTCCCTGCGCCACTCCGTCCAAATCGCCAGGCCACCCGGCGGTGATTTGAAAGACAAAAATTCGCTGAGATGATTGGCCAGTAGTTCGCTGAGCTGATCACGACGCTGGTGGTAAACCTTCTGTGCTTTTTTAATGTGCCGCTGAATTTCTCCCTCATCCAAAAGTTCGCCCAAAGCTTGTTCCATCATCAAATCCCCCTGGCGGTCGATAATGCGCCTGAATTTACCCAGCTCAGTGATCAGGTTCTCCGGCGCAACAATGTAGCCAGACCGAAGCCCCGGCGCCAAAGCTTTGCAAAATGAACCGACATATACCACCATTCCCGCGCTGTCGGCACTGGCAAGCGGCAAAACCGGACTACTGTTGTAGTGAAAATCATAATCATGGTCGTCTTCCAGAATGATAAATCCATACCGGACCGACAAATTCAGCAACTCCACCCGCCTTTCAGCACTTAATGTGACCGTGGTAGGATAATGATGGTGTGGCGTAATGTAGAGCATTCTGATCCGCGTCGATTCACAAAGTTGCCTGATCGCTTCCACCGAAATTCCCTGATCGTCAACCGGTACCGAAAGGATATTAGCACCGGCCTGCTGAAAAATCATGTTGGCCACATAATAGCTTAGGTTACCAACCACTACATTGTCGCCCTTTTTGATGAGGAGCATCGAAGCCAGGTAAATACCCATTTGAATGCCGCGGGTAGTAATGATATTTTCCTTGCTGACGTGCAAACCGCGGGTGTTGTTGAGGTATCCCGCCAGCTTTTCCCTGAAAAACGCATTGCCTTCAACATGAGAATAGCTCAGGTACTTACGGTTATTATTTCGTTTTAAAACACTGGAATAGGTTTTTGCCAGCTTGTCCATCGGCGCAAGCCTCACATCGGGCAGGCCGTCGGTAAATTCAAGATCAACTTTGGAAACGGAAACCGGGCGGTCCAGCAGCATACTCCGGTCAAAAGCAAAACCGGTTTGTTTCGGATAACTAACCAGGTCATTTGCATTGAATTCCAGCGGACTAGCATCCGAAACAGGGGATTTTTTAGTAACAAAAGTACCTTTGTTAGGCAGCATTTCGATCCAACCCTGTGCATCCAATTCATCATAGGCAGCGACGACGGTCTTCCGGTGTACTTCCAGTGTTTCTGCCAGCGATCTGGTACCTGGCAGCTTTACGCCTTTGGTGAGCAAACCGCGCTGGATCGCATTGATCATCTGGCGTGCTATTTGGAGGTATACCGGGGTACCAGAAAATCGGTCCAGCAGTACTACATTTTTGAATGGTATTTCAACCGGACTACTCATTATATTAAAACCGGAGCATGTTAACAGTCCGGCAAGATAGTAATTTTGTCGCAGTAATATTTTTCGAATCACCCATCATGAATAGACATTACATTCAAATTGCCCTCGCTTTCCTCTTTTCAGCATCGCTTGCCTCAGCCCAGGAAATTTCACTGGACCCGGTGACGGTAACCTCCTCACTCGCTGAAAAAAGGGCATCACAAACCGGACGTAACATTGCTGTTATCAAAGGCGAATATTTTCAAAATCTGCCCGTACACAGTATTGACGACCTTTTACGATACGTACCAGGCGTAGAAATCCAGGCGCGTGGCCCTATGGGTTCGCAAAGTGACATTGTTCTTCGCGGAGGCACGTTCCAGCAAGTATTGGTGATACTGGACGGTTTACGTCTCAACGATCCCAATACCGGGCATTTTAATAGTTACATACCCATTTCTCCATCAGAAATCGAGCGGATCGAGGTTTTGAAAGGAGCTTCTTCTGCCATTTACGGTTCCGATGCCGTGGGTGGCGTAATCCACGTGATTTCCAAAACATTCGCAGCTAAATTGCAGAACGGCGATGGCGAAACAAGTGGGTCATTCAGTAAAAAGTCGAACCTGAATGCAGCGGTTACCGGTGGCGAAAACGGACTATTTTCTGCTAATGTCGGTGGTTTCATTCAGCGTAATAAACTGTCGGTATCAGGAGGATTGTTGTCCAATAATGCTTCTGGTGTGCAGCAGAGAGGTATCAAGGGGTATTTTCACAACAATACCGCCTCACTTTCCCTGAATTACGCATTGTCCCCAAACTGGACATTGGGTGTAAGAAGCGCCTACGACCACCGCGATTTTGCAGCGCAGAATTTTTATACCGTTATCAAGTCTGACACGGCCAGCGAAACTGTAAAAACGTCCTGGAACCAGCTGAGGCTTGGATACAAAAAGAACAAAACCACTGTTACGTTCGACGCTGGGTACAAATTCGTGCGCGATCAATATCTTTTCAACCCGCATTCCATTGCAAACAGCAGCAAATCGCAGCTTTGGCAAGGTTTGCTGGTTTGGCAGCAAGCATTGACCCAAAATAGCAACCTGATCTCCGGATTGAATTATCAGAACAGAAATATAGCGTCCAATGACCGCGGCGACCATTCATTGAACCAGTTTGCACCTTTCGTTTCATTGGTTCAAAGCTTTGGCCAGTACTTTACTGTAACCCCATCCATTCGGGTTGACTGGCGTGAGAGTATCGGCACCGAAGCGGTTCCGCAGATCAATATTTCTTTCAAAAAAGACAGTTGGCAACTTCGCGGAAGCGCGGGTAAATCGATCAGGGATGCGGATTTCACCGAGCGTTTTAATAACTACAATAAAAAACTGGTTACCGGTGGCAATGTCGGCAACCCAAACCTGAAAGCCGAAAGCTCATTCAGCTACGAAGCGGGAGCGGACTGGTTTGCAGGAAATAGCGGTACTTCTCAGCTCAAAATTTCCGCTACATTTTTCCAGCGTCTTCAAAACGACCTGATCGACTATGTCACTACGCCTTACGCCAACATGCCTAGAAAAGATAATCTTTCCCCAACCGGCAACTTCGGACTGGCGCTCAACATTGCCGAGGTTAACACGACAGGGTTTGAAATTGATTTACAATCCGTGAATACGATCAGCGAAAAACAGAAACTGCTCCTGAATGCAGGTCTGACGTGGCTTGATAGCAAAAACAGCAGTGCGGTACAATCATTCTACGTTTCGTCACATGCCAAGTTCCTCGCCAATTTCTCGGCGGTGTACCAGGTTTCAGGATTTTCATTGAGTCTGAATGGTTTGTACAAAAAACGTGCAGCCCGGGAAGCAACAGCGATTGAGGCATCGATTACCAAGAATTATTTTCTGCTCAATGCAAAAGCTGAGTATGCGTTTATCAATCGTACACTGGCGGTTTTCGTCCAGGCCGACAATGCTTTTGATGTCCAATATAGCGACTTACTCGGCTCCAAAATGCCTGGAAGATGGCTCATGGGAGGTTTGAGATATAATTTAACCAGGTAGTTACTAATCTTAATTGTACAGGAGTTCGTATATTCGAAAGCCAGCGAGTTTCTAATTTATGCCTTCGAATATCCGGATTTCTTGTACATTTCTGTTTATCTGTCTATTGCTTTACAGTTACCACAATTTTGGCCAAAGTGAAGTGAAAGATTCCCTTCATCCAGTAAACAGAGCAAAAATGAATGTATACTTTTTAAGCGGTCTCGGCGCAGATAAACGGGTTTTCAGCCAGCTAACACTCGACGACCAATTTATCATTCATCATATCGAATGGATTAAGCCGCTCAAAAAAGAACTGTTGTCACATTACGCCGGACGGCTTGTCGCACAAATCGATACCACGCAGGCTTTCCAGCTCGTGGGGCTCTCATTCGGGGGAATTATCGCTTCCGAACTTTCCAACATTGTCCATCCCGAACAGATCGTCATCATTTCAAGTACGCCGACCGGGGTTCCTATTTCGAAATTTTACAGAGGTTTGGTTAAATTTTTGCTACTTTCTCCTTTCGCAGCACCGCTTTTGAAATCAACGAATTCTTTGACCTACAAATTTTTCGGCGCGGATACGCCGGAGCTAAAAACACTGCTGAAAGACATTTTACACGATACCGACAGTAAATTTTTGAAGTGGGCGCTCATACGCATGAGTAGTTGGGAGCGGAAAACCAGGGCCGAAAATCTGTATCACATTCACGGGTCAGCCGACCGGTTGATTTCCATTAAACTGGTGAAGCCCGATGTAGTCATTGAAGGCGGAGGGCATTTGATGGTGTATGCCCAGGCCAAACAGATATCTGCTATTTTGAACAAAAAACTGAAAAGTGAGGAATACTAGCCTGTCTCACTACCAGTTATTGACCAGGACAATTTTTCCGATATGCCCGCTACTTTCCATCAATGTGTGCGCCTGGGCTGCTTCGGAAAGCTGGAACTGACGCGATATAACTGATTTGAACTTACCATTTTCCAAAATCGGCCAGACATGCTGCTTTATTTCTGCCGCCAGTTTTGACTTAAATTCGGGGTCGCGATTCCGCAGGGTGCTGCCGGTAATCGTGAGCCGGTTTTTCATGACCAGCCCAAAATCAATACTATCCACTTTGTTCCCATTCATAGTATTAATAAAGACAAGTCGCCCGTCAGCATGGAGCAGCCGCATATTTTTGGGAATGTAGCTACCGCCCACCATGTCGAGGATCACGTCCATTCCTCTGGTTTTCAGTATTTCTTCGAAGTCTTCTTTTTTATAATTAATACTGAGATCAGCTCCCAGCTCGTCACATGCTTGACATTTCTCGTCAGAGCCCGCAGTCGTAAAAACCTGTGCACCAAATGCTTTCGCAAGTTGAATGGCTGTAATACCAATGCCGCTGCTTCCGCCATGTACCAGAAAATTTTCACCTTTCTGCAATGCGCCTCTCTGAAACACATTATGCCAAACCGTAAACACGGTCTCTGGCAAAGAAGCCGCTTCTGCAAAGTCAAAACCGTGAGGTAATGGAAGACAATGTCCCGCGTGAGCCAGCGCATATTCCGCGTAGCCGCCTCCTGTAAGCAATGCACAAACCTGGTCACCGACTTTCCAATCCGTTACAAAATCACCAGTTTGCTCAATAGTTCCGGCTACTTCGAGGCCTGGAATGTCTTTCGGCGCTCCGGGCGGTGGCGGATAGTTCCCTTTCCGCTGAAAAACATCAGGGCGGTTGATACCCGCTGCATACACTTTGATCAATACCTCATTTGCACCGGGTTTCGGAATGTCCGTTTCCCTGATCTGCAAAACGTCAGGAGCGCCGGGCTGGGTGATAACTACGGCTTTCATTACAGGTTATTTGAGAAAATAAATTAATAAACCTCTTTACCAAAAGGAGTGAAAGACAGGCTCATCAATTTGAAATGCTGTTTCGCAAATGGAAGGCCAATGATGGTAATGGCAAGAATTATTCCAAAAAACAGGTGCGTCAGCGCAATCCAGATTCCGCCGAGAAATATCCATGCAATATTAAACAATGTAGACAGGCAGCCTGTGCTTGCAGGCACTTCCCGCACCTGCTGCCCGAAAGGGAACAGGGCCAGAATACCAATTTTGAAGCATTGAAGACCAAAAGGGATACCAATGATGGTAGCGCAGAGAATCAGGCCGGAGATCATATATTCGAGGAAAACGATAAAGCCACCAAAAACCAGCCAAATTATATTTCCGATCAGATTCATTTTGAAATGGGTTTAATGCGAAACAATGAGTAAGATTTGAGGTAAATCTAGTGCCTGCGAACCTGGCTAGCCAATGTTTTTGACAGGCGGTACAAGCGACAAACGATCGGAAGATATCGCTGAATTCCAGTTATCGATCTTTAATAATCGGAAAAATTCTACTTCTTCCAGTTCCTTTACGGCTCCCGGTGCAAGGTCTCCCAGTTCCAGGTTTTCAATGCTCGCCCTGACCAGCCTTTTACAGCGATGGCCGGCAGTGCGCACCATTTTCCTGACCTGGTGATATTTCCCTTCAGTTAATGTAATGCTCAGCCAGGTATTCGGCACATTTTCGTTGGCCTCATTTTTAAGTTTTGATAACATCGGCGGACGCGCAATGATGTCCACCTCGCAGGGAGATGTAACATAGTCTCCTCCTCCTTTGACCCGGATAGCAATGCCCGTGCGCAGAATTTCCAATGTTTCCTGACTGACGTGGTAACCCACATTGACCCAATAAGTACGTTTGTGAGGTACTTCGCCCTGAAACAGCAGGCTGGTCACTTTTTTGTTGGTAGTAAGGATCAATAACCCCTCGGAATGGCTGTCCAGCCGCCCGATCGCATGCGTCCCCTCCGGAAAATCATAATCCAGGTCACCCAGCAAGCAAACATCGTCGGAGCTGACAAACTGCGAAACCATGTTCGCGGGCTTGTTAATTATAAAGTAGCGTAATGTAGTTGGGGTCATTAATGTGTTTAAAATTCCCACCCCAAATTTTCGGGATCTTGGTGAGTATTCCAAATAGTTAAAATATGAACCTCGGTTTCGGTCTCTTCATAAACCATGAAGTAGTCACGGACGATTTTTATCCGCACATTTTCCTCATCCGTAAGTTTACCTATTTTGGGAAAGGCGGCTATCAATCTCGACGCCTCTTTGAATTGCTGATTGAGCTTTTGCGCGTAGGTTTTTGACTTATTTCTTCTGATCCAATAGCTTAAAATATGTTTACGATCATCCAGAGCTTTAAGCGACCATTTTACATTTTAGCCATTCCTCAATATTATCATTTGCCTCCTGATCAGTTAAAAATTCTCCGCTTTTAATTTGTTCCCGTCCGGTGTTGATAGCAGATCTTTGATCAGCGGTTAATTTAAAAGGCTCGTCAATTCCAGTTTCCATACCCAGCAAACGATACGCCTCAGCGAGAAGATCTTCATTTTCAATCTCCTGAATTTTGCTAATCAACCGTTCTTTCAAATCGACTGTGGACATAATGCTGTTGTTTGATTATCCGAAAATACAAAACTTTTCAGTCTGTTGGCTACTTCCCGTGCCCCTTTTCATAATGCGCCTTCAACATATCTTCTCCAAAATCATTGGTCAAATCCCTCACGACTGAATGGATGTGGTTGCCACCGTTTTGGGTATTGTCGAATTCAATGAGGAAAGTGGGGCCGTGAATGCGGTAGTAATGTCCGTGCCCTGATCCTATCTCTGGTTTTTGATCCCCCATCCAGGCAAAATGTATTTGGTTCAGGTCCCCTTTTTCAAGCTGGCGCCACTGCTGGGCTTTCAAAGTGACGTGATACCGGAGCAGATATGCCATGATCAGGTCTTTGAACAGCACCTTTTGTCCAACCGTCATTTCGCCCATTGGAATACCCTCCATTTTTTCCAGTGAAGCCTTCCTGGAATTGGATGTAAACATTTCATTAGGAGCCTGTGAGCCTAGCAACGCCTTTTTTGCCTGAGATTCATCAAGACTATTCAGCAGCGCAAATGCCAGATCCTGCTCTGCTTTTAATATGCGTTTGCCTTTCTGAGGTACCTCGGCAAGGACCTGACCTGGGTTGCTGCCCATAAAACTCGGTGTGTAACTAACCTGCCCATTCATTGAAGAAAAATGCAGGGACAAATGATGCCCTTCCATGCGCCAGCCCCAGGGATCGGTACCCGGTGTTCCAAAAACGAGGAATGCATAATTTTCCGGATCGCGGTAAGTATCATTCGCCGGGCGGGTTTCCACAACTCTCAGCACATTTTCAAGATCAATGATCTGCTCCGTCTTACTGTACCCTTCCTGACTCAAAACCAGGCTGACTATCGCCATGGCGGCTTTTCGCTGGTTGGCGTCCATACCTTTAAATGTCAACCCTTTTCTCGCCCGGGGTGTAAAGTTCCAGTCAAACCGAGCCGGATCGGTGTAGGAAAGCATGGTTTCTTTCTTCTGTTCGGGCGAAAGCGTTTTCAAGAAAGTATTGGCCGCATCGGCCATTCGCGTCGCCAGTCTTTCTTCTTTATTTTCAAACACAAAAGCCCCGGAAATGATCATCAGTGTGATCAGGCAGGCTAGTATCGATATCTTTTTCATATACAGGCTATTTAGGAATTCTACAATTCATTCTGATAAAAGTAAAAGGGGCAAACTGTTTGAAACTACCATTAGGCGAGGCAGCCTGATTACTAGTCTGTAATTTTCAGTAATTGCCGAAAGCAGTTAGCTTTGCCCTGCACAAATTTTAACATTATGAAGTGGGAAAAATTACTTTCTGCAAAGCGCTGGGGAAGTGAAGACAAGTACAATCCTGATCCGGCCGAGGCCAGGTCTGAATTTCAGCGTGATTACGACCGGCTGATATTTTCCTCTCCGTTTCGCCGGTTGCAGAATAAAACACAGGTTTTCCCGCTACCAGGCAGCGTTTTTGTCCATAACCGCCTTACACACAGCCTCGAAGTAGCCAGCGTAGGGAAATCGCTGGGACGGATTTTTTATAATAAGCTTAAAAATGATGACCCGGATATCGACAACAAATTGCCGCTTATCAGTGAGATCGGGAACATTGTTTCGGCTGCCTGCCTCGCGCATGACCTGGGTAACCCGGCGTTCGGGCATTCGGGGGAGGCTGCTATCTCACATTACTTCACCGACGATGCGGGGCTTAAATACAAGAACACAGTCACCGACGCGCAATGGACCGACCTGATCCATTTTGAGGGAAACGCCAATGCATTTCGCATTCTCACGCATCCCTATGCAGGAAAAGGTTACGGCAGTTTCGCGCTCACGTACTCGACACTGGCTTCCATTGCCAAGTACCCCTGCGAGTCGCTGGCAGGACATAACAAGTCACAAATCCATACCAAGAAATACGGCTTCTTCCAGTCGGAGCAATCGGGGTTTCAGAAAATAGCGGATGACCTTGAACTGGAAATGGTCACCGGCTCGCCATTGGTTTTCAAGCGACACCCACTAGTTTACCTGGTAGAGGCCGCGGACGACATTTGCTACAACATTATCGATCTTGAAGACGCCCACCGTCTCAAAATCCTGTCATACCACGAAGTGGAAACCCTATTATTGAGGCTGTGTAATGACCCTAAAATGCCAGCCCGACTGGCTGATATTGACGATGATGACGCCAAGATCAGTCTGCTCAGGGCAAAGTCCATCAATAACCTGATCGGCACTTGTTCAGATTTATTTTATAGTGAACAAAAAGCAGTACTGGACGGGGATTTCAACCTCAGTCTGATCGACGGCATTGCCGAACCTTACCGGACGGTGATGAAGGATATTGCCAAAATCTCAGTCAGTAAAATTTATAATTATTCCTCGGTCGTACAGATAGAAGTGGCGGGTTACAAAGTAATGGGCGGTCTGCTGGAAGAATTTATCCCGGCCTATCTCAACAACAATTCACATTACACTAGAAAGCTGGTTGACCTGATTCCCAAGCAGTTCATCACATCCAAAACAGACGAATATTCAAAGATCCAGACGGTGTTGGATTTTGTGTCGGGGATGACCGATTTATACGCCGTGGAATTGTTCAGAAAAATCAAAGGAATTTCTTTCCCTTCCATAGCGTAAATGGCGTATTTACTAGATTTACATAGGGTTAGCTATAAAAGTAATTCGTCTGTCAAAAGTTTTGCTTAAATTGTAATTCGAATTTTTAGCCGTAAACCATCCCCCTTTATGCAAATTGAGCAGTTCGTTTACACAGACGGCGCCACCCCGATCCGATTCTCCTTTACCCCACAATTGCTCTTTATTTTTGGAAATCGAGAACTGCTTGAAAAAAGCGACATTACAAGCCAGTTAGCCGAAAAATATCCGGACGCAATTTTCTCCGGATGCTCCACCGCGGGGGAAATTGCAAACGAATCGGTACGGGACCATAGCATTATTATAACGGGGATTCTTTTTAAAAATACAGTCGTCAAGAGTTCAAAAATAGCCTTAAACAGCGTGCTGTACAGCAGCGTCGATGCCGGTAGAAAGCTGGTTGCTCTCTTTCCTGGCGAGGGTTTGAAACATGTATTTGTAGTTTCCGATGGCCTGCGTGTTAATGGGACTGATTTGGTAAAGGGAATGACTGAAGGCCTGGCTACAGAGGTAACACTTACTGGTGGACTGGCAGGAGACGGGTCACAGTTCTCCAAAACCCTGATCGTTGAGCCCGACGGTAATATCGCCAGTGAATCCGTGGCAGCGATTGGCTTTTACGGAGATTCACTCTCGATTGGCTTTGGCTCACGGGGCGGCTGGGATAGTTTCGGGCTTGACAGAATGGTCACAAAATCCACTGAAAACGTGCTTTTTGAGATAGACGGACAACCCGCGCTTGACCTTTATAAGTCTTTTCTTGGCGACAAAGCCAAAGATCTTCCCTCATCGGGACTACTTTTTCCGCTCAGTATGCGGGACAGCGAAGAACGCGCACCGGTAGTGAGAACGATTTTGGGTATCAATGAAGAAGATAAAAGCCTCACATTTGCAGGCGATATTCCGCAGGGATCGTTTGTCAGACTGATGAAAGCCAATAACGACAGGCTGATCACCGGCGCCGAAGAAGCTGCGCATGCTGCCTCAAAAGGGCTTACCAACAGTCCTGAGCTCGCCATTCTTGTAAGTTGTGTGGGTCGTAAGCTGGTACTCAAGCAAATGGTGGAAGAAGAAGTGGAAAGTGTTTCAGAAGTATTGGGGGGCCCTGTGATGACCGGCTTTTACTCATACGGAGAGCTGGCACCTTTCAACAGGGACTCATTGTGTGAGCTTCATAACCAAACTATGACCATTACCACTTTCAGGGAACAGTAGAATGTCAACGATTGAGATAACAGACACGAACTATCACAGGTTATTAAAGAGACAAATCAGAAAATCACTGCCACCGGAGCTGGCTGAACATCCGGGCATGCACGACTTTCTTTTGTCAGTAAACCAGGCCTATACCGAGTATCAGGATGACCTGGGGCGTGTAGAACTAATATTGGAGCAAAGTTCCAGCGAATTGTTCAAAGCCAACCGTGAGCTTAGCCGTATTGCCCAGGAAAAAACAGAGGAAGCCGCGCTGACGAGCAAAAGACTGGAAGAAGTGGTCGGCAGCATTTCAGAAGTACTGGTGCAGCTGGATGGTCAGGGGAACATTATTTACCTCAATGAAGCCTGGAAAACAATCACCGGCTATCCGGTACATGAAAGTCTTGGCCGCAACTGGATGGAGTTCTTTTCGAGTCAGGATTCAAAGCAAAAAGTGGCTGAAATTTTAAATTCTGAAATTCAGACAGTCAATGACACCATCCAGATCATTACGCCGTTGGGTGAGGAAAAATGGCTTGGCGTATCATTAAGCCCACATTTTGTCGATGATGCGCATGCTGGCTACAATGGTACCTTTTCCGACGTAACGGCAAGGATTAATGCAGAAAAGACATTAAAATCCTACATGCGCGATCTGGAAAAGATCAATGCCGAGCTCGATCAGTTTGCCTACGTGGTAAGTCATGACTTAAAGGCGCCGTTGAGGGCGATCCACAATTTGTCAGAATGGATTGAGGAGGACATCACTGATCTGCTGAACCAGGAGAACAGGGATCAATTCAGATTATTACGAGCACGGGTTCACAGGATGGAAAACCTGATCAATGGAATATTGTCCTACTCACGGGCAGGGCGCATTAAAACAGTCAAAGAAAAATTCCTGGTTAAAAACGTTGTGGATGATCTCTGCGAGACGTTTGCGACTAAGAAGCCGGTGACATTTAATATTGAGGGCAACCAGGACCTTGAAATTGAAACCGAAAAGATCACCCTCACTCAGATCTTGCAGAACTTTATCTCCAATGGTATCAAATACAATGATAAGCCAGAGGTGGAATTGACTATCGGCTGGATGGAACGTGAGTCGGAATATGAATTTTTTGTGGGCGACAATGGGCCGGGAATCAGTCCTGAATATCACGAAAAAATCTTTGTTATTTTTCAGACTTTACAGGCGAGGGATGTTGTGGAAAGCACCGGAGTCGGACTTGCGATTGTAAAGAAGATCATTGACGAGAAAGGCGGAAGCATCCGGATTGAAACCGTGATGAATGAAGGGACTACGTTCTTTTTTACCTGGCCAAAAAATGAATTGAAAAATATCGAAACCGCTGCATAACCCATATTTAATAACCGATCATACTAGATTAGAAAACCAAATGATATCCTTTTCAAACCCGGTTCCCATGACCATACTCCTGGTAGAAGATGATGAAGTAGATGTAATGAACGTCAAACGTGCGTTCAAGAAAAACAACATCTCGAATAAACTCGTCGTAGCCCAAAACGGCCTTGAGGCGCTGGCTTTGCTCCGTTCGAGCAACGCGGAAAATCCACGTCCGAGGATCGTCTTACTTGATCTTAATATGCCAAAAATGGGAGGAATAGAGTTTCTGAAAGAGATCCGTCAGGATCCTGAACTCAGCTCATTGTCGGTATTTGTAATGACTACTTCCAATGAGGATAGTGATAAAATCGATGCTTTTAACCTGAATGTAGCGGGCTATATATTGAAACCATTGTCAATGGACCGTTTCATCGCGGCTGTGTCGACCCTGAACAGCTACTGGACGCTTTGCGAATATCCTGAATAATTAACCCAACTTACAGCCTATATGCCCCCTCTTAACATTCTGCTTGTAGAAGACGATGACTTTGATGCCATGGAACTCAGCCGGGCAATCAATAAATCGCAGGTGGAAGTGCAGGAAATAAAACTCTGTAAGTATGCCGAGGATGCTCTCGTAACACTGGAAAGCTGGACTCCAGACTGTATTTTTCTCGACTACCAGCTCCCCAAAACCAACGGGCTGGAATTACTGAAAAGGATCAAAAAAATTGCACCGCACCTGCCCGTCATCGTTCTCACATCGCAGGGAGACGAGCGGATTGCTGTGGATATGATGAAAGCCGGAGCCCTCGATTACTTTCCAAAATCGGAAATAACCACTGAGAAGCTTACCAAAGCTTTTCATACGATGTTCCACATGCTGGAAGTGGAAAAGGGCCGGGAAGCTGCACAGCATGAACTTGCCGAAAAAGAAGAGTTTATCAACAAGATTGCATTACTCTCTCCCAACATCATTTACGTGATCGATATTGAAAAATGGACCAATATTTTTCACAATAAGCAAATCAGGAAAATACTGGGTTACACCGAAGATGACCTGATCGTAGACGCCAACAATGGTTTTTCCAAGATCATTAACACCCAGGACCAGCTGATTTTTCACAAGCATTATCATTATATGAGGCGATGGGTAAAGGACGGGGAAATTGTTGAAAAGGAATTTCGGCTTAAACATAAAAATGGGGCGGAAATCTGGATCATTACGCGTGAGGTGCCTTTTAAACGTAACGAAAAAGGGACGGTTCAGGAGGTTTTGGGTACGGCAATCGACATTACCAGCCGGAAACTCGTAGAAAAGGAGCTGATACAAGCCAAAAAAGACGCCGAAGAGGCTACGCGGATCAAGTCTGATTTCCTTTCAACGATGAGTCACGAGATCCGGACACCGATGAATGCGATCATTGGGTTTACAGATTTGCTGCTGACCAGTAATTTTTCGGAACAAGACCGGGAACATCTCAAAACCATCAAGTACTCTGCCGACAACCTGATGGTGATCCTGAATGACATCCTTGATTTCTCCAAGATCGAGGCAGGCAAGTTTGTACTCGAAAACTTCGAATTTGATCTTAGAGAAAAGCTTAGTTACCTGCTCAAAACTTTTCAAGTACGGGCGAATGAAAAATCCATCGACCTTACTTTCCACTTTGACGACGACGTACCCCAGATCATCATGGGAGACGCATATCGACTTAACCAGATACTGGTTAACCTGATCGGCAACTCTATGAAATTCACCGAAGACGGTGGATTTATTACCGTTTCGGTCCATTTGCACAAGGATCACGGACAGAGCGTCGATCTGCGGCTCGAAGTATCAGATTCCGGAATTGGAATTTCCGAAGATAAGCTCAACATTATTTTTGAAAGTTTTGCCCAGGCCCACAGCAATAACTCCACGCATTATTTTGGCGGAACAGGGCTGGGTTTGACCATTACCCGTAAGATAACTGAGCTGATGAAAGGCTCAATAACCGCAAAAAGCAAACTGGGAGAAGGTACTACTTTCAGCGTAATATTGAATTTTGGCAAAGGCAGTACGTCGTATGAAGAAGAGAAGGTAGACGATCCTGTCAGTCTGTCGCTACTGGGCTACCGCATTCTCGCCGCTGAAGATGTGCTAGCCAATCAGATTTTGCTGCGACATCTTTTGACCAAATGGGAAGCAAAATTTGTGATCTGTAATAACGGCAAAGAAGTGCTCGGAGCATTGGAGGAAGGTGAATTTGATCTGATACTGATGGATATTCAAATGCCTGTAATGGATGGAATCACGGCAATGAAGAAAATCCAGAACTTTTTCCCGCAACACGCGCACGTTCCGGTAATAGCGTTTACTGCCGATACATTCGCAGAAAAAACACCGGAAATTATCGCCTGCAACTTCAATGGCTTTGTCACGAAACCGTTCAAAGCCGAGGAGCTAATCAAAGCCATAACCCAGTATCTGGTCGTCAATAATAGCGGCTCCCGGCCACTCACAATTGGCTGAGCTAATCTTTTCGCATGCGCTTGGACGTATGTCTTGTATCATTATTAAGACATCAATACATGAAAAGTGAAGCAAGAGTGACATTAATAGTCCTGACCATTATTCTGGGAGCTTTTTTGCTGACACTCTCCGGCTGCTCGTTCAAAAGGATCACGAGGTCAAAAGACATTGTATATCAGCCTAGCGAAAAGTCCATTCCTGAACAGCATCTGAATATTTTCGCTCCCAGGAAAATCCGGGAACTACGCGACGTGATCATTTTTGTTCATGGTGGAAACTGGAACTCGGGCAGAAAATCACAATATAATATTATCGGAAAACATTGGTCAAAAAAGGGAGTGGTTTACGTAATCATTGACTACCCGCTTAGTCCGTCGGCTAAGTACGATGCGATGGCAGAATCTACTGTGATGTCCGTGAAATGGGTGAAAGAACATATTGTTCAATATGGGGGAAATCCAGACCGTATATTCTTATCCGGGCATTCCGCCGGTGGGCATTTAGCCGCATTAGTTTCGATAGATGATCATTATTTCAAAAAGCTGAGTATTGAAAATCCAATTGCCGGGACGATACTGATCGATGCGGCCGGGCTGGATATGTACGGCTATTTAATGGAGGAGAAGCCGCGTGCGGGAGACACTTACCTGAATACTTTCACCAACGATCCTGAGATCTGGAAAAAAGCAACGCCACTTTATCATTTGCATAAAAACATGGCGCCCATGATCATTTACCGTGGTGGCAGAAGTTATCCTTCGATCATGACCAGCAATGAAAAATTCATCAAAGCATTACAAGATTACGCACCAAGCACACCTTATCGCGTTCAGGAAAAGAAAAAGCATGTACCAATGATCACGCAGTTTTTTAATCCGTGGAATGGGAGGTATGGTGAGATTTTGAAGTGGATGGCGGGGGTGGAACGTCGGAAACAATCGTCTGGTGATGATCGCAATGCTTCGATTGAGAATTGAGTTTTAAAGATTGGAGATACAGTTAGTGTATCGAAAGTCCAATCGCTTTACTGTCAAAAATGGCACTAACGGTAAAATTGAAAAATTTTACCGTTAGTGCCATTTTTGACTTTTATTTTATCGTGAATCATCTATCTAACGGTAAATTATAGTATTTTTACCGTTAGATAAAAAAGCGATGCCTTACCAAATCAACCCTGATCGTACTATTCCTTGGAATGGCCTACCGGCATTACCGATTGAAGAACGTTATTACCGGACGCTTGACATTCTCGAACAACTCGTAGAAGCCAAGGCTGCCATTTCCCGACTACAAGGACGAAGCGCGGCAATTCCCAATCAAGGTTTATTAATTAACACAATAAGCCTGCAGGAGGCGAAGGCTTCAAGTGCTATTGAGAACATTTTCACCACCGACGACGAGCTTTATAAGGCATTTAGTGATAAGACGGGCAGCGAATTACAAGGCGCGCCCAAAGAGATTTTACACTATCGCGAGTCGCTATGGGAAGGATTCTATTTCATGAAAGAAAAGGATACATTTAATATAGACTATCTGGAACTCGTTTATCGGAAAACTACCGGAGCCGGTGATGGGATACGGAAGCCTATCGCCCAAATATTTATTCGACAAGGAGGCAGTGGCCCCAATGCGGGAAAGATCGCATACACGCCGCCGAGAGGAAATGGAATTCTAGAAGAAAAGCTCGAAAATCTGTTCGATTTCATGAATGATGACAAGCGCTATCCGATAGATCCGTTGTTAAAAATGGCCATGGGGCACTTGCAATTTGAGGCTATACATCCATTTCGTGATGGTAATGGGCGCACCGGGAGAATTTTCAATATCCATTATCTGGTGCAAAAAGGTTTGCTGGATTATCCTATCCTGTTTTTGAGCCGGTATATCATGGAGCATAAAAATGATTATTACGCTTTCCTCTCAGGCGTTACCCAGCGTGGTGATTGGGAAAGCTGGATCAAGTATATGCTTCGTGCCGTTGAAGCCACTGCAAATGACACCTACTATAAAATCACCGATATTATTGGCACCAAAGACGCTATCCTTGATGCCTTGCGGGTTGAACCAGGTCTAAGCAGACCAGAACTCTTAATTGAAATGATCTTTACACAACCATTTACGAAGGTGAAACATTTGGTAGATAAAGGCTTTTTTGCAGAAAAAACGGCCAGAAATTACCTGAACAAGCTTGTAGAAATGGGTATTTTGGAAAGGAAGAGCATTGGGGGGAACCACTATTATTTGAATCTGGAATTACATCGGATCTTGTCGGCGTAAGTTTTATATTTGTAGTTCAAATTCACGCACAAATCATGAAGGGTTATAATCATAAGAAAGCGGCTCAGCTAATCAACTATTTTGCTACTTACAATCAGGGTGCTATCAATAAAATGAAAGCATTCAAACTGATTTGGCTGGTTAACAGGCTGCATCTTAGAAAATACGCGAGAACTGTGACGGGCGACACTCATTATGCGATGGAATGGGGTGCTGTTCCTTCCAATACCAAGAATTTTATTGAAGGCAAGGTTGACATTCAGTCCAGCGAAAAGCAATATTTTGATCAGTATTTATCTTTGGAGGGGCATATGATTATGTCGGTTCAAGAAGTAAATGCCAAAGTTTTTTCAGAAACCGATTTAGAGGTCGCCGATGAAATATTAAGAAGCTACAACGGTTTAGATCAATTCGAGCTAGCCAACTACTCTCATTATTTTCCTGAATGGAAGCGATTTCAGGAAAAAATCGAAAAATCAGGATCCAGCTACAAAATGGATATTAATGACTTTTTCGAAAACTACATTGATGAAAAAGGCCTATTCAACGACGAAAAAGAAGATTTGGAAATAGCTAAGGAGCTATTTTTCGAAACTGCAAACGCTTAACCTGCCGGATAACATGACGGCAGATGAATTAAGACGCGCACTCGTTTCAGGCAACATACTTTACATTTCAGACCCACAAATCGCAAACGGCATCCCACATTTTCATTAAGAAAATTGATGGCGGCTATTTGACAACCGTTTGTTGCACTTCGCAGTTAGAAAAGAATCTGAAACATATAGCCCGGGTCAGGGAAAGTCTGGATACCTTGGTCAGTATTGACCATGAAACCACAGATAATCGGTTGCATGATTTTACTTATGTCAATTGCAATGGTCACTTTTCTTATACAGAGGCTGAATTGTTATCACTGCATGCGAAGTGCCATATTCCAATTTGTGGAACCGTTACAGTATTCGAATTTCAGAAGATCATTAAAGGTCTTTTGATCAGCAGGCGCATTGACGAGGAGTTTAAGGATGAAGTTCGAGTGCTTTTAGTAGACTGAAATAAAATTCGCGCCGGGCGTAGTCTCACATCGCCCAACTTGTTTCCTAATTCAAATAATAATCAGAAAAAATTTGTTGGAATACTGCACAAGATATTATCTTTGTCTTAATGAAAACTTTTGCTTCCATGGAGGAGGCTTTCAAATGGTGGCTGACAAACGTCTATCCATCGTTGCCAGCCGAAATGAAGAAGGGAAGACTTACAAATGCCTGGCGGGATTTTACTCACAAAAGAGGAATCTCGGAAGCTAGAATGAAGGAAATCCTTTCTGAATTTGGAGAGATAGAGGTACAGACTCTAATCAAATATACTCCGAAGTAATTTTTTTTGAATTGCTTTTGTTGGAAAAATGCACAAATAACTTCATATAAAAACCCGGAGTCGCGTCCACCAACAACAACATCCGGGTTCAGTTCAATCAATCAACAATCAAACTTTCACAAAACTATGAACACACTGCAAAATTCAGCAAACAAAGAAGCCAACGGCGGGAATAGGAGTATTATCGGAAATGAACAGGCATTGATACATCAATTTGAGATTGTCAAAAAGTTTTTTCAAACTGACGACGGATGTGAGATTATAGCATCACTTCATGCCATGGTCGAAGATTTTTTGTTTACGGAAAATCTCCCGAACGTGCCACCTATTATGCGTGAACGTATTGTGAGTCACCTGCGCGTGGCGACCTTTATTGCTGAGCTGGAGAGGAGTTATAATGGCTTGAAAGGTATGTGATTTGGGTTTCCAGATACTTGTGATCATGTAATCGGCTCATTGCTAGCCGTCGCGCCTACCATTGGATAAACAGAACTAGACCTTCGATCATTGAAAATGGCTAGTATTCCTAAATCTCAATTTTTGAACTAACTTTACAGCAACATGTTCACCCCCCTTCCCATCAGAACAGGGCGCTTAGGGTGAACTTTTTGCATTTTATAACAAATGGGTAAAACACGTTATACCAAGCCCTCGCTTACATTTCAACAACAGCGGCAACAGTTAATTGATCGAGGAATGACTGTTGAAGATCCGAATAAGGCACTTCACATTCTTGAAAGCATAAGTTACTATCGAATTAGCGGGTATTGGTATCCGTTCTTGGCGGATAAGCAAAAGCATGTTTTTAAACCTGGTGCTCAATTTGAAACGGCCTTTAAATTATATTGTTTTGATAGAGAACTCAGATCTCTAATTATCTCAGAATTAGAAAAAATTGAGGTTGCAGTCAGAGCTAAAATAATTTATGTATTGTCACAAAAATTTGGTGGGTTTTGGTTTCAAGATTTATCGCTATTCAAAGATCCTCAAAAATTTCAGACGCAGTTGTCTGTGAAATTGAAAGAGGAATATGACAGAAGCGACGAGGAATTCATCAGAGCTTTCGGGCAGAAATATTCTGACCCGCTTCCTCCATCATGGATGATCATGGAAATTATTTCATTCGGTACGTTGTCAAAGCTATTTTCCCAATTGAAACCCAGTAGACAAAAAAGGGATATTGCTCATTATTTTGGATTGGCCGATGGTGTATTTGAAAACTGGCTTCATAGCATCGTTTACCTGCGTAACATATGTGCGCATCATTCACGGCTGTGGAACAGAACATTAAGTATAAAGCCACAAATTCCTCAATCGCCGAGAAAGTTATGGTTGAAGAATGTCAATGTTAGAAGCGACCGTACCTACTATGTGCTCTGCATGATTAAATATTTGCTTAAAACGGTAAATCCGAAATCAAGATTTGCGTTCAAACTTAAATCTCTATTTTTAAAGTTTCCTAATGTTGATACTTACGCAATGGGATTTACTGACAATTGGGAACAGGAATCTCTTTGGAAATTTGAGGATATCGGGCCATCTTAGAATAATTATCAAAATTCATGTTGGAAATCCAACACATATCGATACATTTGCATGAAATCTTTTGAAACTATAAGAGAAGCGTTTGACTGGTGGATTAAGAACATTTACCCAACACTACCTCCTGAATTGAAAAAAGGGAAACCAGTAACTGCCTGGCGGGATTATACGCATAAATTGGGTATTTCTGAAACAAGGATGAGAGACATTCTTATAGAATTTGGTAGTTTTGAAATCAAAACTTCAATAATTTACAAGCCTTAAAAGGGCTTTTTATTTGACTAGTATTTGTTGGAAATTCAACAGAATTACATACTCAATTCTTCACTCTTCGATATTTAGGCTTAAAATTTTTCATTTAAACAGAACAAGAAATGAACACACTGCAAAATCCAGCAAACAAAGAAGCCAACGGAGAGAATCGGAGTATTATCGGAAATGAACAAGCATTGATACGTCAGTTTGAGATCATCAGACAGTTTTTTCAAACCGACGACGGATGTGAGATCATAGCATCACTTCATGCAATGGTTGAAAACTTTCTGTTTACAGAAAATCTCGCGAACGTGACGCCGATCATGCGGGAACGTATTGTGAGTCAGTTGCGTGTGGCTACTTTTGTTGCTGAGCTGGAAAGGAGTTACAATGAATTGAACAAATATTGATTTTAATGATATGATAACCAGCCAATTACATCAAAACCGGAAAAATATGGAATCTGATTCCATATTTTTCCGGTTTTATTATAAATAACTGGTTATCAACCCCTAACAAACAGAAAAAACCTTCGTCTCCGTCGTAATGTAAATCTTCCTGTCCTTCATGAGATCCATTTGAAAACCTCCTGTAAAAACACCGAAACTCGGCACAATGGCCTGGTGATGATCGACCACAAAACATGGCAATCTCACACTCTGACGACCTTTTCCATGAGTTGTAAAAACCGGATGAACGTGGCCTGCGAAGATGAATTTGTTTAAAATAGCTTCTACTTTCGGATGATGGGTGAAGATAAAATCTGCCTCTTCGAAGTCATTTAAATGTACTTCAAGATCTGCTTCGAGAAAAAGACTTACTGGCAAAATATCATGGTTTCCGATCACGATCAGCATTTCAATGTAATGGTGCTCCGTGCGCCAATTTTTAAAAAGCTCCCATTCTGCATTGTATTGGGCGTGAAATAGGTCGCCCAAAAAGATAATGCGGGTCGCTCCGGTGTTTTGGACGAGCTCGTTCAGTCTTTTAAAGTTGTTTTCAATGGCATTCGGTGGTACTGCGATTCCCTCTTTTCTGAAATGCGTAATCTTGCCTAAATGCAGGTCCCCGATCAATAATGTCTGCGTTTCTTCCCAAAAAATGGCTCTTTGTGTGAGTAGTGTAAAGTGGTTTGCTTTGATTTCAATCTGCATTACTGTACTGTTTGATCATTTTCTGGATCCGGTCATCCAGCTTTTCCGACGTTAATTGTTCCCGCAGCCGGTCGACCATAATAGGGAACGAGAAAGGCGTGGGTTTACTGGTTTGTTTAACAATAATTTTCTGATTTGCGATCCTATCCAGCGCTTGGCGCATCCTCACTTCTTCCAATTGATAAGTCAAAACCTCCTGATAGGCCTGCTTAATCAGCAGATTATTATCCTCGTACTTGCTCATAACCGTAAAAAGCAGCGAGCTGGAAGCCTGCAACTGGCGCGTTTTCATATTTTTACCCGGATACCCTTGAAACATCAATCCCGAAATCGCCGCAATTTCCCTGAATTTCCGCTTCGCCATTTCCGTCGCATTCACACTTTGGTATATATCGTCGACCAGATGTTTGGTTGAGAAAAGATCGACTTCTTTCATAATCTTTTCAAAATCAACATATTGGTCACTCAGCAGTTCAAAACCATAATCATTCATCGCGACCGAAAATGTAATGGGCGTCAGCTTACTGATCCGGTAGGCCAGAATGATCGACATTCCCTCGTGTACCAAACGGCCTTCAAAAGGAAAGATGAAAATGTGATAGCCTTCCCGCGTTTCGCATTGTTCAATGAGGAGCTCGTCGGTTTTCGGGATCATCGACCGGTCTCTTTGCAATTCTAACAAAGGCTGCATTTTGGCCAGTTCCAGCTCCTTATGAGGGTTTTCAATCGCATCAGCCAGTCGCTCACGGATAAAAGCAGACAACTGGGACGATAGCGGCATACGCCCGCCCGCCCAGCGTACCAGATAACCTTTTTTACCCTCGGCTTTTTTAACGGTAACCGTCATTTCATGAATCCTGACAAACTCGACGGTCATTCCAGCGAAGGTAAATACGTCACCCGGCTTCATCCAGGTCACAAAGGACTCTTCAACAGTTCCAAGATATCTTCCCGATTGTAACTTCACCTTAATGCCTGTTTCCGATACAATCGTCCCCATACTCAGCCGGTGGCGAAGTGCTACTCGCCTGCTGGTAACTTTATACAGTCCATCGATCCGCTCCACTTTTTTGTATTCATCATATACATGAAGTGACGAACTTCCCGTAGTAATGTACCCCAAAAGCCACTCCCATTCCTGTCGGTTCAGGTATTGGTAACCGTAAGCGTCACAAACTTCCTCAAATAATTGCGCCTCATCAAACCCCTCGCCGACTGCCAAAGTCATCATCCATTGCGCCAAAACATCGAATGCGTGGGCTACCGGCGGACGATCTTCCAGGATATTTTTCCGCACACCCTCCCGCAATGATACCGCTTCAATCAGTTCCAAAGCGTTGGTTGGGCAAAAATAGATTTTACTATCTACGCCCGGCCGATGCCCGCTACGACCGGCACGCTGGATAAACCGCGCAATGCTTTTAGGACTACCTACCTGGATAACCGTATCCACAGGCCTGAAATCGACACCCAGATCGAGGCTCGCCGTGCATATTACCAGTTTCAATCTTTCATCATGCAAGGCCTCCTCCACCCAATCGCGAATTTCGCGATCCAGCGAGGCATGGTGCAGTGCCATAATGCCGGCAAACTCGGGATATTTGTCAATAATCGTCCGGTACCAAATCTCCGTTCCGGAGCGGGTATTGGTAAACAATAATGTGGTTTTGCTCTGATTTACAACTTCAACAACCTGGTCCACAAGTCGTGTACCCATGTAGCCTGACCAGGGCAATGTCTGAACTCTTTCAGGAATGATACTTTCGACGAGAATCTTTTTATCAGTATTAGCCTTGATAACAACCGAATTGCCCGTCGGAAATTTCATACCCAGCAGTGTGTGTTTTGCTTCATCCAGATTTCCAATGGTCGCTGAGATACCCCAGGTTTGCAGATCCGGTTTAATGCTTCTTAGCCTTGCCAGCGCAAGTTCAGTCTGCGTTCCACGTTTGCTCCCCATGAGTTCATGCCATTCGTCGACGACAACGGTATGCAGGTTTTTGAACGTTTCAGAGCTATTTTTTTGAGCAAAAAGAATGTGCAGACTTTCCGGCGTAATGATCAATGCATCCGGCATCTGCTTTTTCTGATCGTTTTTATCTTTGGTATTGGTATCCCCGGTGCGAATTCCCACTCGCCAGGTCAGGTTCATTTCTAATGCAGCCGTTTCCATATTACGGAACAAATCCTTGGAAAGCGCACGCAATGGCGTGATCCAGAGCACCTGCAATCCTCTTTTAGCTTTCAGTTCCTTATTGGTTTTTTCATTAATATGCCGGATGAGGATAGGAACCCAGAGAGAATAAGTCTTCCCACTCCCCGTCGGAGCATTCACCAGGCCACTCTTCCCAGCCAGATACGCCTCCGCCGCTTCCTTCTGAAATGTCGCCCACTTCCATTTCTTGGCTTTAAACCATTGCTCAGCAAGAATATGTCCGCGGGATTTGGTCAAAGGATGAAGTGATTATATTTATTCTTACTGCTTAAAATACTATACCGTAAAGATATTCCTAGATGCCAATTACATCCATTCCAGTAGGAGTTGCAATAATCATCTTCGCATTGGGAATGTGGGTCACGATCGTTTCCCAATTCTGTTGAAAGAATAAATGTAAATCACGAATGAGGAGATTACCGAGTTTCAGATAAATTACTTTGGCCGGCTCCTCGTCCAGCAGGCATCGATAATAGAAATCTGTGTCCTTTGTGACAATTACTAGTTTATGCTCTTTGGCGTATTCCCAAATATCTTTGTCAGGCCATTTACCATTAATATCGATTACAAATTCAAACGCATCCGAGTTAAAGAATCCAAAGAATTTAGGAAGATTCACATCGATAAGAAAGCGAGAAGATGTCATTAAGCTGCGATCATGGAGTGATGCTCTGTATCCATGGTTTTTGCTGCAAACTGAATGCATGCTCTAATATCCGCTTCTTCCAGAAAAGGATATGCCTCTAAAATGTTGCCATAACTTTCACCAGCTGCGAGATATTCCAGAATCGTCTTCACAGTAATGCGGTAGCCCCTTATCGTCGGTTTGCCATTACAAACTGCTTCATCGATGTTGATTCTTTCAAGATAGTTTCCCATAGTCATGATTTCCCTTTAAGCCTAACACAAACATAACAAATCTTCCACTTCATCTAAACTAAGTAAATTTAACATGCAATATTAAATTTGCAGACTTCTCCTCACTTATACATTTCCAAAATCCCCTTCAAACCCTCCAAAGTATCTGCTTCCTCGGCCTTTTTATCTTTCCTCCACCGCAATATCCTCGGAAACCGTACTGCGATGCCCGACTTGTGCCTGGAAGATTCATTGATTCCTTCAAAGCCAATTTCAAAGACCAGCTCTGGTTTCACCGTTCGTACCGGCCCGAATTTTTCTAATATATTTCTTTTGATAAAATAATCAACCTGGCCGATTTCAACATCGGTGAGGCCCGAATATGCTTTTGCAAACGGAACTAGCTTCCCGTCATCGCCCCAAACTGCAAAAGTATAATCTGTAAAAAGCTCCGCCCTTCGCCCTGAACCCTTCTGAGCATAAATAAGTACCGCATCCACGCTTAGCGGATTGATCTTCCACTTCCACCAATCTCCCTTTTTGCGACCAACTTGATATGTACTGTTTTTTCTCTTGATCATGAAGCCTTCCGCGATATTCTGCCGAGAAAGTCCATGTAGCTCGCGCAGCACCGGCCATTCCCTGAAATCAATAAGCGGCGACAAATTGAATACAAACTGTTTTGGTACGTTCTGATGGACTAATTCCAGTTCTGCACGGCGCTGTTCCTGCGTCAAACCTCTGATGTCAATACCATTCGCTTCCAAAATATCATAGGCCAGAAAAGCAACCGGTGCCTCTTCCAACACTTTTTTGGACAGATTCTTTCGGCCAATCCTTGTTTGTAATACATTGAATGGCATTGGCTTATCGTCCATATAACTCACGATTTCGCCGTCGAGCACGGTTCCATTCGGCAGCACTTCACTTAGGAAATGTAGTTCCGGAAACTTCTCAGTTGACAACTCCTCTCCCCTCGTCCAGATAAATAACTCATTGTTCCTGTAAATGATCTGCGAACGGATACCGTCCCATTTCCATTCCGCAAACCAGTCGTCAGGCTCTCCCAAATCCGAAACTTCGCCTTCAATGGGGTAGGCCAAAAAGAATGGATAAGGTCTTGACGCATTGTCGTTTTCTCCTTTGTCTAAAATGAGCTTTTCAAAAGTCGTGTCCCGCGGGTCCCATTGCCCCATTACCCGGTGAGCGATCACATTGGAATCCGTCTCGGTAGCTTCGGCCAATGCTCTTACGACCAGCGTTTGCGACACCCCGATACGGAAACTGCCCATTAAAAGTTTGTTGAATACAAAAGTCTCGTGCTGCGACAATTGCATCCAGGCCTGCACAATGTGGTCGTGCTTTTCACCGTCCGTCATGCCGGGCAAAAGCCCGAGATAGCGAAACCATTCAGTTAATGATCTATCGGAAGCGAAATTCTGATTTCGTGGCAAAAGCAATGAAATTGTTTCTCCCAAATCCCCCACACTTTGGTAGCTTTCCTGAAATAGCCACATTGGGATCGCAGCCTCCTGTGCGGCCCATTCTTTGACCATCGTTCGGTTTACTTTAAACGACGGCCTTCTGCCAGTAAAAAGTGTTAACGCCCAAAGCTTATCCTCGTCCGACGCAGTGAGGAAATAGTTTTTCATCAACTCCACCTTTGCATTGGTCTTGTTGGTACGGTCCAGGTTCATGAAAAGTTCCGCGAATTGTTTCATGCGCCGGTTTCGGTTTGATCATTTGTAGATTCTGTACCGCCCAGCGAATCTTTGTGCTGTTGATAACCCTCTTGCCCTACTACCGCATCCTGGACGGTTTCCTCTTCTTCATTTTCATCCTCGTTTCCGTACATCGTATTCACTTCACCAGCCTCAATGCCGTTCTCATTCAGCCATCTTGAAAAAATACTGGTATATCCGTGCGTTACGTAAACCTTTTCCGCCTCTGATTCTTTTACGGCCCGATTGAGATCCGGCCAATCCACGTGATCGCTCATCACAAATCCCTGATCCACTGCACGACGGTTTTTCGCCCCACGCAAAGCCATCCAGCCTGAGCAGTAACCTAGGGAATAAGGATTAAATTTCTTGATCCACGTACTGCTATCCACCGACGGAGGTGCCAAAATGAGTGAACCTTTAAATAATTTCCGGTCTGTTTCCTTTGTTACCAATGTCAATTCCGGCAAATCGAAACCGGCTTGCCTCAGTCTCTCATTCAATGAATATATAGCTCCATGTGCATAAATGATCTTGTCTTGCAATTGAATATTTTTCAAGATCCGCTGCATTTTACCCAAAGAATAGCCCATTAAAATACTCGCTTTGTCTTCCGACTTATTCAGCGCCCACCAGTTATCAATCTCAGTATAAACTTCCTGCTGGGGCTGCCATTTATAAATAGGTAAGCCGAAAGTAGATTCCGTTATAAATACATTGCATTTCACCGGTTCAAAAGGTGTTGCAAAATGATCGTCTTCCAGCTTATAGTCCCCACTCGCCACCCAAACCTCTCCTTTATATTCAACCCGTACCTGCGCCGAACCAATGATGTGCCCGGCCGGATGCAGTGAAAAAGTGACCCCGTTGATCACAAATTTCTCACCATATCCCACCGTTTGCAATGAAATATCCTGCCCCAGTCGCAGCCGTAAAATGGGTTCGCTATCCTTATGCGCCAGGTAATGCCTGCTGCCCCAGCGTGCATGGTCACTATGTGCGTGTGTGATGATCGCGCGGTCCACGGGTATCCACGGATCTATATGGGCGTCTGCAACGGTGCAGTATATACTTTTTCCTGTAAATTGTAAAAGCGGCTGTGCTGGCATAACGGGGAGAAACATTAAAAGTGTGCCAATGTTATGTTTTGGGCAATGAATGCCTTCCGGAAATTTGTCTTAAATTTGAAATTACTTTTTAAGTAAACCTTCGTCTCAATACAAACCATTTTTATCACACTATTATGTCAAAGAAAAGCAATGAACATGTCCTTCCTCCTGCTGCCGAAGCTGCGAGGTATCTCGAAAATGCGCGCCAGATCCTGACCGAAAAAGCAGGCAAAAAGGACGGCTTGTATGCTGATGTTAAATACGTTAAAATGGCCGCTGGAACCGCCTACTCGGCTGCATTACTGATTCTTGACGAATATTTAAAACAAAAAGAGGGCATAAATTTCACCAAGCCGAAAAGTATCGAAGATTACACGAACCGGCTTCGGAAACATGACAAAAAACTTCTCAGGCTGCTGGTCAATGTTTATGACGAATTACATATCGTAGGTTATTATCACGGAACCCGATCGGTTGAAATCATTCAAACCGGACTAGCGAATGTAACACAAATGCTCACTTACATTTAATCCGGCCACATTGCCATTTTGACTCCTTACCCAACGTTCCATACCATTTCTGATGATAAAAAAGTCCTTTCTGCTTCCATTTTTCCTATTCATTATTCTCGGTTGCAATACCGAAAAATCATCCGAGAAAGGCAAACAATTAACCGATGGCAGCAGCAGATACATTGATAAAATCGAGGTAAAGCATGCAAAAGGTTTTACAATCGAATATTTCTCCAATTACAAAATACTAAACATCGTCAGCTCCTTTGAAAAATCGGCTGATACTTTACAATATGTTTTACTGGAAAAAGATACCCCGCGACCTGACGAATATCCAAATGCACAGCTGATCCACATTCCGGTCCGCAGCCTGGTGGCCATGTCGTCGATGCATGTGGGGCTGCTTGATTTTCTCGGTGCGACGGACATTCTTACGGGCCTTGGCACTTTGCAGTATGTTTATTCCCCCAAAGTTATTGCGATGATCAAGGCTGGTAAAGTGGCGGAAATAGGTCGTGACCAGGGATTGAATGAAGAGAAATTAGTAGAAATGCATCCCGATGTGGTCATGACCATCGGCAGTCCGGGCGGCAAAACCGATCACTATCAGATACTGAAGCAGGCAGAGATCCCAGTGTTGGTTAACTCCGAATGGATAGAAAAAACACCGCTGGCACGTGCAGAATGGGTCAAACTGATGGCAGCGTTGCTCAACCAGGAAAAGCTGGTCAACGAGAAATTTGGGGAAATTGAATCAGAATATAACCGGCTTAGCAAACTTGCTGCTGGTACCGACACAAAACCTTCCGTCATTTCCGGCCTGAATACCAAAGACGCATGGTTTTTGCCCAGCGGAGACGGCTATATGGCTCAATTTTTCAGAGATGCCGGGGCGGATTATCATTGGAGCAACGCCAAGTCGTCAGGTAGCTTGTCACTCAGTTTTGAATCCGTATACCCGATTGCTTTAAAAGCAGATTATTGGGTCAATGTTGGTTTTGGAAAAAACGATACTCGTAAGGACATTCTGGCTCAGGATTCCCGATACGCTGATTTCAATGCATATAAAACCGGCAAAATGTTCAGCTACAACAACATGGTGAATGAACAGGGCTCCAATGATTTTTTCGAGTCGGGCAATGTAAATCCGCACGTAGTCCTTTCCGACCTGGTCAAAATATTCCATCCTGAACTGCTGCCCGATCACGAACTGGTTTATTACAAACAGCTGAAATGATGGCGCTATCAGAAAAGCCGACATTGGTATCACCGCCATTATCCGGATCGGAGAAAAACCGCAGCGCGCTTCTGACGCTTCTCGCAGTCCTGGCGGTTATTTTCTTTATTCTGGACATTATGCTCGGATCGGTTGCAATTCCATTTCGTGAGGTTTTCAAAATCATTTTCCTTCATGAATCCGATAATCAGGCCTGGCTTTTTATCATTGAAAAAATTCGCGTTCCTAAGGCACTAACCGCCGTCTTGGTAGGCTGCGGGCTGTCCGTAAGTGGCTTACAAATGCAGACATTGTTCCGAAACCCATTGGCTGGACCTTCCGAACTCGGCATTACCGCCGGAGCGGGGCTGGGCGTAGCGGCAGTGATGCTCGCGGGAGGCAGTAGTGCTAGCATTTACGCGATCAGCCAACTAGGCATTCCGGGAAGCTGGCTCATCATTGCTATGGCTTCACTTGGTTCAGCATTGGTGCTATCGCTAATATTGCTAATCGCGGCCAGGATCAGGGATAATGTAATATTGCTCATCGTTGGCGTCATGATAGGCACCATTACCCTTTCAATTATCAGTATTTGGCAATATTTCAGCCAACCGGAACAATTGCAGGAATACATTATGTGGACATTCGGGTCGCTGGGCGGGGTAACCCGTTATCATTTATATGTGCTCAGCGCCGTGGTCATTTTCGGACTTCTCCTTGCTTACAGCGCATCCAAGTCTTTGAATGCACTGCTACTTGGCGAAAATTACGCAAGAAGCATGGGCCTATCGATCGGCAGGACAAGGCTGATTATCATGGCCAGTACCAGTCTGCTAACGGGAAGCATAACCGCTTTCTGTGGGCCTATTGGCTTTATCGGCATCGCCATTCCGCACATTACCCGGTCTTTGTTGGGAACTGCCAATCACCGGGTCCTCATCCCCGGCACCTGCCTGATGGGAACCGTTTTAATGCTCGTATGTGACATTATCGCTCAGTTGCCCGGCACCCAAACGGTCATCCCAATCAATGTAGTTACTTCATTACTGGGCGCTCCGGTAGTTATCTGGATCATTATCAGTCGTAATAACCTTCGTTCTTCTTTCTCATGAGTGGCGCTTTTCCTCTTCTTGAAACCCGGAACCTGACGATCGGCTACAGCACCAAAAAATCGACCAGGGTTATTGCCGAAAAATTGAATCTGAAATTGTGGCCGGGACAGCTGGTGTGTCTTCTTGGCTCGAATGGTGCCGGAAAATCTACCCTTATGAGGACGTTGGCCGGCTTGCAGCATGTTCTGGTCGGCGAAGTGATCATTAACCAACATTTGCTTTCTGCATTAAAAGCAGGGGAGCTTGCAAAAAAATTAAGCCTCGTTCTCACCGAAAGGATCGAAGCGGGCAACCTGACGGCCAAAGAGGTAATCGAACTTGGCAGGACCCCGTATACCGGTTGGCTGGGAAAATTAACTGAATTGGATCAACAAAAAATACAGCAGGCCATTGTTTCTGCCGATGTGATTCCTTTGCTAAACCAGCGAATGCACCAGTTGAGCGACGGAGAGCGGCAAAAGATAATGCTGGCTCGTGCGCTGGCGCAGGATACCGGACTGATTTTACTCGACGAGCCCACAGCCCATTTGGATTTGCCAAACCGTGTCGAAATGATGCGTTTGTTGCATACATTGGCCAGACAAACCAACAAGGCTATTTTACTAAGTACGCACGAACTGGATTTGGCTTTGCAGGCAGCCGACAACCTCTGGCTGATGCAACCCGATGGCAAACTGGTCACAGGAGTACCCGAAGATCTGGTACTGAGCGGTGCTTTCGAATCTGCGTTTGCTAAAACAGGTTTCTTTTTTGACAATGCAACCGGTACTTTCACGATCCATCACGATCCCGGCTCCCTGAATATTGCGCTCTCCGGGGATCCAAAAATGGTTTTCTGGACTAGAAGAGCATTACAAAGAGAAGGTTTTCGAAGCAATCAACACGAAGATTTTCAGTTCCAAATCGTCGCCAATCCAGACAACGGGACCGCCGTTTGGGAATTTTCAAATGGAGAATTCGCCTCAAAATTTACTACCATTGAAACGCTGATTGATTCTGTCAAGTCGGCCATAAACAAATACTCGACCACATGATACTGCTTATTCCAATAGCATTATGGCTCTGTGCAGCTAATTGCTACCTGGCTTTTTACAAAGATTCAATCCAGTCATTCCGTCGTTCCTGGTTAAGCGCAGGTGTCGTTGTTTTCTTTTTCATAGCGATCATTACAGAGCTGCTTAGTGTCGTAAATCTGATCAATAACATGGCCGTTTCTGCGAGCTGGGCCATTTTTGACATCATACTCGTTCTGCTCTATCGCAACCTGGCCGCCAAAACCGGATTGACGATCCGACAGGTCAGCAGTAGATGGATATCATCTTCGCGTGTGTTTTTTAAAGAACTGGGTGGCCTGACGACCATCATTCTGGCTTCGCTTTTCACCATTACGTTAATCGTCGCCGTCGTTGCCACGCCCAATAACCTCGATTCTCTGAGCTATCATCTAAGCAGGCTCGGATACTGGATACAGAACGGGAATGTGGAACATTACGCGACGCATATTGAACGATCCATTTCATTCAGCCCATTCTCCGAGTACGTTCACCTGCACACATTTTTGTTGCTAGGCAGCGAACATGCCTTTCAGCTGCTGCAATGGTCTTGTCTGGCAGGCATTCTGGCTTACATTTCAATGTTGATAGAAACATTTTCCGGCTCCAAGCAAGCCATGCGCATCGCGCTTTGTTTTGCCGCGACATTACCGATCATCATTCTCGAATCGATGACGACCCAAAATGACCTGGTCGTATCGTTTTTCATTCTGGCCACCGCATTTTACGTTTTCGATTATATCAGCGACCACCACCGCAGCACACTTTTTTTGATCGTGCTAAGCGCTGCATTGGGCATGATGACGAAAGGGACATTTGTTTTCTACGCACTTCCATTTGGCATTTATCTCTTCATTTCAATGGTTAGGCAACCATTGCTTTGGAAACCGCTAGCCGGACTTATCGGGGGGACAGTCGTTATTGTGCTGCTGCTCAATACCCCTTTTTGGTACCGGACGTACCAGGTTTTTGAATCTCCGATTGGCAACATGAGTAATGGAAATAAGACGAACATTAAAAATCCGGCGTACTATTTATCATCCGCTTCCAAGCATATTTTCCTGCACCTGGGCTTTGTCTCGCCGGGCAACAGCTACAATATCATGATGGAAAATAACCTGAAAGGTTTGCACGAGGCGATAGGCGTACCGATCAATGCGCCGGAAACTGGTATGGATTTCAAAATGAACAAACTGAATTTCAATGAGGACTTCGCCCACAACTTTTTTGGAATGTGGCTCGTGCTTTTTTCCATCCCATTATTATTTTTTGCAAAACTCAATGCAAAAGGGAAATGGTACACCGGATTGTCGTTTGCCAGTTTTTTAATTTTCTGTTTTTTTATCGGTTACCAGATCTATGGCTCGCGTCTGCATATTCCGTTTTTTTTGTTGATTTCTCCTGTTATCGGCCTGGTTTATGGCTCTGTTTTTTCCATTATTTTTTCAAAAATATTTATTGTAGTACTCTGGCTGAGCGCATTACCTTTTGCTTTACTGAGCGTCACCCATCCGCTGCTTTCCACGAAATGGTTTTTTGAAAAAGTATTTCCCCCAATCAATTCCGGGCTGCATTTGAACATTCAGATTGATTCCAATAATATGCAAAACCTGAAACAGGAAAGCATTTTATTCGCCAGTCCGGAAAAAATCATGTGGGGAGACCATTGGACTGAGATTCAAGAGCTTAAAAACTTTGTTAATTCAGTCAATCCCATGAAAATAGGACTGGATATCACCGAAGCAAGCTATGACTATGCCTATCAGTTTTCACTAAGAGAGCCCGGCAGGACATTTGGGCACATTGCCGTCAAAAACCCTTCCAAAGTGCTTGAAAGCCCTGCATTTCAGCCCGATCTGATCATTGCGGAGAAATATGAGGGAGAGCAGTTCATTTATCACGGAAAAACTTACCTGATAAAATGGAGAGCGACTGATAAATGGATTTATGTTCCCCTGCCTTAGATTTGCGATCATTGAAATAACGAAAAACAAATTAATCCTTCAATAAAATGTCTGCTCTGGAAACTGTAAAACAATACTATCAAAGCTTTAACCAACAGAACTGGGACGGAATGCTCGTATTGCTGCATACGGAGATCAGGCATGAGGCAAACCAGGGTGATGTACGGATAGGAATCGAAAAATTCGCTGAATTCCTTGCGAAAATGGATGAGTCCTACCAAGAAACCCTGTCCGACATGGTTTTCTTCTCCGAACCGACGGACTCCCGGGTCGCTGTGGAATTTGTTGTCAATGGGATTTATAAAAAAGGCGAAGAAGGCCTTCCTGAGGCTTACGGACAATCTTATGCACTTCCTGCGGCCGCATTTCTGGAATTAAAAGAAGGAAAAATCAGCAGGGTGACTACCTATTATAACCTCCCACTTTGGATAGAACTGGTTTCAAAACCCAAAAATGATTGACCAACTCACCTACATTCAGAAGAAAGGCGCTGAAATTGAATCGGTCGTTGATGACCTGGCACAGCTGAGGATAACCGTCTTTCACGACTATCCTTATCTGTACGAAGGAACATTGGCCTATGAAAAAATCTATCTGAAAACTTACATTCAAGCAGAGCAATCGTTTTTGTTCGCAGTTTATGATGGGTCAAAAATGGTCGGCGCTACTACCTGCATTCCTTTGAAAGATGAGACTTCCGAGGTGCAGAAACCACTTGAAGACGCAGGTTTCGACGTGAATGCTATTTTCTATTTTGGAGAAAGCATTTTACTTCCCCAGTACCGTGGGCTGGGACTGGGCCACCGTTTTTTCGACGAGCGCGAAAATCATGTCCGGAATATGGGAAACTATACATTGTGCTGCTTTTGTTCTGTCAACCGTGGGGACGATCACCCATTGAAACCAGTCAATTACCGCCCCAATGACGCATTCTGGATCAAGCGAGGCTACAAGAAAGAAGCGACATTGCAAAGCATGATGGAGTGGCCGGACCTGGGAGAAACAGAACCTACTCTCAAAAGAATGATCTTCTGGATCAAATCCATTTAACATATCAAGATCCCATGAGCGTTACCATTGCTTCGGCTCAATATCCGATCACCGAACATGCTGATTTTGGCAGTTGGGCAAAACATATCGAATCTTGGGTGGCTGACGCTGCGGGAAAGGGCGCAGATCTGCTGCTTTTCCCGGAATATGGCGCGATGGAACTCGTCAGTATTTTCTCCGAGGCAATCCGAAATGATATCCGGCGCCAAGTAAAGGAACTGAATGCGATCGGGAGTGATTTTTGTCAGGTTTTCGAAAAACTGGCAAGGAAATACAATGTCATTATCGTCGCTCCGAGCATTCCCGTCATTGACTCCGGCAAAAATCTGAACCGTGCCTACGTCTTTTCTCCGGCCGGGCTGGCGGGTTACCAGGACAAGTTTTTCATGACGCGCTTTGAGAATGAGCAATGGGGTATCGAAAGCGCTCCGAAAACTTTGACAATTTTTGAAACTACCTGGGGCAAATTTGGCATTCAGATATGCTACGATGTCGAATTTGCGATAGGTTCACAGTTGCTATGCGCTGCCGGAGCATCCCTCCTGTTAGCGCCAAGCTGTACGGAAACGATCCGAGGTGCTACACGTGTACACGTGGGAGCACGGGCCCGTGCACTCGAAAATCAGGCTTACTCCGTCGTTTCACAAACCGTTGGGCAAGCCCTCTGGTCTCCCGCCGTCGACATTAATTATGGGTACGCTGCATTTTACTCCACTCCCGACAAAGACCTCCCCGAGCAGGGCATCATCTCCTCGATGACGCCACAGAAAGAAGGCTGGCTCATCCAGCAACTCGATTTCTCGAAAATCAATGCAGTACGTGAAGACGGTGCTGTTTTTAATTTTAAGGATCACGAAAGACTTCATACCACCATCAAAGAAGAGAACATTGGTATAGTCATCAAAAAGCTATTGTAAAGTCGTGTTTTAAGTCCGCAAATTGCCAGAAAATAGTACTCTTCCAATTTCAATTATTTTCTAAAAATATAATTTTTTTAAGTCAATGAATTCAGCCCAAAGAAGTGAATTTAGGACATTTCGAACTATATCTAGTACTACAAATTTGTCACCATCAAGAACCAAGATATACATGTATTATCCAGTAATAATACTTATAGTCAGATATTTAGATATATATTTACGGCTAAATACACTCGTATTTCTACGCATTAACCGCATTAGTTTTGTACAAAACAAAAGTACTTTTATGTTATAAAATTATAATGTAACAGGTTTAATACTTTGAATCAAAAAAGAGAGAAGATTTAATTATTCCAAGAAAATGATGTTATATTCATGTAGCATCTTTACTCTACTAAACTTCCTCTTTCATGAAAACAATTTATCAATTCGTCTATGCACTACTGATCATTTTTGCGGCAAGCTTATCTGTAAGTGCCCAATGTACACTTACAGAACCCGCAGTTGAACTAAACTATGTTTCAGGTAACGGAGGCAATTGTACCGTCAACTTAAACCTCTCGTTTACAATAGATAGGAACAACGGGAACAAGTATACTTACGTGCACTTATGGTCACCATTAAGCTACCCAAACATTGATTACAAAAAAGCCCCGACTGCAGCCGAGCTTACGAGTTCGCTTTTAGCAACATTGGCGATCAATACGGACGGCGTAGCTTCTCTGCTTTCCACTTACAGCGCTGATCCGGACAACGTATTCCCGCTTACAGGACTGACAATTACAGAAGAAGATCTGGGGAGTAACATTTCCAGAATTACTATCGACAACATTCAGTTTGTGGTGCCGGGTGCCTGCGAAACACTACCCATCCTGAAAGGTGACGTCTGGTCGACGCAAGCGCAAAGCAAAAATCCTCCTGTACATTGCTTTTCCAAAGGATTCAATCTCTCTATCAATGATCCATTGGTTGCAGGGATAATTAATTGTAATGATCCGGACGGCCCAAGAACGTACGATCTTGACATTACTTCGACCAATCCTATTCAATTCCCGATCGAGTATAAACTATACCTTGACGACGGTGTGCTAACAGGAGGTAATGCGACTTTTACTTCTGACGATCAACTTATCTACACCAGCCCTCCTTTTAACCTTTCTGCGTCTACACCTCTAAATAGTAAAAACGAGCCTTATACTTACGGAAATTTGGAAGACAAAAGATCCATTTGGGTAGTTGTGACCGCACCAAGCCTGCCTAATGCGATTGTCGCAGAGCTAAAAAACAATTGTACTACTACACTTCCTGTCACGCTTGCAAGGTTTAGCGGCGACTTACTCGACGACGCGATAACGCTTTCGTGGACTACGACAGAAGAATCAGGAAGCAGCTATTTCGACGTAGAACGCAGCGCCGACCTTTCAGAATTCATCAAATTAGGGCGTATTCAGTCGCAGGGTACTACCAGTGTCACCCAGCATTACAATTTCATGGATAAGTCCCCGCTGAAAGGCAATAATTATTATCGTCTCAAAATGGTAGACCTGAATGGTAGTTCTGAGCATTCGCGGATCATTTCCGTTGCAAACAACAGCAACAGCGTCTCATTTGAGTTGTTAGGAAACCCGGTGGTCAACCGCGAGATCAGGTTCGTCCTGAAAAATGAAAGTGTTAAAAACGCCCGCTTATATGATTTGAACGGAAAACAGATCCATTTCAAATTGAACCAGTCAGGAAACACTTTTACGTTAAAGCCTTACAGCAATATTCCTACAGGACTTTACATCCTCTCATTAGGTTCCGATAAGGGGGTTCAAACGAAAAAAGTCCTTGTTCCATAGTAGGTCAGCCTACCACTATATACATACAAAGCGCCGGGGAAATACTTCCTCGGCGCTTCCTCATTAGTTCGGTTTAGCAATTTTAACACGGGAAACGCATATTCAACTATTTCATTTTCAGAATCTTCTGCTTTATTCCGCATTTATTCAAAAAATAACTATTAAAATTAAGGCCTCATTTATTGCTCAAAACGATAAAAATCGTAGTTTTGCAGACGTTTTACAGAAACGTGCTGTAAAAATGAAATGGTTTGGTAGTTCAGTTGGTTAGAATACATGCCTGTCACGCATGGGGTCGCGGGTTCGAGTCCCGTCCAGACCGCCGATAAGTAAATCAAAATTAGTTAAAAGCCTGCAAATCAAACATTTGCAGGCTTTTTTATTTGCTCCCATAGTCAATTTATTCAAGTTTTCGGACTGATCCCGGATCCGGATCAAGCTGAATTCTTGGGGAATATTAAGCATAGAGTTTGGTAAGCCTGAATAGGAAAAATGGAATATCTCTCACTCCTCTGGATGACGACCTAAAAGCCTTGATCTTCGCATTGAAGGACTCAGCCGAAGCATTCGTGCTTCTGTTATTGAAGAAGTTCAGAATGTCCAGATAGTGGGTTTGAATAGATTTGGCAACGGTTTTGAAAGAATCAAGGCCGCAATCTTCCACTTGATTGTACCAGAGCGCAAGCTTTTTGAAGGCATGTTCTTTTGATTTACAAGTCCTAAAAATTGTCCCTAATCCTGTCGCCAGCTTGTAGGCTTGGTTTATGAGCGGATAACGCTCAAAGAGCAATCTGGAACGCTGGATTTGCGAAGCAGTCCATTTGTCGCAGTGCTTAAATAACAAATAACGGCTTCTGACCAATAGCTGCTTGATTGTATCACCGTTTGCAAGAATTTCAGGTTCGTATGGCACACCTGCCTGCTTTGCAGCTTCAATAGCCTGATTCTCTTGATCCAGAGCTTGCCAACGATGTTTGATCCTGATTTCCTGGACAGCATCATAAGCAAGTTTTTGAACGTGAAACCGGTCTATAACCTTTGCTGCTTTGGAGAAACACCGACTGACTATCATTCCCATATTGGCAGCCATATCCAGTGTTACTTCCCGCACTTTGCTGCGAATACGCTTGGGAATTTTTCGCAAAACCTCAATCACTGATGCTGCTTGCGTACCCTTTATCATTGCCAGCAAAGAGCCTTTTCTACCTTTTGCAGCCTTATTAGTTACAATCGTGTAAAGTTCGCCATTGGATAGTGAAGTTTCGTCAATACTTAAATATGGACCGGTGTTTTCTGGATACAAAAGCCATTCAGCAGCATGCTCGCGCTGACCCCAGTCTTTGTAATCACTGATGTGGTCCTTGTATTGCTGTTGAAGCTGTTTGCCGTCGAGATGAAAGTATTTGCCTAGCTGTGAACAACTGACGGGATTATTATCAATACATTGTTTTTAAAAAATCAGCGAACTCCTTGGTCATCCGAGTTCCCTGTTGCACTACATTCCAATCCCTGCTAACAATGTCGCCGGTGTCCTTGACTTCCCACCGGCGGCGCTTGATACAGAGTGTGACACGTTGGTTACGAATCGGAAAATCCTGAATGTATATCTCGGGTAAAAAGCCTTTGGACTCTAATTTTTGATCCTTGTATTCGGCAGGAGGAAGATTCTTTTCTTCCAGATAGATATTCAGGCCAGTGAGGCCTTCAACTATTTTGGAAAGCTCGAAATAATCGAGGATGCCCTCGGGCAACAGGAAACGGACTAGGGCTTGGTAAGACTCTTGCAATGCTCTTTAAATTGATTCATCGCAAAACAAACAATTATTTTCCTTCCCCCCAACTTTTCGGACTGATCCCTGATCCCGGATCCTCACACAATTTCAAACGGATCAAATGTGGACAACTAAAGCAAAAAGCACCTAGCAAATTAATGCTAAGTGCTTCATTTTCAGGCTCCCGAAGTTGGGCTCGAACCAACGACCCTCTGATTAACAGTCAGATGCTCTAACCGGCTGAGCTATTCAGGAATTTCAAATCCGATTGTTTATCTGAATTCTGGTGCAAATCTACGAATACAACTTATACAGCGCAAGCATAAACCCTAAAAATTTCTCAGCCCTGCACTTGTTGAAGGATTAACTCCTTGACTTTCTTGGCATCACCCTTCGTAAAATTATTAATAATTATTTCCGGACGCATTCTTGGAATCACTCTGATCGTTGAGAAAAATATCCCGCTTTCTATTTCGACGCCGGATATATCTGTATAAAAAACGAAGTTATCTGTACTTCTGAACAGCTTTTTCACTTTAAAAGTCACGCCTTTATCCCCAAAAGCTACTTCATCAGGAAAAAATGGGTTCATTAACCCGCTGGCGCTAAATCTTTCGTTCATGTTATTTAGGTTATTATTAAAAATTTGAGATTACAAAGGTACATAGACGACCTTCTTGGTTTCAAAGAATTCTTCATTAAAAAAGCCTGAAAGCTCGTAAATACGGGCCTTTTCTCTTAACTCTGACAGTTCTTCTTTGAGATCACCTCCTTTTAAATATAAAATGCCGTTCCTCAGCTCGTGAAATGAATTCCGGCTGATGTTCTTTTTGACCCACCCAACAAATGGCGCCATCCTGGTCACAGCGCGGCTGACAACGAATTCATAGGAATCGTCAAGCTTCTCTGCCCGGGTCTGCTCTGCCCTCACATTATCCAGGCCAAGCGCCTGCGCAATCTCCTGTACCACGCGGATCTTCTTGCCAATGCTGTCTACCAGATGAAACTGTGCGTCAGGGAACATAATCGCAAGCGGTATACCGGGAAAGCCTCCTCCTGTACCGACATCCAAAACACTGGTTCCTGATTTGAAGGGCTGTACCTTGGCAATTCCCAGCGAATGCAACACATGTCTTTCATATAATGTATCAATATCCTGCCGGGAAATTACATTCACACGAGCATTCCAGAATTGATATAATTCCTCCATTTGCCCGAATTTATCTCGCTGGGTTGCGGTGAGGTCCGGAAAATATTTATCAATCAATTCCATGATTTACGGGGTTTTCTTTTCGTCATGGTGATAAAACCGAAGACGAGGTAATAAATAAAAAGTGCAAAATCCATCAATAAAAAGCTGAACCATTCTACGGTCTTACCAAGCTTGATGTTGATAATCATCAACAGGAACCATTGAATGATCCACCTCACCCCAAAAGCTACAGCGAGCGATTGGAGAAGCAATATGTTTTTAGTTAGAAGTCCAAAAACCAAAACAGCAATGCCTAGCGCCCAAACGGCGATATGTGCGCCTGATAACAGGGCCAGAAAAATCTTGTTACGAACTTTATAATACCGACTGACGGACAGGTGACGCCGTTTCTGCCGATACCAGTCAGCCCAGGTCGTTTTGGGTTTTGAATAAACAAACGAATCTTCCTCGATCGAAATCGTCGTATTGGAACTGGTGGAAACTTCATTGAGGAAAATGTCATCATCCCCCCCAAAAATGTGCCGGTGCGTGTAAAACCCCTTATTGGCAAAAAAAACTGACCTCTTATAAAGAATGTTGCGCCCGACGCCCATATAGGTAAGACCGGCCAATGCAAATGAAAGGTACTGGACAGCCGTGTAGAATGTCTCGCAGCGGATAAACCAGTTGAGCAAACCACCCTCCCGCATATAGGGAGAAAACCCCAGAACAATGTCTTTTTCTTCACTTACCCGGGAAGTCATAGCCGTGATCCAGTGATTGGACGAAGGCCTGCAGTCCGCGTCGGTCATCAACGCGATTGGATACTTTGCCTGCTTCATTCCCACCGTTAGCGCATACTTTTTGGGCGTAACGTGGTCAAACTGATCATTGATACGTATATATCTGATGTTCCTCCAATGGTTGATATTTTCGCGGATAAACTCCTCGCTTCCGTCGTCAGAGCGGTCGTCGAGCAGTATCACTTCAAATTCCGGGTACTCCTGGGCATCCAGCAGAGGGATCAGTTCATGCAGATTATCCTTTTCATTCCATGCACAGACCAGCACGGTCACGCCGGGCATCGAATTGCCGTAATTAGCGCCTTTCCCGTAAAATGCCAGTCTGGTAAAAAAGAAGAGATAATAGAATAACTGAACAGACACAAACGCTCCTAGCGCATAGAGTAGATAATCGGCCACAATAGAAGAGAGATGTAAAATTTTTCCATATTCAATGCAAATATACTGTCATTGTCAGCAATGTTCGAGACCTTAACCCTATTTTTGCACATCAGCAATTTAAAACCTTTTAATGAAGTTTACATTACAAGTTGAGGATCCCCACACAAAAGCGAGGGCCGGTTATATTGAGACCGATCACGGGGTAATTCAAACACCCATCTTTATGCCTGTCGGTACCGCAGGAACGGTAAAAGCAGTGCATCAGCGCGAGCTGAAAGAAGATGTAAAAGCGCAGATCATACTAGGAAATACATATCATCTTTACCTGAGGCCAGGGCTTGATATTATTGAGAAAGCCGGTGGCCTGCATGCTTTTAATGGCTGGGACAGGCCAATTTTGACCGATAGCGGCGGTTATCAGGTGTACTCGCTGGCGGGCACGGGGAGGAAAATCAACGAGGAAGGTGTGGTATTTAAGTCACACATTGACGGCGGGGTACACACATTTACCCCAGAAAACGTAATGGACATTCAGCGCACGATCGGGGCCGATATCATTATGGCTTTCGATGAATGTACACCATATCCCTGCGACTTCACCTACGCCAGGAAATCAATGGAAATGACTCACCGCTGGCTGCTCCGATGCTGCGAAAGATTTGACAATACCACCCCGCTTTACGGACACAGCCAGACGCTTTTTCCTATCGTTCAAGGAAGTGTGTATAAAGATCTTAGGAAGCAGTCGGCCGAATTTATCGCCTCCTGCGACCGCGAAGGAAATGCGATCGGCGGATTGTCTGTCGGTGAGCCTGCGGAGATCATGTACGAACTTACCGAGGTGGTTTGTGACATATTACCAAAAAGCAAGCCACGATACCTGATGGGCGTAGGTACGCCTGCGAACATTCTGGAATGCATTGCGCTGGGTGTAGACATGTTTGACTGCGTAATGCCTACACGTAATGCACGCAATGGCATGATTTTTACTACTGAAGGCATAATCAATATCCGCAATGAAAAGTGGAAGGACGATATGTCACCGATTGACGCCGGACTGGGAGGGTACGTTAGTACATTTTATAGTAAGGCCTATTTGAGGCATTTGGTAAAATCGGGAGAGATGCTTGGAGCACAAATTGCAAGCATCCATAATCTGACCTTTTATTTGTGGCTGGTTAACACCGCCAGAGAGAAAATTATAGATGGTACTTTTCTCTCCTGGAAGCAAGAAATGGAAAAAAAATTAATTCAACGACTTTGAAAGTTCAAAAAAGGGCGTTTCTTTCGGGTAAATTTTGAATTAAATAATAGGAAAGTTTTCCATTTATATCGACATCGGTTGATTAAATGATATTGTTAACCTATTTTTGTGCGCACTAGGCTATTGGTTAATGTTCGTTTAGCCATGAATTAAATATATAATTTTACTCATAATTGACTATAGATCAATCCTAGTTAATCTTAATAACGCTAACTTGAATAGTATGAAAAAAGTATCCCAGTTGATTTGTTCGTTTGCCTTGGGGGCAATGATGGCGCTGCCTTCATTGGCACAACCGCTAGAGCAACCGAATTCTCCGGACTACAATCCCAAAGCAACCTACGATGGCCCTTACAAATTGAACACTTGGTCAATTTCCGCACACATCGGACCATCCATGTTCTTTGGAGATTTGAGAGAGTATGATTTTTGGCCAGTTACGAAAACTACTTCCGACAGCCACAAAGAATCCGGGACTATTCAAGGAGGTTTGACTTTAAACAAACAACTTTCATATCTGTTCGGAGCGCGTCTTGATGCTTCGTTGGGTAACCTAAGAGGTATGAAACGTCGTAACTATAACCGCTACTTTGAAGGTAATTATTTCGACTTATCGGTGGCTGGTACCGTCAATCTGAAAGGACTTTTGATGGGGCCTAATAAAATGAAACGCTGGAAAGTTGATGCGTATGTTGGTATAGGGCAGGTGTTTTACAACTCGACTGCTTATGATCTGACAGGTGGTGTTAAACTTCGCGAAACAGGCAAAATGAGTGACTGGATCGTTCCAACGGGACTGAACGTAAACTATGAAGTAACGCCAAGAATCGATATCGGTCTTGACTTCCGTTTGAACCATACTAACTCTGACTTCCTTGATGCTACTTACGGAGGCGACTATGACAGAACGCCTAACAACATGGAAATCAAAGATCAGTACAAAACATCTCATAAAGGAAATTCTGAATTGGATAGCTACGGATACGGCTCCATTCAGGTGACTTACAAATTGGGTAAGAAACCACTTAAAGTTGCGAAAGTTGACGGCAAATGGGATTACAAACCTGACGAAGGCGGATACTATCACCTGCGTTACACAGATCCTAAAGTGTTGATCAAACCACCGAAAATCCTTACACTTGAAGAAATGGATTCAGTTGCCAAAGCAAACCGTCCAAAAGATATAGATCCAAGATTGTTGCTTGATACTGACGGTGATGGTGTTTCTGACTTCTTCGATAAAGAGCCTAATTCACCAGCAGGAAGCATTGTTGACGGTAGCGGTCGCGTTCTTGACTTCGATTCTTACGTGAAAAACGCACTTAAAAATGGCGCAGCTTGCAGCGAGATCTTTGCCAACGTAATGTTCGACACCGACAAAAACACAATTAGGCCTGAGGCTCAGGAAATGCTTAAAAATGTTGCGAAGTTGATGAACCTAAACGGATGCCGTCTGCAACTTGCAGGTCACACTGACCGTCGTGCAACTGACCGTTACAACATCGCACTTTCACGCCGCCGCGTTGACGCAGTTAAAAATTACCTGATCAACGAAGCTGGATTGACTGACCCGAGCAAAGTAATCGTAGACTACTTCGGATCATTCAAACCAATCGCAGACAGCGCGAAACGTGAAGGTCTTCAGAAGAACCGTCGTGTAGAACTTAAACTTCTTCCATAAGAAAAGTTTAAAATAAATTAAAAGAGAAAGGCTCCCAATGGGGGCCTTTCTCTTTTATATATAACTTTGCAGCTCCCTGATGGGCCATGATCATTATAAACAGGAAACAGCGAATTAATGAAACAATATGATTATCTGATAGTAGGTGCAGGTTTGTGGGGATCGGTTTTTGCGCATGAAGCAACTAAAAGAGGAAAAAAATGCCTCGTTATTGATCGCAGGAAACACACTGGCGGCAATGTATATTGTGAAAATGTAGAAGGTATCAACGTCCACAAATACGGAGCGCACATCTTTCACACCAACGACAAGGACGTTTGGGACTATGTCAATTCATTTGTTGAGTTCAACCGGTACACCAATTCTCCGGTGGCCAATTACAATGGTGAACTTTACAATCTTCCATTCAATATGAACACCTTTTACCAGCTGTGGAAGGTGCGGACCCCGGAAGAAGCGAAAGCCAAGATCCGCGAACAAGTGGAAGAAGCTGGCATAACGGACCCTCTGAATTTAGAAGAACAGGCCATTTCGTTGGTTGGAACCGATATATACCATAAGCTCATTAAAGCTTACACCGAGAAGCAATGGGGACGGAAAGCCACCGAATTACCTGCATTCATTATCAAGCGTCTACCTGTTCGTTTCACTTTTGACAATAACTACTTCAACGATAAGTATCAGGGAATACCTATTGGCGGCTATAACAAACTGACCGAAGGATTGTTGAAAGATGTCGAAATCCGCCTGGATGTTGACTTTTTCAAGGAACGTGAAGAACTGACCAATTTGGCAGAGACAGTCGTTTATACCGGCCCAATAGATGAGTATTTCGATTTTCAATTTGGCCAATTGGAATACCGCAGCCTTCGCTTCGATAATCAGTTGCTTGATCAGGAAAATTATCAGGGAAATGCTGTGGTGAATTATACTGACGGTGAAACTCCCTATACCCGCATCATTGAGCACAAACATTTCGAATTCGGGACACAGCCTAAAACTGTGATCACGCACGAATATCCGCAGGAATGGGTAAAAGGCGCCGAACCCTACTATCCTGTAAACGACGACAAAAACACAGCCGTTTTTAACCAATACAAAAGTTTGGCCTCGCAGGAGGAAAATGTGATTTTTGGTGGCAGGCTGGCTGAATATAGATATTACGACATGCACCAGGTGGTCGCTTCCGCTCTCAAAAAAGTGAAAGTACACTTCGGATAATCGTCGGAAAACCTATTTAGAAATCCTTGTTCTTATCTCAAAAAGAGCAAGGATTTTTTATTTAAATATTTTTTGAAAAATTTTCCGATATCATCGTTACCTAAATTGCTAATGCCCGTCTAAACCATATTATCTCTTACTAATATGGAATGCGCGAAAAACAGCTGAGTAGCATAACAAGGAACGGAACCAACCATGTTTCGCTGAACCTAACTCTGGTTCACGAGGCCTTACGGAACTGGTATTGGTTTGCAATGTCACTCGCGCTTTGCATTGGCGGCGCACTCATTTTCCTGCGTTACGCTTCTCCCGAATATAAGGTTACAGCCTCGCTACTGATCCGGGACGATTCTCGGGGTGCTGATTTCGGGGATGCTGCGTTACTTGAAAGTCTTGGGCTGTCTACCGTGGAAAGCAGCGTCGATAATGAAGTTCAGGTGCTAAAAAGCCGGACGCTAATCGAGAAAGTAGTCAGCGACTTACAGCTGAATGTTCAGTACTATGCTGTGGGTCAGGTCAAAACAACTGAAATCTACGATAAGTCGCCATTCCGTTTAACGCTCCTGAAACCTGAATACAGTGGTGAAAAATCATTCATATATTATCTCACTCAAATAGGAAACAACCGGTATCAGCTCAGAGTAAATTCAAAGAGCATTTCAGCGAATTTTGGAGATACCATTCTACTTCCGCACGGCCCCGCAGTTCTGACAAAGACTAGCTATCAGCCTGCTCACGAGGACAAATATTACATTGCTATATCCGCGAAAGATGCCCCGGTAAAAAAATACAGTGCAGCACTAACCATCGCGGCCACAAACAAAATGGTCAGTGTAGTTGATCTGACATTGAATGAAACGATTCCTGCAAAGGGAGAAGTAATTGTTAAGCAATTAATTGATAACTACCTGAAAGCTAGCATAGCCGATAAAAATCGCATTGCAGACAGTACCCTTTCATTCATTGATGAAACCCTGATAACGGTATCCCAAGAGCTAACCGATATTGAGAAGCAAATCGAAAATTACAGGCAGGTCAACCGGCTCACTGACGTTGAAGAAAATGTTCGGTTGTTACTTCAGGACGCCGGTCAATACAATCGCGAGGAACAAAATCAGGTGACGAGGTTGGAAATTGTCGCCTCTCTTTTGAAATATCTAAATGAAAATCCAGACCACATTGTCCCATCCTCTCTGTATTTAAATGACCCTCAATTCACATCCCTAGCTCAGAAATACAATGAAATTCAACTTTTGAAAGAAAAAACCCTGGTTGCAGCTACGGAGAAGCACCCTCTTGTCAAAACATTGCAAGTTGAGTTGAGCAGTCTGAGAGCTGATCTTATGACCATTATCGCTTCTCAAAAAAGAGAATTAGAGGTCAACATTAACTCGTTAAACCGGTATAACGCAACCTATTCATCCCAAATAGATCAAATTCCGTACCGCCAGCGAATATTTCTGGACTATTCACGACAACATCAAATCAAGCAGGAATTATATCTGTTCCTGCTCAAAAAGCGGGTAGAAACCTCCATTTCAAAGTCCTCGACCATCCCCAATGCCCGCATTATCGACGCTCCAAAATCGGATGCATCCCCCGTAACACCTAATCGGCAACTCGTATTACTGATTTCCGGGTTCATTGGACTCGGTGTTCCATTAGCCACATTGCACCTCAAAGACGTTCTGAATGGACGGATTACGGGCAAGTCTGAGGTGTTGCTGCATTGTAATATTCCGGTATTAGCGGAAATTGGTCACGAGTCAGTAAAAAGCCTTTTGCACGACAACATCATCGCCGAGCAGTTCAGAGTGTTACGGACCAACATCCAGTTTTTATCACTAGCTGAAAAGAGCCGCACCATCCTGTTAACATCCGCTGTAGGGGGCGAAGGAAAGTCGTTTACTGCCACGCATTTGTCCCATTCGTTTGCATTGACAGGTAAAAAGGTAATACTCCTTGAACTTGATTTGCGAAAACCGCGATTGGCCGCCAACATGAAATTGAGTAACGGTGGATTCACCAATTGGATAATATCCGACGAACCACTGAGTCACTATATTCAGACGTCGGAGACAGAGAAGCCATTCGCTGTCCTTACTTCCGGTCCTTCTCCACCAAATCCGGCTGAAATGCTTTCATTTCCCAAAGTGCAGGAAATGATGATCTGGCTTAAAGAAAATTATGACATCATTATCATGGACACGCCCCCCATTAGCCTGGTTACCGACGCACGCCTGCTGAGTGGTTATGCAGACTTGTCCCTGTTTATCGTCAGGCAGCGGTTTACACATAAACATCAGCTCGGATACATTCAGGAAATGTCCGACAACAAACAATTGCCCGGTTTACACCTCGTGATCAACGACGTCAAAGCGTTGCCAGGTTACGGATATGGTTACTATGACCAAAGTAAGCCTCTCTCGAAGGTTTTAAGCAAGATACCAGGATTTAAATTTTTGACTTGACACAACCGACTTATGCAGGATAACATTTATATCATAGGTGAAATTGGACAGGCACACGACGGAAGCATTGGAATGGCCCATGCCTACATTGATGCGCTTGCACTTGCCGGTGTGGATGCAGCGAAGTTCCAAATGCACATTGCCGATGCGGAAAGCAGTATCTACGAACCTTTCCGAAACGACACTTATTTCTACGATCATTCAAGAATGGATTATTGGCGCCGAATGGAATTTACAAAACTGGAATGGGTGTCACTGAAAAAACATTGCAAGGAAAAAAAGCTGGATTTCATAGTAAGCCCATTTTCCAATGAGGCCGTCGACCTTTTGCAGGAAATTGGTGCGGACAAAGTAAAGATCGGGTCAGCAGAGGCGATTAACCTGCTTATTATCAATAAAATATCGAAGAAAAATAAGGACATTATCATTTCATCTGGTATGAGTCAAATCGCTGAACTTGATGACTCAATTGCGTATTTGAAAGATAAAAACTGCAATCTCGCATTGCTGCAATGCACAACTGCATATCCAACCAGTCCTCACCAATGGGGACTTAATATGATTGCAGATCTGAGAGATCGTTATCACATTCCAATAGGTTTCTCCGATCATTCGGGAAACATCTATGCTTGCCTGGCCGCTGCTAGTATGGGTGCCCGGTTACTTGAATTTCACATTGTTTTTGATCAAAAAATGTTCGGCCCCGACGCGTCCTCATCGCTTACGGTGGATAATGCCATCACAATGGTGAAAGGCGTTCGCCAGATAGAAGCTGCATTGAAAAATCCGGTCGACAAAAATGATGACTCTGCCTTTGAAACTTCAAAAACAAATTTCGGCCGTTCACTTTCATTGAACAAGTCACTACAAAAAGGACAAGCGGTTTCATTTGACGATCTGGAAAGCAAGAAGCCAGCCGGATATGGCATTCCAGTCAAATGTTATTTAGGCATTATTGGTAAAAAACTAGCGCGTAACATGGAAAAATGGGAATTTCTAAATGAAGATGATTTGATATGATACGAAAAATATGCGTCGTCGTAACGGCCAGAGCGAGTTATAGCCGCGTGCGAACACTTTTGCAAGCCATTGCCCAGCATCCGTGCCTGGAATTACAGCTAGTCATTGCCGCAAGCGCTTTGTTGGAAAAATACGGCTCGCTTTCGCAATCGATCAGGAAAGACGCCTTTGCAATCACTGCTAAGGTAAGCAATGCCCTGGATTCAGAAAATGCAACTGCCGCTGCCAAAACCACCGGATTAGGCACTATTGAGCTTGCCTCCGTTTTTGAAAATATCAGACCGGACATAGTCGTGACCATTGCAGACAGGTTTGAAACGATGTCAACAGCGATTGCCGCAGCCTTCATGAATATCCCTCTCGCACATATACAGGGTGGTGAAATGACCGGCAACATCGATGACAAAGTACGCCATGCCGTCACCCAACTGGCAGACATTCATTTTGCGGCCACCCGAATGGCTACCGCGCGAATTATTAAAATGGGCCAGCAGCCAGAAACAGTATACCATACCGGCTGCCCGTCCATTGACCAGGTTTTTGAAGTATTCGTCGATCCCAGGATAGATTTCGATCCTTTTCATTTGTACGGCGGCGTGGGCCGCACATTCGATCTGTCCAAACCCTATCTGATGGTCATGCAACATCCCGTCACTACTGAGCCCGAAAATGCAAGGCAGCAGATCAAGCAAACGTTCGACGCTATTCATGCCCTGAACATTCCCACTCTATGGTTTTGGCCCAATGCAGACCCAGGTACCAGCGAAATCGCGGGTGGGATCCGTACTTTTCGAGAGCATCACGAAAATCTGCCCATTCATTTCTTCAAGAACACAGAACCCATTCATTTTCTCAAATTATTAAAAAACACCGCCTGCCTCATCGGTAACTCCAGTGCCGGAATAAGGGAAGGAGGCTGCCTCGGAACTCCCGTGGTCAATATCGGTTCTCGGCAGCTAGGGAGGGAAAGAGGGAGCAATGTAATGGATGCTACTCCCGAAAAGGACAGTATTTTAAATGCGGTGCATCAACAACTTGCCAAAGGGAATTATGCCCAAAATCATATGTATGGAGACGGAAATGCCGGACGAAAGATTGCCGCGCTGCTCGCCACTGTCCCACTGACTTTTCATAAGCAACTAAGTTATTAATGGTAGAAACTCCGAAAGTTCTTGGCATTATTCCCGCCCGCGGCGGCTCAAAAGGGATTCCTCACAAGAATCTCAAACTGCTGGGCGGCAGACCGCTGATATGGTATACGATTGCTTCCTCGCTTGCTTCATGCTTGCTGGACACGGTTATGGTGTCGAGTGACGATCTTGATACATTGAATTTTACAGGCTTATTTCCGGAAATAGAGATTCCATTTCTCCGGCCAGAGCATCTTGCGAATGACTGTGCCTCTACTTTCGATGTAGTAAATCATGCCCTCGATCATTATTTGAAACAAGGTATCTACTTCGACTACATCTGCCTCCTACAACCGACGTCGCCATTTCGCAGCAAAAACCTGATCGATCAGTGCATAGAGCATACCATTGAAACGGATTCAGACAGTTTGATCACAGTCCGAAGAATACCGGATCAGTATCATCCATACTGGGCCTTTAACCAGGACAGGCAAGCACAACTATCACTGGTAGTACCACAAAAGGATATCATTTCAAGACGACAGGATTTGCCCGCCATTTATCATAGAGATGGCTGCATTTACGTGGCCAAAACATCATTGGTCCAGCAAGGGCTGCTTCTCGGCGGGAAGGTTGCCGCGTTCGAAAATACTAACTCTCCATACATTAACATTGACACACAAGCAGATTGGAATGCTGCCGAAAAACTACTTGCAAATGGTGAATGGATCTAAAAAGCGAATTTTGATATTGGTCACTAATAGCTTCGCCGCTATCAATATGGTACACAGCGGGCTAATCAAATCCCTGGCGGAAAAGTATGAAATATTCCTTTGTTCAAGTCTTATCAGTCAGCACGAAGCTGAGCAGATCAACAGGCACTTCAGTATTCGTATTCATCTGTTAAACCTCGGAATTCAAGCCGAAAGTACCTTTTTACGCTTTCTGCGGCAATTTGAGAAATGGTTATTCTTCAATTTCTTTCAAATTGAAACTCAAAAGATCAAAAGCACTGCCCGACAAAATTTCCGTAAAAATTTAATGCGGCCAATCGTTCTCCTGTTGGGCGTTTCGGGACTGACCAGAATCATTTTAGTCTATCTCAGAAAGATCATCCTTTACTTCACCAGACACTCCGATCAACTTAGAAAACTTGATCACTATCATTTTGGAGGCGTTATTTCAACATCTCCTCTTGACATCAGGGAGAACAAAGTTGTCAATTTCCTTAAAACCCGGGGAATTGGTTCAATGGCAATGATCATTAGCTGGGACAATCTCACATCCAAAGGAGTTATCAATGCCGATCACGACTACATTCTGGTCTGGAATCAATTCATGGCCGACGAGTACGAGCGATTTTATTCTATTTTCAGGCCTCAAAAATCAAAAGTATGCATTACAGGCATACCAAGGTTTGACATCTACTTTCGGAATCAATGTCAAAGGTCGACAAGCGATTTCAGGCTGAAATTTAAAATTGAGCCGTTGGATAAAGTGATACTGTTTGCCACCAGCGCAAGCAAGCATTTCCCAAATCAAATACTGATAGTCAATGATTTGATAGAATACACACGTCGTAGGGCAAATGTAAAAGTGATCGTAAGGTGTCATCCTGCCGATCGGTTTGAACACTACCGGCCATTCCATTTTGAAAAATCGATTATCGTTTGGCAACCCGAAAATTTACGTTGCTCCACGCCTGACATATTTTCTCGTTGGATCCCTCGTATCGATTTTCTGGAAACCTTGTCCTCCATGATAAAGATCTCTGACGTGTGCGTCCAGGTGGCATCCACAATACGCCTCGATGCTGCTGCCTGTGACAAACCCGTGATCAGCATAGCATACGATGGCCCGAGGCTTCTCCCCTATTCTCAATCTGTAAAACGACTTTACGATTATTCCCACCAGGTTCCCCTGAACCGTCTGAAAATGGATCAAATGGTTTACAACAAGTCACAACTTTTTGCTTCCCTGGATAAAACCCTGAACGGGAACTGTCATACTGACTACAAATCGCTTGCAAGACCATTCATTCATTACTCCGAGCCAAAATCAGTTGACTCTGTAATACAAAATGTTCAGGCATGGCTAGGTTAATTCTGGAAATCGGTGTAAAAATGATCATTTCGCTCTTGCTTGTCCTACTAGTCGTAAGCCTGTTTTCCGACACGCTCATTGTTGGTGAAAGCGCTTTCCAAAGTGTAATTGTATTTGCATTTTATACCTATTGTGCCATTTCCCTGTTCGTTTACTCGGAGCACAAATTATTTCATGTATTAAGCCTCCCCATTTTCACACAGTTCATACATCTTTTTCAAAAATATAATTTTCCGGCGGGAGCTAACTCCATCTGGCGTCTGCTGCCTTTTATGATTCTGGACTTATACTTTATCAACTATTTTTTTACAAAAAATATATCGTTGAGTGTCTCTCAAAAGCTGTTTCTAGTCTCCTGGATAACTTTCCATGCGTTTTTCCTCACTATATCGCCAAATCTCGACAGGATTATTTTGGGTGGTTTCGTGCTGTTCTTACTCACCTTACCGATGTATTTTCTCTATTTGAAAATTACTATGGAAGCCCTGGATTTCAGGCCAGCCATCGAGCTTTACCTCTGCCTGCTCTACATAACCCTCGGACTCGGCACATTCGGACTAGTCGTTGCAGGGTCGGGCTACAAAGGTTCCGATAACCTGTTAGCTACCAGGAACATTTCGGATACCAATGTAACTATGGCCTATTTTATATTACTCTGGCCATTTGCCCTGTTGTATTCGGATCGAAACCGTTTGGCTGTACTGCCGCTATTGCTTCTCTTCGGAATTTTCGCAGGTGTGGTTATTTTTTCATTTTCACGTGGGGCGGTGCTTATTATAGTACCCTACCTTCTCATTTCAATGGTTTTAGTTAGCAATCTCACCAGACTTAGGTGGGTCATTTCGACTGCAACACTCATCGCGCTGTTCGCTCCTGACCTTTTCCATTTTCTTGAAAATGAGGATCTCGCCTATTTCTGGCAGTTACGTTTTGGCAATATAATGTCAGCTTCTTCTGCCCTGGCAAAGCTGCAGGAAACCAGCGGCCGGGCCGAAATCCACGCCATAGCTTATCAGTTATTTCTTAAAAGCCCTCTTTTAGGACATGGTATTGGAAGTTTCGAAATCCTGGGACCTGGATACCGTGAAGCACATTCACTATTTTATACGCTCTTAGCAGAACAAGGAATGATCGGAGTACTATATATGTACATGACGTTTGCCGGACTGGGAGTTTCCCTGTTTTCAGTTTACAAAAAAGGCAGAAAATACGCATTGCTAGTGACCAGCTTCATTTTTTATCTGCTATTCAATCACACAGTCGGCAGCGTGTTCGTGATCATTCCAGGCAAAAGTGTCACCATTAACTGCATTGCTCCCATCCTGCTGCTATCTCTGTACTTCTATGCTAAAAGTTTAAACATCCATTCAAATTCTGTTCGTCAAGATGGGTAAGGTCCTCATTATTGGAAAGATACCACTACCCATCGGCGGAGTTACCATTCACGTCAGCAGGCTTATTTATCAATTGCGAAAACGAGGCTTTGAAAATTTTGCACTATGCGATCCGGGTAGGGATAACGCTCTCACGGTACTCCTCAAACTATTGAGGCACAAAACAATACATCTACATATCTCTAATCCATTTTATCAATTGCTCCTGGCTCTATGTTGTAAATTACTTTTCAAAAGATTACTGATCACATATCATGGCAATTGGGGAAGATACAATTGTACCGGCAATTGGGCAGTTAACCTCTCTGCATGGCTTTCCTTTATACCCATTGTGCAAAACGAAGAGAGTTTTGAAAGTGCCGGGCAATGGAATCGAAACGCCCGGCTTATTTCTACTTATGTGCCGGGTTGCAGCACCAGTATCTTGTGTCCGCAAATGCGCCTGAGAATCAACGGGTTCATAAAAAAACATCAAACCATATTATGTACCAATGCGTGGAACCTGGCTTTTGACAAATATGGAAATGAAACTTATGGCATCTCCGGGATAATCCGGCACATCGGCAGGGTACCAGGACTTGCTCTAATTGTCTCCGACCCCTCCGGTAGCTATCGCGGCTACATCAAAGATTTGAATGGCGAAATACCTGATCACGTGTACTTTATCTCCGAACCCCACGATTTCAGGAATGTTCTCAAGTTATCCGATGCCTTTATCCGGAATACCACCACAGACGGCGTTTCTCTTTCCATCTACGAAGCACTCGAATACAACGTGCCGATACTGGCATCCGCAGCGGTATCGCGTCCTTCATTTTGTAAGGTTTTCAATGATATTTCGGAGATCGATTGGCCCGAAGAACTGGCATTGGCGAGAATAAACCTGTATTTACATGCAAGAAATTCAGTACTACCTGATGCTGTGAGCGAAATAACAGCGATTTACAGTGAATGTCTGAGGGGTTAGGAATGAAATTTGTGACGGGAAACGTGCTAAAAAAACAAAGGCATAGAAAAATTTCCATGCCCTGTTTCACACTATACACACACTATATTTTGAATATCTTAAAATCTATATGGTAAATTCCAAATCTCGTTTCAATACCGCAAAATAACAAACTAAAGTAATCAGAAAAAAACTTTCGATTGTGAATTTCTAAATTCTAATCAGAAAATAATGGACAATTCTATAAAAGTGCTATCCTAAAAAAATACTGACACATCAAAATTACGGAAATATTGCTTAATTATTGTTCAAACTAGTATACCTGATTACTTTCGTACAACCAATACTCATCTTAACATTTCTTCATGGAGGCCTTGCTTACGACTGACGCTCTGATCAGTTTATTGACCCTTACACTTTTGGAAGTAGTACTGGGCATTGATAACGTAATTTTTATCACTATTGTTTCAGGAAAGCTCCCTGCTGACCAACGAAAAAAAGCGCAAAACCAGGGATTGCTCATTGCATTGTTGCTGCGGGTCGCATTATTATTTGCCATTTCGTGGGTTATTGGCCTGAAAGAGGATCTTTTGACACTTTTTGGCCACGGCTTCAGCGGACGCGATTTAATACTGTTAGGCGGCGGACTTTTTCTTTTATATAGTACTACCAAAGAAATTCACCACAAACTGGAAGGCGAAACAGAGGAGTTACCTTCCGATAATACGCCAAAAAAAGGTGCATTGACCTTTGGGAATGCACTGGTCCAAATCGCTCTTTTGAACATCATTTTCTCTTTTGACTCTGTTCTGACTGCCGTGGGGTTAGTGAAAGAAGTTCCGATTATGATCGCGGCGGTAGTAGCGTCTACATTTATCATGATCGCATTTGCCGCCAAAATCGGTGATTTTGTAAATAATCACCCTTCCATTAAAATTTTAGCGCTATCATTTTTGTTAATGATCGGTACCTTGTTGGTAGCAGAAGCGTTCCACTACGAAATTCCGAAGGGATACGCCTATTTTGCCATGGCATTCTCGTTTCTCGTGGAATTACTGAATATGCGATTGGATAAAAACGCAAAAGGGCCTGTTAAACTGCGTGACCGTATCAATTGATCAATTTAATTAAGAGAAATGCGCATTAATCCCGAAACCGTTGAACGGATCAAACAAACAGCCGACATTGTGGAGGTTGTGGGGGATTTTGTGTCTCTTAAAAAAAAGGGCGCTAATTATTCAGCCTGCTGTCCTTTTCATAACGAGAAAACGCCGTCGTTTAACGTCAACCCTTCCAGGCAGATTTACAAATGCTTCGGATGTGGTGCCGCAGGAGACTCGATCAAGTTTGTAATGGACGTCGACGGCATTGGTTACGGAGAAGCATTGCGCTACCTGGCCAATAAATATAACATTGAAATAGAAGAAGAGGAGCTTACCGACGAGGAGGCTGTACGCCAAAATGAGCGGGAAAGCCTTTATATCATCCTAAACTTTGCTAAAAACTTTTATCAGCAACAGCTGCACGAAAGCGAGGAAGGGCAAGCAATTGGATTAAGTTATTTTCGTGAACGAGGTTTTACAAACGAAATCAGGAAGAAGTTCGAACTTGGTTATAGTCTGGATACCTGGGACTCTTTTTCCAAGGAAGCATTAGAAAAAGGTTACTCATCACAAATACTTGAAAAAGCCGGGCTGCTTATTCATAAAGAAGGTAGTCAGACGGCTGGTTACGACCGTTTCAGAGGTCGTGTCATTTTTCCGATCCATAATGTTGCAGGAAAAGTAATCGCTTTCGGGGCACGCATTCTGAAATCCGAGAAAGGCGGGGGGCAGAACCAAAAAGCGAACCAGCCAAAGTATCTCAATTCGCCGGAAACCGATGTTTACCATAAAAGTGAAGTACTTTATGGAATATTTCAAGCCAAAAATGCGATACGCCAGCAGGAGCATTGCTATCTGGTAGAAGGTTATACCGACGTTATTTCCCTGCATCAGGCTGGCATCGAAAACGTAGTAGCGTCCTCGGGAACTTCGCTCACCGTTGAGCAGATACGACTGATCGGACGATTTACACCCAATATCACAATTCTTTATGACGGCGACATTGCGGGGATAAAAGCTGCATTGCGGGGACTCGACCTGGTGTTGGAGGAAGGCTTGAATGTAAACGTCGTTCTTTTCCCTGATGGAGATGATCCGGATAGTTACGTTCGCAAGGTAGGTGCTGAGGCCTTCAAGGCCCATTTAAAAAAGGCGTCAAAGGACTTTATCACTTTTAAAACTGAGATTCTTTTACAGGACGCGGGCAATGATCCATTCAGGCTCGCGGCGGTGATAGGCGAAGTTGTACAAAGCATTGTCAAGATACCTGATGCGATAAAGAGGCAGGTTTTCTTTCACCGCACATCAGAAATGATGAAGGTGGATGAGCAAATGCTTATCACCGAAGGCAACAAGCTACTCCGGAAATTACATACTCAGAAACCTCAGGAACGAGGTACCCGGCAAACAGCGGCATCAGAGGCCTCCAATGACCTGGACGCAATGCTCAGCGGCTTCCGTCAGGATAGCCACGACATGCCGCCCGATTTGTTCGCCCCTGAATCCGAAGAACCGGAAACACCCCAGCGGAGCAAGCTATACTATCAGGAAGAGGCTTTTATCAGGTTGCTCGTGACTTATGGAACCAGGGAATTGGAGCCAACTATAACGGTATGTCAGTATGTACTCGGCCAGATTGAGGGTATAGATTTCAATGACACCATTTTACATCATTTGCTGACATTGTTTCGGGAAAATTTCAGCAGAGGCTATGTCCTGCCGACGGATTATTTCAAAAATCATCATGAATCTGAAATAAGAAACATGACAATTGATTGGCTTACAGTAAAATACGAGCTAAGCGAGTTATGGAAAGATAAACATGAGATCATTGTTCCTACTGAAACAGACGTACTCGACAAGACATCATTCAGCTACATTCTCAGACTAAAAAAAGCGTTTGTTGAAGAAAAAATGAAACGCTGCCTGCAAGAAGCAGTTCATGCAAAATCAGAGGAGGAGCAGACGAAGATCATGAGCGAATTTATGTTCTATAAAGGTGTTAGCATGGCTGCCGCGAAAGAACTGGGCAGCGTTATCGGATAATTCACATTTAGTTTGTCACAGAATATGAAAAACCGCCTGCCTTTACTTTTTGTCGTGACAGTCCTATTGATGGCTGGCTGCAACTCTTCCTACAAAATTCTTAAACCGAAGCAGGAGGATAATTTCAAGCTTTCGGATTACGCTACTTTTGGATTTTATGATTTGGAAGCAAGTGGCGACACAATCCCTCAGAATTTTGAGAAAAATACCACCATCATCAAAGAAGCTATTGCTAAAAATTTGCTAGCCAGAGGCTTGGACGAAGCCAGGGATGCTAATTTGAAAATTAACATCGCACTATCGGTGAAAGAACAGCTTCAAACCAGGCAAACTGATTTCAGGACCGACGGCTTACCAAGATACATGGGCCAGCGGCGTTACTCATGGAAAAGCGAAGAAGTAGTGGTCGGCAAATACCGCGAAGGCACATTGATGATCGACCTCGTGGATGCAGTGAACAACAAAATGGTGTGGCAAGGAGGAAGCACCGGCATCATTCCTGAAAAGAGCAGTAATTTCGAGGCACAAGTCAACCAGGTCGTTAAAGAGATTATAGACAAAATTCCAAGGTAGTATTGAAATCAAAAAGGGTCGCTTCTGTGAAGAAACAACCCTTTCAATGTCTTGGATATTGGAGTTTATGCATTATTGTTAACTGTGCTGCGTACTCTCTCGTTCACATTGTCTGCGACTGAGCCTGCTTTTTCTTTGACTGTACTTACATTTTTCAAAAAGCCATCTTTCAGTTTATCAGCCAAAACAGATAATTCTTCGAGGCTTTTTTCGTATTTGTCTTTGGCGCTTCCACCCAGGTCATTCGCTTTGTGCTTAATCAGCTTGCGCGTTTCCTTTCCATTTTTAGGAGCAACCAAAAGACCGATAGCAATACCAGTCAACAATGCGCCTATTGAGCCTATCAAAAATTTTTGGTTCTTGTTCATATGAATTTCCTATTTTGTGATAATAAAAGATTAGAACTGTAAATTAATAAAAATACTGTGCCACCTTACCCATTTGTTACTCCTTTTCGATCCAACGGCAACTTTTGGATTATCCTGGTCGCTATCCTGCTGTCAATCCCTGAAAAGACGTCAGCACAATGGAAGATTCTTGACATTAATACCAAGATCAATATGCGTGCGGTACACGCTGTTTCACCGACTATATGCTGGATCGGCGGGACACGCGGAACGGTACTAAAAACTGTCAATGGCGGAAAAAGCTGGACAACCTTTAAAGTCCCGGGTGCAGATTCACTGGATTTCCGTGACATTCATGCTTTCGACAAACAAACTGCGATTGCGATGAGTGCCGGACTAGCGCAGGCCGACAAGGCGAAGATTTATCGTACAGCGGACGGCGGAGAGTCCTGGGTGCTTGTGTACCAATCTACACAAAATGGGGTTTTTCTGGATGGAATCGACTTTTGGGATACAAACAAAGGAATATGTATGGGTGACCCTGTGGAGGGAAAACTGTTTATACTTACCACTGATGACGGCGGAAAAAGCTGGCAGGAACTCGCCCTGGAAAAGCGTCCGGCCACTGAGCCCGGTGAGGCTTCATTTGCTGCCAGCGGAACTTCTATCCTCGCAACTGGAAAAAGCAGTGTATATGTAGGTACTGGTGGTGGGAAAAAAGCGCGGGTATTCCGCTCCGAAGATTTTGGGCAGACGTGGGACGTATCGGCGACACCACTACCTGCTGGCCCGACCAGCGGTATTTTCGGGCTAAGATTTTGGTCAAAAAAAAATGGGATCGCTGTGGGTGGCGACTACAAAAGGACTACCGACTCCACACAAAATGTGCTGACGACCGAAGATGGCGGCATAACCTGGAAACTGGTTAGCATGACAAAACCAACCGGTCTCAAAGAATGTGTCGATATTTACCACAAAACCAATGCGACCTGGAATGGTGACACACAAATACGATCAGACAACTATGCATTAATATCGACAGGGCCGTCAGGCAGCAGCTTTTCTCTCGATCGCGGTAAAACGTGGAGCGTACTGGGAACCGACGGCTTCCACGCCGCCAGCTTCGTCGGGAACGTTGGCTATGCAGTCGGTGGTAACGGATTAATTGGCAAAATAGAAAAGATCCCTACCAAAAAGCGCAAACGAAAACTGGCGTTTGTTGATCAGTAAGCATTCTTTCTATCGCATTAACGTCCTAGAATCAGATCCTGTCAATCAATTCCTTCACTTTTCTGACTTCGCGTCCGGCAAGATGATCGGCAATGGCGGCAGCATGATCCCGGCCGTTTTCGATAAAAACCTTTTCCGTAAATACGCCAGCCATGACGGTACCGCAGAGATACAGGCCGGGAACATTGGTTTCAAAAGTTTCGGAATCAAATGTTGGAACCTTGGTAACCGGGTCTAAAAATACACCGCAACGTGCCAGTAAATGCTCGTCGGGCAGATAGCCTACCAGCAGAAATACAAAATCCGCAGGCAGCCACTCTGTTTCACCGGTTTCAATATTCTCAATTTGTATTCTTCCAGGTTCAATGGCTTTTGTAATGCTGTTGAACCGGGTATGGATCTTACCCTCCTTCACCCTGTTTTTGACATCAGGTACCAGCCAATATTTAACTTTTGTACGGAAATCGGCTTCTTTGTGAACAATAGTGACGTGCGCATCGTGGCGGTACAATTCCAATGCAGCCTCTACCGAAGAATTGGAACCACCTACCAGCACTACATTGGTGAAAGAATACTTGAAAGGTTCGTCGTAGTAATGCGAAACGTGGGCCAAGCTTTCGCCCGGCACATTCAGCATTCTCGGGACATCAAAATAGCCGGTTGCCAGCACTACATTTTTAGATTGAAAAACCTGCCCGTCATTAGAATACGTTAAAAAAGTGCCGTCAGGCTGCTTTTCCGTGCGGTCCACATCTATAAAAAGTTTGAAATTCAAATGAAAGTAGCCCGCAACCTTCCGATAATATTGTAAGGCTTCGGTACGATTCGCCTTCACCTCAGAAATCGCGAAAGGAATGCCTCCTATCTCAATATTTTCAGCTGTCGAAAAGAACTTCATACGTCTCGGGTACCGTCGGATGGACTCGGTGAGGTTCCCTTTTTCCAAAATCAGATAATCCTGCCCGCTTTTGGCAAGTTCCACACCCATTGCAAGGCCGCACGGCCCTCCTCCGATAACAATTACGTCGTATATATGCATTTCTTTGTCTGACCATCGGCTTTCGACCGTCGGCTGTTAGCTTCTTTATACCTCTTTTAACCCCCTAATTTAGATATTGGTTTCTGAACTTTGTAAATTACGTTACTGTTCAAAATGTTTAAATCCATTCAATTCACGGTTTGACAGACGATATCCGGACTTTTGCTGAGAATCTCAATGCATGGGGAAAATCCAAAACTCCTTTTGTGTTTCTTGTTGATTATCAAGCCCAAAAGCCCAAAGCCTGGAAGTTGGCAGATGTCGATCCCACGGAGATCCTTTTTGATTTCAATGGATTTTCAAATCAGCTGTCCCCGGAGAAAGTCGAGCTTCCCGCTGATCTGTATTTTCACAAATTCCCGATTCCCTTTACGCATTATCAGGCTCGATTTGATCATGTAGTCCATAATTTAAAAGCGGGTAATTCATTTTTGGTCAATCTTTCTGTTCCTACGAGAATAGAAACCAATTTAAGTCTTTTTGAAATTTTCAGGAACAGCGAAGCGCCTTATCGATTTTGGTATAAAAATGAATTTGTCTGTTTTTCACCAGAAATATTTGTCAGGATCAATGGAAACCGCATTTCTTCCTTTCCGATGAAAGGTACCATTGATGCTTCCATTCCGGATGCTGAAAACGTGATCCTTGCCGATCACAAAGAAGCGGCCGAGCATGCTACCATTGTTGACCTGATCCGTAATGACCTGAGTATGGTCGCCAAAAAGGTTTGGGTGGAACGATACCGTTACATTGATCGCCTTCAAACCAATGATAAGACATTGTTACAGGTGAGTTCCGAAATCGCAGGCCTGCTTCCCGATGATTTTGATGGCCGGTACGGCGATATACTGTTAAAATTGCTTCCCGCTGGCTCCATTACCGGCGCGCCAAAGCCAAGTACTTTACAGATTATCAAGGATGCCGAAGGTTATGACCGCGGCTACTATACAGGTGTAATGGGTTATTTCGACGGCCAGAATTTTGAGAGCGCCGTGATGATCAGGTTTATTGAAAATCAAAACGGGTACTACATTTTCAAAAGTGGTGGCGGGATTACGGCACTCAGCAATGCACAAAATGAATATCAGGAGTTAATAGATAAAGTTTACCTTCCGTTTAGCCATGTCCCACACATTATGTTTTGAAACGATTTGTGTTGAAAATCGTCAGTTGAAAAACCTTTCGTATCACGAGGCAAGGCTTAACAGAACGCGCAGAGAACTTTGGGGCTATCAGGATCATTGGAGCTTGGCGGAACTGATTGAAATTCCGGACAGTATCGAGAACGAAATGTACAAATGTCGGCTCGCCTTCAATGAAGAGATCGACAACATTAAATGGGAGCCTTACAACAGAAGAACGATCCGTGAAATCCAGCGGGTTTATCACGAAAGTATCGACTACTCTTTCAAATACGAAGACAGAACTGAGCTGAACACGCTCTTCGCCCAGCGCAACGACGCAGACGAGATCCTGATCATTAAAAAAGGGATGGTTACCGATTCACTGTACTGCAATGTAGCTTTTTCAGACGGAGAACAATGGTTTACGCCATCTACTCCCCTGCTACCAGGTACCCAACGAGCCTTTTTACTGGATTCGGGAATTATTCAGGAAGCTGAGATTTCCGAAGCTGACCTTCCAAAATTTCGTTGGATTAAGCTTTTTAATGCGATGGTAAGTTGGGAGAATGCGCCTGAGTTGGCCATTGATACCATAGCGTGATTGTAATTTATGTTTCTCGGTTCAAAATTGTAAATTTGATACTATGGACATTCAGACAGAAAAAATAGAATTAGCCAAAAGGCTGCTAGACACAGAAGATCAAACCATTATTGACGCCGTCAAATCCATTTTTAAAAATTTTGACGCCGATAATAAATGGGGTGATTTGCCGGAAAAGGTAATATCTGATGTTGAAGAATCTCTAAGGCAAATTGACGCAGGAATGGGCATACCGCATCATAAAGCCCGAGAAACATATAAAAAATGGCTTTAGAGATTGTATGGACGCCGCGGGCATTAGAAAATTTTCATGACGTCATTGCCTATCTTGAAGAAAACTGGCCGGAACAGATCATAAAAGATTTTGTAAAAAGAACTGAAAATGTTTTAGCACTGATTGCAGACCATCCCCAGATATTTCGGAAAATTTCAGAAAATAGTGCTATTCGTGAAGCTGTGGTGACCAAACACAATCTGCTGATCTATAAAATTTACCCCGACCAGATTGTTCTTTTAGCCATGTTTGATACGCGCCAACATCCAAAAAAGAAGAGAATGTTTTAATATGCACGCACTTCCTGCGCGAAATTATAGCATCAATTAATCGTAACTTGTCGCATTTTCAGACACTTTCCCCACAACCAATGACCTCTTTTTTTGAGGAAGAAACTACCTTATTTGCCGATTTAATACTGCCGGTCCCCATTCCTTCCCTATTCACATACCGGGTACCAAGGGAAATGACCGCATTGATCAAGGTTGGCGCAAGAGTCATCGTACAGTTTGGACAGAAGAGGGTTATCACCGCCGTTGTTGCCAGGCTGCATTCAAATCCTCCTGTTAAATATCAGGCGAAATACATTCTGGAACTGCTGGATGAGCAGCCCATTGTAACCACCCGCCAATTGGAATTGTTCAATTGGGTTTCAGAATATTACCTATGCAACATTGGCGAAGTATTGAATGTTGCGCTTCCTGCAGGCCTTAAAATCACAAGCCAGTCACGCATACAGCTCAACCCGGAATTCCAGTACGAGGAGTTACTAACGGAGCAGGAGAAACTGGTTGTCGATGATATCAAAAAGCATCAGACGCTGAGCTATGAAGAAGTGGAGCGTCTTCTCCAAAAGTCTAATATTACCGCCATTATCAAGTCTTTGGTGGGCAAGCGGGCCGTGATTTTGTATGAGGAAGTAAAGGAAAGGTACAAACCCAAAGTAGCCAGAAAAATACGTCTGACGTCAACATATCTAACAAATGATTCGCTCGGAAAACTTGCGACATCCCTTGACAAAACCCCCAAGCAGCAGGAAATTCTGCTCAAATACCTCAGCTATATTCCGGTCTACAACAATCCCGATCTGAATCAGAAAGGATTGGATAAATCCATTTTCACCCAGGACGACGGAGTTTCGGACGCCTCATTGAATACCCTGATCAAAAAAGGGATTTTCGAACAATTCGAGATCTTCATATCCCGCTTTGATGATATTCCAACCGGTAATATGGGCGCTATTACGCTGACGGACTCGCAAATACAGGCTTCCCGTGAAATCCATGATCATTTTAAAGACAAGGAAGTAGTATTACTGCATGGAATAACCGGAAGCGGTAAAACGGAGGTCTACATTGAACTGATCAAACAGGTTTTGGAAAGCGGTTCACAGGTTTTGTTCCTGTTACCGGAGATCGCCCTCACTACCCAGATTGTGGTTAGATTAAGGAAAGTTTTTGGGGACGTGATGGGTATCTATCATTCCAAATTCTCGGATAATGAACGCGTTGAAGTGTGGAAAGGGATTTTGGATGGTAAATTCCAATTCGTAGTCGGCGTTCGCTCTGCGATTTTCCTGCCATTCGACAATCTTGGGCTGATCATCGTGGATGAGGAGCATGAAACTTCATACAAGCAACACGACCCGGCGCCGCGTTATAATGCCCGCGACGTGGCGGTCATCATGTCCTATATGCATAAGGGCAAAACACTTCTCGGCTCGGCAACACCTTCATTGGAAAGCTACTATCACGCCAAAAGCGGTCGCTATGGCCTGGTGGAAATGACCCAGCGATTCGGTAATGCTGCTTTGCCAACTTTTGAATTAATTGATACCAAAAAGGAGAAAAAACAGAAGAAGATGAAAAATGAGTTCTCTTCTGTTCTCGTAGATCATTTACAACTGAACCTTAAAAATAAAGAGCAGACCATTCTGTTTCAGAACCGGCGCGGCTACTCGCCCTATCTTCAATGTGAAGAATGCAACTGGATTTCGGAATGTGCCAATTGCGATGTCAGCCTGACTTACCACATGAAAGTAAGTGAATTACGTTGCCATTATTGCGGACATAAAGAGGAAGTACCGAGGACCTGTCCGAATTGCGGCTCTTCCAAAGTGAAGACGATGGGCTACGGTACCGAGAAAATTGAGGATGAAATTAACCTGATGTTTCCCGAAGCGAGGGTGCAGAGAATGGACCTGGATACCACGAGGGCGAAAAACGCTTATCAGCAGATCATTCAGGAATTTGAAGATGGCGGGATCGACATTCTGGTCGGGACGCAGATGGTCAGCAAAGGGCTGGATTTCGATAATGTGAGTATGGTAGGGATATTTGATGCCGACCGAATTATTCATTTTCCCGAATTCAGAGCTTCGGAGCGTGCATTCCAAATGCTTACACAGGTAAGCGGACGCGCAGGGCGACGGGCGGATAAACCAGGCAAAGTCCTGATCCAGACTGCCAATCCATCACAAAAGCTTTTGGAACGGATCGTTACCAATGATTACCACGGAATGTACGAATCGGAGATCATTGAGAGGGAAAAATTCAGTTATCCGCCATTCACGAGGCTCATTAAAGTGACGGTGAAGCATATAGACGAGGCTGTTTCAAACCGTGCCGCTAAAATTCTTGCTGAAAAACTGACTGCCAATTTGGGGGCGAGCCGGGTTCTCGGTCCGCAGCCGCCGCTGGTGGAAAGAGTAAGAAATCAGTTTTTGTTCGATATTCTCATTAAACTTGAACGAGAAAAGATTAATTTTAAGGCGGCAAAGTCATTTATACAGGAAAAAGTTATTGACACTTTAACCGATAAGACGCTAAAAAGCATCCAGGTCGTGATAGACGTGGACTGTTTATAAAAAATCATTCTTACTGCATATTCATCTATGTCTTCCAAAAAAACCAGAATTGTTGCTACCGTAGGTCCAGCCTCAGAATCAAAAGAAACTTTATACGCATTGGCAAAAGCCGGAGTTAACGTTTTTCGCCTAAACTTCTCACATGGAACTCACGCTGATCACCTTTTAAGATTAAATACCATTCGGGAAATCAATGAAGAATACGGTCTGAACCTTGCCATTTTACAGGATTTGCAAGGTCCTAAGATCCGTATCGGATTGGTTGCCGAGAAAGATGGAGTTCTTCTTGAAACTGGTAAAAAACTGATCCTTTCCAATACCGAAGTACTTGGTACTGCCGAAAAAGTAAGCACGCCTTACGATGGTATGTACAACGATGTGAAAATCGGAGACCGTATTTTGATGGATGACGGTAAACTGGAAGTACTTGTAACCGGAATGGACGGTACTGACGTCATCACCGAAGTTATTTACGGAGGTTATCTGAAATCGAAAAAAGGTGTTAACCTTCCAAATACGAAGGTTTCGATGCCATCGGTAACTGCGAAGGACTACGAAGATCTTGATTTTGGCCTTGAACACAATGTTGAATGGGTTGCATTGTCATTCGTTCGTACCGCTGCTGAGGTTATTAAAGTAAAAGAATACATCGCTAATAAAGGTAAAACTGCCCGTCTTGTTGCCAAAATTGAGAAGCCGGAAGCTATCCTGAATATTGATGAGATTATCGAGGCCACTGATGCTATCATGGTTGCCCGCGGTGACCTTGGGGTTGAGCTTCCTGATGAAGAAGTACCGATGATCCAGAAAATGATCGTTGAGAAATGTAACAAAGCCGGCAAGCCTGTTATTGTAGCTACTCAAATGCTGGAAAGCATGATCGACGCCCCACGTGCAACCCGTGCTGAGCTTAATGACGTAGCGAACTCAGTTTTGGATGGTGCTGACGCGGTAATGCTAAGTGCCGAGACTGCCTCTGGTAAATATCCTTTACTGGCTGTTGAGAGCATGACGCGTACCATTGAAAAAGTGGAATCGTCAACCAATAGTGTTTACTTCAAACACCACGCTGCTGTAAATGAAAATGTAAGTGTTAACAAACTGAACGACAATGTGGTAATGAGCGCCTGCCGTTTGGCCCGCGATACCCATGCTACTGCTATTATTGGTATCACACGTTCGGGATATACATCTTTCCGTCTCTCACATCACCGCCCAAAAGCTAGCTTGCTGATCTTCACTTCTAACAGAGTGTTGATGAATCAATTAGCATTGTATTGGGGTACGAAAGTATTTTATTACGACCGTGACCAGGATGTTTCGACTGATGATCTGATTGAAGACATCAAACAAATTCTGGTTGAAAAAGGGGAATTACAAAAGGGAGATGTTTTCATCAACACCCTGAGTATCCCGGTTTCAAGACAACGTAAGACCAATACAGTGAAGTTGAGCGTAGTAGAATAAGAACTCAATTATTTGAATAAAGGCCGCAGGGAAATTTCCTGCGGCCTTTATTCTTTTTATGACCGTTTGAAAATTTGAACCTAGCCGGTAGCAAAATTATTTAATTTCGAAAAGCCCTATTGCTTATGTTTACTCATCAGCAAATCGACCGGCACTATGATAGCTTCATCCGCTCCACGCAAGGTTTTACCAAAAATCCATGCTGGAAAAATACCCACCTTTCTAATCCATGAAATAATCGATGGTAAACCATTTTACCGTAAAGGCTACCGTGATGTATTGGGTAAAACGAAAACGTTGCAAGAAATTACCGGTACCAGTTCATTGCAGGCATTTATAATTACTTATTTGACTATTAGGATAGGGAAACAAATTGATGATGATAAGTATCACATATTGACTAATGAAGCAGGTTTACACTTAGATCGAAAGAATAATCTCGCGGGAGACCTGTTTATTTTTGACAGTCAAAAGTTGACTATCGATAAAATAAACAAAAACTACGCAGATGTTGCTCCTAAGATTTCAATTGAGGTGGATATCGACATTGCTAGGGAAGAGATTTCTGAATACAGCTACATGACAATCAAAACCAAAAAGTTGCTCGATTTTGGTACGGAGAAAGTACTGTGGTTTTTGACAGACTCCAAAAAAGTAATGATCGCTACGCCAAATGGTGATTGGCAAATGCGGGACTGGGACAAAGATGTTGAGATCCTGGACGGTATCAGCTGCAACATTGGAAAATACCTTAAAGAAAAAGGTTCTGAGTTTGCCTGACATATTATAGCACACACTTACTCCAAACAGCGATTTTACTTGTCGCTGTTTTTTATTTTTACACATAACTAATAAAATAGTTTTGAAACTAATTAAATAGTCTTAACTTTGAATACCCGTAATACTAACATTCATAAAGTAGACACAATGATGGAGATTCGAACGTTGACACGTGCTGAGGAAGAGATCATGAGGATTCTCTGGCAATTGAAAAAAGCATTCGTAAAAGACATATTGGCAGAAATGCCTGAACCAAAACCGGCATACAATACAGTTTCAACCATTATCCGGATTTTAGAAAAAAAGGAGGTAGTAGGCTACAATGCTTATGGCAAAACGCATGAATATTTCCCGCTGATCAGCGAGGAAGAATATAAGCGTTTTGAAATGAAACAGCTGATGGTCAATTACTTTGATAATTCACTACCTAACCTGGTTTCCTTTTTTGTAAAAGATAACGATCTCAAAACCAAAGACCTGGACGAGATCATGAAACTGATTAACGATCACAAAAACGAACAATAAAAACATCCGTTAGCCATGAAAATGCTTCTATACGCCGGAGAGGTAAGCTTATATTGGATCTTGCTGTATGCCTGCTATTGGCTTATGCTTCGTCACCACACTTTCTTCAAATGGAACAGGTATTACCTGATTGGCTCCCTGTTTGCGGCCTTTGCTTTGCCATTTGTCATTTATCCTGACACAGCGCCGCAACTTCCCGTTGTGTATTCTGTAAATGCTTCGGCCTTTACAGTTTCAACCTCCGAGCCGGAACAAAGTGCGATGCTCAGCTGGGTTCAGGCACTTGGGATTATTTATGGAATAGGGCTGATCATTGCTACTTACAAGCTGCTACTCAATTTTATTCAGCTCAAAAGTTACTTGTCTGCGGGAGAACTCATTGAACTCGACGACTGCAAAGTGGTCGTCATGGACTCCAACCACATCGGATCCTTCTCCTTTTTGCAATGGATTGTGATCAATCGAAATGATTATGAAAACCACTTCGATGCTATTTTAAGACACGAAATGGTGCATACCAAACAATTGCATAGCATTGATATTCTGGTGATCGAATTGTTGAAAACGGTTTTCTGGTTTAACCCTGTGCTTCTGCTTTACAAATACTCGTTGCAGGAGGTGCATGAATACCTTGCCGATGCACAAGCTCCTAACCGCGAATATTATGCCAAATTCCTGGTGGCCTACGCATTGAATGCCCCAAGAGTATCAGTCACTAATCATTTTTTCAATCCGTCACAAATCAAAAGCCGCATTCAGATGATTTACAAAAACAGAACTTCGAAATGGTTACTCAGTACTTATGTAATGTCCGTCATGCTTATCGGGACCACCGCACTGATCGTGGCTGGCTGTGAACATGAAGAGAACCCCCTTCTAACTGAAACTGGTCCCAAAACAAAAGCTGCGGAAAAAGCTAATGCTCTTGATGAGGTAGTCGTCACAAACAAACAGGATAAGAAAATTTACTCCGTGGTTGAAGAGCAACCGATGTTCCCGGGAGGAATCAAATCCATGTATAAATTCTTAGGGGAAAATATAAAATATCCGGAAGCCGCATCAAAGGCGAATGTTTCAGGCCGAGTATTTCTTTCATTTGTGGTAACTGAGACAGGCGAGATCAATGACGTACAGGTGTTAAAGGGAATTGGTTTTGGATGTGATGCCGAAGCTGTAAGGGTTCTGAAGTCTTTTCCGAAATGGCAGCCAGGGAAACAAGACGGAATTCCGGTTAATGTCAGATACAATTTACCAATTATGTTTTATCTGGAAGAAGACGATAAGGCGTCGGCCGCAGAGCCAGATGCCCAAATAGAATTGCGTGGCGTCAACTCGTCGGACAAACCGCTAATAATTGTAGATGGTGTAGTTGCAACCGACGAGGACATTCTAAAAAAGATGAATCCAAATAGTATTAAGTCTCTTTCGGTACTTAAAGACAAGATAGCGACTAATGTCTACGGCGATAAAGGTAAAAACGGTGTGATCAATATCATAACTAAAAAGATCTAGTATCCGATTTTCATTAAATTGAACCAAATGCCCACTCTACCCCGAGTCGGGCATTTTTTGTTTATACATCTTTCTATACATTTACCGGCAACGAATCATTAACCCTGACCCAAATGCCACGTCTAAAAGCAGCCATCATCGGAGGAGGAAATATTGCCGACAAAAACCATATCCCTGCATTAAAAGAACTATCAGAACAAGTGGAAGTTGTCGCTATATGCAGCCGGGATATTCACAAAGCCCGTGCATTGGCCGACAAACATAGCATTGCACTTGCCTTTGATAATGCCGATGAAATGTATCGAAGCGATAGTAAGCCTGACCTGATCATCAATTGCACGGCCAACAATCTTCACTACCCTTTCACGATGCGGGCGCTGGAAAATAACTGCCACGTGTTGTGTGAGAAACCACCTGCTATCAGTTCGAGGGAAGCTCGTGAAATGGCCGAACTTGCTGCAAGTAAAGAAAAAGTGCTCGCTTATAATTTCCAGCTACGCCAAACTCCCGAGTATACATTAATGAATAAATGCCTCGCTAGCGGCCAGCTGGGCGACATTTACCACATTAAAGCTCGCTTTTTACGTCGGAGAGGGATTCCAGGCTGGGGTAACTTTACCAACAAAACCATTCAAGGTGGAGGAGCGCTCATGGACCTGGGCGTTCACATTCTTGACCTGGCACTGGGTTTGCTCGACTACCGCATGCCCGACAAGATCCTCGCCAATACCTACGATTTTATAGGTAAGGCTGGCGGAAAAGGATTAATGGGAAGCTGGGATGCTTCAAAATTCGAAGTGGAAGATGCCTGTTTCGCACATTTATCATTTCCCAATAATGCCAGTATCGAGCTTTCCACGTCATTTGCATTAAATACCAAGGAACAAAAAAATGTAAATCTGGAAGTATTCGGAACCAATGCCGGTGCAGTTTTAAACCCGTTTTCGCTGTACGGCGAGTTAGCCGGTGAACTGACTGATACCGAATTCCCGTATTTGGAAGAAATCGACATTCAGCTTCAAAATACAAAAGCATTCCTGAATGCCTGCAATGGGCAAGAAAGTAACATTTGTACAGCTGAACAGGGTGCCATTTTACAGGAAATTATTGAAAAAATATACCAAAGCGCTGAAATGTAGCTTCTTCTAAAAACGGCAATGCCCTGAAAACTGAATTTCCAGGGCATTGCTGCTAATGCTTTATATATAGAATTATTTAGCCGTAGCCATCACCATTTTGATATCGTTCTTCGCACCAAGTTCCAAAACGTCTACCAGATCTTGAACGGCAAGGTTTTTGTCAACTCTCAGCACAATGGTCTTTTCTTCAACATTGGCAAAAATGCTTTGCAGCTCCGCATCCAGCCGATCAAACGGAATAGGCTCTTTATCAATAAAATAAGCCTTATGTTCATCCACCGATAAAGTGATTTGCTTCTTGTACATCTGCTGCGTGGCCGATGCTTTTGGTAGCATCAACTTAATTACGTTCGGATTTGACATGGTAGAAATGATCAAAAAGAACAGCAGAAGAAAAAACATAATGTCGTTGAGTGAGTGCGTGAACACCTCAGGTGCAAACCGGCTCTTTCGACGTATTTTCATAATTGGGGGGAATATTTAGTGTTTAGACTTGGTAAGTCTTAAAGACTTGCCAAGTCTCAGCAAATCTATTTAGCAGCAACTGGTTTTTGCAGTACATCCAGGAAGTCAGAGGCTGCCATTTGCAATCTCAACGCAAAACGGTCGATTTTCATGTTCAGCAAGTGGTAGCCTGCGTAAGCAATCAAACCAATGATCAGACCAGATCCTGAGGTAATCATTTTTTCATACATACCTCCTGCAATGGTACTGATATTGAAATCATTAGAAATCGAAATATCATAGAAAATACGGATAATCCCCGAAATTGTACCTACAAACCCGAGCATAGGCGCAATACCCGCGATCACACCAAGATATGGCAAGTTTCCTTCCATTCTCTGGATTTCGATCTGGCTGGCGTTTTCAATAGTCGTTTCAATGTCCTTAATAGGATATCCGATACGCCCGATGGCACGTTCCAGGATCCGGCCCGCCGCATTGCGCTGATTGCGGCAAGAAGATTCGGCGGATTTCAAATTTCCCTGTTGAATAAAATCCTTCACATTGTCTACAAATTGCGGCTCTATTTTACCGTTGGCACCAATTCCGAGAAAACGCTCAATTATTAAGAAAAGAGTTGCCAGAAATAACAAACCCAGCGGTAACATTACCCATCCCCCTTTTGCAAGAAGATCAATAATTGAGAGCCCCTGAGCAGCAACCGGCGCGGCCGCAGTAGAGTCTGTAAGTGCTTGTAGAAGCATCATATTAAATATAAAAAGTGAAAGTTAAGCTAATGAAACAGAGGTCCGTTCTGCATAAAAACAACTACGAACATAAACGGAACAAGTGCCCCCTTATTGTTTAAAGGGCAAATATAGAAAAATTACTCTTTGAGAGCTGTCCCGCACCGACCATAATCCGCGCGATATTATCTTTATCAGAACATAAATTACCCATCCGCCTGGCAGGCCGATTATTTCATCTCATAAAAAAATACAATCAGAAAAGTTATCCTGACGGTTCTTGATTACATTTGAAGTATGAATGGAATTCGTATGCAAAATTCCACCAATGATTCGTTAATGCTATTGTGAGAAGTTCGAAAAAAACGTGGATCTCCCTCAGCCTGCTGAGCCTCATGCTTGTAAAAGTGTGGGTGATACCATTGTTATACCTCGACTTCGAGATCCGCCGCGATTACATTGTCGCCAATCTCTGCGAAAACCGCAATCGTCCGCAGCTCAATTGCGATGGCAAATGTTACCTCGCCAAGCGTATAGCGGCATTAGACGAGCAGGAAAAGCGCCAGGCTGAAAAAAATTACATGTCCCAGCTGCTGGACAATGTGATGGATCAGCGTACGTATTACAGTTTTGCCTCCCAAGTTGTCACATTTAAAGATCTCCCTGGTCTGAGTTTCAATTATTCCTCTCCTTTTGCTCCGCAGGTCGCGGTCGATGATATTTTTCATCCGCCACTGAGCTGATTTTCGCATAAATCCTGCCCTTTTTCAGTTCTATGAATTGAGTAGGCCTCTGTTTCTCTTCTTTTTTATAAACCATAGAATCATGAAAAGAACATTTTCATTTCTATTGCCGCTCTCATTGGCAGCGGTGGTTAGTCTTTTTGTATTGTCCTGTGACGACGACGATCCGGGCACAACGACGCCGACCGAAAATGGAAAGCTTAGGATCGCATTTAGTAACAAAATGGGTTCCAAAGACTTGAAATTAGGTACAGAAACCTATGTAAATCAGGCAGGAGAGCCGTTTACCGTTAGTAAGCTCAACTACTTTATCTCCAATATCAAGCTGATCAAAACCGATGGCAGTAATTTCGTTGTGCCGCAGGATTCAAGTTATTTTCTGATCAGGGAGGCAAATGAAGCCTCTCAATTGGTCACCATTAACAATGTGCCGGCCGGCGAATATTCCGGGATCGAATTCACAATCGGGGTCGACAGCCTCAGGAGTGTTTCGGATATATCGAAACGCAAGGGTATTCTGGATAAAGATTCGGGCCCTACTAATGAGGAGGCTATGTACTGGGACTGGAACCCGGGATATATTTTCCTGAAACTGGAAGGTAATTCTGACTCCGCAACTTCTGCTAACGGCAAGTTTTACTACCATATAGGCGGTTTTGGAGGATTGACTGAAAAAACGCTGAACAACATTCGTACCACAAAAATCGATTTTGGAAGCCAAAAAGCGAAGGTGACGGATACTGCTGTTCCCGAAATTCATCTGAATGCTGACATTTTGAGGGTTTTCAATGGCCCCACTACGCTGAGCATCAAGGCTAATACCAGCGTTATGTATAGCCCAATCTCAAAGAACATTGCCGACAATTATGTGAGTATGTTCAGTCTGGACCAGATAGACGCCAATTAAGGTCATTGCATGAAAAAAGTTGTATTTCTTTTCGGTTTGATGATTTTCCTCTCACAGGTCATGAATTCCTGTGGCGGTAAATCTGACAATCCCGAACCAGGGCCTTCCGGAAATACACCCACGCCATTGCAATGGACCAAGCCTGCCTATTTTCCAGATCCTGTTTACGACCTTTCCAAAAATCCGTTAACCGTTGAAGGTGTAGAGCTGGGCCGCTTTCTGTTTTACGATGGTATCCTCTCCCGGACAGACAAAATCGGATGTGGTACCTGTCATCAGCAGGTGGCCGCATTCACACATCACGGACACGACGTTAGCCACGGCGTCGATGATCAGCTCGGAACCAGAAATGCGCCCTCTGTCCAGAACATGGCCTGGAATACATCATTCTTTTGGGATGGAGGCGTGCATGATATGGACATGGTTCCGCCGGTACCGATTCAGAACGAAGTGGAAATGGGCGAGCGCGTCGGTAATGTGATTGAAAAACTCCGTAAAACCCCGGTAGCAGGTGCGGCCAAGCAGGTTAATTATCCCAAAATGTTCAAAGCAGCATTTGGAACCGATGAAATCAATGCGGACAGAATGATGAAAGCATTGTCACAGTTTATGATGACGATTGTTTCAGCCACTTCCAAATACGACTACTTCCTGAAAGGCGATGCTTCCGCATTAACCGCCCAGGAAAAGGCAGGAATGACACTTTTCAAGCAAAAATGTGCCTCTTGCCACAGTAGCGAGCTTTTTACGGATTTCAGTTTTCGGAATAATGGTTTGATACCAAACAAAATCAATGACCAGGGAAGGTATGCGATCACATTGAATGAGGCCGACCGGCTGAAATTCAAAGTACCGAGCCTGCGCAATGTGGGCCTGACTGCGCCTTACATGCATGACGGACGTTTCACGACTTTGCAGGAAGTGCTCGACCATTATGCCAATGATCAGAACAGTGGAAAAGACAGTATTTACATTTCACCAACACTTGATCCTTTGCTGAATGTAGCGGGTCAAAAACGTGGCATAGCGCTCTCCAATGCAGAAAAGCAATCGATCATTGCTTTTCTGAGAACACTCAATGATGATCAGTTAATGAATGATAAACGTTTTTCAGACCCAGGAGTAGGGACATCTTTTTAGGCTGTCGGCACTCGGCAATCGGCTTTCAAAAAAGGCCGACAGCCGACAGCCGACAGCCGAATGCCAAAATGCGATCCGTCATATCCTACATATTGCTCTTCTCAATTATGCTGCCCACGCTCAGCCCGTGGGGGACGATCGCGTATTTCAAGTTGAACCGGGATTACATTGCGAGAGTTCTGTGCGAGAACCGCGCACGGCCACAAATGCATTGCAATGGGAAATGTTATCTTGCCAAAAAACTAAAACAGCAGCAGGAAAAGCAGGATAAGGAAACATCGGAAAAAGTGCAGAATACACCCGTTATTCAGCTATTCACTTCGCCTTTTCATTCTTACAGTTTTGAAACCTCACCGGCTGTTTTTCTGGAAAAAGTCCGGTTTTTCCATCAGCTGCAATGTTATACCGCTCCGGCAGCGAAACTCCTGCGTCCTCCCAAAAGATAAGTTCAAAGGTCAAATAATACCTAGCTGAATTTTTATCTTTATATTAATCTCAATGAACCTGAAAATATTTTTACAGGCTATAATCCTGTATATCTGCGCGTTGACAACGCATGCCCAAACCATTGAAGGCAAAGTGTTCGACTCGCAGACCAAAGAACCAGTACCCGGCGCAACAGTCCAGTTAAGCGACTCCAAAGTCGGTACTACGACTGACAACAACGGTCATTTCCTGCTCAATAGCGACCAGACCAATGTGACGATTAAAATTTCAAGCATTGGTTTTTCTGCCCGAGAAATCATCGTCAGTGACTCCAAACCGATCACGATTGGCCTCGAAGCTGCCTCCGAAAATCTGCAATCCGTGGTGGTAACTGGCAACCGGGAGGCTGCATTGCGAACCGAGAGCCCGATAGCGATCTCCAAACTGACCCCGAGAATGATCGACGAGGCGAAACCTACCGCCATGTACGAGATCGTCAACAAAGTCCCAGGCGTGATGATGGTGAATCTGGGTAATGAGCAGCATTCTATGGCCATTCGTCAGCCTTTCACGACCAATTCCTACTTCCTATATATGGAAGACGGTGTGCCGATCCGGCCGATGGGCGTTTTTAATCATAACTCCATTCTCGAATTTAACCAGTTTGCAATCAGCTCGGTGGAAGTAGTGAAGGGACCGGTTTCTTCCATTTATGGCCCGGAAGCCGTTGGTGGGGCGATTAACTTTATCACCCAGCGTCCTACCATTTTACCGACTGCCAAAATCGGTATTCAGGCCGATCAATGGGGTTACAAACGGCTACAATATGGCGCAGGGGCGATGATGGGCAAGTTCGGAGTGTACGTGGGCGGCTTCACGGCACGGCAGCGGGATGCCTGGATGAAAAGCTCCGACTACGACAAGAACTCAATCAATGCGAGGCTCGAATATCATTTCTCGCCATCAACGCGGCTCATTTATACGCTGGCTTACAGCAAATACGACTCGCAAACCAGCGGAAGCGTGGATAGTGTAGCGTTTTATTCAAGACAATATGTGAGTACTACGGATTTCACTTACCGCAAATCCAACTCTCTACGAAGCAGATTGACTTTTGAAAAAGACTGGAAAAATGGTTCTCAATCATTCATTACTGCTTTTGCCAGAAAAAATGAGCACGGACAAAACCCCAACTACGGTATCAGATGGACAACCGGACAAACAACCGCCCGCGGAGAGATCAATTCCAACGATTTCAAAAGCCTGGGCCTGATCGCGCAACATAGTCAGCGCTTCAATTTTCTGAATTCCAAACTGATCACAGGCGCCGTTTTCGATTTTTCTCCGTCGAGTTACTGGTCATATCAAGTGGATCTGGCTGCCCAGTTGAGGCCAGACAAAAAATCGGTTGAGAAATACACCATTGTTAAGGAACGCCCTGAAATCAGGAATTCGGATTATGATGCTGATATCAAAAACACGGCGGCTTATGCGCAGTATGACTTTGAAATTTTGCCGAAGTTACGGGTTTCTGCGGGTGTACGTTACGACCGGATGTCGTTCAGTTATACCAATTTTCTGGATAGCACATCAGGGAGCAAATCGTACAGCAAAGTCACTCCGAAAATCGGCGCTACCTATGATTTGGGCAAAGGAAAAGGTATTTATGCCAATTATTCCAGAGGCTTTTCACCTCCCGGCCTGACTTCGGTTTTCAGGAAACGTACGGTTCCGCTGCCAAATGGTGATCTGTTTTACTACAATTTACAACCAGCTCAGTTCAACAATGCGGAGATCGGTGGCTGGGCTTCTGTTTTGAATAACAAAATCTATCTCGATCTGGCGTTTTATCAAATGAATGGCCGTAATGAATTGCTGAATGTAAGGCTTCCTGACAATTCTTACGACTATCAGTCCGCAGGAAAAACGCTGCATCGTGGCGTGGAATTTGGTGTGACTTACAAGCCCTCCAAAGAGTTTTTCTTCCGTTTTGGAGGTACCAGCGCCATTCACCGGTACGAAGAATTTATCCTGAGCAGCCGAGAATCCGACGCATTGAAAAACGTGAATGGAAAAGATATGCCGTCGTCGCCCCGCTGGATGTGGAACTCGGAATTCAGTTATTATCCCAAATGGTTCAAGAATTTCCGGAGCTCGGTGGAATGGCAGCATGTGGCTTCCTACTACCAAAATCAGATCAATTCGGTGAAGTATGAAGGTTACGACATCCTCAATTTCCGGGTAGGTTATCAATGGAAAGGTGTAGAAGTGTTTTCTAACATTCTAAACCTCACGGATGTGCTTTATGCAACCAATGCGACACGCGGAAACAACGCTACCGACCGCACAACCTACAACGCCGCGGCGCCAAGAACATTTGTTTTTGGAATCCAGTACACATTCACCGGTAAAAAAGAATTGCTATGATCGACGAAATCAATGTAAAACCGAAAGATTCTTTCAAAAAGAAAATTGAAAGTAAGATCCGGAAGAACATATATCGCTGGCACAAAACGCTGGGCTTATTCGCCATTGTCCCTACCCTGTTCTGGACGATGTCCGGCCTGATGCACCCGTTTATGTCGCATTGGTTTAAAACCAGTATCCCCAATGAGTTTTACAAAGCGGAAACTGTACTTCCAGCCGACGTAAAGCTGTCGCTGGGAGATGTTTTAAAACAAAACAAGGTGACTGAGTTTAAGAACTTCCGGCTTGTGAAGTTTGCAGGGAGCAGTTATTTCCAGGTGAAAGACATTGAAGATCAATTACATTACTTCAATTCCGCGACCGGCACCGAGCTTAAAAACGGCGATGAACAATACGCGCAACACATGGCCCGCTTCATGCTGGGCGACCAGAAATCTAAAATTATTTCCAGCACCCGCCTGACTGAATTTACCGATCAATACAAATACGTGAACCGTTTTCTGCCGGTCTGGAAAGTCAGTTTTGACGATGACCGCAAAATGGATGTTTACGTGGAAACCGGTCAGAGCCGCTTTGCAACGTTTAATGATAGCGGCAGGAAAGCATTCATTTGGATATTCGGCACATTTCACAACTGGGGATTTATGGACCTGATAGTCAATAACACGCTCAGGATTACAATCATGGTACTATTCCTGAGCCTCATCGTTTTCTCCGCGGTGGCAGGTGTGGTAATTTATGGTTTAATGTGGAAAAAATTCAAGCCCGCGAGGCCAGGTAACCAGCGCGGACTGTTGCGCAAGTACCATCGCTCCATTGGCATCTGGACTAGTATTGTCACATTCACATTCGCCTTTTCGGGCGCTTATCACGTCTTGCAAAAGCTCGATCCCGATGAACGGTTGAAATATGTTTACGATCCGGTGATCAAAACCGAATCGGTCGCCCAGGCTTCCATGATCGATCTGACTGGCGTTTCTAACATTGGACTGATCAAATGGGGAGAAAATATCTTTTGGCAAACTGTCAAAAAAGATTGGGAAACCGACGAAACCGTTGTGGATTACACCAACATTAAAGACGGGAAAAAGCTGGAAGACGGTAATATTAGGTTTGCCAAATACCTTTCCCGGAAGTTTGCAGCCCAGGAAGAACGTAACGCCGCGAGCTGCTGCGACCTGATGGAAGCGCAGATCTCATCGCCGATTTCTGATGCCGGGATAGAAAAAGCGTCCATGGTTACGAGCTTCGCGGGTGAGTACGGTTTCGTAAACAAGCGACTACCGGTTGTAAAACTGGCTTACGACACGCCGGAGCATACTACCTACTACATTGAAACGACAACAAGCCGATTGTCCACCAAAGTGGAAGATCACAACCGGCGGGAGGGGTTAAGTTTTGCATTCTTACATAAATACAATGCATTTGATTTTTTAGGTAAAAACGCCCGTGACGGTATCATGACCTTCGCGGCCGCCTGTGTTTTGCTGGTGAGCATATTAGGCTTGCTGGTGTTTTTAAAAAGATGAGACTACCGATGACGAAAGTCATGATTAAACATTCATTAAAATCGAGGAAAATTGAGAGACGCATTGTTTCTTTGCAGAAAATTGAAAGCAGGCAATTAATATAAATATGCAAAGCGGAGAAAAAAACGCACAGCCCTGGTTGGGTAAAATGCAGGAAAAATGGGGATTGGAAACAACCAGGCAAGTTCTTTTGGTATTGGCCGTTTTTAGTCTTTCAGGCTCGTCAGTGGTCTGGCTCAGAAAAGGGCTTTTTTACCTTTTGGGCTATGACGAAACAACACCAATGTGGCTGAAAACCATCACTTATATTCTCTTTATTTTCCCGACATATCAGAGTCTTTTATTGCTTTACGGCTTCCTATTGGGTCAATTCTCATTCTTTTGGGAAAAAGAAAAGAAAATGTTCCGCTGGGTAAAGGCGAAATTCAGCAAATAAACAATATCATTATTTTGAAAGAGGGTGAATCGGGCAGGCAATCTGCAGGTTCACCCTTTCTTCGTATTGACCCATTTGGTGTCGAATAATTTCGAGTCGAGGAATTGCGTATAGTATTAGGTAATCTGTTAATATTGACGGATTTTGCATTGTAAAACCTTACCATTTACTCAACCAAGTTCACTAATCTCAAAACTTCTACCAACATGAACTACGATCTTGTCAGGGCACAGCTAAGTGCCGCAATTACTTTGTATGGAGCTAAAATCGCCCTTGCGTTAGTTGCCTTCATCATTGGAAGGCTCATTATTGGAAAAATAAGTTCTCTTGTCTCCAATGTGATGAGCAGAAGGAAAGTAGACGTTGATGTACAACCTTTCCTAAGCTCGCTGCTTGTAGTACTACTGAATGTGATGCTGCTTTTGAGCATTGCGGGAATCATTGGCATTGAAACCTCCTCGTTCGTTGCCGTACTCGGGGCCGCAGGTCTGGCGGTAGGTCTGGCGTTGCAAGGTAGTCTTGCCAATTTTGCAGGTGGGGTTCTGATATTAATTTTCAAACCTTATCGCGTCGGTGACCTCATCAATGCGCAGGGATTTACGGGCACGGTTGAGGGCGTGCAGATTTTCAATACGGTTCTCGTCACTCCCGATAACAAGACGATCATTTTGCCAAACGGCCCACTTTCCACCTCTCCGATCACGAATATTTCGGGCAAAGGTAAAATTCGGGTAGATATGGTTTTTGCGGCCGGCAGCCAGAATGGTGTGGATAAAATACGGGCATCAGTACAAAAAGCGATAGACGCCTGTCCGACTGCATTGAAAGAAATTTCACATGACATTTTGGTTACCAAACTGACCGAGAATGCGATTTTCTTTGATGTACGTGTCTGGACCCCGAGCGTTACTTATTGGGAAACTTACTACGATGTGCACGAAGGAATCAGTCGGCAATTTGCATTGGATGGCATACAGGCCCCTAAACCAGCAGAGGTTAGCGTCGCATTAAAACAGTAAAAGCAGTACATTTGTGAATTCGAATAAAATCATACATAACATTCCATGTTTGAAAACTTACAGGACAAGCTTAATAATGCCTTTCGCACACTAAAAGGAAAGGATAGGATTTCAGATATAAATGTTGCCGCAACTACCAAAGAAGTCCGCAAAGCACTAGTCGACGCCGATGTTAACTTCAAGGTTGCCAAGGAAATTACAGACCGGATCAGAGAAAAAGCACTCGACAGAAAAATATTGATCTCTGTTGAGCCGGGGCAGATGTTTGTAAAGATCGTTCAGGAAGAATTGACTGAACTGATGGGTGGCCAGGCTGAGGGGATCAACATTAAAGGCGACCCTGCGGTGATTTTGATCGCCGGTTTGCAAGGTTCGGGTAAGACCACTTTTTCAGGTAAGCTTGCTACTTTATTAAAAAAACAAGGCCGCCAGGTATTGCTAACAGCCTGCGACGTGTACCGTCCCGCTGCGATTGACCAGTTGAAAGTATTGGGCGAGCAGGTAGGTGTGGAAGTGTACTCGGAGCCTGAAAATAAAAATCCCGTCAGCATTGCCCAAAACGCTGTGGCCTACGCCCGGAAGGTCGGGAAAAAGATCGTGATCGTCGATACGGCCGGACGTCTGGCCGTGGATGAGGTCATGATGCAAGAAGTTGCAGACATTAAATCCGCTTTAAAGCCTTCTGAAATTTTGTTCGTCGTGGATTCCATGACCGGACAAGATGCTGTGAATACTGCGAAAACTTTCAATGAAAGGCTGAATTTCGATGGTGTGGTATTGACCAAACTCGACGGTGATGCACGTGGTGGAGCGGCGCTTTCCATTCGTCAGATCGTTGATAAGCCTATCAAATACATCAGTACCGGCGAAAAAATGGAAGCCCTGGATTCTTTCTATCCAGACAGGATGGCGAGCAGGATCCTCGGTATGGGTGATGTGATATCTCTTGTGGAGCGCGCCCAGCAGGCATTTGATGAAGATGAAGCCAAACGCATTAATGCTAAAATGCGTCAGAATAAATTCGATTTTGACGACTTTTTAGGCCAGCTACAGCAGATCAAAAAGATGGGTAATGTGAAAGATCTGATCGGTATGATCCCTGGAATGGGTAGTGCTATGAAAGATCTGGATATCGACAATGAGTCCTTCAAACCGATTGAGGCCATTATCCAATCCATGACCAAAAAAGAACGAGAAAACCCGGATATTATCGACGGAAGCAGAAAAAAGCGAATTGCGACCGGTAGCGGTACGTCCATTCTGCAGGTAAACAATCTGATCAAGCAATTCGACGAGATGCGCAAAATGATGAAGAAAATGAATACCATGCAGGCGGCCGGCAAGCTGGGCAAAGCAATCCGTCGCTAATCACCCCCTCGATGAAAAGGATCATTCTTGTTCTGACGTTACTGCTTTTTTTTAGTCCCGAAAAAGTGAAAGCGCAAGCGTCGGTAGGTTACTATCCGTGGAGCAGCCTGCTTTCGATAAGCACCAATCCTGAGAAAGCTGTGTGGCTGGATGCACGTTTTCAGACCAATTCGCTTTTCAGCAGTCTGAGTGTGGACATTCTCCCGATGGTCAATCTGAAAAGAGGAGAAGTGGTTCAATGGTATCTGGGAGGCGGTTTGCGGATCAATCCATTATACAGAATTGCCGACGCGGATGCAGATTTGATCACTATCGATGGTTACTCGGTCAATGTCGGTGTAAGGATCGCGCCACTTCCTCAAAACAGGAGAATCAAGCTGGTATTAGAGCTGAATCCGTACGTGAAGGATGATTTTGCGAGCGGGGTTTTGAAAAGCCATTTTGGTCTCGCTTACGTTTTTGGTAAAAAGAAAAAAGAGGCGCCGGTGACAGAAACACCTGCGAATCCATAATTTTAATAATTTCTTAGTCTTGAAATGCTCCCTAATCCGGCGAAATTGCCGTTAATTTGGGAGCATTTTTATTTCCTCCGAACCTGTCGTTTCAGTATGAAAACCCGTGTTATCCTCTTTGCCCTGCTTGCATTGCTCAATTTCGAAAACAATGCTTTTTGTCAAACCAAAGCTAAAAAGACGCTTTTTGTGATTGTGGATGGCATTTCGAGTGACACTAAGGAGAAAATCCCCACGCCTAACCTCGACGCGATTGCGAAAGTAGGGGGGTACACCCGCGCTCATGTAGGTGGAGACAAAGGTACTTACTCTCAAACACCCACGATATCCGCCGTCGGCTACAACAGCCTCCTGACAGGTACCTGGGTGAATAAGCACAATGTTTGGGACAATGATATTAAAGATCCAAACTATCATTACTGGACCATTTTCCGGTTTTTGGAAGAACAATATCCGCAAAAAAGAACAGCGGTTTTCTCAACCTGGCTCGACAACCGTACCAAGCTGGTTGGGGAGGGCTTACCTCAAACTGACAAATTACAGCTAGACTATTCATTCGATGGTTTTGAGCTCGATACCATTCACTTCAAGCACGATAAGGAAGCTCAGTACATTCACAAAATCGATGAAAAGGTAGTAGACGAGGCAGCTTCCTACATTCAGGACAAAGCACCCGATATGTCGTGGGTGTACCTGGAATTTACCGACGATATGGGCCATCGGTACGGCGATAGTGAACAGTTTCATAAAGCCATTCAAACAATGGACGAACAAATGGGCAGGCTGTGGAAAGCAGTGCAGCTTCGCGAAAAGAACTTCAATGAGGATTGGCTGGTAGTCATCACAACCGACCATGGAAGAGACAGCAAAACCGGAAAAGGCCATGGAGGTCAGTCCGATCGTGAGCGGGGAACCTGGATCGTTACCAATGCGAAAGAGCTGAATGCTAGCTTTAAAGAGAACCCCGGAATCGTGAGCATTATGCCAACCGTCGCCAGACATATGAATGTTTCGATACCAAAAGAGCAGGCATTTGAAGTAGACGGTGTCTCGTTCACGGGGAAGATCTCCATCATTAACCCCTCTCTTGTCAAAGAATCAGGGAAAGTCAATGTCAGCTGGAAGTCATTAAACAATGAAGGAAAAGTAAAGATCTGGCTCACTACTACCAATCATTTCAACAAAGGCGGGCACGACCTGTACTTTCTGATGGATGAGGTGAATGTAGCCAATGAAAAAACCGAACTGGATATTTCGAAGTACCCGTCCGGCTTTTTTAAGATCGTATTGGAAGCCAAGTATAACAACTTAAATAGCTGGATTGTGGACAAACAATGATCAGTTTCCGCCCCGGCCCGCCTTGTAAGAATCGTATTCTTCCAGCAGGGCTCTCAGGTCATCATCCCCGGCAAAATCCAGTTGCTGCTCCCTGATCACGTATCCCATTTTGTTTTTCTCGTCTGTCAATAATTTGAGAAAACTGTTTCTGTTGCTCAATTGAACAGGATTCATTTTGCCGTCTTTCAAAATGTAAAGCTTCGCACTTGGATCCATAGTCCGGGTTGCGCTCGCTTTTTCCACCTTGATGGGGGCTGTATATTTTTTCAAAAGTTTGGTATTCCCATCGTATAGAACCCGGTAAAAGCTTTTTTCAGTCTGCCCTGAAACTGCTGGGTAACCATTTTTAAAGATATATAGATCGGTACCGGTAGGAATTGAAAACTCGGTAACTCCCGAGGAAATACGATACAAACCGGAGGCATTTTTGTACTCAATTTCGTCTTTGGTAAGATCATAGCGAATATGCACACCGTCGTGCACGCGGTCGTCGCTGGTCCTTACAGTACCTGAGTACCATTCCTTAAATAGATATGGAGAATGTTCGCCGGCAGCCAATGCGGTCTCCTGGTACGGCGTTCCCGAAAGACCTGTTGAATCCTGCGCCATTACCGCCTGGCAAAGCAGCAGCGGTGACAACAAAAAAATTCTTCGTAAACATTTCATGATTTAAGTTGGTTAATTTGATAAGTTCGAAGTCTGGAAACCGGAGGGGTTAGATTCCCTGCCATCTTTCTGTACTTTTGCCAAAAAAATTGTACCCGCTCCATTGGATATCAACGATCAGCTAATACATATACGCCAAAGTCTGGCCGGAATAGCTCCTGAAATATTTCTGGCGTTTCTTTTTTGCTTCTTTCTCCTGGCCGAGTTAATGCTTTCGAGGCGGTTTGACAAAGAAAAAGTTTCTTCTTATTTACAAAATATTGCCCTTGCAGGCGGCCTGATAACACTTTTGCTTATCATTGGTCAATGGAATTCAGAACCTGCGTTCCGTTTCCAACCATTACTGTTCCTCGACCGGCAAGCCGTATTCTTCAAGATCCTGATCACGATTTCATGGATTTTCACATTGATCCACGTCCGCATTCTTAAATATGATTTTCCTCCTGAATATAACGCATTGCTCATTGCGGCAGTAGCGGGAATGAATCTGTTGAGTATGTCTACACATTTATTGTCAATATACCTTTCTCTCGAACTCATATCAATCAGTTCTTATTTACTGGTCGCATTATCTCCGAATAAAAAAGCCGCGGAAGGCGGGATCAAATATTTGCTTTTCGGCGCAGCCAGCTCGGCGGTCATGTTATATGGAATTTCCCTGATTTACGGACTCACTGGTACCATGGATATCACCAGCGAGGCGCTTACGATTGGGTTGAGCAACAATCCCGATCTGGTAGTAACGGTCACCATTGTACTTACACTTGCAGGGCTTCTTTTTAAGCTGTCATTGGTACCTTTTCACGTATGGACGCCTGATGTGTACGAGGCTGCGCCTACCCCACTGGTTTCATTTTTATCAGTTGCGCCAAAAGCAGCAGTAGTTTTGGTATTAATGCGTTTGGCTGGAATCCTGCCTGCTCAGTACTTCCCTATACTCGGCGGAATTGCCCTGATCAGTATGACGATTGGCAATGCGGCTGCATTATGGCAAACCAATGCACGTCGGCTATTGGCTTACTCCTCCATTGCACAGGCCGGTTATTTACTGGTAGGGATAGCAGCGTACAGTCGTTTCGGGTTTGAAGCGGCGGTATTTTATACGGCGGCTTATCTGGTGATCAATCTCTCAGCCTTTTTCATGATAGATTTGCTTCAACCCAAAAGAGAAACAGAACTGGCTCACTACGAAGGGTTAGGCCGGAAAAATATCTGGATTTCGGTGGCTGTCACCGTGGTAATGGTGGCATTGGCAGGGTTACCTCCCACCGCAGGATTTACCTCTAAATTGCTGGTTTTCTCGGCTCTTTGGGAAAGCTATCATCAGCAACAATTTCCGTGGATGCTCTGGCTACTGATCGGCGGGATTTTGAATGCAGCTATCTCTTTGGCATACTATATGCGGTTGCCTTATTTGCTTTTCTTCAAAAGCATCAATACTAAATCAGTCAAAACAAACAATGGCATACCCGGCAAAGTCATCGCCGGTTTGCTGATTGTGACATTATTAATGCTATTCTTCAATCCGGAGTGGCTGACGAAGTGGATTTCTGCGTTTTAGGATTCAATGTACCTCAACTTTCTTCGACTTTTTGAAAAAGCTCCTCCGGAATCGGGTGCGCTTTTAAAAAATCGATCGCTCTTTGTTTTTTAGTCAAAACAAACGGATCGTTAGATAAATCAGGCATATTGTTGACTATCTCAATTCCCTCACGTTGCCTTTTTTGCGTTTCCATATCGGTATGGGTTTATTAGAATAAAGTGTGTTGACTTAAAAACTCTCATTAACTAAGCATAACTATTTTATCGCCCTCAACTTATATCCCTCTTTCCGCAAAAGCGCGATCACGCCCCTTTCGCCACCTAAATGGGCTGCTCCCACGGCGAAGAATGTGGATTTTTCGGACATTGTTTTTTGAATGCGTGAGATCCATTTTTGGTTTCTTTCAAACAACATCACTTCCTCATTACCATCCAGCCCGAAGTCGCTCTTTAATGTCATGCTATACAAATCATTAATATTCTGAGATTTATACAGAGCTACCAGATTTTTAAACTCTTTCCGCGCCTGAGGCAGGCTGTCGATCAGGCTAAGGACCATTTTGATCTGATCTTTGTAAGGGATCGTATCAAAAATCGCCATTTGCTCGCTCAGCGTCTCGATACCGATCACTTCTGATTTTTGTTTCCCTGCCAGCTCCACCAGTGCCATTTCGTAGGATTGAGGCTGGCAATCGAGAATAGAACTGAACAATGGCCCCATTAAAACAAATGGCTTCGCTTTTTCAAACATCGCAATACCCATCCCAACCGAGTCTTTATAAAACTGGCTGATTTTGGCATAATCCTGTTCCGAAACCAGATTTTTCAGTTCATTCCCTTCCCGCATATTCATCGTCTTCATCATCTCCGCCATCATACCCGGATCATCCATGTCTACCTCCAAAGCAATCTGCTGTGTACGTGCCACTGCCGCTTTGAGGGAATCGCTTAAAGAAAAGTCGGCCGGACAGATCAAATGTATCGTTCCGAAAAGGTAAGATGGATTTGCACTATTGGGAGCTGTTATTTCCCAAAGCAACGAGTTTTCCGTAGGTACCTGTGCATGCGAGAGCACGCTCACAGCGCACAGCAACATTGATAAAAAGATTCTTTTCATGGCTTTCCGGCAGTGCCGCGATTACTCTTTGTGACTATCGACTTCAATGCGCTCGTCACGGTTGACCAGTTCCCAGGCCGTATAAAAAACCAGTTTTACGATCTGCGACTGCTTGTCGAACAAAATCTTCTCCACGTCGTCGCCCGGCTTATGATAGTCTTCGTGAACCCCGGTGAAGTAAAAAATAACGGGCACGCCCATTTTGGCAAAATTGTAATGGTCCGAGCGATAGTAAAAACGGTTCGGATCTTTGGGATCATTGAATGTATAATCCAGCTTGAAATTCACGTACTTCTTATTCGCCTCCTCGCTAATCGCGTGCAACTTTGAGGAAAGTTTGTCGGAACCGATCAGGTACACGTATTTTGGATCGTTCTTATGTGCCTCGTCTACCCGGCCAATCATGTCAATATTGAGGTCAGCAATGGTTTTTTTAAGCGGCAACAACGGATTCTCAGAATAATATTCTGACCCAAACAACCCTTTTTCCTCGCCAGTCACATTCAAAAATAGAATGCTTCTTCTAGGACCTTTACCTTCTGCTTTTGCCTTACTGAATGCTTGCGCCAGTTCAAGCAGAGAAACCGTTCCCGAGCCGTCATCATCAGCCCCGTTATTGATTTCCCCATTGGCCGAAATACCGATATGGTCGAGGTGAGCGCTGATAACCAGTACTTCATCTTTCTTATCCGTTCCTTCCATAAAAGCAGCCACATTTTCCGTTTCAATCGTTTCACTGATTCGTTCCGCTTTCAAAGCGACCTTTCCTGTGAAACCCTTCGAAAGTGGCTTGCCTGATTGATCAATAGCTGTTTTGCTTTTAGTCAGCTTCGAGGCAGACGTGTTCAGGATCTTCGCTGCCAGGTCGGCCGATACTACAAAAGCAGCCACGTTAGTGGGACTTTCCTGAACCGGTTTTAATGTTGGTGCGCTAAACCTTCTTGCCATAACAGCACGCTGGCGGATTTCCTTGTCCAAATCCTCCCCCGTTTTTTCAGTAATAATAAACACATACTTCGCACCTTTTTCCTGCGCCAGTTTAGCCTTAACCTGCCATGAAACAGAACCGCTCCATTTGGTTTTTTCGGTGCTACCGCTCAACAAATATTTGCCATTTGCGTCCACCGGCTCCCCTTCAAAAATTACGACAGTCTTATCTTTCACATCCAGATTTGCGTAATCACTATAAGACGCTTCCTCAATGCCATACCCGGCAGAAATCACGTCCGAAGTAATTTCTTCGGGCACACTCAGCAGCCCTGTAACGTAAAAATCTTTGTTGAATTCATATTTCTTATTGCCAGCTTTCACGTACACATCTCCCCAGCCACGCTTATACAGGCTATATTTTTGTAAAAAACTCTTGGCGCCATTGGTACCCGCAGCAATGGGCTGCAAGCCGTATTCCTTGTAGTATTTGGAAACATATTCAGCCGCTTTCTTCTGCCCCGGCGAACCGGTATCTCTCCCTTCCAGGCTGTCCGACGCGATAATGACCAGGTGTTTTTTCAGATCCTCGGGGGTAATGCTCTCGGCATATTTGGTCACCTCGTCCTGCGCAAAAGACAAAGTCGTAATGGACAGGAACAATCCGGTCAGCAAATTTTTGTTCATAATGAAGTCGTAATGATATTTCAGTTCTTACAAAGAAAGCAAAGGATGTCGCTAATGCCAACTCTGTCTGTTACTTGCCTCAAAACTTTGTATATTTGATCCTTAGCCGATGGCAAAAAAGGATTGTGCTATGTTACATTACATTAAAAAGATTATCGCAGTAGAGGATTACACTGTTTCCTGTTTGTTTAACACAGACGAGGTGAAATTAGTGGATCTGGGGGCTATTGTTGAAAAGTACAAAAACATAAATGACGGATTAATCAGCCGTCTTGCCGATAAAGACTATTTCAAATCCGTCCAGCTTGACTCATATGGCACGCCGACCTGGGATAATGGGGTCGATTTTGATCCGGACAACCTTTATAAATTGGCGAAATCAAAAATTGCAACTATCCAATAATTTTCTTCACTTTTTGCACTTCTCCTAGCTCAAAGCGCGTTTTTCGCATATTAACAATAAATTAATTGTAAAATACTGTTATTCAGCGAAAAAGTCGTACATTTGCACCCTATTTGACTAAAGTTAAGTCGAAACAAAGCACAGCGGTGATCAGTCAGGTAAAACCATTCTGCTTATTGAGATCCGTAAACAATTGATCTATAAAACAATGCAAGCCATTCGTAACATCGCAATTATTGCGCACGTTGACCACGGTAAAACTACATTGGTCGACAAAATCATTCACGCTTCGAAACTATTTCGTGACAACCAGGAATTCGACGACCTTATTCTTGACAACAACGACCTGGAACGCGAACGTGGAATTACAATTGTTTCTAAGAACGTATCGGTGCGTTACAAAGATGTCAAAATCAATGTAATTGATACACCAGGTCACGCAGACTTTGGTGGTGAAGTGGAACGCGTACTTAAAATGGCGGATGGCGTATTGTTGCTGGTCGATGCATTTGAAGGACCTATGCCTCAAACTCGTTTCGTATTGGGTAAAGCCATCGATTTGGGTTTGAAACCAATCGTGGTTGTAAATAAAGTTGATAAAGAAAACTGCCGCCCGGAAGAAGTTCAGGAAAATGTCTTTGACCTGATGTTTAACCTTGGCGCTACCGAAGACCAATTGGATTTCGTTACCGTTTATGGTTCATCAAAACAAGGATGGATGGGCCCGGATTGGCAAAAACCAACTGATAACATTACTTATTTGCTGGATACGATCATTGAATCTATTCCTGCACCGGTTATCGACGAAGGTACTTTGCAAATGCAGATCACTTCTCTTGACTACAATGCATTCGTTGGCCGTATCGCCATCGGTCGTGTAAAAAGAGGAACGATTAAAGAAGGATCTACTCTTTCTCTTTGCAAAGCTGACGGCGTGATCAAGAAAGTGAAAGTAAAAGAACTTCAAACGTTTGAAGGGCTTGGACGTGTGAAAGTGGCCGAAGTTACAGCCGGAGATATCTGCGCAGTAACAGGAATTGAAGATTTCGAAATCGGTGATACACTTGCTGACCTTGAAAACCCTGAGCCAATCGCTCGTATTGCCGTGGATGAGCCTACTATGAACATGCTCTTCACGATCAACAATTCACCATTCTTTGGTAAAGAAGGCAAGTTTGTAACATCACGTCACCTTCGTGACCGTTTGATGAAAGAAACTGAAAAGAACCTTGCACTTCGTGTGGAAGCTACTGATACGGAAGATAAATTCCTCGTTTTCGGACGTGGTATCCTTCACTTGTCAGTATTGATCGAAACAATGCGTCGCGAAGGCTACGAATTGCAATTGGGTCAGCCACAAGTACTTTTCAAAGAGGATGAAAACGGCGAACGTCTTGAACCAATCGAAACATTGGTAGTGGATGTACCGGAAGCAACTGCTGGTAAGGTAATCGAATTGGCAACGCAGCGTAAAGGCGAATTGCTGGTGATGGAGCCAAAAGGAGATTTGCAACACCTTGAATTCCTGATTCCTTCAAGAGGTTTGATCGGTCTTCGTTCGAACGTATTGACTTCCACTCAGGGAGAAGCAGTAATGACGCACCGTTTCAAAGAATTCGGTACATTCCGCGGACCAATCCCAGGACGTATCAGCGGTTCTATCATTTCTAAAAATACGGGACCTGCGACAGGTTACACCATTGATAAATTGCAGGATCGCGGCCGTTTCTTCGTAGAGCCGGGTGACGAGATTTACGGTGGACAAGTTATCGGAGAGCATAACCGCCCGAACGATATCGTTGTAAACTTGCAGGAAGCGAAAAAATTGACCAACATGCGTGCCTCAGGTACAGATGACGGTTTGAGGATCGCCCCGAAAATCAATTTCTCTCTGGAAGAATCTATGGAGTATATCCAGAAAGACGAATACCTTGAAGTAACACCGCAAAGCATGCGTATGCGGAAAATATATCTCGAAGAAAACGATCGCAAACGTTACGCTTCGAAACTTGAAATGGTGTAACATCCGTTCAACATTGCAAAAAGGAGACATAAATTATGTCTCCTTTTTTTATTTTTTGCCATTTCAGTTTTCTACGGAAATCCTTTAAATAATTTGGATTAACTCCTTAAAGCAGCACCATAATTTTAAGATTTATGCCAACCCTGAAACATTCTACGTTTCACTATTTTTTATACTTTTTCAAGAAAAACTAGTTATTTGCTTTTATTTAAACAAATACTGTATGTTTGTATGGGAATTCAAGTTACATTCATTAACTAACTTATTATCAATCGTTTAATAAATTAAAAATGTCATATATAGAGCCGGCTCCGATCAAGGACAAAGAAAATCCTCTGGAGTCAATGATGCAAAGATTTGATAAGGCAGTAGACCTCCTCGGGATTTCGGAAGAAATGTACCACATATTAAAAGTGCCGCGTAAGCAAGTGATTGTCGGACTGCCTGTTACAATGGACTCTGGCCAGATCAGGACTTTTGAAGGTTACCGGGTTATACATTCCACCATTCTCGGCCCCAGTAAAGGAGGCATTCGTTTTGATCCGGATGTGAACCTGGACGAGGTAAGGGCTCTTGCTGCCTGGATGACCTGGAAATGTGCCGTGGTTGACATTCCTTACGGCGGTGCCAAAGGTGGCGTAGCCTGTAACCCCAGAGAAATGTCTGCCGGAGAAATGGAGCGCTTAATGCGTGCGTACACCACCGCATTACTGGATGTTTTCGGCCCCGATCAGGATATTCCCGCGCCGGACATGGGTACCGGACCCAGAGAAATGGCCTGGCTGATGGATGAGTATTCCAAATCCAAAGGAATGACGATACCGGCCGTTGTTACAGGCAAACCACTGGTACTGGGAGGCTCGCTTGGACGTACAGAAGCGACCGGTCGCGGGGTAATGGTATCGGCACTCGCAGGTATGGAGAAATTACGGATCAACCCATACCGCGCTACTGCGGTGGTGCAGGGGTTTGGCAATGTAGGTTCTCACGCCGCATTGCTCCTGCGCGAACGTGGCGTATCTATTCATGCGATCAGCGATATTTCGGGAGCTTACTACAACGGCAAAGGAATTGATGTGGCCGATGCAGTGGCTTATCGCGACCGTAACAGAGGTTCACTGGAAGGTTACGGTGGCGCAGAAATGATCCCGGGCGACGACTTACTTACATTGCCGGTTGATGTGCTCGTACCGGCCGCGAAAGAAGACGTCATTACCCGCAAAAATGTATCAGGGATTCAGGCAAAGATGATTGTCGAAGGAGCCAACGGCCCTACCTCTTCCAAAGCCGATGACATTATCAATGAAAAAGGAATTATGGTCGTTCCCGACATTCTTGCCAATGCCGGCGGTGTTACGGTTTCGTATTTCGAATGGGTACAGAACCGGATCGGTTACAAATGGACGCTGGAACGCATCAACCGCCGCACCGACCGTATTATGAAGGATTCTTTCGACAAAGTGTACGAGACTTCATTAAAATACAAAGTATCGTTGCGGATAGCAGCTTATATCGTGGCGATTGATAAGGTATCCAGCACCTACAAATATCGCGGCGGGTTCTGATTACAAAAACAGCAAGTCATAGAGGGCAGCTTTTCGAAAGGGAGGCTGCTTTTAATTTTATCCGGTTTGAAGTAGGCGCAACATTAACAATTAATTAATAAATGGAGGCCTGAGGGGGAAATAGGGTTTTGTTAAAAACAGAATTATTAACTTTGAGGCTATAAAGTGCAGTCCCTTTTTCATATCAAAATTTGCTGGTTAACCGTTTGCTGCTCAGCCCAAAGCCTTTCCTAATGCAATCATGTCACTAAGCCCGCGTTTCATTGCCATCATATTGGCATTCCTGATATCGTTGATCACCACTACATTTCTGGCTTTTGTGGAGGGCGTTTCCAAAGGTATGCTCTTCGTCTCGGCCATTTCGTCTTTCATATCTTCCTTCTTTCTGGTTCTTTACACCGTTGACATACTGGTTTTCCGCGAGGTTAACAAAATGTACAGGACCATTCACAAGCTCAAAATGAAGGATTTTAACCTCGCGCCGCGCAAAAAGCTGATCCGCGAGTCTAATCCTTTGAAGACGATCAATGATGAGATCTTTGTGTATGTTACCAAGAAACAAAAGGAGATCGATGAGCTGAAAAAGCTTGAACTCTTCCGTCGTGAATTTCTGGCGGATGTTTCCCACGAATTCAAAACACCCATTTTCGCGGCACAAGGCTTTATCCACACATTGCTCGATGGAGCTATGGATGATGAAAACGTGAGAGAGCGCTTCCTCGTTAAAGCCGCCAAAAACCTGGACAGCCTGGATGTGCTGGTAAAAGATCTGCTGGTGCTGTCACAAATGGAGACCGGCGATATTAAAATGAACATTGTGCCGATGGATATCCGGCTGCTTACCACGAATATTTTCAGCAGATTGGAAAACATCGCGACAGACCGGAATGTCACATTAAGGGTTAAACCAGACGACCTTCCAGAGGTGTGGGTGAAAGCGGACGCTGACCGACTGGAACAGGTAATGCTTAACCTGATCGAAAACGCAATTAAGTACGGAAACGAAGGAGGAAAAGTGATCGTCCATTTCAATGAAGGCAAAAAATATGTGGAGATCGCGGTGCGGGATAATGGCCCGGGCATCCCATATGAGCATTTGAACCGTATCTTCGAGCGTTTTTACCGGGTCGATAAAAGCCGGAGCAAAGACATCGGCGGTACCGGGCTAGGCCTGGCGATTGTGAAGCACATTCTGAATGCACATGATACCAAAATTGCTGTCATGTCGAAGCCTGAAAAAGGAACAACGTTCTCATTTAAGTTAGAAAAGGCATATATCAGCCTTGTAACAGATAATAGTGCGCAAGATCCGGTATCACAATTGAATCCATAATACATTTTTAACTCCATAAACCATTATTCATGTTTGTACATAACGTATTTTTTTGGCTAAAAGAAAAAGATAACGAAGAAGCGAGACAAGCGCTGCTAGCAGGAATCAAATCACTTGAAGCGATAGAATCCATTGAATCCGTATATATTGGCCCTCCTGCTGCGACCCGTCGCCCGGTGATCGATGCTACCTACGATTTTGCAGAAATTCTGGTATTTGCTGACGAAGCTGCTCATGATGTATATCAGGTACACCCACTTCACACGAAGTTTGTGGCAGATTGCGCCCACCTTTGGGAGCGTGTGCTGATCTACGATGTAGAGGCATAGCCAAAAGCAAATGTTTGTTAACAAGTTATCCACACACTACTTGTTGATAACTTGTTAACAACCTTCTAAAACAGCCATTTTCAATCAATTAAAGAACATTTACAACTAAGCAACAGTGTGGATAACTTTGTCACGCGTGTTGATTAGCACTTCTTCCGCTCTGGCCTCAGGCACTTTTACTCCGGTATATTCGTTTTATAATTAGTACAAAACGCACTAACACCGTGAAAACAAATAGAATCATGCTGTCAATTATCGTTACGGTCATTGCAGTCATAAGCATTTCATCCTGTACATACAGATCTTACAGTCCCGGATACGACTACGGTTACCGGCACGGATACAGGTACTATCACGTACCGCCTCCACCTCCGAGAGTAGTGGTGGTAAGACCTGCGCATCCGAGAGTAATCCACGCCGACCGTTACAGATCGAGCCGGCACAACGATAAGGTCTACAGAAAGCAGTACAGAAGCGGAAACCACTACGGTAACAACGGACGTAGCAGAGGCCCCAGGAGATAAACAGAGCATCATTTAAGAATAAAAAAGGTGATAAGCAGAGAGATAAATCTTTGCTTGTCACCTTTTCTTTTATTTTTGCTTTTATGGATATACTTGAAATACTGGAATCGAATGCAAATTTATATCCTGATAAGCTAGCATACGGATTCATCGGCAAAGAAGGAGAACTAACTGAACAGCTGCATTATCAGCAATTACATCAACAAGTATGGGCGGCATCAAGGCAATTGAAAGCCAGGTATGAGGCACATTCGCGGGTTATTATACTGCTGCCCACGGAAGCTTCATTTATCAGGTTTTTTCTGGCGTCCCTGCAGGCTGAGCTTATCGCCGTACCTTGCCCCATCGGGTACTCCGAGTCCGGTATTACCCGTATCCTCAACATTATCAGTGATTGTGCCGCGTCGGGCATTATTACCAATAAAAAAACACACAAAATGCTTTTTCAGCGACAGAACGACGCTTCCAAAGCATTACAGGAAGAAAGTATCGACTGGTTTTTCACCGATGACTTTTTACCGGAAATGATTCCCTTTGAAATAACAGAAAGAAAAACGGACAACAGCCAGCCAGCCTATCTTCAATACACCTCGGGCTCAACGAACCGCCCGAAAGGCGTGATGGTGAGCCATTCCAACCTGGTTGCCAACCTCAGCGCGATTAACAACTGCTTTGGGCGTACGGCCAGCGATGTGTCCGTTACCTGGCTGCCGCATTATCACGACATGGGCCTGGTCGACGGTCTTTTATCGCCCATTTATACTGGTGGCACAGGAATAGCGATCTCGCCACTTTTATTTATTACAAAACCCTTTTTACTTCTTCAGGCGATCAGTCAGTACCGGGCAGGCTTCTGCGGCGGGCCCGGGTTCGGCCTGGACCATTGCATTGCCCGAATACCTGCCGAACAACTGGCTACATTAGATCTGAGCAGTATGCGTGTGCTGTACGTCGGTGCCGAACCGATCCGGATTTCGACTTTGGAAAGATTTGCAGAAGCTGCACGGGTTACCGGTTTTAGGCGCAACAGCCTTGTTCCTGCATACGGACTGGCCGAAGCCACATTGGCTGTAAGCCTGCATCTGAACGGGACACCTATGATTTACCAAAAAATCCCAGGTTCCGGCACCAAAGACGTGGTAGCCTGCGGCCCGCCTGTCGAATTTACGGAGGTACTCATTGTGGAACCCGAACAAAAAACGATTGTGGACGACACCCAAGTCGGTGAGATATGGGTAAAGAATCATGCTGTGGCGCTGGGCTACTGGAAAAACGAGAATGAAACTAACAGGATTTTCAAAGCGTTTACGAGTTGTGGAAAAGGACCTTTCCTGAGAACAGGCGATCTCGGTTTTATGGAAAATGGCCAACTCTTTATCACCGGGCGTACCAAAGAACTCATTATCATCCGGGGAGTCAATTATTATCCACAGGATATTGAAGAAATTGTAAGCGAATGTCATGAGGATATTCAGCCCAATGCGACAGCAGCATTTTCAGTAGAAACGGCACAGGGCGAGGCGCTAATGATTGTAACCGAAGTAAGGCGTGTGGTACAGCAGGATGAGGACATGGAGTCCATTAAAACCCGTGTTGCCCATAGTGTAGGACTGGCTTTTGGTTTGATACCACACAAAGTAATTTTGATACAACCAGGCAAACTTCCCAAAACTTCCAGCGGTAAAATCCAGAGACTGAAAGCACGGGAAGTCTTCGCCGAATGGTAATTTATAGTTACCAGACAGTTACATAAATTTCATCCCGCTTTTAAAGCAAAAAGTTTGATGTTAATTTCACGATATTAAATATTTTACCTCTCCATTGAATTAACAAATTGATGACTAAAAACTTTAATGAAATTTCCGGCTGGATAGTCGAACGGATTTCCGAACATGCTGAAATTGATCCCTCAGAAGTGGCTCTGGACACTGATATCGTCAATTTCCGCCTTGACTCTTTGCTACTTGTCAGCATTACATCGGAGCTGGAAGAGTGGCTTGGGATGGAACTTAACCCGTCTCTTTTCTGGGAAATGGGTACCATTGCCGCTACCACCAACTGGATTCTTGAAAATCAGGAAGTATAAATTGTCCTTTTTTTTCTTGGATGATATAAAGGTTTACTCAAATTCCCTTTATGTCTGTAGCGGCCATCTGGTCATCTCAAAGCGAGATTAATCAAAACTATTCTGAACTGATCGGTCATGTAAGAAAATCAGATCCGGTTCACTTCAATATGTTCGGTGATTTGGTAGTCATGGATTACCGAAATGTCAAGAAGATTTTCTCAGATTCGGAGAATTTTAGAAATTTTGACTTTACTGAAAGATTCAGAATAGTATCAGCCATTGCCAACAATGACCCTGGATTGCTGCAATTTGGTGAAAGCCTTAGTCACTGGCTTTTGTTCATGAACGGTGAAAAACATGCGGAACACAGACGATTTGTGAACCAAAAGTTTTATCAGGCCAATTATGAACAAATTACATATGAGGCAATAGACGAAGTTCTCAATACATTAAAAAGCCGTGGAGAGGCTGACCTGGTAGAAATGGCGCGGCAATTCAGCTTTTTGATGATTAGTAAAATCATTGGCCTGAAAAGCTCCGACTTTGATTTTATTCAGAAATTCTCCTACGTGATCACATTGATTTTCGAGAAAACACTGGGCGTCAAGGATCTGCTGGAATGTGCGAATATGTCGGGTCAGTTTCACAGCTACCTTTCAGAAACATTCAGTCGTCAGGAAACCGAGCTCACTAACAGCCTGTTACTGGAAATGAGGGATATAATGGGTGGTGAGCGGGCGCTTAGGCTCATCGGTACCTGGGAGTTTCTGGTCAATGCCGCCACGGAGACTACTACATTACTATTGACAAGGAGTATCGCGACATTAATGATGAACCGGGACCAGCAAATCGATTGGAATACACATCATGATTGCGCCATCGCCATAGAAGAATTGATCCGTTACGTCAGCCCCGTCAACTGGATACCCCGCCAAATCCATCATGACATGGAGTTTGAAGGGTTCGAATTGAAGAAGGGAAAAACGGTGCTGCTTGGCATTGCGTCGGCCAACAGAGACCCTACGGTTTTTGACGATCCCGAAGCGTTTATACCTACCCGTAAACCCAATCCGCACATCGGTTTCGGCTTTGGCATTCACCATTGCCTGGGCGCCCGACTATCCCGCTTCGAGATGCAAAAATTTCTTCCCCGGTTTATGACTGCATTTCCTGATATCCGTCTCCATCCCGACAAACCAGGTCAATGGGATACCAAGGTGTTTTTCAGGGGCTACAAAAGTCTGCCCGTGCTTTTAAAATAAAGCATGATGATCAAATTCACCGATTTTTCGTACTTCCTTCTACTATTCCTGATCGTCCCGGTTTATTACAAAGTCCCGGATGCAAAAAAATGGGTCTTTCTACTGATACTCAGCACACTGTTTAATGCTGGATGGAGCGGTAAATACCTGCCGGTATGGCTTATCCTGGTGGGGATTTGTTATGTGGCAGGTAAGTATCTGGGCAATCAGGCATATTCCAAAAAACAGCGAAAGACATTGCTCGTCATTTCAATCGTCATTTGCCTGCTTCCTCTTCTTTTTTTCAAATATCTGGTCCCGATCAATAATTCAATGTCGCCGGTATCACTCAACTGGCTGGCCCCCATTGGTATCTCTTACTATACTTTCCTGATCATCGGGTACCTCACCGATGTTCATCGGCGATATATCAAACCAGAAAATCACTTGGGCTACCTGGCGCTGTATCTTGGGTTTTTCCCCACATTGCTGGCAGGCCCGCTCGAACGCGCACGACAACTTATCCCTCAGCTCCGCAATCCGGCTGCCTATCAGGAGGAAAATATCAAAGCAGGTATTTATTTCATCATCTGGGGATTGTTCAAAAAAATAGTGCTGGCAGCAAGGTTCGCGGACATCACTAATCCGGTATTTGACGAGCCTGGAAAGTACACGGGTATTTCGGTAACACTGGCCATTCTGCTTTTTTCGGTACAGCTGTATTGCGACTTTTCGGGGTATTGCGACATCGCAATGGGATCCGCCAGATTACTGGGGATCAAGCTGAGCAAAAACTTTTCAAATCGGTACTATTTCACTCCGTCGCGCACAGAGTCGTGGACTTCATGGAATATCACGGTCACATCCTGGTTCCGTGATTACATATTTTTCAACATCAGCAAAGGTGTTACCAACACCAAACGCCTCGAATTTAACCGGCTGCTCACTTTCATTATCACCGGACTATGGCACGGACCCAGCTGGTCATTTGTGATCTGGGGTTCTCTGCAATGGGCTTACATTAATTTCGAAATGCGCACGAAGCAATTCTGGCAAAAATTCTATTCTTCGCTCGGCTTCACGATCGGTTCACAGGTACATTATGTTTGGCGGGTTGTGATCAGGCTCCTCACCGGTACATTGATCATGGGCTGGTTCCGTGCCGCGGAATTGAGCAGCGGGGTGAAATTGTACAGCAGTATGTTTGGTTTTACATCCGGCGCAACCTCATTGATTACCCCCAGCTTTTTTTTAGCCATTGCGTTATTTATAATCATGGATATTTTCAATTACAAAATGGGCGAAAAGGAAGATATCGCATCCTATCTGCTAAAAAAGCCTACGATCCGCCGAAGACTTTCCATGTTGCTGCTGGTTCAGCTGGTACTGATATTCGGGAGGATTACGGTAGCCAACTTTTACTATATCCAATTCTGACAGGTGAAAATGATTCTGAAAATTACAAAATGGCTCGTGCTGATCATTGTCTTCAAGACGATGATAGTCATGATCATTGCGCAATTTTATACAGATCCCAGGCAAGATGTTGACGCCCGGAAAAAGCTTTGCAAAGCATTCAGACCCAATGTGGTATTCATCGGAACGAGCCGCACGCTATACGGGGTTGACCCCGCGATTTTTGATTCATTAAATCATCAGCAAACGCGCAGTTACAACTTTGGGATATTCAGCCTGTCCCCACAAGTTTCGTTTCAAATTGCGGATCAGTTTATTTCAAATGATCCCGAGGTCAAAACAATTTACATTGAATTAAGCGCATTGGATTACAACACCGTAGCTTTAAAGCCCGATCAGGTCTTTCAGGACGCGGCTTTCAGGGCGAATGTGATGGCCCGTAGTTCTCACATTGACACACATGATAAGTTGAGTGGCTTTTTACTAGGCCTCAATACCACTTTGTTCCAGATGTTTTCCATCGTTCCGCAGATCACAACTATCAAAAAAATGATCAGCCCTGTCTCCGACCCCATTGAAGGCCAGCCTGAATTGAGCGATAATGGTCATCAGCCAGTTGCATTGGCACTTTCTCAAATCAATGACCGCATTCTAAATAATAAGGCCGCTACGCAACAAATGTTGGCAAAACATCAGCCTGTGATGCCAAATACTTATTATATTTCCAGAATTAACGAATTGATCGCGCGGGCAAACCAGGCTGGGAAAAAGGTCATTCTCTTTTATCCGAACAATCTGACAAAAACCGAATCTTTAATTCTGTCACAGGTAGCGCCTTACTTACCGGAACAAAATCTGATCCGCTTACCGGAGGATCAACAATTGAATGCCCTTTTCAAACCGGAGCATTTATTTGATCCGCATCATTTGAATCAAAAAGGAGCCACTATCTATACCCGCTTTTTACAAAAGGAATCAAAAAAACGACTTGACAATATATAAAGCCAGTTACTGATGCTAGCATTTTCCATTTTCGCCTATTTGCTGGCCAATCTTGGGATAGGACTTTGGGCCTCCAAAAGAATCTCCACGACCCAGGACTTCGTATTAGCCGGCAGACGGCTCCCATTGCTTTTGGCTGCATCCGCTACTTTTGCAACCTGGTTTGGCTCCGAAACCATTATGGGCGCACCGACGGAATTTGTCGAAAATGGCTTATTGGGCGTCATAGAGGACCCTTTTGGCGCTTCCCTTTGTCTTTTGCTTGTTGGGCTTTTCTTCGCCCGCCGGTTTTACAAAATGAATATCATTACGTTCTGCGATTTTTTCAGGATACGTTACGGACGCTATGCAGAACTGATATCCGCCATTCTCATTATCCCTTCCTATTTCAGCTGGATCGCCGCTCAGCTAATGGCGATGGGTATCGTTTTAAAAGTGGTACTAGGCTGGTCTTTAACCTATTGCATTCTGTCGAGTTCGTTGGTAGTGATCTTTTACACTATCTGGGGCGGTATGTGGTCTATTTCCATTACCGATTTTGTGCAAACCGTTATGATCATTATCGGCCTGCTCGTGGTATCGGCGGTTTTGTATGAAAAAGTTGGCGGTTTTACACCACTTATTGAGGCCGCCCCCAAAGGCTTTTTCCGATTTTACCCTGATTTTACTTTCAAAGCCTCCGTGGAATATTTCGCAGCCTGGATTACCATAGGCCTCGGCTCCATTCCTCAGCAGGATGTTTTTCAGAGGGTTATGTCTGCGAAATCAGCGGAGGTATCGGTAAAAGCGACTTTACTTTCCTCCCTCATGTACCTGACCGTGGCATTGCTTCCGCTTTTTATCGGGTTATGCGGCCATCACCTCTACCCGGAGTCGGACAAAGATGGCCAGATGATCATTCCTAACATGGTGCTGCAGCATATGAACCTGCCGCTTCAGATCATATTTTTCGGAGCCCTGGTCTCTGCTATTCTGAGTACTACCAGCAGCGCGATCATGGCGCCGTCGGTAGTTTTGGGAGAGAATATCTTCAAGTTCTTTAATCCGAAATTGAATGATGAACAACTATTAAAAATCATTCGCATTGGTATTGTCGTCATCACTGTGGTATGCATTACCCTGGCAGTCACCCGCGAAAGCATCTTCGATCTCGTGGCCGAATCCTCTGCATTTAGCCTTGTTTCACTTTTTGTACCGCTGGCTGCGGGAATTTACTGGAAGCAAACCAATGAGCAGGGCTGCATTATATCCATGGTACTAGGGCTCGTCGTCTGGCTGATTTGCGTATCCATTAAAACCGAATACCCGCCACTCATTTACGGCCTCCTCGCCAGCCTAGGTGGTATGATAATCGGAGTTCTCTGCTTTCCGGTCCCAGCCGCCAAGCGATTGTAAATTAACAGCCTGCTGGTCGGCACGCATGATCATTTCCAATTCTTCAATGTGCTGTCTCGCCGCATTGACATATTCTTCATCATTCCGAATGCTGGAAAGGTGTTTCAATGTTCTTTCATCATGAATAAAGAACGTCTTTGCAGATCGGGTAGCCTCATGTGCACGGTAGCCTAGTAGTTTCAGAGCATCAGTGCCAACTCGTAAACTGGTATCAAATGTCTCACGGTAAATGTGCATCATACCCGCATTCATCAGGTCGTAAGCATCATTACGGTTCGTGGAGCGCACCAGCATATGCAGGTTTGGAAAATGCTTTTTGACCGTTTCAATCAATTCAAGACGCTTTTCTTCGTCACTGATCGCAATGATGATCATTTGCGCCTTACCTGCTCCGGCAATGTCCAGCAACTCGTAGCGGGTCGCGTCACCGTAATAGACTTTCAAACCCATACGCCTCAGGAAGTCAACATTGTCACTATCGTTGTCGAGTACCGTAGCCTCCACATTATTAGCCCTCAAAAACCTGCCAATGGTATTCCCAAAGTGTCCGTAACCGGCAATAATGACCGGATTATCTTGCTCTTCAATGTCACTCGCCTTATGAACTTCAATATTCGAACCAACGGTGCACAATCTGGGAAGGATCAGCTTTTCGTTGATCATCATGACCAGCGGCGTCAGTGCCATACTGATAGCGACCACGGCCATCATGGTATCGGTAATGTCTTTGGTCAATACGCCTTGCTGCGCTGAGAAACTGAGCAGTACAAAAGCAAATTCCCCAATCTGGCTCAGACCTATGCTAAATATAAAATTTTGCGCATTCCTGACTTTGAATATTTTACCTAAAACAAAAAGGATTACCATCTTAAAACTCATCACTCCGACTACCAAACCAATGATTAAAAATGGCTTTGAAACAATGAGTTGAAAATCGATAGACGAACCTACTGATATGAAAAACAGTCCGAGCAGCAGGCCTTTGAATGGATCAATGGAACTTTCCAGCTCATGACGGTACTCGCTGTTCGCTAAAACAACTCCTGCAACAAACGCCCCCAATGCCGGGCTTAACCCCACGGAAGTCATCAAAACAGCGATACCGACAACCAAGAGCAATGCGGTAGCCGTGAACATTTCGCGCATTCCCGTCCGCGCCATCAGCCTGAATACTGGACGCAGCAGATATTTACCGGTAATTACCACGATGGCAACCGATAAAAGAACAATAATTGCCTGTTGCCACGCAGGAAATGCACTCACAACTGAGCCGGTTCCATGGGTTTCCTGTACGGCCGGATGATCGGCCAGTAGCGGGAACAATGCGAGCATTGGGATAATAGCAAGGTCTTGAAACAGCAGTACCGCAAAGGAGCTTTGCCCGGCGACCGTTTTCAGCCAGCCTTTTTCATTCAATGTCTGCATGACAATGGCCGTGGAAGACATGGCCGTGATCATTCCGAGCGCCAATGATTCTTTCCAGCCTAACTGAAAAGCCATGGCCAAGCCAGCTACAACCACACTGGTAACACTCACCTGCAAGCCGCCCAATCCGGCAATACTTTTGCGCATGCGCCACAAGCGGGAAGGTTCCAGTTCGAGCCCGATGACAAAAAGCATCATTACCACCCCAAATTCAGCGAAATGCATAATGTCCTGCCCTTCCAGCCCTATGAATTTAAGACCGGCGGGGCCAATAGCAATTCCTGCGACGAGGTACCCCAGTACAGAACCCAATCCCAATCGTTTGGCAATGGGAACCATGATTACGGCCGCAGCCAGATAGATCATGGCTTGAAAAAATACAGTTTGTTGCATCAGAAAGGCAGGGAATTATTTATAAAGTTCGTTCAGATATTCAACGTGCTGGTAATGATGCGAGCCGATTTCATCTTTTACAAACGCATTCAGGATCGAAGCATATTGCTGTCCGTAAGATTCAAGTTCTGCCTCGCTGACGGTATAAGTCTCGTGGACGACAAACGGGGGCAGATACTCCATTTTGCACAAATGGGCCGTCTGGTTAAAAGGAAGCAGAAACTGGTTCACCGGAAAACGGTTATAGCCCGTCTCTTTGTATGCCTCTTTTCCACCACCACACGACAATGCATTGAAGATCTTCTTTCCGGCCAATGCATCGCCTTCAGGGCCATAAGCCCAGTTGTATTCCAGTACCAGGTCCTGCCATTGTTTCAAAATAGGCGGACTGCTGTACCAGTAAAACGGATGCTGAAAAATAATGACATCATGCTGTAAAAGAAGCTGTTGCTCACGTTTTACATCTATATAAAGATCAGGATAATGCTCGTACAGATCATTAAAAGTGACTCCTTTGACATTCCGGCAATGCGTTTCCAAAGTTCTCTGAACATTGGATCTGCTTAATGTGGGATGTGCAAACTGGATCAGTATTTTGGACATAATAGGAAATTTGGCGCTCAGAAATGCTAAGGGATCAAAATTACGGAACCTGTCGTTTTTCTCGCTTCCAAATCTGCCTGTGCTTGATTTGCCCGTGACAATGGATAACGGGTAATCGCCAGCTTTCCAAAAATTCCTTCCCGAACGGCAGCAAAAGTATCTTCCGCGAAGAGTTGCAGTGTTTCGTAATCCGGAATATAAGCACTTAATGCCGGAGTTACCAGGGTTATGGACTTCCTTCTTAATGCGGTATGGTCAATGTTTTCGGGCTGGCCTGAGGATGAGCCATAAAGCACAATCTTCCCGCCTTTGCGGATCAGGTCGATCGAATGTGTGAATGTGTCTCTGCCTACACCGTCGTAAACCACGTCCACGCCTCTCCCTCCGGTAATGTCATTGACTGAGTTTACAAATCCGTCACACTCCGCCAGAAATACGTGATCAACGCCATTTTCAATCGCTATCTCCTTTTTCTCCTCCGAGCCTACCGTACCGATCACGGTTGCACCCAGCGCCTTCGCCCATTTGGTAACGAGCGAGCCTACGCCGCCTGCGGCCGCATGTACGAGGATTATATCTCCTTCGGAAACAGAATGAATGGATTTAATCAGCATTCTTGCCGTGAAGCCTTTTACCATAACAGCCGCAGCCTCTTCCAGCGTCACATCGTCCGGTATGTGGATCAATTGATTGGTCGACACGATCCGTTCCTCCGCATAAGCTCCCGGAATAAAATGGTACCCTACACGGTCGCCGGTCCTAAATTCCGTCACCCACGGCCCTACCTCCTCAATAACACCAGCAGCCTCTACCCCAGGCACATATGGAAATGACTTGACGGGAAATTTACCGTCTCTGAAATATGTATCTACAAAATTCAGCCCCACAGCCTCTTGCCGTATTTTTACCTGCCCCGGGCCTGGCTCGCTGATCGTCTCTTTTTCATAACCGAGTACCGACGGAGTTCCTTGTTTGTAGATTTTTACTATACCCGATGTTTTTATATTTTCTCTAATTAACCCTGACATATCCGTGATCATTACCAACTACAGAATGATCATTCTATAATTGAATAAACTTATTTTTTTATTGATTTAACCAAAAACTCGGCTTGTTGCTGCAACAGTTCCGGGTCACCATAAACCAGGTAAGACTGCCAGAAACCCGTAAAATTGGAAACGATAAAATTAGCCAACATTGCCGGATCGCGCTTGCTATTGATCTCTCCTGCCTTCTGCGCTTTTTTTAGCAGCTCTTTCAGGACAGCTACCATGTTTGTGGTATTTTCTTTTAATATGGCATGTACCTCTTCATCAACCGAAGCCAGTTCAAACGCGGATTTGACTCCCATGCATGTTTTCCCTTCTGCAATGGTCCGTAGCGCAGCCCTTTTGATAATTTTTTCCACAGCCTTGATCGGCGACTTTGCCTCCTCTACCGTCCTTTGATAATCCTCAAAAGTACTATCCGTATAACTTCTCAGACATTGCAAAAACAAAGTGTGCTTATCTCCATAGGTATCGTAAATGCTGCCCCTGTTCAGCTCCATCGTTTCGACGAGATCCTGCATGGAAGTAGCGTTATACCCTTTCTGCCAGAAAAGGTCTCTTGCCTTCTCCAACTTTTCTTCTGGTTCAAATGCTTTGTTACGTGCCATGATTATCAGACAATTATTTCAGAACGATTGTTCCAGAATCGGATATTAAATTTCACTTGCTACACCATTCGATTCTAACTACAAAATGAATTTCGCAACGCCGCCATCCACTTTGAGCGCCGAACCATTGGTACCTGATGAAAGCGGGCTGGCAACGTAAGTGACCAGGTTCGCAATTTCTTCCACCGACGCAAAACGTTGAAGAAGTGACGTCGGTCTGGCAGTTTTAAAGAAATCCTTTTCCGCTTCTTCGGCACTTACCTGCGTAGCTTCACCCAACTGACGCACGAATTCCTGAACGCCCTCTGACTTTGTAGGTCCGGGCAAAACCGAATTTACAGTCACATGAGTCCCTTTGGTCAACTCCGACAAACCTCTGCTAACGGCCAGCTGGGCCGTTTTGGTGGTTCCATAATGGATCATTTCCTCAGGAATATTCACCGCCGATTCGCTGGAAATAAAAATAATGCGGCCCCAGTTTCTTTCAATCATTCCCGGAAAATAGTGCCGCGACAAACGCACGCCGCTCATTACATTCACTTCAAAAAACCTGAACCAATCTTCATCTGTAATTTCTGTAAATGGTTTAGGTTCAAATATTCCTGCATTATTGACAAGGATATCCACCTGTGGCAGTTTTTTCAGCAAAGCATTCACTTCATCTGCCTTTGAAAAATCAGCTGCAACCCCTGATATATCGCCATCGGGAAATGACTCACTCAGTTTTGCGACTGCTTCGGCTACTCTGTCATCCGATCTTCCGTTGACAACCACTTTCGCACCTTCCTTCAATAAACTCTCAGCAATCGCAAATCCGATGCCCTGAGTTGAACCGCTAATAAACGCTGACTTTCCTTTAAGCTGTAAATCCATATTAATATGATTGAAATACAATTTGTTGATGTTTACCTGACCGAAATTCCCGTGCCTTGATTTGGCAGCAGGATTTAGTAACTTTATAACACCTTACTTCCAGAAATCGTCCGCATGAAGAAATTTTATCTGCTATTTTTTTCGCTGCTTACATTCGGCGCATTTGCCCAAAGCCCCAGAGTACTGATCGTGACGGCGCATCCCGACGACGAAACCATGTTCCCCGTGACTATTTTCAAAATCACGCACGAATTGAAAGGCTCAGCCGATCTTGCACTCATTACCGACGCATCAGGCGGGTACAATGGACTGGTAGCATCAAGTTATTACGGCATGAACCTTGTCGATTCCGTTACCGGAAGAAAGCATTTGCCTTTGATACGGAAGAAGGAATTGATGGCTTCCGGCGAAATCCTGGGAATTGGTAATTTCTTTTTCTTTGACCAACTGGACGACTACTACAACCGGGACGAAAAGCCCTATTTGCTAGGCAAAAACTGGGATATCAACTATGTGGAGCGTCGCCTGGATCAGATACTGGCGAAAGGAAACTACGATTTTGTGTTCTGTCTGGTACCGGGCGAAGGTCAGCACGCACATCATAAAACTGCGTCAATCAGCGCCATTCGTGCAGTTCAGCGTTTTAAAGGTACCAAAAAACCGGTCGTTTTAGGTGGACAATCACAGGCCAAGGGTTATACATTCAAATTTTCACAACTGGACGGTTACCCCGAGACCGCAATCCTTCCCAATGCACCGGTGTTTGAATTTGATCGTACTTATGGTTTTGGAGAAGACAAAAAACACAGCTACATGATCGTGGCCGACTGGGTAAAAGCAGCTCACAAGTCGCAAAGTGGAGATATGAATCAATCAATGCATCGCGGCGACCTCGAAGCATTCTGGTACTTTGCGATTAATGGTGAAAGCGGGATTAGTAAGGCGAAAGAACTATTTGACCAGGTCAACAGCTCCGGATTTTCCAAAAAATGAAATAAAGGCATTGAATTTCAGACGCTAGACCTGTTTCATTGTCATAAACAATGAACTTCCGAAGGGAGCTTTGCGAAAGAGCCACGATTCTGCCTTGGTAATTCCTTTCAGGATTCTATTAATGGTCTCGCCGGGGAATTTCACATCAGAATCCACCTCGTGAGCCTGTACTTTCTGGTGCCGGATCTGATATTTCTGCCATTGCCGCACTAATAATATCGGCAGCGACAGCGCGAAAGGCCAATAGGTGCTATAACTGATTTTCAGCCCCGCAGCCCTGGAAAAGTCTACAAATTGCCTCAATTCAAATCTTCTCGAACTGCCAACTGCCAGATCATGTGTGCCCGAAAAAGCTTCAAACGCATGAATATTGATGATCAGCAAACCATTCGGGTTAAGTCTTTGCCTGAAAGTATTCAGCGCTCTTATAATTTCTTCGTCTGTCAAAAAATACAATGCATCATTACAGCATATGATGTCAAATGTCTCACCGGGCCGGAATGCTGCTACATTTTTTAAATCACCAAACCCAACCAGCAATCCCCGCTCAGCCGAAAAATCAATGGCATGCTGTGAATAATCAAAACCGAAGAGATTTCCATAACCGTGTCCATTCAAAAAGGACAAAAGTCCGCCAGTCCCGCAGGCCGCATCCAGTATCCTTACCTCCCGGTTATCCGCATTGAAATGTCTCCTGATCTGTTTCAAAACCTTGTCATGAAGCACCAGGTACCACCAGAGTTTCTGCTCTGTTTCGTACATCCGCTGGTACTCCATCCTGTTTGCGATCATAGAACCTTCCCACTGTTAAACTTGATCACATATTGCGGCTGCCCACTTTGCGCCATGAAACTTTTACCAATATACTCGCCTAAAACACTCAAAAGTGTACATTGAATACCTCCGATAAAGATAATTGTCGCCGTTACAACCTGCCAGCCCTTTGGATCTGGCCCTGTTACCCATTGGATCGTCAGGAACAGAAGTAATAAAAAACCCAAGCCGAACAAGCCGAGACCAATTGGCATAAATAGCCGGATCGGTAATGAGGAGTAGCAAAATAATATATTCAGAAACAAAGAGATCAGTTTTTGCCAGGTATAGTTCGAAATTCCTTCTTCTCTTTTCAAATGCTCCACCTGAACCGTCCCGATGTTACGTGTAATCCTGAAAATAAGCCCGTCAATGTATGGGTAAGGCCCCTGGTATTTAATTACCTCCTGTACCACTTCCTTTCTGATCAGCTTGAAGCTGGACAGGTAAAGGTCTTTGGGTTTATTCAGCAGGTAACTTGTCAGCCAATTGACGAAGCGGCTGCCCAAATTCCGGCCAACTGAATGCTGTTTCTTCGCATAATATGTGTACACAACATCAAAATCTCCTTTTTCTGCTGTGTCGATCAGTTTAAGAATTTCTTCCGGCGGATTTTGGAAATCATCATCGATCATGACACAATACTCACCATAAGACCAGTTCAGCCCGCACATAACTGCATTAAACTCTCCGTAATTCCTCCGCAATGAGATAAACCGGACATTGGCATACATCTGCGCCAAATGCCTGCAAACCTGTTCCGAATCATCCCGGCTGGCATCATTGACCATTACAATTTCAAATTCAATCGCAGATAAAGTTGTCTGTAACTTTTCAACCAGAGGCGTGATGGTCTTTTCACTGTTGTAGACCGGGATAATTACAGATAACTTCATGTCTGATAATCGAATTGATTAACCGTATGGATGATGTAGGAAATTTCGTCGTCGCTCAGGACAGGATTCAGTGGTAAGCTAACCACTTCCCGGTGTATTTGCTCAGTAATTGGCAATTCCAGATGGCCAAATTCCTGGTAAGCCTGCTGTTTATGAATGGGCAAAGGATAATGAACATTCGTTTGCACGCCTTTTGATTCGAGGTATGTGGTCAGGTCAGCGCGTCGGGGGTGGCGGATTACAAACAAATGCCACGCGTCTTCGTTAATCCTGTCATTCGGTGGCAATACCAACTCCTTTACTTTTATTTCGGTTAAATATCGGTTTGCAATTTCCCTTCTCCGTTTGTTCTCCATGTCGAGAAACGGCAGCTTTACATTCAATATCGCCGCCTGCATTTCGTCCAAACGACTATTGACACCCTGATAGTCATTCTTATAACGCACGACAGAGCCATAATTTCTCAAATTTCTGATCTTTTCGGCCAATTCCGCGTCGTTGGTCGTCACGGCACCAGCGTCACCGAAGGCACCCAGATTTTTGGTAGGATAAAAACTGAATGCGGTTGCATCGGCGATGCTCCCTGCTTTTTTGCTATTATAAATAGCCCCGTGTCCTTGTGCTGCGTCTGTTATTACCTTCAAATCATATTTTGACGCGAGTTGCATGATGGCATCCATTTCGCAACTTCTGCCGTAAAGGTCCACCGCAGTGATCGCCTTTGTTCTTTCAGTGATACTTTCTTCGATCAAATCCGGGTCAATCAGCATTGTATACGGGTCAGGCTCGACGAATACAGGCTTCAAATGAAGGTAACTGACGGGCAATACTGATGCAATATAAGTATTGGCGGGAACGATCACTTCACTTCCTCCCTCAAATTCATAAGCCTTCAATATCAGTGTGATCGCATCAAGCCCATTGGCTACGCCTACGCAATGTTCGGCGCCACAATATGCTGCAAATGCATTTTCAAAAGCTTTTAATTCATTCCCCAGAATATACCAGCCCGACCGGATTACACGCGTACAGGCTTCCTCAACGGCTTTGAGATAAGGAGCGTTGACCTGATTTAAATCCAGGAAAGGGATCATTGGGATAAAATCTGGTTCAAAAGGTAAGGTTCGTCGATATAGTCGGCTCTGTCGTAATATTCATTTGAAAGTACAAGGAGAATAGCATCTTCTGAAAAAGAGTCCATCACATGCCAGTCTTTTGGTTCAAGTATCAGGCAGGAAACCGGATTATCCAGCATGAAGTACTCTTCTTTTTCCCCATCATTGGAGTATATACGGCAGCTTCCGTGGATACAAATTAAAGCGTTCCAGGTTTTGTGATGTCTATGCCCGCCGCGCTGCGTTTCACCAGCTCCATAGATATAAAAAACACGTTTTATAGTACCGGGGATAATCTTTTCAAAAACTGTAAGATTACCGGAATCAGTGTTGAAAGTATCTAGTTCAACTAATAGTGGCATAAGAAAATTTCAATGTTAGGGCCAAGTTCAGCGATTTTTTCTTGAAAATACAAAAATACCATTTACATAAAAAAACCGATTATCCTCAGGTGGCTATCAATTATCTTTCATCAATCACTTGAAAAGGAAAGACTATAAATATATAATGTAACCGCTAAATATAATATTGAATTTTCAAGAAAAAATGAAAGTTTTCATTTTAGTATTTAATTGAAAAAATTCCAGGACATCACTTTGTCGAGATACATCAGCCCTTTTACAGGCAGCGGTTCAAGCCATAAAATTTTGTTATATCCCATGTAAAAGACCTGCGGATGACAAACGCAAATGATCGTTGAAAAGAAGAAAATAAGCCTGACAGAGCGACATGAGGCCGTTTTTAACAAAATGAATGCTCCTAATAAAATGAACGGAAAGCCATAAGACAGCGCGCGGTCAATGTCATGCACGAAGATTCCTGTGGCGAGCAGGACGGCAAAACCAATTGCCAATGCCAGAATAAGGAGGTAACGTTTGGTAAGCCACAGGCTCAGCAATGCCGCCCCCATGATGAGCCAGGTTCCTTCAAAAGCACCCCAAATGCTGCTACCCAGACCGTTACGATGTGCATCGGCGAGCAACACCGGTGTTCCTATGGTGGAGTAACTGTGGTCCGGAAAGTACTTCTGCTGCACGTATTCGCGGATACCAAAATAAACGATCCAAGCCGCCCAGACCACCGCGCTTTCTCCTGTAAATGCCGCCTTAAACATACCTGCAAGGCTGAAATCGTCCTTTTCATAGGCTTTCGTCACAATCCACCAAAGCAATAAATAACCTCCGGCCACAACCGCACGCTCATCCGTAAAAAATGCAAATTGCACCGAAAGAAATATGACAACAGGATTGCGGCTCAGCAATGCGATGAGTAAAAAGAAATAGGCAAATTCGTCGCCATAGCCATGCACGTCCGCGAATGCCCATACGCTTACAAATATATTCGCGAGCGACATGACAAATAAAGCCGTCAGAACCTTGTCGCCGGAAACTGCAAAAATGTAATCGCCAGCCTTTTTGAGGAATAAAATACCTAGTATACCCTGCAACACCAGGATCAGAACTACATTGTGGTTCGTCAGCAATGAGAGTAGCGGAAGTGTCCAGCGAAAAATCATATTTTCGCGCCGAACGTCATACGCCATATCTTTGGGATGGAAAAGGTCCTGAGCCTGATTTTGTACAAAAACCCAGGCGTCCAATTTGCTTCCATAAACGCTCAAATGATCCACCAGAAGCGAATAGGGAGGAAAAGCGAGGAATAGGGAAACGAAAACAGAAACAAATGTGAGTTTCCAGATCCAGTTTTTATCCGTTAATTTGGCATCAATCCAGGAAAAAAATAACTTGTAGAAGTTTTCTAAAAGCATAAAGCGAAAGAGGGCGAATTCCGACCCAAATATACGGTTTTAAGGAGTATTCAAAATATCTTATATGTAACCGATATTCACTCAAAAATTAATTTATAGTGAACAACATTTACATAAATTATATTATTTTTGGAAAATTTTACACTATTTGAAAAGACTTATACCCATAGCGCTTCTCGGTTTACTGCTGTACAACACGTTTGGACTAGCCGTGGCTGTTTTATGCTTTGACAGGCAATTCGAGAGTGCTTCGGTTACCCATTATAACCCCGTTCCGGAAATCTTAGCTGTCGCTGTACCTTCCTTACCCTACACCAGTTCATGGGAAAATGAACAAGGTGCTCCCGGTCTGATCAGGAAAAATGGCGAGTTTTATAATGTGACCCACCAGAAGATTGAAAATGATACGCTGTATGTAACATTACAGCCCAATGCCTCTGCAAGAGAACGATTCTTTGAGCTGGCGCAAAACATGAACCATCTCACCGATCAGAAGCAGAAAAGCCAATCTGCATCGGACAGGGCAGTAAAACTACTGAGCGAGCTACTCAAATCTTACCTACCTTTTTCTCCGAAGGCAGAGCTACATCCCGACATTTACATTACCGAACTTTCTATCGACTTTCCATATTGTGCCGGTTTTGCCAGCGCACCTCCCCTCTCTACGATTGTACCGCCACCGGATCTTGCTTAATTTTTTCTGTTAATCCCCTTTCCAATGGAAATCTATTTCATTATAGATCAGACCATTGTATTTATTTATAACTGAAAATATTAAGATCCCAATGAAAAAAATATATACACTCTTACTGGTTCTTTGCCTGCTAAGTGCTCAACCGACAACCAACCTGTTCGCTCAGGGATGCGTAGCTATCCGAGGTATGAGCGCATGCAGCCCCGGCGCGACTTCTGCCGATTTTTTCAAACAACAAAACGGTAAATTTCAGGTCAATGCAGGCTATCGTTTTTTCCGGTCATTCCGCCATTTCCGTGGCGACCATGAAGAAAGCGAGCGCGTTGAGAATGGTACGGAGGTAATCAACGTTTCACACGCATTGGACTTGGGTGCAACTTATCAGCCCAACATGCGCTGGTCTATTTCGGTCAATCTGCCTATTCAGCACAATGACCGTTCATCTCTATACGAGCATTACGGTAATGGGATTACTGCAAATCCTGAGCAGAAACGCTTCCACACAAAGTCAAAAGGAATTGGTGATCTGAGAATATCGACCAGCTACTGGCTGCGCGATCCTTTGAAAATGCCAAAGTTCAATATTTCAATCGGTGGCGGAATTAAGCTGCCTACCGGAGATCGTAGCGTGGAAGGTAATTTTCACAAGCTGGATAAAGAAGGCAACGATTACACTGTTGTAAAACCGGTAGATCAGTCCATTCAGCTCGGTGATGGCGGCGTCGGCGCATTCCTGGAAACACAGGGCTATCTTTCTTTCAGCCACAAAGTAGCATTGTATTTCAATGGATTTTACCTTTCCAATCCACGGGAGACTAACAAGGTGAACCGTAATCCACAAGCTACTACCATCGATCCAAACACAGGTTATTTCAGTGTGGCAGATCAGTTTGCAGGCAGGCTCGGCGTTAGTTACGCATTGGGACACAGCGGAATATCCGTGATGCTGGGTGGCCGTGCAGAAGGTGTACCTTCTGATGACCTGATTGGCGGCAGCAAAGGTTTCCGTCGTCCGGGGTACGTGATTTCGGGAGAACCTGGGATTTCTTACATTAAGAACAAATTTTCAGCTTCGGCTAGCGTTCCGGTTGCATTATACCGTAACCGTACTAAAAGCTATGCTGATAAACTGGATGTTACCGGCAAGACGCAGGGCGACGCAGCTTTTGCTGACTACCTGATTTCATTAAGTGTGAGCCGCTGGTTTTAACAAGCGAGACTTGGCAAGTCTTGAAGACTTGCCAAGTCTTATTTCCCTACTTCCAGCTAGCCACAATACGGCTACCTTCCTCACTCTCCTTAATGCTCAGATAAGTCTGAATTTCCTGCTGCAAATCCTCCACGTGGCTGATAATACCAACGATACGGTTCTCTTTACGCAGCGATTTCAATGTCTCAAAAACCGTTTGCAGCGCATTTTTATCCAGTGACCCAAAACCTTCATCCAGGAAGAAGAAGTTATGTTTGGACTCATTGCGAATGTGAATGTGGTCGGCCAGCGCCAGGGCTAGTGATAATGCAGCCTGAAATTTCTGCCCGCCCGACAATGTTTTGAGCAAACGCATATGCCCGCCATTCAGCAAGTCCCTCACCCAGAAGCTGTTCCCCTCACCCAGTTCCAAATGTAGCTGCTGATGCGTCATCTGATGAAAGCGATGGTTCGCCGCCTGGATCAGGTTCTGCAAATAGATACTCGAAGCATAATCCACAAAACCGCTGGAACGGAAAAGTTTGGTCAGTTCGCCCAAATGCTCCCGCCTCAATTCCAGACGACTTTTTTCTTTGAGTAGCAATGCTTTTTTAGCAAGATCTTCGGCCATCTTCTTCAAAAGACCGTCCAACCTGCCCTCTTCTTTCCGCTGATTATGGAGATTCACGGCAAGTACTTCTTTAATTCGGGTTGCTTCCTGGTGCTTTTCAGCGTCGTATAGTTGCTCGGGATTCTCGTTCACGAGATTCTGCAGATCGCGGCCAGTCGTTTCCAATGCAAATTTATATTCGTCAATGGCCTTTCGCTCCGCATCAATCTGAATCGGTTTTGCAAGAATGTCATTCACCTGCACTTCGGACTCAAACCTGTATTTTTTCAACTGCTCCTCAATTCCCGCCTGTACTTCCCACAAATCCTTCCGACTGTTTTCCAATGCAGCCAATAATGTGGCCTGGCTGCCAGATAAGGTATTTTTCTCTTTTTCAAAAATATCAATTTGCTTTTCGGCCTGTTCAAATTGTTCGGTGATCTGTCGGTACCGCAGTTTTAATTCAGTAATTTTCTTATCGATCGCCGACTTTTCCTGACCTTCAAAATCGGCAGGTTTAACCTTCGTCAATTGATCGGTCAATGTATGTACCGTATTTTCGAGCCGTAGTATCTCGTCCCTCAAATTCTGCAACGGCTTTTCAATCTTCTCCGTTTTTTCCAGGATCTCTGCTTCAATCTTACCTGACAACAATTTAATGGCAGCTTCAATTTCCTTGATTTCAGCCTGGTTTTTATTGACTTCCGCAAAGTGTTTCTCGAAACCCTCCCGGTCATTTTTATCAAATTTTGGCCAAGCAAATTCACTCTGATGCAGTTCCAACCGCGATTTCGCTTCTGCAAACCGCTGCTTGATCGAAGCTTTCTGTTTTTCCAGGTTTTCGATCTGGTTAAAAATCTTTTCAATGGGCGATTGGAGCCGTCTTACATTTTTCTCCTGATCGTCCAATGTTGTGATCTGCTTTTCCAGTGCCAAAATTTCACCGGAAAGCGCGTGATCTGAATGCAGGACGGCCGGATGATGTTCCGAGCCACAAAGCGGACAGGGCTCACCGTCTTCCAAACTGCCTGCATACTGATGCAGGGCCAGTTTCGTATTGATTTGAAGCAGTTGTCTGTTAAACGTTTTTCTCTCCGTTTCCTTCGTTCCAACAAATTCCAGAATGCCATTCTGAAACAATTCCTGAGTTATATTTTCACTAAAATTGATCGATGCTAATTCGCCTATTTCGGCCAATTTCTTTTTCAATCCCTCATTTTGCGCGACAATTTCTGCCAGCAAAGCCTCCGCCTCATTTTTGACAACTTGTCGGTTTTCAGTAAGCGCATCCAAAGTATTAAACCAGGATTTTACCAGGCTGATCTCCTGAATGTCTGAAATCTGAGTCTTGCGCAGCTCATTTTCAGCCTCTTTATCTAGTTTTTGCTTTTTGACCAGGTCAATGCTTTTTTCTTTCTCGTTCAATTGCTCCTCGCCTCGCATCAATGCCTCTTTTCTTTTGACCAACGCGGCTTTATTCTCCAATATTCTGATCACCTTTTCAAGCTCCTCAGCAGTATCCAAAAGCTCCTCGCGCTTTTCATATTGCGGCTTCAATTGTAGCAAAACCTCTTTTTGCTTTTCAAGTACTCCCGCCAATTCTGTCGTACGAACCTGATTTGCCTCATACATTTTCTGATCTCGGGCGATACCACTCGTCAGGTTCGTTTTTTGATCAAAAAGCGACTTGAAATGCAGCGAACAGATTTCAAAAGTCCTTAATATTTCTTCCCGCAATTGCATGGCAGGCCGCTGTGCCTCTAAACCTTGCAATTGATTCCGCAGCAACTGAATTTTCTCCGCCGTTAATTTCAACTTCTCAAACTGGCTTTCTAGCTCAGTCTGGACAATCAGCTCATCATTGATCTTTTTGATTTCAAGCCTGACCTCATCCCGTCTCTTTTCCTCAGCTTCCACCATTTCCGGTGTCACTTCGCCCAGCCCAAGCAGTTGTCCGTCGACATTGGACAATGCCATGTCATTTTGTTTGCTCAGCGAGCCTACGTTTCGGCTCAAATCATACTTTTCAAGCTGGAAAAGCTCCTTCATCATCCGCGTCCTTTCGGCATCCTTCAGTTCAATAAACTCCTGAAAACGTCCTTGCGGAATGATAATGGTACGCCGGAAATTGTCGTAGCTCAGCCCTATTATACTTTCTGTCGATTCATTTTCCGAAAGCGGGACCCATGCATTGTCCTGCCATATATATGCTTTTCGTTCAAAGGTTTTTACATCCTTGAAGTTTTTACTATTCCTTTTTCCTCTTACCGTGAACCGGTAGCGATCGCCATTTTTCCCTGCAATGCATTCAAAATCAATCAATAAATCATCCGAGCGGAGATTCATCATGTTGTAGGTACGGTCGTCGCCCGACTTATTGAGCCGCTCCGTATCACCATATAATGCAAAAGTAATGGCTTCCAGAATGGACGATTTCCCACTTCCTACTGATCCGAAAATCCCAAACAGCGACGCATCCGTCAAAGGATCGAAATCGATCTCCTGTTCGGTTTGGTAAGAATAAAGGCCTTTAATTTTCAGGTACTTAGGGATCATTTTGGCTTTCGGCTGTCGGCTGTCGGCCGTCAGCTTTGAAGAGTTGATGAAAATGAATGATTGATAAAATTATAAAATAGCCGAAAGCTGATAGCCGACGGCCGAGGTCTTTTAGATAATTGCCAACAAATCGTCCAGATACTCCCGGGTATTGCTAAGCCGTGGTACCTTATTCTGTCCGCCCAGCTTGTGAAGTTTACCCATCCAGGAGTAGAATGTTCCAGCCGGAACAAAATGGATCAGCGGCGGCAATAGCGCCATATCTTTGTAACGTTTCGCGTCATAGTCCGAATTCACTTCACGTAGGGAATCATCGAGAATTTTCTCAAACTCTTCCCGGTTTTCCGGTTCTTTGGTAAATTCAATGATCCATTCATGTCTGCCGCGAGAGCCGTCGCCCATGTACACAGGCCCGGCTGTGTAGTTCGCCACCAATGCATCGGTTTTCTGCGCTGCTATTTTAATGGCATGATCAGCGTTTTCCACAATCACTTCTTCTCCGAATGCATTGATAAAATGCTTGGTACGCCCGCTTACTTTTAACCGAAAAGGGTATTTAGAAGTAAATTTGACGGTATCACCGATCAGATAACGCCACAATCCTGCATTGGTAGAAATGACAAGCGCATAATTTTTCCCAATCTCAACTTCGTCCAGCAGCAATGCTTTTGGATGCGGCTTCCCTACTTCTTCAACGGGTACAAATTCATAAAAAATACCGTAATCGAGCATCAGCAGCATTTCTCCCACTCTGCCCACATCATCCTGAATCGCGAAGAAGCCCTCAGACGCACTGTAAGTTTCAAGATAAAGAACCTGGTCCGACGGGAAATATTTAGTCATGAACAAATCGCGGTACGGCTCAAATGAGACGGCCCCGTGTACAAAAACCTCAAAATCGGGCCATACTTCGAGCATATTCTTCTTGCCCGTCAACGCAAGGATCTGGTCCAGCAGCACGATCGTCCAGGTGGGCACGCCCAAAATACTCGTTACATTCTCCTGCGAGCATATCGATGCCATTTTTTCAAGCTTACTCTCCCAATGGTCCATCAAAGCTACATCCAATGGCGGTGTACGCATAAACTCGGCCCAGGAAGGCAAATTCTGCATGATAACTGCCGATACATCCCCGATCTGAGTATAATCATCAAAAGGATTGGCATGTAATGTACCGCCAATCGACAATCCCTTTCCATCAAAAACACGGGTATCGGGACGGTTATTGATCAGCAGCGTCATCATGTCTTTGCCGCCCTCATAGTGGCATTCTTCCAATGCTTCGGGGGAAACAGGCAAAAACTTGCTCCGGGCGTTGGTAGTACCCGATGATTTGGAAAACCATTCAATCTGAGAAGGCCACAACACATTCGGCTCGCCTTTGAGAACCCGCTCAATGTAAGGGTATAGCTCCTCGTAGGAAGAAACCGGCACCTGCTCCTGAAACTCCTTGACGGTCTTCATTTGACCGTAGTTGTACTTACTGCCCCACTCGGTATAACGCGCCGTTTCAATTAACTCTGAAAAAATGCGTTGCTGGGTCTCAATGGGGTATTTCATAAACTGCTCGATCCTTTCAAAGCGTCGCTTTAAAAACCAGACAGTCATATCATTCACCAGCTTCATATGCTATCAATTAGTTAGAATCTTCAATTGCAAAGTTGTAAAAATAGCAATAAAAAATGGTGAGAGAACAGTTTCTGCCGTTTCTCACCACTCTCAAATTATAAAGGCTTTTATGACTTCCTGTTACTATTTATCATAAAACATATTGCTGCCTCCCGCCTTGTTCTGAATGGTAGATGTGATCTCCAAAGCCTCTTCCTCCTGCAAAGTCCTGGCACCTTTCTGTTGCCTCGTAATCCTGGTTCCGGTGATCTGAAAAAGTGCTTCACCGAGCAGCGGGTCTTTGGGATTACCATAGGGATAAAGGATATTCCCTTCACTTACAGCCACATCGGGCACAAAACCGGTATGATAGTTGGACTCGTGCAAACTGTTCAATGATTTGGAAACAATGGGCTGTAGTCCCCATTTGATTCCCTTTTCAGTACCGCTCAATGTGACAGAACCGACATTTTTACCGACCGTTTTACCACCTACCAGGGTCACATTCATGTAAGGTTTCAAACCATTGATCATTAGTTCGCTGGCAGAGGCCGAGCGTGAGGAAGTTAGTATGACCAGATGTTTGAGATTTGCACCGATGTTCTGGCTTTTGGTGACGAACTTGTCATAAAAATAAGAGTCCCCATACTTCTTCCGGCTTGTTTCCGTCACCTGTGAATTGTACTCTTTGTAATAAAAAACATCATTAGCAGTAGCTTTCGCTATCAAGCTGGCAAAACTGGTGGCTGAGCTGACATACCCTCCCGGGTTATAACGCAAATCAATGATCAGCGCATTGACATTACCCGACTTGAATTTGTCGAAAATAGCGTCGAGCTTTTTGTCGTACTGCTTGTTATTTGCTTTGTAAGGTTCGGGAATAAACTGATGGTAAACAACATAGCCAATCTTGTCGGCACCATATGTATACAGGGTATCAAAGAAAACGGGATCTTCCTGCAGCACGATCGGTGTTACGTCCCTTTTCACCGCCCCTTCTTCCAGTACGCCGTCCTTGTCAATCTTCGCCAGTGTGTAAGTCAGTTTTTCCTGCGTATTGAGCAGCTGGCTATAATTGGAGCCATTCAGTTTCGTTCCGTTCACACTACTGAAAATATCTCCCCGCGTAAAACCAGCCTTGGCTGCCGGCGAGTCCGGAATCACATATAACACGATACCGATCACATTGTTAGTCCCTGACGGGTAATACACGAGCTTGAACTCCATACCGGAAGTTTTCGACTCACCACCGAGTGACGCTTCGAGCTCTTCGGCACTTTCCTGAATCCACGAAAAACGGTCCCCATCCGGGCGCAATGTTGCATCGTATTTGTAAAGCAATGATTCAAAGAATGCAGCAGGGTCTTTGGTTAAGTCCGGCGTGGCAGGGATATGGTCCGTCCAGTAATACCAGTATTTCATGTTGTCGTAGATCCACTGATTGGTTTGTGTATCATTCGCCGGATCCACATTTTTATCCTTGCATGCAATCAGCGCCACTCCCAGAAAAAGGACTGACAGAAATAGTTTTATTTTCATAGAGTACTATTCATTTCAAGAAATACTTCGTCAATAATATCGCAGGCCTGGTTCATTTGTTCCTCGTTGATCACCAGCGGAGGAGCGAAACGGATTTTGTTGCCGTGGGTAGGTTTGCAAAGCAGCCCTTTCTCCATCATTTTGTAACAAAGATCCATAGCCGTACTGCTGTCCTCATCGTCATTGATAACAATTGCATTCAACAGGCCCTTACCTCTAACGACTTCAATCAGAGAACATTGTTTCTGCAAAGCAAGAATTCTATTCCTGAAAACCTGACCCATTTTTTCAGCATTTTCTGCCAGATTTTCGTCCTCTACTACCTGCAATGCGGCGATTGTTACCGCGCAGGCCAGCGGGTTTCCGCCGTAAGTCGAGCCATGCTCGCCGGGAGCGATGGTCAGCATAATTTCGTCGTCGGCCAGCGCCGCCGATACCGGCATAGTCCCGCCAGATAATGCTTTTCCTAAGACCAGAATATCGGGCTTTACGCCTTCCCAGTCGCAGGCGAGACGCTTGCCCGTACGTCCGATGCCCGTCTGCACTTCGTCCGCGATAAACAACACATTGTATTTTGTACACAGATCCCTGACACCTTTCAAATATCCTTCTGCCGGAACCACCACACCCGCTTCGCCCTGGATAGGCTCCACCATAAAGCCCGCAATGTCAGGATCAGATTTGAATGCATCTTCCAATGCAATGAGGTCATCGTATGGAATAATTTGAAAACCAGGTAAAAAAGGCCCGTAATCGTTGGTACTCGATGGATCGGTAGAGGCTGAAATGGCAGCCAGTGTCCGTCCCCAGAAATTACCGGATGCATATACTGTTTTTGCTTTGTCGGGTGCGATACCTTTTACTTTATAGGCCCATTTCCGGGTTAGTTTCAAAGCTGTTTCGCCACCTTCCACGCCCGAATTCATCATCAGGACTTTGTCGTAACCGAAATATTCGCAGAGAAACTTTTCACATTCTCCCAGCTTGTCATTATAAAAAGCTCTGGAAGTAAGCGTCAGTTTTTGCGCCTGAGCTATCATCGCGTTCACAATATGCGGATGGCAATGTCCCTGGCTTACCGCACTATATGCTGATAAAAAGTCGAGATATTGCTTTCCTTCTACATCCCAAACATACACTCCCAGGCCTTTTTCCAGTACGACCGGCATTGGTTTGTAGTTATGCGCCCCGTAGCGGTATTCCAATTCCATCGCATATTGCGAAGCACTGATATCCATGGCGCCTGTATAGTTTGACATTGCTGTATTGAGTAGTCTCGTGAGTTCGTTTTAGTTATGTAAAAATAGGGAAAAGCTTGAATCCTTGGTCGTTCTGCATTAGTTTTGCACTATAATCTCAAGGGGTGCCCTACCGAACGGGCTGAGATCATACCCATACACCTGATCCGGGTAATGCCGGCGGAGGAAGAGAAAGCTCAAACATACAGCTGATCCTGAATTTATTTTATCGAACCATTGATAGGTGGCCCCTGCCTGTTGTAACCATTGATCGCAATGCGAAACGTTACTACCTATCTATTCATGCTGATGATCTGCATATATGCCCCTTTCGTTTTTGGCCAAAAAACCATTACCGGGCGTGTTACCGATGCAGAGGACGGAAAAGCCCTCCCCGGGGCAACCATCAAAGCGAGTGAAATCCGTGGAACCAATACCGATAAAGACGGGAATTTCACTTTGAAGAATATCTCCGACAACATTACTTCCCTGGACATTTCCTACATCGGTTACCAAACAGCCAAAGCCGAAATCTCTTCGGGAACATTGGAGGTCAAACTCTTCAAAAGTACCTTCCAGGCCGACGAAGTAATCATTAATGCGACCCGCGTGAATGACAAAACCGGGATGGCTTATACCAATGTGAGCGCAGCCGCGATAGACAAGCAAAATCTTGGACAAGACCTGCCTGTGCTGCTCAATTTCACACCTTCTCTCGTGAGCACGAGCGACGCGGGTGGTGGCGTGGGTTACACGGGCATCAGGATCAGGGGCTCGGATGCTACGCGGATCAATGTTACCGTGAATGGAATTCCTTATAATGATGCGGAAAGCCAGGGTGTTTTTTGGGTTAATATGCCTGATTTTGCTTCTTCCGTGAGCAGCATCCAGGTGCAGCGCGGAGTAGGAACTTCGACTAATGGCGCCGGTGCTTTTGGCGCAACGGTCAATATCAATACCAATGCGTTCCGCCAAGAGGCTTATGCTGAGCTGAATAACTCTTACGGTTCTTTCAATACATTCAAAAATACATTGAAAGTAGGCTCTGGACTGATCAAGGACAAATTCACTTTTGATGCGAGACTATCGCGTGTCTCATCGGATGGTTTTGTGGATCGTGCTTCTTCTGAGCTGCATTCATATTATTTGTCCGGTGGTTATTTTGGCAAAAAAAGCTTTGTACGTGTCAATGTGTTTTCAGGAAAAGAAAGGACATATCAATCCTGGAATGGTGTTCCCGAGGCTAAGCTGCGCGGTGACCGGGAAGGTGTTTTGAGCTATATTGACAGAAATTACCTGAGCGAAAAGGACGCCAAAAACCTCCTGGATTCAGACGACCGGACATACAATTCGTACACCTATAAAAACGAAGTTGACAACTACCGCCAGGATCATTACCAGATCGTTTCTTCCCATAACCTGAGCGATAAATGGACATTTAACCTGAATGGTTTTCTGGTGCGCGGGCTGGGCTATTATGAACAATACAGAGTTGATGACGATTACAGTAAATATAATTTACCAAATGTCGTAATAGGTAAAGATACACTTACAGGCACCGATCTGATCCGTCGCCGCTGGCTGGATAACTATTTTTACGGTTCGACGTTTTCATTGGATTTCAACAGTTTCAAAAAACTGACTGCTAGCATTGGTGGTGGCTGGAATAAGTACGATGGCGATCATTATGGCCAGATTATCTGGGCGCGCAATGCAGGAAATATTGAAAATGAACATCAGTACTACCAAAGCAAGGGCATCAAAAAAGACTTTAACATTTACGGAAAGCTGTACTACCAGTTCACCGATAAGCTGAATGCATTCGCCGACCTGCAATACCGGAATGTAAGCCATAACATCAAAGGGACTGATAATGACCTGGTCCAATTGAACTATGATCAGACGTATTCTTTCATTAATCCCAAAGCAGGACTTACCTACCAGCTCGCCGACCAAAGCTCGGTGTATGCCTCATACAGCATCGGAAACCGCGAGCCTAACCGCGACGATTTCACGTCATCCACCGCAGGATTATTTCCCAAAAGTGAGAGAATGCAGAATGTTGAGGCTGGATTTCGCACGCAGCAAGGTAAATGGGCCTTTTCGGGAAACTATTACCTGATGAGTTATAAAAATCAGCTGGTACTGACGGGTCAGATCAATGATGTTGGAAATTCGGTGCGGGTGAATGTCCCCAAAAGTTACCGAACGGGAGTGGAGCTGGAAGGTGCGGTTGCTTTTAACAAGTTCCTGAAATGGAACGTGAATGTGACATTCAGCCAAAACAAGATCGCCAATTTCACTGAGTATGTCGTGAACTACGACGATGGCGGCTATAACACCATTAACCACGGCAAATCTGATATTTCATTTTCTCCGAATGTGATCGCCGGAAGTCAGTTTACCTACAATCTGATAAAAAACCTCGAAGTCGCACTTCTGACCAAGTATGTTGGAAAGCAATATCTGGATAACACTTCTACGGAATCCAGAAAACTGGATGCGTACCTGACCAATGATGTCCGCCTTTCCTGGACTATCAAGCCTACCTGGATGAAGGAGATCGTGTTCAATCTGCTGGTCAACAATATCCTGGACGAAAAATATGAATCCAATGGTTATACCTACGGCTATTTCGCTGGCGGCGCGTTGACACAGGAGAATTTTTACTTCCCGCAGGCTGGAAGAAACTTTTTGATCGGGGTCAATTTTAGGTTTTGAATGATAGTTTGATGAGTGTAAGGGTGCCTTGTACTAGCTGAGGCCGTCCGTTCGGACTTTGAATATATTTAAAGCAAGAAATTTCCATAACTTGCTACTGGTTAATAGTCCGTCGAACGGTTGAAATAACACACATTTACCCTGTTATCGCATGAAATCAGACACTGATACTATATTCGGTCTTGGAACGGGAATTTACACTATTCCCGATATAGCAGCCATACTTGGTTTACCGCAAGCCAAAGTCAGGCGATGGCTACACGAGTATTGGAATGCTCAATTTGGAAAGTTTAGCCCTTCTCCATTTTCGGATGGTTCTGGAAGGGACCTCATCACTAATTTTTATACCCTTATCGAGTTCTTTGCATTCTATCAATTGCGCGAAGAGGGTGTTAGCACTCAGAGGATTATAAAGGCACATCAGGTACTAGAGAAAGCCTTGCAAACAAATTATCCATTTGCTAAGTCTGATATCTTCACAGACGGGATTCAAGTGCTATTTGCTGGCGAAGTTGGAGAGATAATAAAAGCGGATGAAACGTTACAATTAACAATCAAAGAAGTATTTGAGCCATTTTGCAAAAAAGTGGATTTCAATAAAAATCATTTCGCAGAGCGATTTTTTCCACTGGGCAAAGAACATAAAATCATTATTGACCCAAAAAGACAGTTCGGACAGCCAGTTATTGGTGGTACCAATGTCTTAACCGAAACAGTTTTTAATCTTTTCCGTGGAGGAGAATCCATTGAGGTAATCGTTGGGCTTTATGATCTGACTGTCGATCAGGTGGAAGATGCCATCCACTTTCATCGTAATGTGGCATGAATAGAATTTACATTGATGAAAATATCTCTCCGCATCTGGCATCAGGATTACACATACTTGAAAGACCGAATGGGGATGCATTTGAGGTTTTATCTATTGAAAGTGTTTTTGGAAGAGGTGCCTTGGATGAAGATTGGTTGCCAAAAATTGGAAAGGAGAAAGGTGTCGTGATTACGCAGGATTTGAATATTCATCGAACGCGACGTCAGAGAGAATTATTTGAAGAACATCATGTTGGCGTATTTTTTCTTAGCCCTCCTTCAAAAACCGGTTATCAGTACTGGGAGATGGTTGAACAGATCATAAAACGGTGGCGTGAAATAAAGAAGCTTTCCAAGGGAAACAGACCTTTTGCATATCGCTGTACTTCAAGAAGTACGGATTTTGAGAGGCTTTAAATTACTCGTCTTTCCTATTTTCCCTAAAATCTATTTCTACACCTTGTCTAGCAAACTTCTCTTTGATTGCTTTCTGTTATAACTTTGCCGCATGAAATTGAAAAATGACCTTTTGCTTCGGGCGGCGCGCGGAGAGAAAACGGAACGCACGCCTGTGTGGATGATGCGGCAGGCAGGACGGATTTTGGCTGAATACCGAGCTGTTCGCGAGAAAGCAGGAAGCTTTATAACATTGGCAACTACGCCCGAAATGGCTGCGGAAGTTACATTGCAACCCGTAGATATTTTAGGCGTAGACGCTGCCATTATATTTTCTGACATTTTGGTAATCCCGGAAGCAATGGGGTTGCCTTATGAAATGATCGAGCAGCGCGGACCAGTTTTTCCTGCGACCGTGCATACGATCGGGGATCTCGACAAACTGCACATTGCAGAGCCGGAAACCGATTTGAAATACGTACTGGACGCGATCAAACTGACCAAAGTAGGGTTGGCCGACCGGGTACCATTGATCGGTTTTGCGGGCGCTCCATTCACAATATTCTGCTACATGACCGAAGGAAAAGGCTCCAAAACTTTTTCTGTTGCGAAAAAGCATTTGTATGCCGATCCTGAGTTCTCTCATTTGTTACTTCAAAAAATAACAGACAGTACCATCGCTTACCTGAAAGCACAGGTTGTAGCCGGGGCCGATCTGCTCCAAATATTTGACTCCTGGGCGGGAATTCTCTCTCCTGAGCAATACAGGATTTTCTCTTTGCCTTACATTAAACAGATCTGTGACGCTATAAACGAAGTTCCGGTGACTGTTTTCGCAAAAGGCGCATTCTTTGCCCGCAAGGAAATCAGCGAGCTGAACTGCTCGGTAGTGGGCCTGGACTGGAATATGGACATTGCAGAATCCCGCGAATTGATCCCTAACAAGACATTGCAAGGTAACCTCGACCCCTGCGTTTTGTATTCGTCCTACGACCAGATCAAGGCGGAAGTGAAGAAGATGATCAATCAATTCGGTACCCAGCGCTACATTGCAAACCTTGGTCACGGCGTGTACCCGGACACTGATCCCGACAAAGTGCGTTGTTTTATTGAATCGGTTAAAGAATATTCCTCCTAGTTTCAGCTTATGTCTTTACCCAAAACAAAATGCGTATTCCTCGATCGCGACGGAGTACTGAATGAAGATTGCCCGGACTATTTGTATAACCTCGACGAGCTGGTGATCCCGGAAGGCGTGGCGGATGCATTGAAGTCGTTAAAACGTGCAGGATATCTGCTGATTGTCATTACTAACCAGGCCGGCATCGCAAAAGGGTTGTATAATGCTGAAAATGTGTACGCTATCCACGAGGAAGTGCAGAAAATATCTGACGGAGCTCTCGACGATATTTATTTCTCTCCATACCATCCAAGTTACTCCGGCAACTCTCTTTCCCGCAAACCGGGTTCATTGATGCTGGAAAAAGCAATCGCTAAGTATAATATCGATCCTGACCAATCATGGATGATCGGCGACCGTGACAGGGATATGGAAGCTGGAAAAAAAGCGGGGGTGCGGACAATTCACATTGTCCATGAGAATGAGCCTTCAGCAGGCGACTTCGCGGCGTTCAATTTATTAGAAGCTGCGAAAATAATATTGAGTTAAAAAACTAAACTCGCTCAGCAGGCACAGGCTGCGTCGCCTTTTGAGTCGAACCATAAGCAGGGCAGGCATGCTTGGTGCAGGATGCAGCCGCCAATGTTCCGCAGATAGCGAGAAGAAATATTACTTTTTTCATTTTCCTGTTCGTATAAGATTTTGTCACCGCAAAAATATGAAAATAAATTCTTTGAATGAGCGTTTCAGTCTGACTAATAACGAACTCATTCAAAGAACTTTATACATCACATCAAATTTTTGTTTCTGCTAATTCCTCTTCAGCTTCCACCGGTTGCATTTCGGTACTCTTGTTAGTTTCAGGAGCTGTATAGGATTCATCTTTAAAGCCCAGGATTTTCAGCATCGAATCACTATGCTGCTCTTCGGCAAAAACCCGCGTTACAATCCGGCCTTCCTCATCCTTATCTACTAAAACATGCTTTGGAGCCGGAATAAGGCAATGCTGAATACCGCCGTAGCCTCCAAGAGACTCTTGATAAGCACCTGTATGGAAAAATCCAATGTACTGCTTTTCAGAATCTTCCTCGAAAATCGGCATATACAAATCGGCACTGTGCATTTCACTATTATAAAAATCCTGTGAATCGCAAGTCAGTCCACCCAGGTTTACTTTTTGGTAAGGACTATCCCAGTTATTGATCGGCAGCATGATGTATTTCTGGTTCATGCCCCACGAGTCGGGTAGCTGCGTAATGAATGAGCCGTTGATCATGTACCAAAGCTCTTTATCATTCTGTAATTTTTTGTCAATGATCTCGTAAATCACCGCGCCACTTTCACCCACAGTATAACTTCCGAATTCGGTGAAAATATGCGGAACAGGTACATTGTTCTTGTTACAGATCCACTGAATGTTTTCGATGATCTCATCGATCATTTGCTGATAGTCGTAGCCAGCCTGCAATGAAGTCTGAATTGGCAGTCCACCGCCGATATCGATTGAATCGAGCTCCGGACAGATTTTCTGCATTTCGCAATACTTAAACATAAAGCGCGTCAATTCACTCCAGTAGTATGCACTGTCCTTGATGCCTGTATTGATAAAGAAATGGAGCATTTTGAGCTTAAACTTCGGATTCGGCTCAATTTTCTCCTTATACAGCTGCTGCACATCATTATACCTGATACCCAGACGAGAGGTATAAAAAGCAAAATTCGGCTCTTCATCCGTCGCAATGCGCATTCCGAAATTCACCGTATCGGCTGTAACCTGCTGCTCGTACGATTCAATCTCTTTCAGGTTGTCCAGAATTGGAATCACATTAAACCCTTCATTGATCAATTCGCTGAGGTATTGGGTATATCGGGGCAGTTTATAACCATTAGCAAGAATAAAAGTGCTTTTGGTAACCTTCCCACGGCGGTACAGTTCACGGATAATGGGTATATCAAAAGACGAAGAAGTTTCGAGATGTATGTTATGCTTCAAAGCCTCTTCCAGCACAAAACTGAAATGTGAAGACTTCGTGCAGTAGCAATACGTATAGCTTCCTTTGTAGTTATGTCTTTTGAAGGCATTACGAAAAAACATATTCGCGTTTTCGATATGCTCCCCGATTTTCGGCAGATAATTGATTTTTAACGGCGTACCATGTTCTTTGATGATATCCATCAGTGGTACATTGTTGAACAGCAACTCATTATTATCAACGTTAAATTCCATTGTAGGAAATTCGAACGTCTGCTGAATCAGGTCAATGTAGCTTTTCATTGATTTGTTTGTAGCGATGGCAATTAGTGAATTGTGAGTTAATAATAAAGGACAAAAAGACCCGAAATTTGGTCAGAATATGTGTCATTTCCAAACACCATTCAGAGCTAAATCATTCCCGTCTTTAACCAATTTATCTGCTTATTTGCCAAGTTCATACCGCAAATAATCCGTTTAATAATTTTTTGATTGATCTTCTGCCAAATGCCTGCCTACTTTTAGGACCGTTAATCGCAGATACCGAATCCAATCAGTTACATTTACAACGTCTGATTTAAGTAATTTTGAAATATAAAATCTCAATATATTACTATTCATACTTTTCATTACACTTCATCCAAACTCAACTTCTGCCATGAAAACACACCTTACAATCCCACCCCTAAGTACGGAAAAAACCTCCGAACCTGCTGTTATTTAACAATTTAGTAACATTTCCAAGAGATGTTCTCTATCTTAAACCGCCACTGCTAGAAGAGCGCCAAGAAAACTTCAAACATTTATAAAGTTTTCTTAGTTTTTTTCATTCGAATATTTCAAATTTGTTCTTGTGAAAGAGCGAATTATAAAATCAGCCTTAAATCTATTCTGGCGCTATGGAATCAAGAGCGTTACCATGGATGATATTGCCAAAGACCTGGGGATTTCGAAACGGACCATTTACCAGCACTACTCCGATAAGGAAGCGATCCTGGCCCTGGTTATTCAGGAGGAGATCAAGACTCAAAAAAATGAGATGGAAAAACTGGATGAGCAGGCCAGCAATCCGATCGAACAGATGATGTATGCTTCGGTCCAGATGCGCGATACATTGTCGAACATGAACCCGACGCTTTTGTATGACCTGAAAAAATACTACCCTGCTGCATGGGAGCTTTTCCAGAATTATAAACATGAGTACATTATCAAAAGTATCCATGACAACCTGATCAAAGGGATCGAACTGGGGCTTTATCGTCCTGACATAGATGTAGATGTGCTGTCAATGTTACGTGTCGAGCAAATTGTAATGGCATTTGATCCGACTATTTTCCCGGCCAGAAAATTTAATATGATGCATACGCAAATGCAGTTTCTGTTACATTTTTTAAGAGGGGTATTGTCGGAAAAAGGATTTGAATACTACAACACCATCAAAGATAAATCAGCAATTGAAATCAATACCCATGAAAAATAACCGGATAATACGCGGCAGTCTAGCGCTGCTGGCGATTTTACTGAGCTTTGCGCCTCTGCATGCGCAGGAAGGAAGTTATTCCCTTAAACAGGCTGTGGAATATGCCATTAAGACTAACATTAATATAAGAAACGCAAAGATCGACCAGTCCAGTGCAGCGGCACGTGTAGCAGAAGTGAAGGCTATCGGCTTACCTCAGGCGCATGCCACAGTTAATTATACAAATAACCCCGCCGTTCCGCGTTTTTTCATTCCAGCCAAAACATTTGATCCGAATGCCGCCGAGGGTGAGGTAGTTGCAGCTAAGTTCGGTGTAACGCATTCAGCCAGCGCTGCCGCCAGCCTCAGCCAGATTATTTTTGACGGCTCCTATCTGATAGGCTTGAAGGCTTCACAAACGTATAAGGAACTTTCTACGAAAAATTTACAGGCGTCAAAGATCCAGGTCGCAGAAGCCGTTACAAAAGCCTATTATAATGTACTTGTAAATGACGAGCGTATCGGGCTCTTGCAAAACAACTTGTCCAGGCTCGATTCGACCTATAACGAAACGGTTCAAATGAATACACAGGGTTTTGTTGAAAAACTCGATGTTGACAGACTTGAAGTTCAGCGAAACAACCTCACTACCGAGCTGGAAAACATCATGAAATTGCAGGAAGTAGCCACAATGCTGTTGAAATTCCAGATGGGCATGGATGTTGATGAACCGATCAAGCTGACCGATCAGTTATCGACAACAGACGTTAGCCAGTTTGTTGCTGCCAATGAAGAATTGCTTTCTAACTATTCACTTCGCGTCGAATACGCCACCCTGGAAGTTCAGGAAAAATTACAGATGCTGGACATCAGGAATATTTCTGCCGGTTATTTGCCGTCGTTGACCTTGAATGCCAACTACGGTTATTCCTCTGGTACCGACATATTTAGCAAGTTTTTCACCCAGCCATGGTTTAATCAGGCTTCCATTGCCCTCAACCTGAACATCCCGATTTGGGATAGTTTCAGCAAGAAGAACAAGATCATCCAGTCAAAAAATGCGCTTGAAAAGATCAAGCAAAACCAGAAACTGCTGCAGCAATCCATCAATCTTGAAGTTAGACAAAGCCAGATTCAATATTCAAATCTGGTGAGACAGCTGAAAGAACGTCAGCGAAACCTGGATTTATCGAAAGAAATTATTCGGGTAACGCGGATCAAGTATAAAGAAGGCGTAGGCTCCAACATTGAAGTTATCAACGCAGAATCTTCTTTTAAAGAAGCACAGACCAACTATTTTACAGCACTTTATGATCTGATGATCGCGAAAGTGGATTTGAGTAAGGCGAAAGGTGAGCTTTATGTTGAATCAGGACAATGACATTAACACTAAACAAAATTTGAAACAGCTACTTACCAATCTCATGAAAAGACATATTTTGATGATAACTGCCGTTGCAACTTTGCTCGCTTCATGCGGCGGAGAGAAAAAAGATGGCATTCAAGGCAAGAAAGACGAACTCGCCCAACTGAAAGTGGCACAGGCGGAAAACGAGAAAAAAATCAAGGCATTGGAAATCGAAATCGCCAAGCTTGACCCTGCCAAAACTGTCGAAGCAAAGGTAAAACCTGTTGCCATTGACACACTCGACGCTGCGGTTTTCCGTCACTATGTGGAGCTGCAGGGTACTGTGGATGCCAAAAACAATGTGATGATCACTCCGAAAACCGGCGGTGCAGTAGTGGCGATGTACGTTCGTGAAGGCGATTTTGTAAAGGCAGGTACCGTCATCGGCAAAATCGACAACAGTATTTTGACGCAAACGGTTGAGGAGTTGAAAACACAGCTGAGCCTTGCCAATACGATTTTCGAAAAACAGAAAAACCTATGGGACCAGAAGATCGGTACAGAGATGCAATACCTTCAGGCTAAAAATAACAAGGAATCGCTGGAAAGAAAGCTAAGCACATTAAACACGCAGCTTTCGCAAACCAACATTGTTTCGCCTATGGCCGGAGTCGTCGATATGGTGAATGTTAAGGTAGGTGAAATGGCGTCTCCGGGAGTAGGCGTAGTTCGGGTTGTGAACCTGAGCAACCTGAAAGTGTCCGCGAAAGTGTCTGATACCTACGCGGCCAGCGTAAGAAAAGGTGACGAAGTAATTGTCAAATTTCCTGATCTTAAAAAAGAGTTTAAGGCACGGGTTACTTTCGTAAGCACTGCCGTAGACCCGCTTTCAAGAACTTTCACGATAGAGGCGAACCTTCCTTCGGATAAAGATATCAAGCCTAATATGATGGCACAGGTTCAAATCAATGACGCTACGAGCAAAAATGCACTGGCAATTGACCAAAACTATGTTCAAAGCACTGAAAAGGGGAACGTAGTATATGTAGCGGTAGCGGAAGGCAACAAAAAAGTAGCCAAAGCCCGCGAAGTGAAAACCGGTTTGAGCTACAATGGCAAGGTTGAAATCCTTTCGGGATTAACCGCCGGCGATCAGCTGATCACACTGGGTTACCAGGAAGTTTCTGACGGTCAGCCGATCAGCTATTGATAAAAAAAGAGTGGTGACCGTCAAAAGGTCATTTATAGTCATGGATTGTCACTTTTGATGCAATTCATCGCCCCGGCGACCCGGTCATTAAGTCATTCACTCATTCGCTCATTCATTCATTCAGACTTGTCGCTATGAAATTTGAAGAATATAAAACCCTTGGCTTCACCAACTGGTGCGTAGAGAATCGGACGACGATTTACATCTTTACGTTCATCATTACGCTGGCTGGGTTCATGGTTTACAACAACCTGCCCAAGGAGCAGTTTCCCGATATCAAGATCCCTCAGATCTATATCAACACCATTTATTTCGGAACAGCTCCGGCTGATATTGAAAACACGATTAACAAACCCATTGAAAAACAACTGAAATCGCTGAATGGGGTTAAGAAAATCAAATCCAATGCATTACAGGACGTTTCAGTAATCCTGGTTGAATTTACTCCGGACGTAGCCGTAGAAGTTGCACTCCAGCGAGTCAGGGATGCGATCGATAAAGCCAAAACGGATTTACCGCAAAATCTTGACTCCGGCCCTACTGCACAGGACGTTAACTTCTCGGAATTCCCGATCATGAACGTCAACATTGCCGGTAACTTTTCATTGAAACAGCTGAAACAGTACGCCGAGGATTTGCAGGACGGGATCGAAGCGCTTCCGGAGATCACCCGCGTGGACATTCTGGGTGCACTTAACCGCGAAATCCAGATCAATGTAAACCTGGACCGCATGAAATCGACTGGTTTGACATTCTATGACATACAAACCGCCATTCAGAGTGAAAACATCAACGTTTCCGGTGGTGAGTTAAATGTAGAAGGTGTCCGCAGAACGCTGCGTGTAAAAGGCGAGTATACTAATGTTGCCGATATGGCAAACATTAGAATTCGAACATCGACCGGCGCCACAATACGACTGGGTGATGTGGCCGAAGTTTCAGATAATTTTGAAGAGCAGCAGGATTTTGCCCGTTTGGCGAACAAATCGGTTATCACATTGAACGTCATCAAACGTTCGGGAGAAAACCTCGTGGAAGCCGCCGACAAGATAGAAACCGTAATTGCAGATTTCAAAGAAAACCGGTTCCCTCCGGGATTGGACGTGAAGATCACTGCCGACCAGTCTATCCAGACAAGAGCTGATTTGCATGACCTTATCAATACCGTTGTACTCGGTTTCATCTTTGTGGTAATGGTACTGATGTTCTTCATGGGTGTCCGTGACGCGATATTTGTAGGTTTGTCCGTTCCACTCTCGGCTTTGGTAGCATTTGTAATGATGCCGATTATCGGGCCGCTGGTAGGTACTGAATTTACCCTGAACACGATTGTACTTTTTGCATTCCTCCTAGGTATCGGACTTGTGGTGGATGACGCCATTGTGGTAATTGAAAATACGCACAGGCTTTTCAACAATCATAAAGACTGGACGATCCAGCAAGCTGTGAAAGCTGCTGCCGGTGAAGTATTTATCCCGGTACTCTCAGGAACGCTTACTACCATTGCGCCATTCTTTCCATTGCTCTTCTGGACAGGGATAGTCGGGGAATTTATGAAATTTATGCCGCTAACGCTCATTATTACGCTGGGCGCGTCGCTTTTTGTGGCCTACGTGATGAACCCGGTGTTTGCCGTGTCATTTATGGGCAGGCATGAGGATGAAAAAGAAGCCCACGATACCAGTTTCAAAGCCATTCGCCGCCCATTAATTATCCTGATCGTCGCAGCAGCCCTCGGCTACCTGATCGATCGCGGAGTCGGTAACTTCTTCGTATTCATATTAATACTATGGATTTTTAATCATTACATTCTGACACCAAGAATATTGGTACCATTCCAGGACAAGTTGCTACCATCGTTGAAAAATGGCTACCGCAAACTGATCGACTGGCTGCTGAGAGGTTGGAGACCGGTGGTTGCCATTGTATTGGTATTTGGATTACTGATTTTCACATTCGTCCTCACCGGCATTGTACAACCCAAAGTGCTCTTTTTCCCAAGTGGAGATCCTGACTACGTGTATGTGTACAACAAATTGCCAATCGGAACAGATGCCCGGGTGACGGACTCTGTGACCAAGATCATTGAAAAAAGGGTTTTTGATGTCCTTGAAAAAGAAAAAGCAATGGATATGGTCAACTCTGTGATTGCTAATGTAGGTAAAAACGCCGGTGACCCTTACAACCCCGACCGTTCCGCAACACCGCACAAATCCAAAGTGACTGTTGCATTCGTGTACGGAACAGAGCGTGGTGGACGTTCGTCGGAGACGATTTTGCGCAAGATTCGTGACGCTGTAAAGGGTATACCGGGAGCAGAGATTTCCGTCGAAAGAGAGGCCGTGGGGCCGCCAACCGGTAAACCTATCTCCATTGAGATTTCGGGAGACGACTTCGCGATTTTGCAAAAACTGGAAAAAGATGTTTTACAGAAAGTTCAGCAGTCCGGTATCGAAGGCATTGATCAGCTGCGCTCCGACCTGGTAACTAACAAGCCCGAGATTGTCATTGACATTAACCGTGAAAAAGCGCAACGCGAGGGAATAAGTTCTCAGCAAATTGCGTTGGCTGTCAGAACTGCGCTTTTCGGACTTGAAGTTTCCAAGTTCAGGGACGACAAGGATGAGTATCCGATCATGGTACGGCTTGAAAAGGACGATCGCGAGCAGATAGAAAAACTGCTGAGCCTTAATATCGTATACCGCGACATGATTATGGGTGGGGCACTGCGCCAGGTTCCGATCACTTCTGTGGCCGACATTCATTACTCGACAACTTTTAGCCAGATCAACCGTCAGGATCAAAGCAGGATCGTGACACTTGGCTCGGATGTTTTGCCAGGTTATAATGCCAATGAAATCGTGTCCCAGATCGAAGCATTGATCCAGGATATGGACGTTCCGAATGGTTATATCATTAAGATGGGGGGTGAGCAGGAAGAGCAAAACGAATCGATGGCATTTCTTGGAACCGCGTTCGGCGCTGCCATCCTGTTGATTTACCTGATTTTGGCGACACAGTTCAACTCCGTGGTGAAGCCTTTCATTATATTCTTTACCATTCTGCTGTCATTGATCGGGGTGTTGCTTGGCTTCATCATATTCAATAAGGATTTCTCGATCATCATGTCCGGTGTGGGGATCATTGCACTGGCTGGTATTGTGGTAAAAAATGGTATCCTGCTCATTGAGTTCATTGAAGAGCTCCGCGGGCGTGGGTACCCGATGCGGGAAGCCATCATCGAAGGCGGGGCGATCAGGCTCACACCTGTATTGCTGACGGCATCGGCAGCCGTACTTGGACTTGTACCATTGGCGCTCGGTATTACGGTTGATTTTGTCGGTCTTTTCCGGAACCTCGAACCACATTTGATCGTGGGTGGCCCAAGTTCAGTGTTCTGGAATATCCTTGCCTGGACGATCATTTTCGGGTTAACGTTCTCGACGTTGCTTACACTGATTATGGTTCCATGTATGTATTATGTAAACGAACGCATCCGCGACAAATGGTTCAGGAAGGGAAAACAAGAGGTTATAAATCCTAACTGGCAGAACGAGACCATCTAACAAACTTTACGGATTATTGTCTGTTTTGATTTTCAAATTTTTTAAGGTTGAAATAGACAATAATCCAAAACATTCCTAGATTTGCAACCCGAAAGAAATACGGGATGCGGCGCAAGTTGCATTAATTCGGGAATTCGGGATGTAGCGCAGCCCGGTAGCGCACTAGCATGGGGTGCTAGGGGTCGCAAGTTCGAATCTTGTCATCCCGACATTGATTATCAGCCACTTACAGCGAAAGTTGTGAGTGGCTTTTTTCTTAGGTCGAACATAGGTCGAACATTTTTATCCATTTTGGTTAAGTTTTAATCGGTTCTACCATACCAGACTTCTTCAATTTCACGATTTTTTAACCATCCAATTGGTACTAATCCCCAAACTCCCCCTTGTCCTGCCAGGTGGCAATCATGATGTACCCCAAATTAATATATAAATAAGTGATATATAGTAATATCGTCCAAGATAAGGTCGGAACTTTTGACATTTACTCAATTCCGGAAACTTGAACGGCTGACATGTGAACTATTTGTAATGAGTGAAACTGGTGAGGTGTAGCCTATGCACATAAATGTCCAATATTTAACACGCTTAGTATTTAAAACTATTACGCCTATGAAAAACTTTACATTCTCCTTGCTCATCCTGCTGACATTCAGTACCGGTGTATTCGCACAGAAACAAACTATCGCGCCCAATATATGACGGCGGGCGATGGAGCTACGGAGTATCTCTTGGCGGGGGCTTAAATGTGCTTGGCCTGCACCGCGCTCCTTGGAACTCGCCCAGATCGCGCAAATACAATATGATGGAAATCCGGCCAGAGGTGAAGTTTTACTGGCTGCGTCGCAAATACACCCGCATCGAAAACCCACAGGAGGTGAGTTACGATCCGTTCTTTGAGGGTGAAAACTTTTTAGGTTTATGTATAACCGAACAACTCCGTTCAATTTCGGACACAAAACGGGTTAAAAATATCTTTAACTATTTGACTATCAGCCATTAACAAGAATGGCACGAAAGTTGAGTACTTGACTTGTCACCTATTCTTTCAGCAACTATGTTTCGTAATTATCTCAAACTCGCATGGCGGCATTTGGCAAAGCAAAAAATGTACGCTTTCGTAAAAATCGGAGGCTTCGCTATTGGGATAGCGGCATGTTTTCTTATCGCTTTATTTATCCGGGATGAGCTAAGTTATGATCAGGATATTGTTAATAAGGATGATATTTTCAGGGTCCTTAATGACGAGCTCGCCGACGGAGATTGGGAAAAATACGTTTGGATGCCGGCTCCCTTTGCCAATGTTGTTAAAAACGAGTATCCCGAAGTGGAAAAAATAGGCAGATTCCTCAACAGCGAGCTATTTGGAGCAGGCCCTAATCAAATCAGACGCGTCGATAAACTACAAAATGTGTATGAGGAACGGTTCGTTTACATAGACCAGGATCTGCTTGAAATCTGGGGCTCAAAATGGTTGCAGGGCGATCCCGAACACGCATTGGATGACCCAAACAGCCTGGTGATCACAAAATCTAAAGCGGATAAGTTTTTCCCGGGAGAGAATGCTCTGGGAAGGGCAATGATCATCAGTGATGATGTGGCTAAGCCAAGGAAAATCACTGGAGTGATCGCTGATTTTCCTAAAAATTTCCATGTAAATTTTGATTTTTTTATGACCATAGCCGGTGTGGTCTTTTACGAAGGCGAGCAAATGAATTGGCTGGCAACAAATTATCATACTTATGTGCGGTTGAAGAAGGGTACGGATCTCGTAAAATTCGAGTCGAAACTTTCAGATATCACCCGGAAATATTACATCCCGCAAAAGAAGGCGAGCGGGCAACAGGTCGATGAGAATAAAATTGCTTCGGAACACCGTTACAAATTGCAGCCGATATCAGAGATATATCTGGGCTCAGCAGATGTTGGGGATGGGTTAAGCCATGGAGATATGAGATTTATCTGGTTGTTTGGCAGTGTTGCCGGATTTATACTGTTACTGGCCTGTATCAATTTTGTGAACCTTTCTACCGCCAAATCGGCCAATAGGGCGATTGAAGTGGGTCTCAGAAAAACGGTTGGTTCAGAGAGGAGCGGCCTTGTGAATCAATTTCTGACCGAGTCTCTATTGATAAGCTTTATTTCTATCTCCCTTGGTGTTGTTTTGGCCTGGCTTTTACTTCCCCTTTTTAATACGCTTGCTGCCAAATCCCTTGTTTTTCCCATCACTGCTTGGTGGCTGGCGCCACTGCTGGTTATCAGCTCCTTGGTTATCGGAATTGTCGCGGGTCTTTATCCAGCGTTCTATTTGTCCGGCTTTAAGCCTATACAAATTCTGAAAGGACAATTGAGCAGAGGAAGCAAGGGCTCTGGGATCCGGAGCAGCCTGGTTGTGTTTCAGTTTACTACCTCAATTATACTCATCATAGGTACTTTCGTGATTTACAGACAGGTAAACTTTATCCTGAATGCAAAAGTCGGTTACGACAGGGATCAGATCGTTCTTATTCACGGGGCAGGCACCCTGGACAAAAAAATAGATACTTTTAAAGATGAGATCAAAAAATTACCTCAGGTCAAAAATGCCTCAGTGAGCGATTATCTGCCCATTAAGGGAACAAAGCGTAATGGGAATGGTTTTTGGCAATTTGGTAAAACAAAGGAAAATGCTTCGGTGTCAGGGCAATTCTGGGTAGCCGATGAAAACTACATTGAAACACTCGGAATAAAACTTATTGCAGGGCGTAACTTTTCCAGAGACAGAACCACAGATGCCAAGGCAGTGATCATTAACCAGAAGTTAGCGAAGGATTTGAACCTGAAAGATCCGGTAGGAAAGCACATTACGAATTGGTCCAATAGTGGCAATGATCTGGAGGTGATCGGAGTTGTTGAAGACTTCCATTACGAGTCACTAAAAGAAAATATCGAAGGGCTGTGCATACAATTGGGGATCAGCCCTGGTATTGTATCGGTAAAAGTGAATACCTCAGATATGAAAGGGGCATTGAAATCCATCACAGATGTATGGAATTCACAGGCACCTAATCAACCGATCAGGTATACGTTTATGGACCAGAGTTTTGCACAGATGTACGATGATGTCAACCGGATGGGTCTTATATTCACCAGCTTTGCTGTATTGGCAATAATTGTTGCTTGCTTGGGGTTGTTCGCTCTTTCAGCCTTTATGGTGGAACAGCGCAGCAAGGAGATCAGCATACGAAAAGTCTTGGGAGCTTCGGTCCGAAGCATTTTGTCGTTGCTTACCGGTAATTTCCTCATGCTCGTGCTTATCTCAGCAGTGATAGCGTCGCCGATCGGATGGTATATGATGCAAGAGTGGCTGCAGGATTACGAATACAAAATCACGATAACCTGGGACATTTTCGTTTTCGCCGGACTTGTCGCGGGATTTGTCGCAATCGTGACAATCAGCTTTCAGGCCATTCGGGCGGCCCTGATAGACCCTGCCAAAGGTTTGCGGAGCGAATGAATGTTTCTTTACATTAACTTGCCCCGATTGCAATCGTGACGGCACAAGCTTTGCGTTTAAAACGCAAGTCGACAAGACCAGGAGGATCTTAGCAGCATTGAAGTCAAGCTCGTCGTCACTCATATGCAGCATCCAGTCAGACCCCAGAAATGATAATTCTGATTCCTTCGGTCTTTCCCAAGAATTGCCAAATCGGTTCCTACTTAGTATATACAAAACGAAATAAAGGAAGATTTCTATTGCAGATCGAGGGTGTCAAAAAGGCACCTTCTTTTGTTTTTATCAACGGGGTTGGAAATTTATCTAGTTTGATAGCTCTAATCAATTGGGTGGAAATTTTTTTTATAAAAATAATTTCCTCACCTTTAATGGAAATTATTAGTGTGCAGATAAAAGCTGACGGGAGAGCTCATTGAAAAGTCAGATCCTACCACCAGCCGCAAAATAGTGAGAGTTGAAGAAAATCCTGAAAAGCTGGTTGTCTACTTCGAATCTTCACAAGGAGGTGAAACTATAATGGATCTGGCCAAAGTCGATCACGATCATCTAAAAGGCACAGTGCACGACTTCGAGGCGACGGCTAAAAGACTTAAATAATGAAGGAAGAGATATTACAAAGATCGCTAGCGCTTTTTTTGAAGCATGGTATCAAAGAGATGTCCAATCAGAAGCTCGTCGACTGGCTTGGTATCTCTACTAAAACCATCTATAAATACTTCCAGAACAAAGAAGGGTTACTGGAAGAAGCCTTGTATTTATATCATGACACGCAATACGAGAAGCTCTTAAATCTTTCGAATGAGCAAAATGCCGCGTGCCATTTTTTTGACATTTGGCAAATTGCCGTTGAAATGGAGTATCAGATCAACCAATCGTTCTACAAGGAACTTGAATATTACTATCCGGAGCTCGCCAGGAAAGTTGAAAAAGTGATTGCGCCGAAGTTTGAAGCCCATTTTTTGGACGTCATCAATCGGGGATTAGCACAAGGTGCTTTTCGGAGTGATATCCTTCCCGAAGCTGCTTTACGAAGCGTATTTGCACTGCACCGTGCGTCCGTGGCGAGTGAATCTTTTACACGTCTCGGCCTTTCGGCCACAGACCTGCTGCTGCAAACAACCGCCAATTTCATCCGGGGCATGTGTACTGCAGATGGCCTGATAGCCCTGGAAGAGCACATTCAAACACTAACATTTTCCGAGTCGGCATAAAACAGGCTCGCTACCAAGAACCATTAACCATACCAATATGCCTGCCAAAATTTTTCGCATCCTGTGGGTTTGTCTCCTGCTTACCCATGTAACGATTTCACATGCGCAAACCAGTTTACTGCCGCTGAGCGACAAGCTAGCAGAAAAATTCACTACCCAGGACACTTTGTTTGCATGGCCGTATGTAGACCTGGAAGAATGGCGGGACAAACCTGTTAGCCATCGCTATGTGCATGGTGGTTTTAAAGGCACAGGCGCCCGGTTCTCTTTATATTTCCCACCAAAGGAAAATTATCAGGGACGCTTTTTCCAGTACATTACGCCTTTCCCAGACAGTGAAAACCTTTCACAAGGAGCTTCCGGAGAAGAAGATAAAATAGGTTTTGCTATCACACACGGCTCTTATTTCATTGAAACAAATGGTGGCGGGCGCATCGATTTTGCTAAACCCGGTTCGAACGATCCGACCCTGGGTGCTTTTCGCGTAAATGCCGCTACTGCGCAATTTTCCAGAGTAATAGCCAACCAGATTTACGACGGCAAACGCCCGTACGGCTACGCATTTGGAGGAAGCGGTGGTGCATACCGCACCGTCGGCAGCATTGAAAACACAAATGGTGTTTGGGATGGCGTGGTTCCATACGTGCTGGGTTCGCCTATGGCTATCCCCAATGTCTTCACTGTACGCATGCACGCCATGCGAATCTTGAAAGACAAATTCCCCGCAATTATTGACGCATTAGAGCCCGGGGGGAGCGGTGACATGTATGCCACATTGAATCAGGAAGAAAAGGAGGCACTTCTGGAAGTAACCAGCATGGGGTTCCCGCCAAAATCCTGGTTTGGGTATAAAAAGATGGGTATTCACGGTTTTTTGGTGCTGTACCAAGGTGTAGTTGGAGCAGATAAAAGCTATTTTGAAAAGGATTTCTGGAATACACCCGGTTATCTGGGCGCTAATCCAACCGCTTCATTAATCAAAGCCCGTATTCAGCAGCCAAGCCAGATAAAAGCGGGAATTGCGATTGATGAAGCTGTGCGTTTAGAGTTGACGCAAGCTATGTCACCTACCGAGCGAGGAACCGCAGATGCAGCCTGGAAAGTCATCGGTGGTGTGGAAAAATCTATGCCCGTTGCTTTTCAGTTGACAGATGCGTTACCTGACATCGAATTTCTGGGAGGCGATCTGCTCATATTAAGCGGCGCGGGTGCTGGAAAAGTCTTGCAGATAACCAAAATCCAAGGAGACAAAGTCGTACTGGGCCCTGCCGATGCGGCTGTGCTTGCCCAAATTAAACCCGGCGACCGGGTCCAGGTAGATAATTCCAATTTCCTGGCCGTTCAGACTTTCCATCGTCATCAGATTCCTGGGAAAGAATATTATGTCTATGACCAGTTCCGTGACAAAGAGGGTAAGCCGATTTATCCGCAGCGACAAATGCTACTTGGGCCCTTGTTTACCCGTGGAGCTGCCGGCGTGCTCCCAACTGGTAAGTTTACTGGTAAAATGATCTTGTTAGAGTCACTTTGGGACCGGGAAGCTTTTCCCTGGCAGGCAGACTGGTATCGCTCGAAAGTACAAGACAATCTCGGTGACAAACTAAATGATCATTTCAGGCTTTGGTACACCGACCACGCGCTGCATGGAGATATCGCTGTTGAAGACGATCCGACCCGGACGGTCGGTTACCTGGGTGTATTGCAGCAGGCCCTGCTTGATTTGAGTGCCTGGGTTGAAAAAGACATCGCTCCCGCCGCGACCACAAGCTATACAATTGAAGATGGCCAGGTGATTGTACCCCAAACGGCAAATGAACGCAAAGGCATTCAACCTGTGGTTACTTTAATGGCCAATGGAGGCAAGCGAACTGAGATAAAGGCCGGCCAGTCAGTCACTTTTACGGCGGAAGTTGAGGTTCCTGAAAAGATGGGTCAGATCGTTGCCGCCGCCTGGAATTTCGAAGGTCTGCCAAAAGAAGTTGAAAAACGTTCCGGATGGAGCTTTGAAGATTCTGACGAATTCCCTGTTGCGGCTAAGATCTTCCCAGCAAATAAAACCGGTTCGAAGGCTACCATTAAGACGACGTACCAATTTTCGAAGCCAGGCACCTATTTCCCAACACTTCGGGTTGCCTCTCAGCGGGATGGTGATGGCAAGACCCCATACACCCGCATTCAAAATCTGGACCGTGTGCGGGTAGTGGTTAAATAGGAGCATGAAAATCTTGATAGCGTTAACTAATTCAAGCTTTGCTCTCTGAAAACATGTGGCGTTAATCCAACATTTCGTTTGAACAATCGCGAAAAGTAATTAGGGTCATCAAAACCAAGTAGGAAGGAAATTTCATTGATATTCAAATTACTCCCTTTCAGCATATTCAGGCACACAACCAGAACCAAATGATGACGCTCATGCATGATATGATGGATGAAATGCATACCATGAAAGTCACGCAGGATCCCGACATTGATTACGCGACCATGATGAAAATGCACTATCCAGCGAAATGATGTACACATGCTGTGGACAGGTGCTTGCCTATTCCGACGTATTTACCAGATCCAGGCCATTCTGCTTCGTATAATTCGGATAGCTGACCACCAGTAGCTGCCGGAGGGGCTGCGGGTATCATTTTTGTAAATATGTCTGTCACTCAACAAACAGCGAAAATATGAAACGGTTAAATGTAAATTTGGCAATCATAACAATAGGTGCAGGCGTTTGGCTTTCGTCATGCGGAAGCACCAATGATCGAGAGAATGGTATAGAAGGCTCAGGAAGCAAAACTGAGACCACACCGAATGACAGTAGCGGGGCAGAAAGTAAGGCCGCGATGGGCACAAATGAGGACAACCAAGATGACTCACTGGGGTACCCAAGTAACCAATCAAATCTGAACGCCGACTCAACCAGAAAAAAACACGATAAATAACGGGCGAAACAACAAGCCACTAAAAGATAGGCCGTTCCAGATTTTGAGACGGCCTATCTTTTTGAAACAGGTTGACTTTAGTCCTGAGCTCCATTGTCGCAGGTGGCTTTGACCCAATCAGTTTCCTGCGGTGCCAGTTGTTTTTTCCGATAACAATCTCTTTGCCATTTCCAAATGGTGTTTCAAAGCCGGTATTTTAGAATCGGCCCACTTCCTGAAATCAGGATCCTGTCCTTTATTGGATTCCGTCTGAAACAACCCGATCGTTTCCTCGTGAGAAGCGATCATCATATTCATGTAAAGCATATCGAATTTCTCACCGCTCATTGCATTCAGGCTATCGTATTGTTGCTGCTTTGCGGCGCTGAGCCCGGTTGGGATGCTGATCTGCTTTTTCGCGGCCAGCGCTTTCAGTTCACCATTGACTTTGGTGTGATCGGTGATCATCGTTTTGCCAAAATCCCTGCATTTGGCCGAGGCAGCTTTTTTGGCGGCCAGCTCCCCCAGTTTCACTTCGAGCATTCCGCCGTCAGCAGCAGACATCACAAATTTTTTGTCGGGAGAATCAGTGTCGACACGGTTGGAAAAAGCCAGTAGCGCGGCAAGCAGCACGCACGTTGCTGATAGTAAAATCGCTTTCATTTCTGTTATAGCATTAAATGCGTTTTTGTTAAAAATCCAGCCGCTTTAACTAAAAATCATGCCAGAAAGAAAGCGAGGGGCCTCATGTTCCTGATCATCGTCAATTTGTAAAACGAGCTAACCGGAGCCGATAAAAGCAACTAGCTTATTGCGAAAGAATACGCTCCATATCCTTGTCCGACAAATCTTTGAAAAATGCGTAGACTTGTCCAACTGCATAAAACCATTCCGGGAACACCAGTATCTCCAGGTTATCGGCTTCGTTCAGGTTTGGATCATAATTTCTTCCTCCCACAGGAGCAGCGACCACTATCCTGGATGCTCCTTTTTTACGACAAAGGCGCAAGAGAGGAATCAGGGTCACGCCGGTTGCGATGCCATCATCAACGATGATCACTGTCCTGTCTTTCATATCGGGAAGTGACCGCCCGCCCCTGTAGTCATGGATGCGTCGGTTCACCTCGTCGGTTTGCCGGTCTATTATTTCGCAGATTGTCTCCGGTTTCAGGTTCAGCGGGTATCTGGTTGCAATATAAACAGAGAGGTCCTCGGCGATAGCGCCAAAACCAATCTCGGCATTCCCGGGCAGTGGCAACTTTTTTGAGATAATAACTTCCGCTTCTGTTCCAAGTGACTTCGCGACATGGTGAGCAACTACCGCCCCGCCCCTAGGCACACCCAATACCAGCGGGTCGAGATGCCTGTAACGTTCCTTCAGAAAGTTTCCCAGCTGTTTGCCAGCGTCCTCTCTGTCTTCAAAAATGATACTCCCTGTTTCCTTGGTCATAAATTCGGCTTTTTATGCGATTTCAATAACAATTCTTCCATTGAAGCTTTCTTTTTCCATCATTTGGTTGAACACCCGAGAGCTCTGACAACTGAAATACAAAAAAATGGTATGTGGAAAATAAAAACCGTGCCAATTAAATAACTCCCGTGAGGTGTAATGTTTTTTGATTTTAGCCACTAACTAAAAAACGGCTGCCCATTCCTTACCTGACACAGGTTCAGTACATTACGGGAAAATGGAAAAGAATGCTTTACATACCGGGAATTAACCCCAGGTACTTGAAGAGATTTCCGGCTGCTAAAACGATCCAAGTGAGTACAGACTTTTACCAGATATCGGTTTTACCTTTTTCCGCAATCATCATTAAGATTTGCAGGGCATATACCAATTCGCAGGAAGATTTTGAGGATTACTACCAGGAAGTCTGCCTGCAAATTTGGCGAAGCAGAGATAATTTCCGCGAGCAATGCGAATGGTCGACATGGGTTTACCGCATCTCGCTAAATGTCTGCCTGACGCTACTCAAACGAAAAAAGAGCGACGGAAAAACGTATTTCACTTCCGATGTACTGCCTGATGTAGTCATCACTGAAAACAAGGCCTTTGAGGATGAGTCTCTAAACCTGTTGTATATCGCAATCAGGCAATTATCAGAGGTCGACAGAGCATTGATTCTCCTGTATCTCGAAGAAAAATCTTATCAGGAAATTGCCGGTATCCTGAATACCAGCGCGAACAATATCGGTGTTCGCGTGAGCAGAATTAAAGAACGTTTAAAAAAAATACTCCATGGAAAAATCAATTGAGGCAATCTGGAAAGAGGGTTTTCTGAATGAAAAAAGTCTCGTTGCTCCAAAAATCAATGACTTGTATAACCAGAAATCAATGCACCTGGTCGACAAAATGATCAGAATGTTCAGGGCCAATTTGACTGTTATTATCATCACGGCAATTGTTTTCCCTGTTATACACTACTTCCTGGATGTACTTTGGCAAGGAATGGCCGCATCTGTGCTGCTTTTACTGACGGCATGGTACAACAAACGGCAAATAGATAGCATCAAAACATTGGATCAGGGAACAACCAGCCTTGATTATCTCAAGTCATTGGACCGATGGCTTAAAGAGGTTCTTTTGAAAAGTGAGAAAATAGCGCGTTTCTCCTATCCGCTTTACATTCTGATAGCCATCAGTACAATATGGTCTGCATGGGAAAAACAGGGGTTAACCCTGAAAATACATCAAAAATTTCCGAACCTGATAGCCATTGGAGATCTTCAAGTATTTGCGATAATTATCGCAGGAGCAACGGTACTGTTGATGTTTCTCTTTGCAGCGAAAATCTACAAGTGGGAAGTACGTTTAATGTATGGACGTGTATTCGGCAAATTGGCAGAAACAATTACTGAGATGGAAAATCTGAAACATTAAAAATTAAAACGACCATGGCCGAATATCAAACAAAATCAAGCGACTCGCTGTCTTTTGATTTGACAAAAGACAGCAAATCAATTGGAAAACTTTCTTACAAAAGTTGGTTCAAGTTTAATGCGGTTATCGAGCTTGCGAATAACAGCCGCTATCAGGTTGAGCCGAAAGGTTTCTGGGGAACAACGATTGAACTCCTGGACACGGAGAAGCGGTTACTAAAATTTGGAATGAATTGGAATGGGGACATTGTTATCCAAACTTTTTTTAGCGACGTTGAAAAAGGATATGCCTTTAAACATCATGGCATTTTTAAATCATCATTCACACTTACAGACCAGGAAGAGACTGAACTTTTAGTAATGAAGCCACACCTGAAATGGAGCCTGATGAACTACGAGTATCAAATAACAACATCTGAAGCCTTTGAGGCTCTTCCTGAGAAAGAAATACTATTGATGAATTCGATACACTGTGCAAATTATTATATGTCAATGATTGCAAATGTTACGGGCGCGTAACTTCGGTCAGTATTGAAAATGGCGGCGCGTTCTGACTCCGTAATCACGGCAAGACGATTATCTTGCAGGCTCATCGCCATATTAAACTTGAATTGACAGACATTGATCAGATCGGACACAAACAAAATCACAACTCTTTCGCAAACAAAACAACATTTCGAAATCCTCGACGGACTAAGAGGTATTGCCGCACTGGCCGTCGTTACGTTTCATTTCATGGAATGGGCCTATACCGATCCGAGCAAGAACTTCATCGGACATGGCTTTTTAGCTGTCGATTTCTTTTTCTGCCTTTCGGGATTTGTGATCGGTTACGCCTACGACGACCGTGTAGCAAAGATGGGTATTCTTAATTTTTTGATATCAAGAGCTATCAGGCTGCATCCGCTGGTTGTGGCAGGATCAGTATTAGGTCTGCTAGCGTTTTTGTTCGACCCATTTGGCGGCCATCCCGAAATATATAGTGCCGGTAAAATCATTCTGGCCTTTTTCTGCTCGGTACTCCTGATCCCCTTGCCTGTCATAGCCGATCGTGCTTTTAACCTGTTCAGCTTCAATGCGCCGGCGTGGTCGTTGTTTTGGGAATATATTGCCAGCTTCGTTTACACATTTGTGCTTTATCGAATTGGCCGCAGCTACCTGCTGCTGTTGACGGTACTATCGGCCGTGGCCATTTGCTTTGTAGCTTATCGTTCCGGCAATTTATTAGGCGGATGGAGCGGCCCGACTTTTTGGGACGGCTGCGCACGTGTCTCCTACTCTTTCCTGGCAGGATTACTTATTTACCGCTCCAACTGGATCATCAAAAACAAGCTTGGATTTCTCGCCCTATCCATATTATTATTGCTGGCCTTTATCATGCCATTTTCCAAATGGAACTGGTTATCCGAACCTTTGGTTGTGCTATTTTACTTTCCGTTGCTGATAGCTTTGGGCGCGGGGGCAACATTAACAAATGGCATGAAAAAGGTTTGCATCTTTTCAGGTAAAATCTCCTACCCATTGTACATGACGCATTATGCCGTGTTATGGATGTTCGGAAATTATTACACCAGTCACAAACCAAGTGCCATACAACTGACCCTTATCATCATAACAGGACAAATCCTGCTGGTTAGCGCGGCGTACCTTGTCATGGTCATTTACGATGTCCCCGTAAGGAAATATTTAGGAGAAAAATGGAAGGAAAGGCTTGTGAAATAAAAATAGCCTGTGGTTTTGTAGTGACATGAATTCTAAAAACCTCACCAACAATCACGGCTCCGCAAAAAGCTCGACCTGATATCTCGCAATAATGGATTTCAAGGTCGTTCCTGTCCCTTTGATAACGATTTTGTTTAGATTGTACTCCGACATGTTGAGCCCTTTGGCAATGTCCCGGATCGTGAGCCGGTTGTTTTGCTGAACTTGATCTTTAATGTAGTTCAGTACCCGGTTCGTCTCGGAGTCGTACTCGCTCACTGGCCCGCCGGATGCATTGTCAATATTTCTGGTGAGGATATTGACCAAAATAAACACAACATTAATGGCAATTTCCTTCGAATAACCCTGCGGATGCAGCAGCTCATTTCTCAACAATGGCACAAGCCGCGCCACCGATTCCCTGTCCGTTTGATCGCTTATCCGCATTCCCTGGCTAATATTCTTGGCCAAAAATATCTGCTGAACATGCTGATACAGGTTCAAAAAGCTCGTGACCGGCTCTTCGGCTTTGTGATTTATGGATCGGAACAGACCAAATATGATCACCAGAACGCGGGTCCGTTGAGGCGAAATGCATTCGAGGTCCTGTCTCGGCGCGATCAGAAAAAAACTGTCTTTTTCATACCGGTAAGACTCTTCTTCCAAAAAAGCAGTCCCGGTTCCCTCCACAATAAAAACCAGCCTGAACCGGTTCGAATACCTTGAAAGGTACCCCATCTCGTGCGATTCGCAGCTCACAAGAATAAGTTTGTCCTGTATATCGAATTCTAACATGGCGAAATCAGGATAAAATTTTAAAACACAATACCACTTCCAATGACACAATCGATGACCATCCGCTGCATAGTCACCGCTGATACACCTATTCGCAAATCAAAGGTGTTTTGTAGCAGCCGTATGAAAAAATAAAAGGCGTCCAATGACCGGAAACAGCCTGTGAATCGCCTTTTTTCAAGGAAGAAGAAAAATACCTCTAATGCTATTTCCCCAGCCATTGCTTGAAATCCGCCATTCTGTCGCCACTTACCAACACCTCCTGACCGATGGATGGGTGCAATTCCAGTCGGAGACGGCCTGCCGAAATAGTATGGATAGTGCGGATGCTGTTCAGCGCAACGATCAGCGACCTGTTGATTCGAAAAAATTGCTTTGGATCCAGCAGCTGCGACAATTTATCCAGACTGTAATCCATTGCAAGATGTTTCCCTTCATAGGTTTTAAGAAACGTAGCTTTCTGTTCAATGGTAAAATAAGCAATGTCGGTTGTCTGGATGCTGAATAACTTCGTGCCGGCCGATGCCAAAAACCGCTCTTTAAATGGCTCCTGAACAGTGGATTGATACATAGCCAGCAATGCCGACATATCCGGCACCGGGCTCGCCTTCGGACGGGTAATGGCAAATTTATCGATAGCCGAAGCCAGTTCACCCGGGTCGATAGGTTTGAGCAGGTAGTCAATACTATTGGCTTTGAATGCCTTTAATGTGTATTCACTATATGCCGTCGTAAATACGATGGGTACATTCAGATGCAGATCGTCGATGATCTTGAACGCCAGCCCATCTTCCAGGTGCAGGTCCATAAAAATCAGGTCCGGGGTCACATTACCTGTATTTCCAAGCCACTGTATACTTTCCCTGATAGAGGTCAATGTCTGCAGGACTTTTATTGCAGGATCGTACCGGTAAAGGAGGTTTTGCAATCGACTGGCACTCAGCGCCTCGTCTTCAATAATCAGCACGTTCATTGGATCAGCGGGATTTTAACGATAAACTGGCCACCTTCCTGAACCACCAAAACTACCCTACCGATCAGTAACTTGTACCGGTTAATGATATTTTGCAAACCCAGCTTGGTAGACGGCTCCGGCAATTCGCGGAGTTGCACCGGGTTACTGACGACCAGGAATTCCCCTTCGATGAATATGCTGATTGTCAACGGATTTTGGGCGGACATACTGTTATGTTTTACTGCATTTTCGATCAGAAGCTGTAACGTCAAAGGCACGATGGAGTAGTGGTCCATTTCCTCTGCTGACACACTGACGTCCAGGTTTATTTTGTCTTCAAATCTCGTTTTGAGCAGGAACATGTATGTTTCCAGAAACTCTATTTCCGTCCTCAGCTTGATATATTCAAAATCCGACTGTTCAAGAATGTACCGGTACGCCTTGGAAAGCCTGCCGATAAAGACAATCGATTGCTCCTGATTTGTTTCCACCAGGGTAGTAAGGACGCTGAAATTATTGAAAAGAAAATGCGGGCTGATCTGGTTTTTCAAAGCATTAAAATGGGCCTTGATATTCTCCTTTTCCAGCCGCTCTTCATTGATATGTACCTGTTGAAGTCTCTGCGATGCCCGCTTGTTGGAAGCTAAATAATAAGTCGCCATCAGCGCCATCACGGTAATACTATTATTAGCCCGCCTCTTCGGCCTGCTCAGCCGATCGAGTGAAAACGAGGGCATTTCGAACGTTTTATTGTCCCAGACCGATTCCATCCAATGCCACATAACACCGAAAGCAGCATTAAACAGCACCGCTAGCCCTATTGCGATCAACAATGTAAAAAGCTGGTTCAAAAACCTGAATTCATCCAAAACGTCCTCCCCCCAAATTCCGGCAATGTGGTACTGCAATCGTTCGGTAACGATGATCCACAAACTAAAAAAGATGATCGTGATCGTCAACTCGATGATCCACAGAGGAAACTTATGGAAAAAGATTGCCTGATCGATCCCAATCACGTTCATATATATACGCAAAGGCAGGTATATGACCGCTACGCCAGCGCCCAGCTCCCATTTTTGCCTGCTCGAAAGTGGGTATATAGATCTTAACTGGGACATCTGAAGGTAGTAATTTCAAAAATATATAAAGTACGCGTGACAACCTATTAAGAACATTATCCTGTGTCCACCTACTTATCACAGCCCGTAAAATTGTAACAAACACCAGCCTTCCCGTTGTCCGTTTTAGTTCAGATACCGTCCAATACCGGACACTTTTCTCTATTTCTACGTAACAAAACAGCTTTCCCTGCCTATAAAAGCACTTTTTAAAAAATGGCACGGCATTTGATCGACATTATCGGATTAAATAAGAAACTGTTATGAAGCGAACCTTTTTAGGAGAGTTTGAAGAGGTGGTTTTGCTTACCGTAGCCATACTGGGCGAAGAGGCCTACGGAGTTACCGTCACCCAGGAACTTGAACAGAAAACCGGTCGGTCCGTCGGATTCAGCACCGTGCATACCACCCTGCAACGCATGGAGGAAAAAGGTCTTTTGTCTTCCAAAATGGGTGGCGCAACCGCCGAGCGCGGTGGTCGGCGCAAACGTTTTTTTACGGTCACCGCTTTCGGGCGAAAGGCATTGACGGAAGTGAAGCAGGTCAGGGAAGAATTGTGGAATGCATTGCCTCCGCAAACTCTCCAGCTAATGGGCGGCTGACATGAAAACCAACGATCCGATGGCTAATACCCAAACTGCACAACCGCCCCGCTGGGCAGGCAGGCTACTAAGCCGGCTCGCCGCCCCGGAAACCTTGGAAGAAGTAGATGGTGATTTGCTCGAAATGTACACCTATTGGCTGCAAACGAATGGAAAACGAAAAGCAAACTGGCGGTACATATTGAATGTGCTCAAATTGCTTCGACCATTTGCCCAACGAAAAAGGTCAAAAGACTACCCGAAGATATATTTATTCAGTCATGATATGATCAAGAATTATTTCAAAATCGCACTCAGGAATCTTGTCAAAAGCAAGACTTTTTCTGGCATTAATGTAGTCGGACTCGCATTGGGGATGGCTTGCAGCCTGCTGATCATGCTGTGGATCAAAGACGAGCTGAGCGTGGACGCTTTTCATGCAAACAAACAGCAGCTGTACCGGATTTATATGCGCGAGCATTTCAGCGGAAAAGTGCAGGGCGTGATATGGACACCCGGCCCGCTCGCCGAAGAACTGAAAAAATCGGTCCCCGAAATTGAATTGACTACGCCTTACGAATGGGCCAGCAACGAAACTTTCTCTCTGGGCGACAAGATCCACAAGCAGCAAACGAATGCAGCTAGTGCTGATTTCTTCAAAATGTTTAGCTACAAATTGTTGCAGGGAACAGCCGAAGCCGCATTGAAGGACAGGAATAGCCTTGCCATTTCACGAAGTATGGCAGAGCGTTTCTTCGGAAGCCCCGAAGCAGCCATCGGTAAAGCCATTCGTTTTGACAACCGTAAAGATTTGCTGGTAACGGCTGTATTTGAGAACATTGGTCAAAACAGCACCTTGAAATTTGATTGCCTGCGCTCCTGGGAAAATTTTGCGGAGGACAATGACTGGGCAAAAGGCTGGGATAGTACCGACCCGCTTACGTTTTTTATGATCCGCAAAGACGCCGATCCAGTCAAAGTAGAAGCAAAGATCAAGCACCTGCTGGACAAATATAACCGTGACCAGGGCAAGCCATTCAAGACGCAGCTTGCCATGCAGCCATTCCATGAATACTACCTCAACAGCAACATCAAGGACGCGCATATGGACGGCGGACGTATTGAATATGTACGTTTATTCAGCCTCGTGGCCGTTTTTATACTGCTCATTGCCTGTATCAATTTCATGAACCTCGCCACAGCACGATCGGCCAAGCGTGCAAAGGAAGTAGGCGTCCGGAAGGTCGTAGGGGCGATGCGGTCCATGCTCGTGGGGCAATTTATGGGCGAAGCTATTTTGCTGACGGTCTTTTCAATTATACTGGCAGTTTTAATGGTCGGCCTCATACTTCCATCATTTAACGTCCTCACAGAAAAGCAAATAACTCTGCCGTTCGGCGAGCCATCCTTCTGGGGAATTCTGGCCGGATTACTACTTGTGACTGGCTTCGTTGCTGGTAGTTATCCCGCATTCTTCCTATCGTCGCTCAGTCCCGTCCGTATCCTGAAAGGTGCCTTGAAGTTTGACACCAAATCCGCCTGGCTAAGGCAAGGGCTGGTCGTGTTTCAGTTCGGGCTTTCTATTATACTCATTGTAGGAATGATCATTATTTACAAGCAGGTGGATTATGTTCAGCACAAAAATCTGGGCTACGACAGAGAAAACCTCATTTATTTTCCAATGGAAGGCGATTTGAGTAAAAATTACGAAGTACTGCATGATGAGCTTTCGCAGATTCCGGGCGTGAAGCAAATATCCCACATGACATCTTCTCCTGCTTCAAATGGTTCCGGTACCGAGGGAATTAGCTGGACGGGAGCCGATCCGAACGATAAGGTCAGGTTTACGCCGGTTGGGATAGGCTATGATTTTGTCAAAACAATGAAGCTGAAACTGGTCGGCGGTCGTGATTTCTCCAAGGCATTTGCGACGGATTCGACAGGTTTTCTCATTAACGAAGCAGCGCTCAAAGTGATCGGTTATAAAGACCCGATTGGCAAGACATTGAAATGGGGAGACCGTGAAGGCAGGATCGTTGGGATTTTGAAGGACTTTCACTTCCAGTCACTGCACAGTACGATCAGGCCGTTGATCGCCGGACTTGGCGCCAGGCAGCCATCAGGCAATGTCATCATCAGAATTGAGGCGGGTAAGACCGTTGAAACGCTTGCTGAGATCGAGAAAATTTGTAAAAAACTCAACCCTAAATTCCCTTTCACCTATTTATTCACCGATCAGGAATATGCGCGGCAGTATCAGAGTGAACAGGTAGTGAGCAAGTTATCCAATTATTTCGCGTTTCTGGCCATTTTCATTTCCTGCCTGGGACTGTTCGGGCTGGCAACATACACCGCCGAGCAGCGCACGAAAGAAATCGGTGTACGTAAGGTACTCGGCGCGTCGGTAGCCGGTATCGTGGGCTTGCTATCCAAAGACTTTTTGAAACTGGTAGGCATTGCCATCGTAATCGCTTCGCCCCTGGCCTGGTGGCTGATGGACCAATGGTTGCAGGGTTTCGCATATAAAATCGACATCGAATGGTGGATGTTCGCGCTAGCCGGGTTGCTTTCTGTACTTATCGCAGTAGCGACAATCAGTTTTCAAAGCATTAAAACGGCGCTAGTGAATCCGGTGAAGTCGCTGAGGAGCGAGTAGTCGACGATTAACCACTGTCCATTGTCTTCTTTATCGTCACTGGTCAGCGGTCAATGGTCAAATTAAACAACCCATAACAACAAGAACAATGCCTGAAAGCCGACAGCCGACAGCCGAAAGCCCCCAGCCACCCCGCTGGGCAGGTAAGATGTTAACCTGGTTTGCCGATCCCAATACAGTGGAAGAGGTAGAAGGTGACCTGCTGGAAATGTATGCCTATTGGTCCAAAACAGCAGGTACGCGGCACGCCGACCTGAGATATATTTTGAGTACACTAAAATTACTGAGGCCTTTTGCGAGGCTTAAAAGATCTGATAAATATTCACGAACCCCCATAGCCAGTCCAGCCATGATCCGTAACCACTTTAAAATCGCTTTTCGTAACCTTTCCAAAAGCAAGGGCTACTCGTTTATCAACATTACCGGTCTGGCTGTGGGAATGGCTTGTGCGGTACTGATCTTTTTGGTTGTAAAACATGAAACCAGCTACGACAAATTCCAGTCTCATGCAGACCGGATTTATCGGGTGGAAACCCAGAATATCAACGAAAACCACACCTACCCGGGAACGTATACAGGTATGAGAACCGCTTTGCGTACCGATTTGCCGGAAGCGAAAATTGTTGCCCCCATGCTCAAAACCTACGGCAGTACGGTTTCCGCGGCCGACAAAAAATTCAGGGAATCGATGGTCTTTGCGGACAATGCGATTTTCCAGCTGCTCGATTACCGCTGGATTTCCGGGAATTCTGAACAAGCACTGTCACAGCCCAATACTGTCGTGATCACGCGCTCTTATGCGGATAAATATTTTGGAAATACTGATAATGCTACCGGAAAAACGCTGCGTATCGACAATAAGCAAGACCTCACCGTAGCCGGAATTGTGGAAGACTTTCCGTCGACCACCAATTTCCCATTCAACATACTGGTTTCGTACGCTACCTTGAAAAACCTGAATCCGGATCTGGACCTGGAAAAATGGAACGGTTGGAATGACAACTTTCAGGTCTTCGTTTTATTGGATAACAAGGCTGATACCGCACAACTGGCAAAACGATTCTCGCACATTGTACGCAAATACATGGGTAAAGAAGCATTGGCGGATAAACGTTTTCTGCTAAGTCCGCTGTCTGAAATTCATTATTCAGGAAATCTGGGTGGCCGTTCTGCCAACACGCCATTGCTCAAAACCCTGTCTTTCATTGGCCTGCTCGTGTTGCTGATGGCGTGTTTCAACTTTATCAATCTGAGCACCGCTCAGGCGTTCAAGCGCGCCAAGGAAGTAGGTATTCGCAAGGCAATCGGCAGCAACAGGCTATCATTGGTATACCAGTTTCTTACCGAGGCAGGGTTAATAACCGCTTTGGCTACATTGGTCGCGATACTGATCAGCCAGCTTGCGCTGCCGTCTCTGGCTTCTACTCTGGCTATTCCACTCACTTTTGCCGATCTGTATAGATTAGATACCGCATTGTTTCTGACAGGGCTTGCCATTATAACAACTTTCCTGGCAGGCATTTACCCGGCTTTCCGCTTGTCCGGCATGGCTCCTATCTGGGCTTTGAAAAGTAAAGTTTTGTTGCAGACCAATCAATGGTTTTCAATGCGGCAGGGACTTGTGGTGATCCAGTTTACGGTTTCCCTCGTACTCATCAGCAGCGCAATGCTGATCAACAGACAGCTCACATTTTTCAAAAATGCAGACCTGGGTTTCGATAAATCCGCCATCATTACCGTCGGATTACCTGATAACAAGCCCGAAAAACTGGACGCTTTCCGCAATAAGCTGAACGAATCTACTCAGATCAAGGACGTTAGCTTCTCTTACAACAGCGCCTCCGCTGAAAGCAACTGGATGCAGGGGATCGAATACCGGGAAGGCCCAAAAGTCGTGCAAATTAAAACCCAAATGAAAATGGGCGACAGCCATTATCTGGACACTTACGGAATAAAATTGCTGGCAGGTACCGGTTTCCGGGAGGGAGATACTGCTTCTTTTAAAGTCATTGCCAATGAGGTTTTCCTCAGCCGGGCGGGAATCATGCGTGCAGAAGACGCTATCGGGCAAAAAGTATATTTTGGCGACGGCCAGGAATCTGCCATCATCATTGGTGTTTCCAAAAACTTCAATGTCAACTCATTACATCAAAAAATCGACCCTACTTTAATCCAGGTCATACCCAATAATTTTTACCAGGCGGGTATTAAATTGCTGACTGAGAAACCAACCAAGGAAGCAATGCAAGCCGCATTGGCACACATTGAAAAATCGTGGATAGCAACATTCCCAAATCAGGTATTCGAATACAGCTTCCTCGACGACACGCTCGCCCAGGCATACCAGTCAGAAACCCGCACTGCTTCCCTCATCGAAGTATCCACCCTTCTGGCCATCTTCATTGCATGCCTGGGCTTGTTTGGGTTGGCTACATTTACCGCCGAGCAGCGTACCAAAGAAATTGGCGTTCGGAAAGTGCTGGGAGCGTCTGTCGGCAGCATTATTGCATTGCTTTCAAAAGAATTCCTGAAATTGGTATTGATCGCCATCGTAATCGCCTCGCCCATTGCATGGTACGTCATGAACCAATGGCTGCAAAACTTTGAATTCAAGATAAAAATAGAATGGTGGATGTTCGCAGTCACCGGCCTCCTGATGACATTAACCGCATTGCTCACCGTAAGTTTTCAAAGCATCAAAGCAGCGTTACTGAATCCAGTGAAGTCTTTAAGAAGTGAGTGACTAGGAACTTCGGTCGTCGGCAATCGGCGGTCAACTCTTTGTCTCAGGTTAGTTAGTATTTAATTAAAAAACATAAAACGATGGCCGACGGCCGAAAGCCGACAGCCCAATAATTCTTCTCGATATGCTCCGTAACTATCTCAAAATTGCTTTCAGAAATCTGGTGAAAAATCCGGGATATTCTGCGATTAACATTGGCGGCCTGGCATTGGGTATGGCCGTTGCCATGTTGATAGGACTTTGGATTTATGATGAAATTTCTTTCAACAAAAACCATAAAAATTACGACCGCATCGTACAGGTCATGGAGCAGCAAACCCTGGACAGTGAGACGCAAACTGGTCAGAATGTGGCCATTCCGGTAGGAAAAGAACTTGAAACCTACTACGGAGATCATTTCAAACACGTTGTTATGTCGTCGTGGACGGTGAGACATTTGCTTACTTACGGTGATAACAAACTCACCAGAATGGGCAACTTCATGTCTGCTACCACGCCCGAAATGCTTTCGTTGAATATGGTCAAAGGCAGTTGGAGTGCATTGAATGACCCGGCCTCCGTGCTTCTTTCCAAATCTGTCGCCAAAGCACTGTTTGGAAGCGCCGAACCGCTTGGGAAAATGATCAAGATAGATAGCGAGCTGGACGTCCGGGTTACGGGCGTATATGAAGACATTCCACACTCTTCCGATTTTCGCGATGTTCATTTCATAGCGCCCTGGGACTTGTACGTGTCCACTACCGACTGGGTCCGTAACGCAAGGGACAACAATGAATGGGCTGGCAGCTCATTCCAGATCTTCGCACAACTTAGCGAAAAAGCCGATCTGGCGACTGTTTCAGCCAAAATCAAAAACATTAAGATCGATAAAGGGGATAAGGAAGAACTCAAATTCAAGCCACAGATCCTACTGCATCCAATGAGCCGGTGGCATCTGTATTCGGAATGGCAGAATGGCGTCAATACCGGCGGAAAAATCCAGACTGTTTGGTTTTTCAGCATTATCGGCGTTTTTGTGCTGTTGCTGGCCTGCATTAATTTCATGAACCTGAGTACGGCCCGGTCTGAAAAAAGGTCGCGGGAAGTGGGTATCCGAAAAGCAATCGGTTCGGTCAGGTTGCAACTGGCGATACAGTTTTTGAGTGAATCGTATCTGATCGTCATTTCAGCTTTTTTGCTGGCTATTCTTCTGGCGCAACTGGCATTGCCGCTTTTCAATGAAATAGCGGATAAGGAAATGGTCCTGATGTGGACAAGTCCCTGGTTCTGGGTGATCAGTATTTGCTTTTGCCTTCTTACAGGTCTGGTTGCAGGTAGTTATCCCGCATTGTACCTCTCGTCTTTCGATCCTGCAAAGGCACTTCGTGGCCTGCTTCCTTCCAGGGTTTTGGGAGGTTTTGTCAATGTTGCCCCGCGCAAAATACTGGTGGTTTTGCAGTTCACAGTATCCGTTACGCTCATTATCGGCACCATTGTGATCTATCGTCAGATAAAGCATGGGCAAAACCGGGCGGTCGGTTATGACCGCGAAGGACTGGTCTCCATTCATGTGAGCACGCCCGAGATCCACAAACATATCGACGCATTCCGTGATGAATTGATCAAAACTGGCACAGTAAGCGCAGTGTCGGAATCAATGGGGCCTACCACCGACGTGCGGTCCGTAAACAAAGGATTCAACTGGAAAGGTAAGGATCCCGCCATGCAGGTTGACTTTGTGACAATGGCTGTCGCCCACGATTTTGGCAAAACAGTGGGTTGGAAATTTGTCGAAGGGAGGGATTTTTCCAAATCATTTTCGACTGATTCTTCTGGCTTTGTCCTCAACGAAACCGCCGCGCGCCTGATGGGTTTTTCTGGAAAAGCGCCCGGTGAGTTTGTAAAATGGGAGGATAAAAGTTTCAAAGTCATCGGAGTGGTGAAAGACATGATCATGACTTCGCCCTACGAGCCTGTAAAGCAAACGATCTTTTTTATAGGCCGTCGCGCCGGAAACTTTATCACGATCCGGATTGACCCGAAAGCCAATGCAGCCGATGCATTGCGGAACATTGAAAGTGTTTTCAAAAAACATGATCCTGCCTCTCCGTTTCAGTATGATTTTGTGGATGATGAATACGCATTCAAATTCGCCGATGAGCAACGGATAGGAACCCTCGCCGCTTTCTTCGCAGTATTGGCCATTCTTATTTCGAGTCTGGGCCTTTTCGGGCTGGCATCTTTTGTCGCCGGGCAGCGGATCAAGGAAATTGGCATTCGAAAGGTACTAGGGGCCTCGGTCGCAAACCTTTGGCTGCTGCTTTCGGGGGATTTTGTGTTGCTGGTTGCCATTGCCTGCCTTTTATCCGCCCCGACATCGTGGTATTATATGAGTAGCTGGCTCGAAAAGTACACCTACCGGACAGAAATTTCCTGGTGGATCTTTGCCGCATCCGCAACAGGTGCATTGACCTTAACATTGCTGACCGTCAGCTATCAGGCTATCCGGGCAGCATTACTGGATCCGGTGAAAAGCCTGCGAAGCGAGTAAATGGCTTCGCTTTCGACCATTGACCTTAGCAAAACGGAGAACTTATAAAAGTAAAAAAGATGCCCGAAAGCCGACCGCCGACTGCTGAAAGCCCAAAGCCCCCTCACTGGGCCACCAACCTACTAACCTGGCTGGCCGATCCGAACACTTTGGAAGAGGTGCAGGGCGATTTGCTGGAAATGTATGCTTATTGGTCTGAGAACGACGGTGAACGAAAGGCACGGTGGCGGTATATTCTGAGCGTATTTAAATTACTACGCCCATTTGCCAGAGAAAAAAAGTCTAATGATTATTCGAGAGCCTATTTATTCAGCAATGATATGATACGTAACTATTTCAAAATTGCTTTTCGAAATCTTGTAAAAAATAAGGTCTATTCTGTCATTAACATTTCCGGTTTGGCAGTGGGGATGGCCTTTGCGATAGTGATAGGGCTTTGGGCCCGGTATGAAATAAGTTTTGATACATTTCATAAAAACGGCAGACGCATTGCCCTGATAAAGAAAAACACGCTGTATAACAATGAAAAAAAGACACAGGATGCCACACCTTTGCCCCTGTACTATGAGCTCAGGGCAAATTATCCGGAGGTTAAAAGAATAACCCGGATGGATATGGGCGGACGGCACAGCCTGGCGGCCAATAACAATAGTTTTATTAAAGAAGGGCAGTTTGTTGACCCGGATTTTTTAGAAATGTTTTCCTTCTCACTCCTTGAAGGCAACATCAAAACAGCATTGAGCAACCCCAATACCATTGTTCTTACCAAGTCACTTGCAGGGGCGCTGTTTGGAAAAGCTGATCCCATTGGGAAGCTGGTTAAACTGGACAATAATTATCAATTGCAGGTAACCGCAGTTGTACAAGACGTCCCAGGGAATTCCACCATACAATTTGACTTCCTCGTGCCATATGAGTTTGGCGTGCTGGTTAGTGATTTTGTCAAAAATAATAAGACCAATTGGGGAAATAACTTCCTGTTGAATGTGGTAGAGCTTGAAGAAGAGGCTGATATGCAGGCTTTTTCCAAAAAGATAGCACCCTTGAATGTTCTGAGAGACAAGAACCAGAAGAATCAGACGCTGTTTTTACATCCGCTAACCAAGTGGCACCTGTATGACAATTATGTAAACTGGACCAATGCGGGCGGGAAAATCGAGTATGTACGCTTGTTCGGCATGATCGGGATTTTCGTGCTGTTGATCGCCTGTATTAATTTCATGAACCTGTCCACAGCACGTTCGGAGAAGAGGGCCAGGGAAGTTGGCATTCGCAAAGCAGTGGGTTCGCAGCGCAAGCAACTCATACTTCAATTTTTCTGTGAATCGTTGCTAACCGCACTCCTCGCATTCATGGTGTCAATTTTCCTGATCAAGCTGATTATTCCAGCCCTTAAAGACATTGGTTTCGCGAATATCGCGCTGAATTTGAACGATCTGAACTTATTGGCGATGGTTTTCCTGGTTTGTATCCTGACAAGCCTGATTTCCGGAAGCTATCCGGCATTGTACCTTTCGTCTTTTGCTCCTGTCAAAGTTTTAAAAGGAAAATTCATTCAGGGAAAAAAATCGGTCACCCTGCGCCAGGTCCTGGTAGTTTCCCAGTTTACCGTTTCGATTGGTTTGATAATCAGTACTGTCATCGTCTACAAACAAATTAGCTACGCAAAAAACCGCCCAGTTGGCTATAATACCGACAATCTGATCTCCATTAATTCCACCGATGATCTTGTAAAAAACTTTATCCCTTTAAAACAGGAGTTGTTGAACAATGGCTTCATAGCATCCGTTTCGAAAGCCTCCCAACCGATGACGCGCGTTTATAACCGGTGGAGTGATTTTTCCTGGACAGGCAAGGAGCCAAATTCCGACATCGCCCTGGATGCAATTATGACCGAATGGGATTTTGAAAAAACGGCTGGGTTAAAGTTCAAGCAAGGCCGCCCTTTTTCCAAAGATTATAAATCCGATTCTAATGCAGTTATTCTGAACGAAGCTGCTCTTAAAGTGATCGGCTACAAGGATCCAATCGGGAAAACTATGCGCTCAGGCAACCGGGTGCTGACGATTGTGGGTGTTGTGGAAAACCTGATCCTGGAAGATCCGTTTCAGCCTGTTTATCCGTTGGCCATCCTGTTTAATCCTGCTGTTGTCAGCAATATTTTTCTGAGACTCAAACCAGATACGAATTTAAAAGCAGCATTAGCCGACGTCCAGTCTATTTTCGAGAAATACAATCCTTCACTACCCTTTGAATATAGCTTCGTAGATGACGAATTTGACCAAAAGTTCGCCACTGAAAACCAGGTGGGTAAGTTAGCCGCCATATTTGCGCTGACCGCAATTTTCATTTCTTGCCTTGGACTTTTCGGGCTGGCCTCGTTCACCGCCGAGCAACGTACCAAAGAGATTGGTATTCGTAAGGTGTTGGGGGCTTCTGTTGCTGGTTTATTTCAAATGCTTTCACGGGAATTTGTATGGCTCATCCTGATCTCGTGCATGATCTCGGCTCCGATCGCTTATTATTTCATGAATGTCTGGTTGCAGAAATACAACTATCACACAGAAATATCGTGGTGGATATTCGTGGTATCAGGGGGAGGGGCTTTGGTACTCACAGTGTTAACAGTGAGTTTTCAATCCATTAAAACTGCCTTGATGAACCCGGTGAAGTCGTTGCGGAGCGAGTGAAGGAACTACTTCGGCTGTTGGCAGTCGGCTGTCGGGTTAGGTTTGGATTGGTGTTTTAGGCAAATAAGTAATTGATTATACAAAACTTAACAAACAATGGCTGACAGCCGAAAGCCGACCGCCGAAAGCCAAAGGCCTCCTCGCTGGGCCACCAAGCTACTAGCCTGGCTTGCCGACCCAAATACCTTGGAAGAGGTTCAGGGCGACTTGTTGGAAATGCACAATTATTGGTTAAAAACCGACGGTGAGCGAAAGGCACGGTGGCGGTATATTCTGAGCGTATTTAAATTACTACGCCCATTTGCCAGAGAAAAAAATTCCAATGATTATTCCAAAACCTATTTCTTCAGTCACGCCATGATCCGTAATTATTTCAAAATCGCTTTCAGGAACCTGTTAAAAAACAAGGGTTATGCTGCCATTAACATTGGCGGATTGGCCGTGGGAATGGCGGTGGCTATGCTGATCGGGCTCTGGGTATTTGACGAGATTTCATTTAACAGAGTCCACGAAAACTATGACCGCATCGCTCAGGTAATGCAACATCAAACATTCAATGGTGAAATTCAAACGGGTGGAAATGCGCCTATGCAGCTCGAACCGGAACTCCGGAACAAGTATGGCAATAATTTCAAACATATAGTACTGGCTGGCGGACGTGGAGATCACCTGTTGACTTTTGGCTCTAAAAAGATCAATCAGAACGGTTACTACATGGGACCGGAAGCTGCTGAAATGCTTTCATTGAAAATGCTGAAAGGCACCCGATCAGGTCTCTCAGATCCCAACTCCATCATGCTTTCCGAATCGGCCAGTGAAGCGATTTTTGGAAATGCCGAGCCAATGGATAAGGTCGTGAAGATCGATAATGACCAGGTTGTCAAAGTAACAGGCGTTTATGCCGATTTGCCACGTAATGCTACGTTTGCTAATCTAGCTTTCATTGCGCCGTGGAAACTGGTGGAACAGAATTTACCGCCATGGCTTGGCTGGGGGAACAACTGGTTTGAGATTTATGTACAAATCGCCGAAAAAGCTAAGATGGAGCAGGTATCGGCCAACATTAGCAAGTCGAAGCTTAATAATATCGACGCCGAAGAAACCAAGTATAACCCGGTTGTCTTTTTACAGCCTATGGCTAAATGGAATTTGTATTCTGAATTCAAGAACGGCAAAATCGTTGGAGGCAGGATCGCGAATGTAAGGCTGTTTGGCGTCATCGGAATGTTTGTACTGCTATTGGCCTGCATCAATTTTATGAACCTGAACACGGCCAGAAGTGAAAAGCGAGCAAAAGAGATAGGCGTTCGCAAAGCAGTAGGCTCGGCAAAAAGCCAGCTGGCATTGCAGTTTCTGGGCGAATCGTTACTGGTCGTTTTCATTGCTTTTTTCTTCGCTATTATCCTCACAAGGCTTTGTCTTCCCCAATTCAATCAGGTAGTCGACAAACGGATCAATATTCCCTGGAATGTGCCTTATTTCTGGGCCTCGTGTTTGGGTTTTGTGCTTTTTACCGGACTTCTTGCCGGCAGTTATCCTGCACTTTATCTGTCTTCATTCAAACCCATTGCAGCGTTAAAAGGCATAACAGCGAAATTAAATACGGGGCGTTTGTCGGGTTCGCCGCGCAAGGTTTTGGTCGTTTTGCAGTTTACCGTTTCAGTAACGCTGATCATCGGCACCATTATCGTTTTCCGTCAGATACAATTTGCTAAAAACCGGCCAATCGGTTACAGCCGACAACAACTTGTCAGCAGTCCGATTAAATCTGACGAGATCATTAAACACTTTGCAGCCTTTCGGAACGATTTGCTCAACACCGGAGCAGTGGAGGAAATGGCCGCAACCGACAGCCCGGTTACCAACACCTACGTCACTAACGGTGGGCTTACCTGGCCAGGCAAAGATCCGGCGATGGCCGACGAGTTTGTAACATTGCGGGTGACCCATGAATTTGGCAAAACCATTGATTGGAAAATCAAGGAAGGCCGCGATTTTTCCAAAGAATTCCCCACGGATTCAATGGGTTTTATACTGAATGAAGCCGCTGTCAAATACATGGGACTGAAAAATCCGGTTTGTCAAATCATTCAATGGGGCAAAAATGGCGGTTACAAGGTCATTGGTGTAGTGAAAGATCTCGTAACCCAATCACCTTATGAGCCGGCGAAACAGACGATCTTCTTTATTAATTATAAAAGGATAAGTCTGGTCAATATGAAGATCAAGCCTTCTGCCAGTGCTTCGCAGGCATTGACTCAAATTCAGGCTGTTTTCAAAAAATATGATCCGGAAAATTTGTTCCAATACAGTTTCGCAGACCAGGAATATGCAAAGAAATTCAGTGATGAAGAGCGTATCGCGAAGCTGACTACATTCTTTGCAGTACTTGCCATTTTGATCTCCTGTCTGGGGCTGTTTGGGCTTGCTTCTTTTGTAGCCGAACAGCGTACCAAGGAAATTGGAATACGCAAGGTACTTGGAGCATCAGTAGCAGGGTTATGGCGGCTTTTGTCCAAAGACTTTGTGATCCTGGTGATCGTTTCGTGTATCATTTCCGCACCCATTGCCTGGTATTTGATGACAGGCTGGTTACAGAAATATACGTACCGAACCGAAATTTCCTGGTGGATCTTTGCTGCCTCCGCGGGCGGAGCATTGATTGTGACATTACTAACAATAAGTTTTCAGGCGATCCGTGCAGCGTTAATGAATCCGGTGAAGTCTTTACGCTCAGAATAAAGACTTTAACACCTAGACTATGATACGCAACTATTACAAAATCGCCTTTCGAAATCTTCTGAAAAACAAAGGCTACTCTGCCATTAACATTGGCGGACTGGCCGTGGGTATGGCCGTAGCCATTCTGATTGGTTTGTGGCTTTACGACGAACTGAGTTTTAACAGGTACCACACCCGTCACGGCAGCATTGCCCAGGTAATGACACGGTTCACAGGCACCGGCGAGCATGGTATCAACAATTCCATGCCCTATCCGCTGTTTACCGAACTGAAAAACCATTATCAGAACAATTTCAATAATCTGGTGAGGGTTTCGTGGCGGCAGGATTACATTCTTTCGGCCGGAGATAAAAAGATTTCCAGAAAAGGGCAGTTCTGGGATAAAGAGGCTCCCGATATGCTTTCGCTGAAAATGATTCATGGTTCGCATGCCGGCCTGGCGGACCCGTATTCCATTATGCTATCCGCTACAACGGCCAAATCGCTTTTTGGTGACCAGAACCCTGTGAACCGGACATTAAAAATGAATAACAAGATTGATGTTCGGGTAACCGGGGTATATGAAGATATGCCTATGAACAGTCATTTCAACGAAGTGAAATTCGTTTCACCATTTGATCTGTGGCTTACCCAAAACACTTGGATCGAAGAAAGGGCCACGCAGGATTGGAGCAATCATTTTCTGACGATTTATGCTGAAATAAAGCCGGAGGATAACTTTTCGAAAGTTTCAACCATCATTAAGGACGCGGAACTGAAAAATCTGACCAATTACAAGGATCAGGCTGCGCAGAGGCCTCAGGTTTTCCTACATCCAATGGATAACTGGCATTTGCATGGTTTCAACCGGGGAGCAGCCGACGCCGAACCGGTACGGCTGGTTTGGACAGTGGGCATTATCGGGGCTTTTGTACTACTATTGGCCTGCATCAATTTTATGAACCTAAGTACCGCCCGCTCCGAAAAACGGGCGAAGGAAGTGGGAATCCGTAAAGCTATCGGTTCGCTTCGTACCCAATTGGTCAATCAGTTTTTGAGCGAATCACTACTCGTCGTCCTGATCGCCTTTGTTTTCGCGATATTGATGGCTACCGCTTTATTATCCTGGTTTAATGATCTGGCCGCGAAGCAAATGTCCATGCTTTGGGGGAATCCGTATTTCTGGCTGTCCAGTCTGAGTTTTGTTTTAGTAACCGGTTTACTGGCGGGCAGTTATCCTGCACTTTATTTGTCTGCATTCCAACCGGTTAAAGTTCTGAAAGGCGCATTCCGTGTCGGACGTTTCGCCACCATTCCCCGTAAAGTACTGGTCGTGATGCAGTTCACCGTTTCAGTGACATTGATCATCAGCACGATCGTGATCATTCGTCAGATCCAGATTGCCAAAAACAGGCCGGTAGGCTACACACGTGATGGTTTGATCATGCTAAGAATGGTTTCTGATGATTTCTACGGAAAATATGACTTACTGAGGGATGAATTGAAAGCGACCGGCGCGGTATCCGAAATGTCTGAATCAATGGGTACCGTGACCAATGTCGCTTCCGGCAATTCCGGTTTTGAATGGAAGAATGGCAATGCCGAGCAAGACTTCGGAACGCTGGCTGTAACGCATGAGCACGGAAAAACCGTCGGCTGGCAATTTATCAAAGGCCGCGACTTTTCAAGGGAAATCGCTACCGACTCTTCCGGAATTGTCATCAATGAGGCAGCGATGAAATTCATGAAACTGGAAAATCCGATCGGGGAGCCTGTTCGCTGGAAATGGTACCGGGGTGACAAGGTACTGGACTACAAAATCCTGGGGGTTATCAAGAATATGATCATGGAGTCTCCTTATGACGCCATTGAACCAACGATATTTTTTGTAAAAGGACACAACGGTGGCGTGGATTGGATCAACATTAAAATGAACCCAAACATGAGTACCAGCAAAGCATTGCCGCGAATTGAAGCTGTTTTCAAGAAGCTGATCCCCTCGGCACCCTTCGACTATCAGTTTGTAGACGAAGAATATGCCAAGAAATTTGCCCGCGAAGAGCGGATAGGCAAACTGGCCACTTTCTTTGCAGCACTTGCCATATTCATCTCCTGCCTCGGCTTGTTCGGGCTGGCCTCGTTCGTTGCCGAGCAGCGTACCAAAGAAATTGGAATCCGTAAAGTATTGGGCGCTTCCATTGCCAATTTGTGGCAGCTATTATCGAAAGACTTTGTCTTTCTGGTCATTTTATCTTGCCTGATATCCGGGCCCGTCGCTTACTTTTTGATGAATAGCTGGTTGGAGAAATACACCTATCGTACCGAAATATCATGGTGGATATTTGCAGCCTCTGGTATCGGGGCATTGGCCATTACGTTACTCACTGTGAGTTACCAGGCGATCCGCGCAGCTTTGCTCGATCCGGTCAGAAGTTTGCAGAGCGAGTAATGCAAAAAAGGCTGTCCCGAAAGACAGCCTCGTGTGGGTATAGATTAATATAACTACCGGATCTTAGCGAATATTGACATTAAAGCTTCCTTCTGTCAGGGTGCGTTTTACTTTGCCTGCTGCATCAAAAGCGGTGAAACTGAACGTGCCCTGCAGTTGTGTTGCCGTTTTCTTGGTGATCGTCACTTTACCATCTCCACCGTTGATAGTTGAAAAGTCTTCCTTATTCAACGTCAGGATGCCGAAATTAACTGCATTGATAGGGTATGTACCTTCTACGGCTGAATTTGGCAAGGCGATCGCAACTACATCACTGGTTTTGCTATCCAGACCATAAACAGCATAGTAACCATTTGCCCCCGGAAAGCTGGCCAGTGCATAAGCGTAATCCGGTGCGTAAGTTTTGCCATCCACTTTCACCTGAAATCCTACTGTTGCTGCCGGATCAGGAGTAACATCGTCCGATTTTTTGCTGCATGAGCTGAAAGTAACAAGACCGATAATGGCGAAAAGAACTGCGATTTGTAAAGTTTTCATAACTAATAAATGATTGGATTGTTGTTTAAGATTTTGAACCGGGAAACAGACAGGATGCTATTTTTTGTCTTTGTTCCCTTTTGACATTTCAAAACTAATACAACAAAAAGGCTCCGTAGAAGGGACTATGTATGAGGCTGGTTTTGGTTTAGAGTCGGCGGAATTAACTCTACATCCGGCTGAAAATAAAAGGCAGCGCAACGGAGCCGGGGAAGCGGAGGGTTTATTTCAGTTTGCCCGAATTCACGTAGAATTCCGACAGTAGCAACAGAAATTCATCTTTGCGGCGACGGGAGACCTCTATTTCGGTATTATCGCTCATCCACACCTGCCCACCGTCTCCCTTCACATATCTTTTAATGTGTTCGAGGTTAATGATATTGGACTGGTGAACGCGGAAGAAATAGTAATTGTCCAGAATCTCTTCGTACTCTTTCAATAACCGCGATACGACAATCGCCGGGCCTTTGACCAGGTGAAATTTGGTATAGGAACCTAGTGACTCACATTGAATGATGTCCGTCATTTGCACGAAATGTATCCCCTCAGCAGTAGGCAATGCAATGCGCTGATTGTCATTCCGGGTACGCTGAACCAGGCGCAGGCTACGCGCGGGATCGAGGTGTTCCTGTAAAATTTGCAATTGCTGCGGATTTACACTCGCCACCTGCGATTTAAACTTGGCGACGGCCGCTTCCAGCTCTTCGGGATCAATGGGTTTGAGCAGGTAGTCAATCGCGCTGAACCGGAATGCCCGGATCGCATACTCCTGGTAAGCCGTCGTGAAAATGACCCCAAAATCTACTTTTTCAAATGATGCTAGCAAGTCAAATCCCGTCTTACCGGGCATCTGAATGTCAAGGAATACCAGATTGGGTTTTACTTTGCTGATGAGCTCAATACCGAGATCGGCGTTTTTGGCCTCGCCGCAAATTTCCACTTCGGGGCAAATCAATGCGAGCAGATTGGTCAGCGCCTCGCGGGCATTGGTTTCGTCATCAATAATAATGGCGCGTAGATGTTGTTTCATACGTTTTCAAGTGGAATCGTGAGCCTTACCCGCGTCCCGGCGGGATTATTTGCAGAATCAAACAAATCAATCATTTCAATTTTCGCCTCGCTCTCTTTCCGGCGAAGTGACTCAAAAATCCCCTTGGTCATTTCCTGTCCACGCGAAATATGCCCCTCTGATCTCGGCGCGAAAGTGCGCCCCACGCCATTGTCTTCAATCGTACATACCAGGTGTTTCTTTTCCACCCTGGCGGTAATTTTCAGCTTTTTCTCTCCTTCCTTGGGCATCAGTCCATGCCAGATCGCATTCTCCACATACGGTTGCAGGAGCATTGGCGGCAAATGTGCGTCGAGCAGCACGTCGTTCTCTTCAATGTCAAAGTCGTAGGTAAACTCGTGATTGAACCGGAAAGACTCTATTTCGACATACATTCTCAGCGTGTCAATGATCTGCTCGAAAGACAGGTACTGATGATTTGAGTTTTCCATGATCCGCCGTACGAGCTTAGAGAATTTGGAAAGGTATCTGGCTCCCTCAACACCCCGGTTCGTCAGCAGGTAATTCTGCACAGAGTTCAGTGAATTGAACAGAAAATGGGGGTTCATCTGCGATTGGAGAGCTTTAAGCCTCCATTCGGTAATTTCCAGATCAAGTCGGTTCCTTTCAGCAAGGGTATTAACCCGCCACCGCATCATGAGCACGATCAGCGCCGCAATGGTAAGCCCGATCAGCGTCCTGAAAAACCAGGTACTGGTAAAGTATGGCTTCACCGAGAACCTGACGATCAATGGTTTATCACTCCCCTGGCCAGAACTGTTGCTGCTTTTGACACGCAGTGTGTATGATTTGGCCGACAAATTGGTAAAAGATACCGAATGCTGATTTCCCAGATCCACCCAGGATGACTCAAATCCTTCGAGCTGATAACTGAATAAATTCTTCGAAGTCGGTTCAAAATTGAGTGTGGTGAAATTGAACGTGATCGAATTTTCGTCCGGCTGCAATTCTATTTCGTTTGCAAGATCATGATGCAGCATTTTGCCTTTCACTTCGATCGAACTCATTTCGACGCGCGGCTTGGTAACGTCGCCATTCAGCTGGCTGATATTCAAAATATTAATAGCATTCGTCAGCCCCAGCATCAGCTCATTCTTCTGGTTATAATAAAACCCGACAGGAGCGTTGCTTCGAAGCCCGTCAATCGTCGTGAGGTAGCGGACTGTACGTGTTTTGGGATTGGCAATGTGGATACCTTCATTGGTACTAAACCAGATATTTCCGTCTGGCATCTCTGCAATGTTTGCACAATAAGTGTCGATCAGCAAGCCTGATTTGAACTCAAATGTTGTCAGTATCTTTCCTTTTGACGAAATCTTGGATACTCCTCCCCAGCTAGCGATCAGGATAGAACCGTCAGCGGTTTTCTGCAAGCCATTAATGCAGTCCCCACCAATCCTGAGGCCTTTATTTTCCGGCAGCTTTTCTATGTTCACAAATTTTGAATGTTCTTCGTCAAAGAAAAACAATCCCCGCGAGCAGGACGCAACCCAGATCCGCCCGTCATTCCCTTCTATAATGCCTTTAACATAGCTAAGCTGCACGAGCTTGCGCGCTTCTTCATCAGGGAAAACTTTGATCTCCCTATTTGTTTTAGGATCAATTACTTTTAACCCCTCATTCAAATTAGCAATCCACAGGCGCCCCTTCCGGTCCAGCAGTCCGTCGCGGAAATCCTTATTTTTAAATAGTTCGACGGAAGGTTTCCAAAGGGTAAAACGTCCATTTTCAATGTCTCCGGTAAAAATCCCCTTATCCGTGAATGCGAAAGGCCGATCCATGATCCACCTTATTTTGTCAGTTAGCGCGTCAATAGGGAAAGGCAGAAAGCGAAACTGATTGCTGGCTGGCTTCCAGCACAGCGCACCTGAATGAGACAATCCCAGCAGGTAGCTCCCGCCGGGTGCCGGTAAAATACTGGTCACCTGAACCGGTAACCTCACTACGCCAGGTGCGAGACCGGTAGTGCGTATCCCTGCATTGCGGTAACGGTACTTGTAAACGCCATCGTTGGTCGCGATCCATAGAATGCTGTTTGCGCGGTCGTCAAACATACCCTTGACCTTGATACCATCGTTGTAAAACTGCGGTAAATGGTACAACTCATTTTTGTAGGGATAAAACACACTGATCCCATCATTGGTACCAATGAAAATGATCCTCTTGCCGTTTTCATCTTTTGATTCCTGGGCGCATATCACATTATTATGTTCGAAACCTTCTTTCCGGATCTTGAATTCATCTGTTTTCGGGGAATACCAGACCAAGCCATACTCGTAGCCACCGATCCAGAGATTTCCTGCCCCATCGCCAGAGGCTTTGCAAAGGCGGACCGGCACCCTGTTTTTTGGTAAAATGGCTTCCATTCCCAGGTGACAGACTAATTTGTCAGCTTTCCGGTCGTAACGATACAGGCCTAGTTCAGAAACAATCCAGAATGTACCGCTGGCATCTTCGTAAAAGCTCGCATACTGATACACGTCCCCTCCTGACACGGTGGTTGAAAATGTATAGCGGTGAAGCTTCTTCGTGGCCGGATCGTACCGCTTTACGGAAGTGTAATCACACACCCATACCTGGTCGTAGCTGTCCACCATGCTCTGCTCATGCAGGTCGTTTCCCGGATCCGCATCGTCATAATTATTAACAGCAATTGTACTGACTGCAAGTGTTTTGGCTTCTATTTTCGAGAGGCCTCTGGTATCATTGGATGTATAGATATCGCCATTGGAACTAGTAGAGACTCCGGAGCAATAGCCCAATTGCAGACTATCCAGCCGCAGGAAGTCGTAGCCGTCGTAGCGGCAAATATTCCTTCCAGTCCCAATCCATAAAAAGCCTTGTTTATCATTGGAAATGCACCATACCTCGTTAGAAGGAAGCCCCTCTTTTGTGGTGAGGTGTTCGAGCGTCAGCATGGGCATTTGGGCATTGATCTGAGAACAGGCTATCAAAATCAGTAGTAGACCCTTTAAAAACCCCATAAAACGCTGTTAATTAATACAATTGTATAATAATTCATAAATCTGTCATATCATTCTATCATTGTAGCTAGCGGACTTCATCTACCAAAAAATAGTACGGGTCCGCAGCGTCTACTCCTGTCCAAACACCCGACAAACGGAGCAGCCGATTGCCCCCGTTTACCAATTTGCCTTTAAATGTACCGGTCGCCTTACCATTGCCGGACTCAATCAGTATCAGTTCATTCAGGCTGTTCACCGCACCTATCAGTTCCACATCAACGTTTGAATTCAGAGGGCGATACGATCCTCTTACAAAACTATCATTGATCTGCAATTGCATCCTAAAAGTAGGATCGTCGGAAGGCCCTTCGCTTTTAGCAAACCGACCTACAAAAAACCGCGACCCTACTACCGAAGCATTGAAAACCGCTTCCCGCTCGGTACCTGCGTATTTCTTTTCGCAATAGCAAATTATTAACAATGTACTCAATGCCAAATAAATGAGGAACGATTTCATGACTGTTGCGGGATGAGTATAAAAAATTCAAAAGAAAACAAGGCTCAGAAGTATAATCAATGCAATAATGAACAAGGCAATCCAGTCGAAACCTCTTTCCAGGAATCGCCGAAGCCAGTCTTTGGCAGCCTTGAATCCGACTTTTTTGGTAACTTGTTCGCCACGTCCCATGCTCATATTTTTATTTTGTGGATAAATTATCACATTAAAAATGAGTCATAAATGCAGGGAGAATTGCCAGAATTGACATCCGGGCCGATTTTGAAAAAAACCGGCGGAATTCAGTTGATAATTGGAGAAGCAGGTAAGAACAAAAAGCACCAGCCGGGGTTAGTCATGATGTATCAAAAAAGCTACACTTATGCAAGTATGATACTTAATAGCAAAATGGATGCGTTAGTAACAAAATAAAAATAATTCTACCAGTTAATTCTATACTACTGACAGGCGGTCGGTATTGGGTTCGCCTACGTTATTTCATGGCATAACATTTTAATTTTCCTATTCAGCGTTATAAAAATTTCATTACCAATGGTTACGTTAAATTTTATCAAAAACGACTGGGTCAAAGAGAAGAATGGATCCAGGTTGATGCAAGTGGATGAATACCAAATCGTTGAAACCACAACCTATGCTGATGGAAACCCCTCGTTACCGATCGTCAGGCGCACCTACAACGGAAGGGTCTGGTGTACGTGGGTCACTGAAAACAAAACCGTGGTAACAGAACCCTTTTGGGAATCGGACCTGGAAGCGGCCTCCCCTAATCACTCGAAGGTTTGAGTCTTCCCCCCGGGGTTGATCATGTGATTCATTATCGATCGACATCCGCTGATCGATTTTAACACCCTAACAAATAAAATGCCCGGAAGCAGTCTTCCAGGCATTTTATTTGACACTAAGTTTTAAAATTTACGGCTTTTTGACCGGATCGGATGAAGTGCCCGTCTTGATCGTATCATCCATTTCAGCAGTTCCTTTTCTGCTGTTCCGACGATTCACCCGCTCACTCCTCTTGCTTCTCGATGGCATCAATGTGTCTTTGATAACTGCTCCCGAGCTTTTCTGCCCTTTAATCAGCGTATCTTCCGATGGTGTATTGGGAGGCCTGACGGGTGAATGTGGCGAATTAAAGTCAGGTTTTTTATCTTCTGTCGGCGTCGTTGGAACCGGATTTTGTTCCGGAACGGGCTGAGTAGGTGCGGGTACCGTCTGTGCGTGAATTGTTCCCGCTATCGCCAGGAGCATCACAAATAATAGTGCGGTTAGATTTTTCATTTTTAAAGCCTGATTAAGTAAATAATCGTTGAAAAAATTAATTGCGTCAACTGCTACCAAAAGCATTCCAAAAGATGCTTTCCTTCAAGCTCTAAAAGTTTTTTGAAATATGTTTAATCTAAACTAACACAAGCCCGTTTTCCAGGCTTTGGCTGTTATTGCTTCATAATGAGTCACTAAAAGGCCCGGTGCCTATCCACATAGTGCGTATTAGAATACCCATTGAGCGATCAACTCTGGCAGAAATACGATTTTCTCAGCCCAAAACGTGCATCGAAGTAATTCTAACGCCAATTTTAACCATAAACTCTTTTGATCCGAATTTTCTCGGTCGGGGTGAGAACCAGTGGTACTTTTTCAACCTTTACCGAGCTGCTGTCCAAACCAAACCATTTATCCTCCGAGGTCGTAATGCTTTTGATCCCGAAGTAAATTTTCATGATCATGTCTTCGATAAACGGCAGGTTGTTATCAATGGACAGGTAACGTTCGAGAACGATAAACCGGAAGTCCCCGGTAATGTTCTGACGGCTCAGCGATTCATAACGGCTGGTAATGTCCACTTCCTTATTCATCACCATATCCTCCACCACTTTTCGGAAGAACAGGTTCATGCGCTGTTCAATCCGGAAACCAAGCCTGAACGTAACTTTGATCACATCGTCCTCAGCCATGATATTCACATGGTAATCCATTGTGTAAGGCTCATCGGTGGTTTCAACGTGTACAAACCAATAAATGTCAGCCCTTTTGGGTCGTTTATAAAAGATTGAATAAATGATCTTGTTCTCAATTTCGGATTCATGCGATGCATTGGACATGAATATGAGGTGAGTGGAGTACTTTGGAATACTAATATCATTGCTCAGCTCCCGCAGCGGGCCAATGTACTTGACCAGACTCTCGAATTCGGTCAGTCTCAGTTTGATAAAATATGCTTTGAGCCATACCGTAATCACAAAGCCAATAATGGTCGCCAGCAGCAGCGATACCCAGCCTCCATGTGTAAATTTAAGCAGGTTAGCAGCTAAAAAGGAGCCTTCAATGGCTAGATAAACGATCAGAAAAACAGCTAGCAGCCATTTACTGACTTTGTTCACATATAAATAGACTGACATCAGAATGGTCGTCATGATCATGGTCAATGTGATCGCCAGACCATACGCAGCTTCCATATGGGCCGATTCCTTAAAATAGAGCACGATCCCCACACAGCCAGCCCATAGCAGCCAGTTGACGCTCGGTACATAAAGTTGTCCTTTCTGGTCGCTGGGGTAAACGAGCCGTACTTTTGGCCAGAAATTTAGCCGGATCGCCTCTGAAATCAATGTAAACGAGCCGCTGATCAATGCCTGGCTTGCAATAATTGTTGCCATGGTAGCAATACAAATACCCGGCAGCAGCCACCAGTCGGGCATGATTTCATAAAATGGCTTTCTTCCGTTCAGGAAGGCACCTGAATGGACGATCAGCCATGCTCCTTGCCCGAAATAGTTGAGAATGAGACAGGATTTAACAAAAATCCAGCTGATGCGAATATTCCCACGGCCGCAGTGCCCAAGGTCGCTATACAACGCTTCGGCTCCTGTGGTACAAAGAAAAACTGCCCCCAGCATCCAGAAACCGCCCGGATGATTAGCCAGCAGTTGGTAACCATAGTAAGGATTAAGCGCTTTAAATATCTCAGGATGGGCAACTACCTGCGAAATCCCCAAAACTGCGAGCATAAGGAACCAGATCATCATCACGGGGCCGAATGCCCTGCCGACAATGGTTGTCCCAAACACCTGAATGATAAACAGCAACGTGAGGATTCCAATTACGATCGGAATGGTTTGAATGCGTGGATAAAGAATGCGCAAACCTTCTACCGCCGAAGAAACGGAAATGGGCGGGGTAATAATACCGTCGGCCAGCAATGTACTGGCACCGATAATGGCCGGTACCGTCAGCCAGGCAGCTTTTTTCCTCACCAACGCATACAATGCAAGTATACCCCCTTCCCCTTTGTTATCAGCACGAAGGATAAGAATCACATATTTAATCGTTGTCTGTAATGTAAGCGTCCAGAAAATACAGGAGACTGCACCATACACTACTTCCGGCGAAATGCTATTATCGCCAATGATAGCCTGCATTACATAAAGTGGAGAAGTACCGATGTCACCGAAAATGATACCCAGTGCGACCAGCAGTCCGGCGGCAGATGCCTTATCAACGTGTTTACCCATTGAATCTTTTGTTGAGAACAGGACAAACCTTATCGGCCGTCTTTAAGCTTAAAAAGTGTAAAATTCGTAATTAATCTTCCATTTTATCTCCTGACCAGGCTTTGCCGCCAATTTAATATACGGTTCCGGGCAAGAGGTGGTCGGGCAAGCCCAGTACACCAGTTTTTCCAACGGCTGGTCTGAGGTAATCCTTACCCCTGCATTGGTTTTGATGTTTTCAATGCGGATATCATAGTCTTTGGCTGTGGGCCCGAAACCTTGCAACCCGCTGCTGAAAACCTGATCGCCCTTCACAACTTCCCTGGAATAGCTCAGCGTTTTGTCTTTTGCATTAATAATTGTCCCGAAACCCTTGCCTTCTCCTGTCACTTCAAAAGGGAATCTAATCCTGATATTTTGATTGGACGGTTCTTTGTCAATCATGAAAAAATTATGATTGTACGTACTCGTCGCAATGTCCTTGGTACCCGTATTTTTGAGGCTATGCTCCAACACAAGTTCAGGCTTGCCTTTTACCAATCTCAATGTTTTGGTATAAATGTAGGCATATCCTGACTCGTCTTTCAACTCGTGTGTGAATTCTACTCTGTCCTTTTGTTTGTTCAAGGTCCATTTCCCCTGGCTTTTGACTTCGTAATCGGTTGCGAATGAGTATTTTTTGTCATCCGGTTTCACCAATACGCCTACACCGATTTTTACAAATGTTTCTCCGGCTTTGGCGTCATCAAAACTGAGCGGCGTGAATTCTTCCACGGGACCGGTAATGGCATCGTGCAATTTAGGATCATAAGGTGCCGCATTCCAGACACCGAAGTAAGAATGCCCCTTGTATTCCAGACTGGGCACAACGCCGGCCCAGTCAAAACGGGTGCCCCGGTAATAGCCGGTGGAAGCATCGGGCAGGTACAACTTGGCCTGGATAATGCCATTGGTAATCTCAGTACCCGGAAATTCTGCCAGCCTATACGCACTGATACAAAGGCATAGCAATGCAAGTAGCGATGTAATGGTCTTTTTCATTTTACAGATCAGTGGTTTAGGAAAATGGAATGGTCGCGGCACGCTTAAAGGGCATATGATTGATTTCAAATAAAAGACAGTAAGATAAAAATGCAGTATCACATTTTCACCTTACTGTCTGATAATTGTTTCCACTATAATTTTAAGAAATGCCTTTGAATGCTTCCTCGTTAATAAAAGGCTGGTTTCTCAACCGTTGCTTGGTTGCTTTGTAAAAAGCATTAGCCACGGCTCCTCCCGCCGGAGGTAATGCAGGCTCGCCAAGTCCCGTCGGTGAAATTCCGTTGTCTACAAAATGCACGTCTACCTCGGGTATTTCATTCATCCGTATCAACCGGAAACCATTGAAATTGCTCTGATCCGGTGTTCCGTTTTTGAATGTCATGTTACCAAACATCGCGTGGCCTACACCGTCCACAACTCCGCCCCTTACTTGCTGTAAAGAGCCGCTTTTGTTGATCACTATACCGCAATCCACGGCCGCAACGATGTTCTTAAGAACAGGCTTACCTTTTTCCACCACTACTTCTCCTACCTGAGCCACGTACGACCGGTGGGAAAAATAGACACTGAAACCCTGATGAACGCCTTTCTTCTTGCCCCAGTTGCTTTTTTCAGCAGCCATTTTAATGACGGCTATCATCCTGTCTACATCATATTTCACATCGCCTGCCGGAGATTTTTTTGCCTTTTCCAGCAGAGCGAGACGGAATTCAATGGGATCTTTGCCAGCTGCCTCAGCTACCTCATCGAGGAAAGACTGCTCAGCGTAGGCCAGGAAATTGGTGATCGGCGCACGCCATGGTCCGGTCGTAATGGGAGATTTATGTTCAACCGAGTCGATCAGCAGGTTATCCACAGATCCTGACGGGAAATTATCTTCTCTCGTCGGATTTCCGGAATTAATGCCCACCCCTCTTAATTTATATCCGATCAATTCTCCGTTTTTGTCCAAAGCTGCTTCGAAACGATAACGTACCGCAGGGCGATAAATGCCACCGGTCATGTCATCCTCACGGGTCCAGATCACCTTCACGGGAGCCTTCATCAGTTTGGATACATTGGCGGCTTCCATTACATAATCAGCAGCAAGTCTGCGGCCAAATCCTCCGCCCTGACGAGTGATTTCGACGGTAATTTTCTCAGGGGCAATGCCGGTCAGCTTCGCTACTTCCGTACGTGCGCGGTCAGGCGTTTGCGTAGGCCCTACCAGTTCAACCCCGTCTTCCCGCACGTGTGCAAAGAAATTCATCGGTTCCAGCGGGCTATGCGGTAAGAACGGGCATTGGTATTCAGCCTTGATCACCTTCGCTGCATTTTTGAATGCAGTATCAACGTCTCCGTTTTTACGGCGGACAGTAGCTTCTCCATTATCCAGCAGATTTTGGAAAATACGGTTGTGATCCGAAGAGCTTTCCAGTTCCCCACCTTTTTCATATTCTATTTTCAATGCCTCCCTGGCCTTTTTCACCTGCCATGTAGACTTGCCGACTACGGCTACGCTGTTATCAAAGGTCACTACATCCACAATCCCCGGCATTGCTTTCGCAGCTACCGCATCGACTGATTTTAATTTCAATCCGAATGCCTTAGGTCTTTGAATTAATGCGAACAACATTCCTTCGCGGTAAAAATCCAACCCGAAAAGTGGTTTACCGGTAGCAATATTGTTGTTATCAACATTACGGACAGACTGTCCGATCAGTTTGAAATCCTTTTCGTTCTTTAATTTAATTTCGTTCGGTACCGTTAGTTTGGAAGCAGCCTCGGCAAGTTGTCCGTATGAAAGCGATTTGCCGGAGGCCTTGTGCAAGACTTTTCCGTTTTCGGTACTACATTCAGCAGTTGGTACTTTCCAGGTGGCAGCCGCTGCTTCGATCAGTAAATAACGGGCTGTGGCGCCAGCCTTGCGTAGCCTTTCCCATGAATGCGGCACTGCGCCGCTACCGCCGGTGACCTGCCTTTCAAATATGGTAGTATCGAGATTTCCCTGAACGGTTTTAACCTGTTTCCAGTCGGCGTCCAGTTCTTCCGCCACCACCATTGGAAATGCAGTCTTGATACCCTGCCCGATCTCCGGGTTCGGTGATACAATGGTAATGCTGTTGTCGGTACCGATGGACAAATAGCTATTGAAATGAATGGAGCCTGCGGCTATCTGTTTAGCATCTACTACCACCGGAAGTGCCGACGAATTGGACCAATTGAAACCCAAAAACAGACCACCACCTGCTGCTGCGGCGATTCTCATGAAATCCCGCCTCGAAGTTTGTTCTAATGTCTTCATGGTCAGTTGGATTTAGTGGCTGCTACTTTTACTGCTTCCTTAATGCGGTGATAAGTACCGCAACGACAAATATTTCCGCTCATGGTAGACACAATCTCCTCGTCAGTTGGTTTGGGTTTTTCTTTCAGCAAAGCTGCTGCCGTCATGATCTGGCCAGCCTGGCAGTAGCCACATTGTGCCACATCCACCTCGTCCCACGCCTTTTGTACGGGATGATCTCCTTTTTCTGACAAGCCTTCAATGGTAGTAACTTTTGCTTTGCCGACTGACGAAACAGGAAGCACACAGGAGCGCACCGCTTTGCCGTCCAGGTGAACGGTACAGGCACCGCACTGCGCGATACCGCATCCGTATTTGGTCCCTACGAGGCCAAAATTGTCGCGCAATACCCAGAGTAACGGGGTATCCCCTTCTACATCTGCATTGTATGCACGATTGTTGATTGATAATTTAAATAACGCCATGGTGAATAGATTAGGTCTAGAAATATCTTTTGCGGATAAGAAGCCGCTCCCGAAATTTACAAAGAATGCTTCAAAAATGCTGATTACAAGGTATTTAAACTATAAAGAAAATTCAGCCCACTTTCTCACCCGAGAATTGAAAAATATATCGCTATAATACAACGAAAAAATTCAAGGTTGTGTCTTTTTAGTTGACCAGTACTCGCCCTTTATCCGTTCGTCAATGAAGTTTCTCTACGCCCTGTTTTTCCTTTTCATCCTTTTTGATAGCGTTGCCCAGAAAAAGCAACTGACTTGCGGTACGAACGACGAGGATCTTTCTCTGGAGTACCCCCGCGGTGAATGTTCCGTTCGACAAGCGTACTTATCTCTTTACAAAGAATGTGACCGAGGCGAGCGGTGTTGCAAACCTTGGCGGGCTGCATAATGTATCCCCTCTCGGCAACTACGGCACCATTATGCATGAATTCGGACATAATTTTGGTTCCCCACATACCCATAGCTGCTTCTGGCCGGGCGGCCCGATTGACTATTGTACCTCGCCAGAGGGTGGTTGCTATGATAAATCGCTGAATCAGCTTGATAATGGAAGCCTTATGAGTTACTGCGGCGATGAGCACACATTTCATCCGCTGTGCCAAACTGTAATGCGCACGCATGCTGAGAGCACTCTTAAAAAAGCTGAAACAGCAGCCCCTGCCATTGATGCGTTGAAAGATATGACCACTAACAAGGGTGATTTCTACTCCTGGGCTGCGGTTCCGACGGCTTTGTCGTACGAAATCAATTATGCAGATAACTCGGGATTTCAGGGCGCTGCGAGCCTCAATTTGCCTGTAAATCTCTTGTCCACAAAAATACTGGTGGCCAATAAAGACTATTATATCCGTATCCGGGCTGTAAATGCTTTTGGGAATTCTGCCTGGTCGGAAGTTCGGGTGATTAAAGTTATACCAAAGGAGCTGGGCCCACCAGATATATTGACCCAATCGCAGGGCGGCAAAGTAATACCTCCAAGAGCAGGTCTTGATCTGACTTTTTCAACTGCGGAACGAGCTACCGATTATGAGATCGAGGTTGCCCACGCCTTTGATGTTGGTTTCACTAACCTGACAGCCAGCTTCATTGTACAGCAAACGAACCTGTATTACGTTCCTCCGTATGGAGCCAGTTTCAGATGGAGAGTTCGGGCGATGCAAGGTGAGAAAAGAGGGGCTTGGTCGGAAGTTGCGTCTTTTTCAGCAAATCCTGCAAAAAACGACCGGCTTTTTATGCCTATCCCGAACAATTTGCAGAATGTCCCGCTGTCTTTTCCTTTTTCCTTTCACCCGATTGGACGTTATTCAGACGTGACGGTGACCGTTGCGAACAATTTGGAAATGGCTAATCCTGTTTTCAAAAAAACCTATCATTACTACGAGCTATTCACTGGATTTATCAAAAATTTACCGTCAAAATAGCAAGCTATTCCTTCGGATAGAGGAAACTAATTTTGATCGTTCTTACTACCCGGAAGGTTACCTGACCGATGTGACCATTGAATTCACGACTGGAAATAAACAGTTACCTGCTAATGTCAAGTTTTTGAGCGATCACAACCAGGAATTGTTTGGGTATCCCACTGTGAAAGCGGTCCTCACCAAAGACAACATATGGCTACCTGGGACCAACCAAGGGATTGTAAAAATGGACCAGCAGGAATTAACATATGACCTTTTCACCCGCGACAATACCAATGGTCTCCTCGGGTTGAGTTATGGGCTGGTCATGAAGAGTGATCAAAAGCAGGGTATCCACATTATGACACAAGGTGCCTATGGGTCATTCCGCGTCAATGACATTCAAAATGAAGATCCGAAGGTTCCCGTCGAGCCTTTTATTCATTATAATCTCATCACTGGTTTTGATTCCGACGCCAAACTTCTCTGGAATTATAATACCATTTTCACGAAAGTTAATGGTACCCTGAACCCTGTCAAAAGCTTCCCGGAACCCCAGTCGATTTTGCAGGTAATCCCTAATGGCAACAAGGCCTGGATTCTGCTTAGTAACTCCTATGGTGTATCGGGCGAGGTTGCTGTGCTTGACCTGAACAATTACAATGTTCTGGAAACCATTGACTATACCCGAAATCCGAATATTAAAAAGAACATTTATCAGATGCATGTAAACAATGCCGGGCACTTGTGGTTGCGACAGTACGATCCGTTCACTTCAATGGGGTCCATTGCGTTGTATGACGGGGAGCAATGGAAGGTTTTTGATGATACCAATTCACCATTAGGCCGTAATCTTTCCGGTTTGGCGCTCTCGCCTGCGGGTGACGCTTTTGTGCTTGCGACGGGACTTGAAACGAAAGTTTTCAGATGCGAATCCGGAAACTGGATTCAGGCAGGTACCTCCATTCCTTATGAGTACGTGGCAAATGATCTGCTGGTTGACGACAAAGAAAATATGTGGCTCAGCGGAATTTTCGGGTATATACGTATGACCAATTGTCCGCCAATGGACCCGCCTTTATTCAGCAACATTAAAAATGTGGTGGAGTCTGGTGACGAAGTGAAATTCCGAATAACCAATTGTCCGGAAGGCCAGTTGTGGTCATGGACGAACTCAGAAGGTTCGGTGAAAGATTCGCTGATACAAAATGAAGGGACATTGACATTGAAACTGCTTTCCAACACGACTTTTACGGCTCGTTGCAACAGTAAAAACTGCGCTACTGCCGACACAACATTTGCAGTCAAAGTCAATCCAATTGTAATCACCAGTCTACCTCATGCCAGCTTGCCAGAGATCACTATTTTCCCAAATCCCAGCGAGGATAAAATTGTGATCAAAAGCAATGCAGCCGGTGCAAAACGCAGCTTCTTCTACATTACTGATTTAAAAGGAACAATGATCCGTTCCATGAAAATTCAGGAGAAAGTTACCGAATGGGATATCCGTACGCTTCCATCCGGTGCATACATTCTCTCGACGGATCATTTAGGAAGCAAACTCGCCTGGAAGATCGTCAAGAAGTAATGCTATGCTTCTCCGCCGGGTCCTCCGAAACTGATGGGAAAATTGAAAGTTGGCTCATTATCCTGTGAGCTTTGAATGAGGCCGTACTGGTCTTCGTATTTCTGGATATTATCTGTCAAAGCTGCGATCAGACGTTTTGCATGCTCCGGTGTGATAATGATGCGGGCCTTTACTTTTGCGCGCGGTACACCCGGCATCAATCGGATAAAATCCAATATAAATTCACTGTTTGAATGCGCTATCATAGCCAGATTAGAGTAAACACCTTCCGCCATTTCTTCGGATAATTCTACGTTAATCTGTTGCTCGTTTTCTTTACTGTTATCTTCCATTGATTATTTTGTTAATAGCATCTGCTATTCATTGAGCGATTTGCTTTGGCAGCGGAAATTACTAAAAATAAATAGCATCAAAAAGCAAAGAGCCGGTCCCACATAAGCAGAACCGGCTCTTTTTATATTCAGAACATCAACTACACTAACTCTTTCTTTTTACGTGATTGTTTTTCACGTGAGTCAGTCAATGCATCGTATTCTTCTTTTGATCCAACGATCAGGCTTTCGTATTGACGCATTCCCGTTCCAGCTGGGATCAGGTGACCTACGATCACGTTTTCTTTCAAGCCTTTCAGTTCGTCGCGTTTTCCACGTACCGCTGCTTCGCTCAATACTTTGGTTGTTTCCTGGAACGAAGCCGCAGAAACAAAACTTTCAGTACCTAATGAAGCCTGGGTAATACCCATCAAAGTAGGTTTCGCAACCGCAGCCTGAGCATCACGGGCAGTAACCAGTTTCAAGTCACGACGTTTCAAGCTTGAATTTTCATCACGCAAACGACGTACCGAAATGATCATACCTGGTTTCAATGTTTCAGAGCTACCTGCGTCTTCTACCACTTTCATATCCAGGATCTTGTCATTCTCTTCGCGGAACACAACGCGGTCAACCGGTTGCATTTCAAGGAAGTTGGTATCACCTGCATCGAGAATCTCTACTTTCTGCATCATCTGGCGTACAATACACTCAATGTGCTTATCATTGATCTTCACACCTTGCAGACGGTATACTTCCTGAATTTCATTCACAAGATACTCCTGAACAGCAGTTGGTCCTTTGATAGACAAGATATCAGCCGGTGTGATCGCTCCGTCAGACAATGGATCTCCTGCTCTTACGAAGTCCCCATCCTGAACCAGAATGTGTTTCGACAGGGCAACCATATAACGACGTTGCGTTCCGTCTCTTGATTCGATATGAATTTCACGGTTACCGCGTTTCACACCTCCGTAAGAAACTACCCCGTCAATTTCAGAAACCGTTGCTGGGTTGGACGGGTTACGAGCTTCGAAAAGTTCAGTTACACGTGGCAAACCTCCCGTGATATCGCGTGTTTTACCAACAACACGAGGGATTTTCGCCAATGGCTGACCTGCTTTGATAGCCGTACCATTTTTCACCACCAAACGGGCTCCTACTGGCAAGTTATATCCTTTTTCAGTTTGATCTTTCAACAACGTGCTCTTACCTTTTACCACTAACGCAGGGTTTTTGGTTTTATCACGTGTTTCAATGATTACTGATTCCTGGAAACCAGTTTGCTCATCAAATTCTTCACGGTATGTAATTCCTTCTTCAATAGCATCGAATGACACGGTACCAGTGAATTCAGAAAGGATTACTGCGTGATATGGATCCCAGGTACAAAGCTCTTGTCCTTTCAGAACTTTCTCTCCGTCTTTTACCAAAAGGTGGGCACCATAAGGTACGTTGTTCGAGATCAGCAATTGGCCAGTTTCAGGGTTTGTAATTTTAACTTCTCCTGAACGACCCATTACTACCGTCACTTCGTCTCCTTCTGAATTAACAGATTGAACCAAACGAAGATCTTCAAAACCAATTACACCATCGAATTTCGCCTTGATGTTTGCCTCAACAGAGATGTTGGAAGCAGTACCACCGACGTGGAATGTACGAAGTGTAAGCTGCGTACCTGGCTCACCGATTGACTGAGATGCAATTACACCCACAGCTTCACCAATGTTAACCATGTGCGCCGAAGCCAGAGAACGTCCGTAACATTTCGCACAAACACCATTACGTGTCTCGCAAGTCAGTACCGAACGGATTTCAACGGTTTCAATGCTGGTTTCGTCAATGTACGAAGCAATTTCCTCCGTAATTTCCTGACCGGAAGCCAAGATCATCTCATTAGAAAGAGGATCAAATACATCGTGAACGCTTACACGACCCAAAATACGTTCTGACAACGGTTCAACGATATCTTCGTTGTCTTTCAGAGCTGAAATTGCAATACCACGAAGTGATCCGCAATCCTCTTCCACAACTACAACATCCTGAGCTACGTCATGCAAACGACGGGTCAGGTAACCTGCATCCGCTGTTTTCAAGGCTGTATCGGCAAGACCTTTACGAGCACCGTGTGTTGAGATAAAGTATTCAAGAACGTCAAGACCTTCTTTGAAGTTAGAAAGGATCGGGTTCTCGATGATTTCACCTGCACCACCCGCGATGTTTTTCTGAGGCTTGGCCATCAGACCCCTCATTCCACCCAGCTGACGAATCTGCTCACGTGATCCACGCGCACCAGAGTGCATCATCATATAGATAGAGTTAAATCCACCCTGATCTGTTTCCAACTGCTTCATCAAAGTTTCTGTGATACGTGAGTTAACACGTGTCCAGATATCGATAACCTGGTTGTAACGTTCGTTTTCAGTGATAAGACCCATCAAGTAGTTACTCCAAACGTTTTCAACGTCCAGTTTCGCCTGCTCGATCAGTTTCACTTTTTCGTCTGGTACCATTACGTCGTTCAATCCCATTGACAAACCACCTTTGAAGGCCATTTGGAAACCAAGTTCTTTGATTTCATCAAGGAATTGAGCTGTACGGGCAACACCCGCCAGTTTGAATACCAAACCAATGATCTGCTGCAATTTTTTCTTGGTCAACAGCTCATTGATATAACCTACTTCTGCTGGAACAGCCTGGTTGAACAGGATACGTCCGGCAACAGTGTCGACCAGTTTAATTTCAAAAGTACCATCATCATTCCGTACTCTCAGACGGCATTTGATGTTAGCATGTTTTGAAACTTTGCCTTCGTTAATTGCAATGATCACTTCGTCAGGACCGTAGAAAATCATTCCTTCTCCGATAATCGGATACTCAGGAGTGCTTACACGGCCTTTGGTTACATAATACAGACCCAAAACCATGTCTTGTGATGGTACCGTGATCGGCGCACCGTTGGCAGGGTTAAGAATGTTATGTGACGAAAGCATCAACATCGAAGCTTCCAAAACGGCTTCCTGACCCAATGGCACGTGAACGGCCATCTGGTCACCGTCAAAGTCAGCGTTGAATGCAGTACAAACCAATGGGTGCAACTGGATCGCTTTTCCTTCGATCAGCTTAGGCTGGAACGCCTGGATACCCAAACGGTGCAATGTTGGAGCACGGTTTAGAAGAACAGGGTGTCCTTTCAAAACGTTTTCCAGGATATCCCAAATCACAGGATCCTTACGATCTACGATTTTCTTAGCTGATTTTACAGTTTTAACAATTCCACGCTCGATCAGCTTGCGGATAATGAACGGCTTGAATAATTCCGCCGCCATATCTTTTGGCAAACCGCACTCATGCAGTTTCAATTCAGGACCAACGACGATTACCGAACGACCTGAATAATCGACACGCTTACCAAGCAAGTTTTGACGGAAACGTCCTTGCTTACCTTTCAGCATGTCAGAAAGTGACTTCAATGCACGGTTACCTTCTGAACGTACCGCGTTTACTTTACGGCTGTTATCGAAAAGCGAGTCAACCGCTTCCTGCAACATCCTTTTTTCGTTACGCAAGATTACCTCAGGCGCTTTAATCTCGATCAGACGTTTCAAACGGTTGTTCCGGATGATTACACGACGATAAAGGTCATTCAAATCGGAAGTCGCGAAACGACCACCGTCAAGAGGTACAAGCGGACGAAGTTCTGGTGGAATAACCGGAACCATTTTGATCACCATCCATTCTGGACGGTTTTCGATACGTGTATTTGCATCACGGAAAGCTTCAACAACTTTAAGACGTTTCAAAGCTTCTGCTTTACGCTGCTGCGAAGTGTCTGTTGCTGCCTGGTGACGAAGTTCGTATGAAAGCTCATCCAGTTTGATCCGGTTCAAAAGCATTTCAAGCGCATCAGCACCCATTTTCGCGATAAACTTATTTGGATCCGTGTCGGGAAGCATTTGGTTTTCGCGAGGAAGCTTGTCAATGATATCCAGGTATTCGTCCTCAGTAAGGAAGTCAAGGTAGCTGACGCCATCTTCTTCTTTGATACCAGGCTGAACTACGGCATATCGCTCGTAGTAGATAATTTGATCCAATTTTTTGGTAGACAATCCAAGCAGGTAACCGATTTTGTTCGGCAAGCTGCGGAAGTACCAGATGTGTGCAACAGGAACCACCAATTCAATGTGTCCCATACGCTCACGACGTACCTTTTTCTCAGTAACCTCTACACCGCAACGGTCGCAGATGATACCTTTATAACGAATACGTTTGTATTTCCCACAGTGACATTCCCAGTCCTTTACAGGCCCAAAAATACGTTCGCAGAATAACCCACCCATTTCCGGCTTGTAAGTACGGTAGTTGATGGTTTCAGGCTGGGTTACTTCACCGAATGAGCTCTCAAGGATAGACTCAGGTGAAGCCAGACTGATGGTCATTCTGGAAAAATCACTATTAAGTTTTTTGTTCTTTTTGAAAGACATAATTAAAAAGTCGTTTGTCTGTTAGTCGAAACTCAATTTTGATTGCATTTCTAAGCGGTGCACTTCTCAATGCACCGCTTACGACTAAAAATTAGTCCAGCGTAATTTCCAATGCTAGTCCACGAAGTTCGTGCACAAGTACGTTGAATGACTCCGGAATATTTGGTTTCGGAAGGTTTTCACCTTTCACGATTGCTTCGTATGCTTTGGCACGGCCAACAACGTCATCGGATTTAACCGTCAGGATTTCTTGCAAAATGTGAGATGCACCGAATGCTTCAAGTGCCCACACTTCCATTTCTCCAAAACGCTGACCTCCGAACTGTGCTTTACCACCCAATGGTTGCTGCGTAATAAGCGAGTACGGCCCGATAGAGCGCGCGTGCATCTTATCGTCAACCAAGTGGCCCAGCTTCATCATGTACATCAATCCAACTGTGATCGGCTGATCGAAACGATCTCCGCTCAATCCATTGTAAAGATATGTACGTCCCCAATCGGGCAATCCGGCTTCTTTTAGCTCTGCTGCTACTTCTGCTTCCGTAGCTCCATCGAAGATGGGAGTAGCATAGCGGCGACCGAGTTTCAAACCTGCCCATGCAAGAATGGTTTCATATATCTGACCAATGTTCATACGTGAAGGTACCCCAAGTGGGTTCAACACGATGTCCATTGGTGTCCCGTCTTCCAGGAATGGCATATCTTCATCACGAACGATACGGGCAACTACCCCTTTGTTACCGTGACGACCCGCCATTTTATCTCCAACTTTCAGCTTACGTTTCTTGGCGATGTATACTTTCGCTAATTTCACGATTCCAGCAGGAAGTTCATCACCTACTTCAAGAGCGAAACGGTCACGTTTGAAACGGCCCATCAATTCGCTACGTGCATTCAGGTAGTTTTTCAGAACCAATGAAACCTGGCTGTTTGTCTCGCTATCCTCTGTCCAAGAGTCAGTCAAAACGTCGCCGATAAGGTTAACCTCCTCAACAACTGCATACTGGCTTTCGTCACGGTATGGGTTGTTGGCTGGGAACAAGTTTTCTGAGATATTTCTCACATTGAACTTCATTCCTTTGCTGATCAACTCATCACCGAACTTGTGCTTGACTCCCTGGCTAGTTTTCCCATCAACAAGGGCAACCAGTTTGTCAATGATACGACCACGAAGTGCGGTCAGCTCGCGGCTGTATTTTTTCATTAACAGACGAAGCTCATCTTTATGTTTAGCACGCTCTTCTTTGGTAGGACGGGAGAAAAGTTTGGTATCGATAACCACACCTTTCATGGATGGAGGCGCTTTTTTAGAAGCATCCTTCACATCACCGGCTTTATCACCAAAGATCGCACGAAGTAGTTTTTCTTCAGGAGTTGGATCTGATTCTCCTTTTGGAGTAATCTTACCGATTAATATATCTCCTTCTTTTACTTCTGTACCAACCTGAACAATACCATTTTCGTCCAGATTTTTAACAGTTTCCTCGCTTACGTTTGGAATTTCAGCTGTAAGTTCTTCTTCTCCACGTTTTGTATCACGAACTTCCAATTCGAATTCTTCAATGTGAATCGAAGTGAAAATATCGTCGCGAACTACTTTTTCAGAAATTACAATCGCATCCTCAAAGTTGTATCCCTGCCAAGGCATGAACGCAACCAACAGGTTACGGCCTAGTGCAAGTTCGCCACCTTCTGTTCCATAACCCTGGCAAAGTGCCTCCCCTTTCTTCACCTTCTGCCCTTTAAGGACCATTGGTTGAAGGTTAAGGCAAGTATCCTGGTTGGTACGGCGGAATTTAACAAGATCGTAAGAAACACTGTCCTCAATAAAACTTACCAGACGTTCGTCATCTGTTCTGTCATACTTAACAACAATTTTCTTAGCATCAACAAATTCGATTACGCCGTCTCCCTCAGCAACTACCAATGCACGTGAATCCATCGCAACACGCTTTTCAAGGCCAGTTCCAACGATTGGCGCTTGTGGGCGCAACAATGGAACACCTTGACGCTGCATGTTAGATCCCATCAATGCACGGTTAGCATCATCATGCTCAAGGAATGGAATAAGAGATGCCGCAACAGATACGATCTGGTTGGCAGCAACGTCCATAAATGACGCTTGTGAAGGATCCACCATCGGGAAGTCACCTTCAAAACGTGTCTTGATTTTTTCTACCGTAAAGTTTCCTTTATCATCCACAGAAGCATTAGCTTGTGCAATGTATTTGGAATCCTCTTCCTCGGCAGTCATATATATAAGCTCATTCGTCAGCTTTCCGGCGCCATCGATAACACGGTATGGTGTTTCGATAAAGCCCATTCCATTTACTTTGGCAAATACACAAAGTGATGAAATCAAACCGATGTTTGGTCCTTCCGGAGTTTCAATGGTACAAAGACGACCATAGTGCGTGTAGTGAACGTCACGAACCTCGAAACCTGCTCTTTCACGAGAAAGACCACCAGGCCCAAGTGCGGACATACGACGCTTGTGCGTAATCTCAGCCAATGGATTGGTTTGATCCATGAACTGTGACAACTGGTTTGTACCAAAGAATGAGTTGATAACAGAAGAAAGCGTACGCGCATTGATCAAATCAACAGGCTTGAAATCTTCGTTGTCACGAACATTCATACGCTCTTTGATAGTACGCGCCATACGGGCAAGACCTACACCAAACTGCGCATAAAGCTGCTCTCCAACGGTACGAACACGACGGTTTGACAAGTGATCAATATCATCGACTACTGCTTTCGCATTGATCAGACCGATCAGATATTTCACGATCGAAACAATATCTCCTGTTGTCAAAACGCGAACGTCCAGACTAGTATCAGAACCTAATTTCTTGTTGATCCTGTAACGGCCAACATCACCAAGGTCATAACGCTTATCACTGAAGAACAAGCTTTGAATTACGTCTCTCGCTGTTTGCTCGTCAGGTGCCTCTGCATTACGTAGCTGGCGGTAAATTTGCTCAACGGCTTCTTTGTCCGAGTTCGAGCTATCTTTTTGCAGCGTATTATAAATGATATTATAATCCGCAACATTCATGTCCTCTTTGTGCAGAATAACAGATTTCTGTCCTGACTCCACGATCACTTCGATATCCTCAGCAGAGATTGTTGAATCACGCTCCAACAACACTTCATTACGCTGAATCGAAACAACCTCCCCAGTATCTTCATCTACGAAATCTTCTGTCCAGGTACGAAGAACCCTTGCTGCCAAGCGACGGCCTACTGCCTTTTTAAGGTTTGTAGGAGTAGCACTGATTTCTTCTGACAAACCGAACAGATCAAGAATGTCTTTATCAGAACCAAATCCAATCGCTCTCAACAGCGTTGTTACCGGGAATTTCTTCTTACGGTCGATGTACGCATACATGACGTTATTCACATCGGTCGAGAATTCAATCCACGAACCTTTGAATGGAATAATACGTGCAGAATACAGCTTAGAACCGTTTGTGTGCTTGCTCATAGAGAAGAACACACCTGGTGAACGGTGCAATTGCGAAACGATTACGCGCTCTGCACCATTGATTACAAATGAACCACGCTCAGTCATGTAAGGAATATTTCCTAAGAACACTTCCTGCTCAATGGTTTCAAATTCTTCATGATCAGCATCATTACAGATCAACCGCAATTTTGCTTTCAATGGTACTGCGTAAGTCAGACCACGATCAATGGATTCATCGACTGAATATTTCGGTGGTTCAAGAAGATAATCAATGAACTCCAACACGAAATTGTCGCGCGAATCAGCAATTGGAAAGTTTTCAGCGAAAACTTTGTACAAACCTTCTCCTGAACGATCTTCCACAGAAGTATCCAGACTGAAGAAATCACGGAACGATTGTACCTGGATTCCTAAAAGATCCGGATAATCGATGATCTGATTAATCCTTGAGAAATTTTTTCTAGGTGTTGCTTTAATTGTAGCCAAGGCTATGTTTGATTTGGGTTAGCAGAAAAACTAATGCGTACAAGTAACCTTTACAGCACGCATGGTATTAATTAGTTTTAACCTAATCTAATGCCTCGTAGAGAATAAATAATCGCCCCTTTTCTGTCTTTTCTACGAGTAAAGAAGTGTTTCGGGCAAATTATCGGAAAGGAGATGGGATTTATGGATATTTCACCGTTGCACCCTTAATCCAAACGTCAGAAAAACTTATTTCGTTTGGTCTATACACAAAATAGGAAAAGACCTGACGCGAGTCAGGCCTATTTCCTTAGAATTATAGGTTGTAGTTGAAAAGCAAATTACTTCACTTCAACTTCTGCACCTGCTTCTTCAAGTTGTTTTTTCAAAGCTTCTGCTTCGTCTTTCGCAACTCCTTCTTTAACAGGTTTTGGAGCACCGTCAACTAGTTCTTTTGCTTCTTTCAGTCCAAGACCAGTAAGGTCTTTAACCAATTTCACAACAGCCAGTTTGCTTGCACCAGCAGCTTTCAAGATAACATCAAAAGATGTTTTCTCTTCAACTACAGGAGCGTCAGCACCAGCACCACCAGCAGGACCTGCCACCATCACTGCACCAGCAGCTGCAGGCTCAATACCGTACTCGTCTTTAAGAATTGTAGCCAATTCGTTCACTTCTTTAACCGTTAGGTTAACAAGCTGTTCTGCGAAAGCTTTCAAATCTGCCATTTTTATTTAGATTTTTTTGATTATACAATAAGATGATTTAAAAAGCTCCATTTTTAACTACCCGGGGAGCTAAGCCTGGCTATTTAATTAGTCTTCTTTCTCAGATAAAGTTTTGAGAATACCAGCCAATTTGTTTCCTCCGCTTTGAAGAGCGCCGATAACATTTTTAGCAGGTGATTGCAGCAATCCGATAATCTCACCGATCATTTCTTGTTTCGATTTCAGAGAGATCAGAACGTCAAGCTGGCTTTCACCAACAAAAACCGCAGTATCAACAGAAGCTCCTTTAAATTTAAGCTTGTCGCTACCTGATTTTTTCTTGAATTCCTTAATCAATTGCGCAGGTACTTTACCTGACTCCGGGTGAAACATAACTCCGGACATTCCTTTCAAAACTTCGTCAAAAGAGGAATAATCCGTATCTAATGTTTCTAGTGCTTTCTTAATCAATGTATTCTTCACAACACGATACTCGATACCACGTTCGAAGCAAAGGCCTCTCAGGGTATTTACCTCGCCAACGGACATGCCGGTTGCATTGGTAATATAGAAGTATGGAGTGCTAGCGAATTTTTGACTTAATTCGTCTATAATTACTGCTTTCTCTTCCCGTGTCATATTATAATCCTGGAATCGTGTTTTTATCAATAGTAACACCCGGGCTCATCGTGCTTGACAAGTGAATGCTCTTTACGTAAGTACCTTTTGCCGAAGATGGTTTAAGGCGAACCAAGGTATTGATAACTTCCTGAGCGTTCTGTGTAAGCTGGTCGATTCCAAATGAAACCTTTCCAACGCTTGTATGAATGATCCCTGTTTTATCAACTTTGAAATCAATCTTACCTGCTTTTACTTCTTTCACAGCTTTCGCTACATCCGGAGTTACCGTTCCTGATTTAGGATTTGGCATCAGACCGCGAGGACCCAATACTTTACCTAACCGTCCCACTTTTGCCATTACACTAGGCATTGTGATAATTACGTCAATGTCAGTCCAGCCTTGTTCTATCTTAGTGATATACTCGTCAAGACCAACAAAATCTGCTCCTGCTTCTTTCGCTTCTGCCTCCTTATCCGGAGTACACAAAACCAATACACGAACTTCTTTTCCGGTTCCGTGTGGCAATGTTACCACGCCACGTACCATCTGATCAGCTTTACGAGGATCAACGCCCAAACGGACATCGATATCCACGGAAGAATCAAATTTGGTATAAGAAATCGTCTTAAGTACGTCCGCTGCTGCCTCTAGTGAGTAAGCCTGATTTGCGTCGAATTTCGAAAGAGCTTCTTTTTGCTTTTTGGTCAGTTTTCCCATGTTCTTTGTTTCTTTGGCGTATATTTAATCTACGCTCAGTTGTTTTCTTCCCACGGGGCTTTGCCTGCTACAGTAATACCCATACTACGAGCCGTTCCCGCAATCATTTTCATAGCAGAATCAATTGTAAAGCAATTAAGATCTGGCATTTTAGTCTCAGCGATCGTACGAACCTGATCCCATGATACCGAACCTACCTTCAAACGGTTTGGCTGAGCCGAACCTGTCTTTACTTTTGATGCTTCCAGAAGCAGAATCGCGGCCGGGGGGGTCTTAATGACGAAGTCAAAAGACTTATCCTTATAGTATGTAATAACTACCGGCAATACCACACCCATTTTGTCCTGGGTACGGCCATTGAATTGCTTGCAAAACTCCATGATATTCAAACCCTTCGAACCTAATGCAGGTCCAATCGGAGGTGAAGGATTGGCTTGGCCACCTTTTACCTGTAGTTTGACGTATCCACCTATTTCTTTTGCCATTGTTTTGGAATTTGTCGGTTCATTGTTTGATTAACGGCTCACATGCAAGTGGAAGCTTACCTGCCCGCTATTCGCTCAACTATCCTTTTCTACTTGTGCGTAACTGAGTTCCACGGGTGTATTACGCCCGAATATTTTTACAACTACATTGAGTTTTTTCTTCTCATCAAATACTTCTTCAACCAGCCCGATGAATCCACTGAAAGGACCATCTACCACCTTCACAGTTTCACCTTTAATGAATGACATGCTTGGTGCTTCTTCGTGCTGCTCGGCTTCGTCAACTTTACCCAAAATCCTGTTGATTTCAGATTGGCGCAACGGCACGGGAACTTTTGAGTTTCCCTCCGCATTTCCAAGGAAGCCAATTACACCTGGAATACTGGTGATAATGTGCAACACCTCACCTTTAGATAAATCAGCCGAAATGATTATGTATCCTGGGAAAAAGTTCTTTTCCCTAACACGTTTCTTTCCGTTACGCATCTCATATATCTTTTCCGAAGGGATTAGAATCTGAGGAACGAATTCATTAAGTTTCTGCCGTGTTATTTCGTTTTCAATGTAGGACTTGATTTTTTTCTCTTGTCCGGACACTGCTCTTAATACAAACCAATTTAGACTACTCATACCATTAAGGGGTTGTGCCGCGATAATAAAATAGCCTTAGAAAGACTGATAAAACAGTTTCAGTGCATTCTCGAAGACGAAATCCATCACACCTACCACAAAGGCAAAAATGAGGGAGCCGACAAGCACTAGAGTTGTGTTGGCCTGAAGCTCATTAAAAGGAGGCCATGTTACATGTTGGGTGATTTCTTCCCAAGACGCTTTCAAAAAAGAAGTAAATTTTTCCATTTGTCCTTTTGATTATGCACGGGTGGAGAGATTCGAACTCCCATCAACGGTTTTGGAGACCGCTATTCTACCCTTGAACTACACCCGTTTATCACGCAACCATTTCTTTCGGGCTGCAAAGATACAATTTATTTACAAAAAACAAGTGCATCTCATGAAGAAATGCACTTGTTTTAGTATTCTTATTATGATTAGTCAACAATCTCTGTTACCTGACCAGCACCTACGGTACGTCCACCTTCACGAATAGCGAAACGAAGACCTTTTTCCATAGCAATCTTGTTGATCAATTTCACATCAATTGTGATGTTATCACCTGGCATTACCATTTCAACACCTGCTGGAAGGGTAATTTCACCAGTTACGTCCGTGGTACGGAAGTAGAATTGAGGACGATATTTGTTAAAGAATGGAGTGTGACGTCCACCTTCTTCTTTCGAAAGTACATAAACCTCTCCTTTGAAAGCAGCGTGAGGCTTCACAGAACCTGGCTTGCAGATTACCATTCCACGACGGATATCTTCTTTGTTAATACCACGAAGAAGAAGACCTACGTTGTCACCAGCTTCACCACGGTCAAGGATCTTACGGAACATCTCAACACCAGTTACGGTTGATTTAAGACCTTCTGCACCCATACCTAGGATATCAACAGGATCTCCTGAGTTGATCACACCACGCTCGATACGACCAGTTGCAACAGTACCACGACCAGTGATCGAGAATACGTCTTCAACAGGCATCAAGAAAGGAAGATCAGTCATACGAGGAGGAATTGGAATGTAGCTATCAACAGCATCCATCAAATCTTCGATCGTTTTAACCCATTTTTCTTCTCCATTCAAACCACCCAAAGCAGAACCTTGGATTACAGGAATGTTGTCTCCATCGTAATCGTAGAAGCTCAAAAGCTCACGGATTTCCATTTCAACAAGTTCAAGAAGTTCTGGATCATCAACCATATCCACTTTGTTCATGAATACAACAAGCTGAGGAACACCAACCTGGCGTGCCAAAAGAATGTGCTCACGAGTTTGTGGCATTGGTCCATCAGTAGCAGCAACTACGATGATAGCACCGTCCATCTGGGCAGCACCAGTAACCATGTTCTTTACATAATCCGCGTGACCTGGACAGTCAACGTGAGCATAGTGACGGTTTGCTGTCGCGTACTCAACGTGGGATGTGTTAATTGTGATACCACGCTCTTTCTCTTCAGGAGCATTATCAATTGATGAGAAATCACGTAGTACAGCTAGACCCTTTTTCGCCAACACAGTTGTGATAGCTGCAGTAAGGGTAGTTTTACCGTGGTCAACGTGCCCGATAGTACCAATATTTACGTGGGGTTTCGAGCGGTCAAACGTCTCTTTTGCCATGACTTAAGTACGCTTAAAATTAAAAGTTATTACGAATTTATTAAACACTAATGATTGATCCTGTTTAGCTTACTATACCAAGCACTTCAAAACCAATTAAACAAATACAAGGATCAAAATCTTTTTGATTACCCGCATTACTAGAGAACACTTAGTAATCTGAAAAAGGTCAGAAATGTTTGTTAAACATTTCATCGAGCCATTGAGGGGATTTGAACGGCACCGGCCGCCCGGCCCTGACCTCTTCCTTACCAAGGAAGTGCCCTACTCAACTTTTCATTCTTCCTGAGCCATTGAGGGGATTTGAACCCCTGACCTCTTCCTTACCAAGGAAGTGCTCTACCCCTGAGCTACAACGGCAAAAATTCCAAACCGTCCCTGAGCTACAACGGCGAAATATATTTTTTACAACCAAAAAGCGATTAGCGAAAAAGTTTCAGTTGAATGTTTTCGCTAATCGCTTCGATGGTGTTTTTAAATGAGCGGAAGACGAGGTTCGAACTCGCGACCTATAGCTTGGAAGGCTATCGCTCTACCAGCTGAGCTACTTCCGCATTTGTTTTTGCCTGTTCCTGACTGGTATTTCAAGAACAATATCTGGCATAAACTGTGGGGGCGGATGGATTCGAACCACCGTAGGCGTACACCAGCAGATTTACAGTCTGCCCCATTTGGCCACTCTGGTACACCCCCATTCAACATTTCAACACAACCGTGAAAACCGTTTGTTTCACTTTTTGGAGTCGCAAAATTATACCCTTTTCTTAAATTCTCAAATTCTTTTGAAAAAAAAATAAATAAAAATAGTGGCCGATCCGAAAAACATCGAATCCAGCCACTATTCGTACTTTTCAAAATTCAAAATAACCTCACGCCAAAGCTCAACATTCGAACTGACGGCCCACGGTTCGCCAGGTAAAGGTTGTTCAGATCGTAGTTAACAAACAGATCTGGGAAATTTCTGATCCCAATTTCTGCCGCTAGCCCATACCGCAGCTCTTCCAGGTAAAAATTCTTGCGTACATGGTCTTTATCCTTACTACCTTCCCTCCGCAGTTTGGTGTAGCTCCCGATCCTGTAACCTCCATACACGCCCGCACTGAGGTAAGAAATGAATGAGTGTGGAAAACTAATCGTCGGCATAAAAGACAAGTTGACGTAGGGAACCACCAGTTTGCTTTTTTTCATGTCTACTTCTTTTCCGGCATCATCTGTCACGAGCGGGAATTCGACACGGTCATCGTTTTTTGAAATAGTGTTATTGCCATCAAACATCAGGTTGTACCAGGAGAAATCCACTCCAAAATCCAGATGAAATCTCGCATTTTCACCCCGTGCCAACGTCGTGCTCGCAATGTATCCAAGGCTTATAAAACGCGACCCGAAAGGTTTGAGATCATAATCGGACTTGTTATAGCCGACTGTTGTCTCATTAGTTCCATAGGTATTAAGGCCGACAGCTATATTAAATCCCTTGCGTGGACTTGAATTTCGATTGGATCTGTAAAATCGTTTTCCTGTTCTGCGATACGTGGAGTCCGTAGTACCTTGCTCATTGACCTCAACACCTTTGGAATCAATGGTTACCCTTGTATCGCCGTCCTTGATATGAATTCCCCGAAGACCAATCCTGACATAGTCCTTTTCGTCCTTATCGTCCTTGTTTTTCAGGTAAGCATTCCCCTCAACCTCCTCTTTGAGAAAAGTAGTGTCAGTTTCCGTACTATCTAGTTTAATTTTCAGGTCCTTGAGAAGTGTATTGAGATCGTACTTCATCATCTTTTCAAGCTCCTTCCTGTTTTCAGCGTAAATGATCAGCCGGGTTTTATCGCCGAATGTTACTATGATAGAGTCTTTCTCCGAATTATCGTTGTTAATCAGACTCTTTATATTACTTGCGCCCGCGTTCACAAATGAGAGTACTAATATTATTGCGGCACCTATTTTAGTTTTCATGGCATAACAGATTATAATTTTGTTCTTTCTTTTGGGGTTTGATCTTTTCCTGATACTTTGTCTTCACGATTATGCAAACGGTCGTCTACCTTTGCTACAAGTGTTTTGGGGTTAAAGCCCACTTCCTCCCAGTCCACGCGTTCGCCCGCTCTCGCATTTTTAAGTTGACGAAATACTCTTGAAAATCTGGAATTTTTAGGTTTATCATCCAATTCACTTCCACTGGTCTCGACGGCCACAATGATGGTCCGTGTCGGCTCTGTATCCTGCTTACTTACCTGACTAACAGCTGGCTCATCAGGTAATATTTTTACTTCTTCAATTTTCGGAGCTATTGAAGGTCTTTCATAATTGGGTTCAATGTGCGTTGCAGCCTGTTTCTCTTGCAATGCAGCAACGGCTATTTCATTTTGGGTAGTCGGTATATTTTCGGGGTTTGCCTTTTCCACCTTGTGATTCTTCTCATTTCTTCCCGCAGGTGTTGCTTTCGAAATAGAATTCTCATTTGCACTTTCAACGATAACTTCCGGAAGCTCAGCAACATGCTCTTTTTCAATTTCCTTTGTCGGGGGAGTCGGCTCTTTCTTATTCATTTTTGCAACCACATTCTGATTGTTGTCCGGATGAATCAAGCCATTGGCCTCACTTCTCCAAACCAGATAACCTCCCAACATGACCACCAGGATGCTGGCTGCTGCATACCACGGCCATCCGGCATGGCGACGTTGCGTTTTATTTCCTTCCTGTATTTTGAGCCAGGCATCAGAAGAAGGTTTTCTCTCTAACTCCGCCAGCTTACGTTTGAAAAGATCATCAACAGGATGCTTTTTCATAGTCTACTTTTTTTTTAAAATCATTTTCCCAATTAGAAACCATTCTTTGTAACAGCGCCCTTGCCCGGTGCAGCTGCGACTTGGAAGTACTTTCTGTAATATTTAGCATTTGAGCGATTTCACTATGAGCATATCCCTCGATTGCGAATAAGTTAAAAACCGTTCTGTATCCTATTGGCAATCCCTCGATCAGATTCAATAACTCCTGCGCCTCCAAATTCTGGTCCGCGTACACATAGTCGGGTATATTGTTCGCCTCGTCAGACAATGTGTCTTCCAAGACCTTCTTTTGCTTTCTCAGATAGCCCAACGCCTCATTAACCATTATTCTGCGGATCCAGCCTTCAAAACTCCCGTCACTATTGAACTGCTCAATTTTCGCAAATACCTTTAAAAACCCTTCCACCATCACATCCTCAGCAGCCATATCATCACAGATGTAGCGAAAGCATAAACCCAGCATGCGAGTGCTGTATTTATCATAGACTTGCCGCTGTGCTTTCGGATCCTCCTTCCGTAGCGCTTTGACAAGCTGTGCTTCCTGGCTAAATAGTGATAAAATTCTACCCATTCTTTCTGGTGGTTTCAATAGCAAGATGCGTATTCCTGACCGTGAGGTTGCATGTTCCTAAAAAGTTTTTTCAGATTTTTTTTAGCTTTGGGCAAATATCCATTTAACAGGTAAAGCGCCCGCTTTACGTTCCCCCATGCTTGACTCTTCGGCTCCGATAGGAATTTTTGACAGTGGTATCGGCGGTATGACCGTTGCCAGCGCAGTGACAAGGCTTTTGCCGCAGGAAAACACGATTTATTTTGGTGACACTGCACACCTTCCATATGGGGACAAGTCCACAGCGGCCATTCAGGCATACTCGATTAAAATTTGCAATATGCTTTTGCAGCAAAATTGCAAGCTCATTCTAATTGCCTGTAATTCAGCTTCTGCGGCGGCCTATGAATTGGTGAAAGAGTATGTAGGCAGCAAAGCCAGGGTTATGAATGTGATCGATCCTGTCGTTGACTACATTAAGGAGCACTATGATGGCAAGACCATTGGCTTGATCGGAACAAAACAGACAGTACTTTCCAATGTTTACAAAAAGAAGGTAGACGCATTAGGCAAAAATATCAATCTGAAATCCCTTGCGACTCCATTACTCGCGCCGATGATCGAGGAAGGTTTCTTTGACAACAACATTAGTGAAAGCATTATAGCGAGCTATTTATCGGATCAGTCCATTTCATCCATTGAAGCACTCATCCTTGGCTGCACGCATTATCCACTGATTAAAAACCAGATCAGCAACTTTTACGGAGAGAAAGTAGAAATATTGGATACGTCTGAGATTGTAGCCCGATCATTGAAAGCATGGCTGGAACAACATTATCTGGTGAATGAAAAAGGGTCCGGCAAAAGACAATTCTATGTGTCAGATTACACACTTTCATTTGAACAGTCAACCAATATCTTTTTTGGCCGGCAGATTCAATTAGAGCATTATCCTTTGTGGGAATAATTTAGTCATAAATCAATGTAACGGGTCCCAGCAGGCCGGAAGGCATTGGCTCCCACTTCGAAGCATCAAACTTCTTGTAAGTAATGTCCACAATATTGATATCATAAAATTTCTTCCAGTCAGGCTTCTGCTGGTCACGGAGCCGCATATAATTAGCTGAAAGATTGGTTACTTCAATTTCCAGGATGTTATCTTTTAGTCTTAAATTCCCAATACTGAGTTGAAAAGGGATGTGCCAGGCTACTCCAATATCTTTTCCATTCAACTTCACACTAGCCACTTCCCTCACATCTCCAAGGTCAAGCTTGCACGACCCGTTTTTAAGCAAAGAGGCCGGAACATCAAATTTGATTGTATATCTGGCAGTTCCCGAAAAGTAGGACGCAGAATCTGGCAATGTTGTCCAAGATTTCAACTCCGTTGACTTTGAAGGTGCGGGAAGTGAGGGTCTTCCTTTCAAAAAAGAGAGGCTCCATTCACCCACAACTGGGTATTTCTTTTTTTTGATATCCTTGTAAGCATACTCCGAGCCATCTCCCGACTGTAAAAAACACGATTCACCAGGAGGTAACGATAGGAACACTTCCTCATATCCATCCTTCGTAGTTCTTCCATACATTAATGATGTTCCCCTTAATGGTCTGTTCCTGGAAACCATCTCCGACTTTCCAATTCTAACCCAACCTTCCTTAAAGGTATTTCCAAGATTGGCAACAAAATACAATACCCCTCGTTCGTTCTTTTTGCGAATGAATGTCAATCCCTTTTTTGATAATTCCTCCGCGATTACGCCATTTGCTTTCAGGTCTTTTTCAAGATCATTTGAAACACGAACATTGCTAGCCCCGCGTAGGTTTTCTAATTCCGTCAAAAATTCATTTTGCCTATTTGTGTGTTCAGCGTATCCGGTAACTTTCAATGGAAGCTGCTTTTCAAAAACAATCTTAGCCCCCGCCGCAGCCAATCGCTTTAACTGAGCGAGCGTTTCCTCCGGCATATAAGTACTGGCGGGAATGAGTAATGTCTTGTAGGAAGTACTACCCGAATTTAGATCACCATTCTTGTCGATTTTCAATTTGGTCAATTGCAAGTCGGATACATAGTCGAATGCATACCCTTCTTTCCACAACCATTGAGTGAGCTTCCCAAATGGCAGATCCAGAAGCCAACGATCCACGTGATGCACTTCGAGCAAATGCACATTACCCGAAGACTTCGCAGGCATCGACCAAAGATCATGGACAGGAAAATACACGAGCACATCATTGTCCGGTTTGCTATTTTGAAGAAGCTTCTGGCACCATTCTACGTATTCATTTAAGATAGAAAAGTGCTCAGCGAAATGTGAGCTCTTACCAAAGTTGGTAGAAGCATAGAATAACCACCCCGGATAAGGCTCATTTTCCGGCGAATAGGTACTTCCGTGATAAAAAATGTGATTGATACCCGCTGTAAAAAGCTCGTCAATCTGCGGCTTGATCTGCGATAACGAAACTTTGAAATGATTCGCAAGCCAGGTTCCCGTTTCTGAACTAACTAGTTTTTTTCCAGAAAAATTAGCGGCCGATGAGGCAAACTTCATTGCCAGCACGTTAGGAGTGCCAAACTGGTCGATAGAATAATCAGGATCTACTCTTAGTCCCGGTATCGGAAAACGGCTGGTTCCGAAAGACTCCGTTTCGGGGATATCAGCAGCCTCATACAAATCAAGCAAATTCCCGGGAGAGCCGTGAGCCTGATACCTGGTCAGGAAACCATGCGCAGTGCTCCATTTTGTCCAGGGTAATGCGTAACGTTCCAGTAGTAGTTCGGCAATGGTTTGATGATAATCAATTCTGACCAGAACTCCGTCCGCCTTATTGGTACTGTCCGCCAGAAGTGTCAGATTCTGTTCTAGATCGTAGCCTCTTCTTTTTTTAAACTGTTCTGCAAAATCGTCAGTCCAATTGGCTCCGTATGCTTCATAAGAATCGTTATACATTGATCTCGGCAAATCCTTTATTGTCGCGAAAGCAGAGTCAAACCTGGACAGATATTTATCCATCGCTGACGCATTGAACGGATCCAGAACAAATCCGTCACCTCCGGGGGCAGCTCGCTTCACCTTTTGCTTCGTGGGAGTGACAACCAATTTATTATTTTGAACCGTCATGTTCTTCGCCGCTGACTCTACGGAGACATTAGGTCCGCCAAATGGCCAGCCAGTACCAGTTGTCATATCTACGCCAACACCCAGCCGCTTTCCTTCTCGCACTGTATGGCCCATTACTTCCAGCCATTCTTTACTCAAAAATGAAATGGACTGTGATTCGTATCCTTTTACTCCATAAATCGGTATAATATGAACTCCTCCGATCCCAGATTTCGCAAAATATTCCAGTTGCTTGGTAATGTCAGCCTTGTTAACCGCACTACCCATCCACCACCAGAATGTCCATGGTTTGGCGGTGGAAATATCCTGTGCGCTGAGCAGAGTACATTTTAACAGAAGCAAAAAAAGTAGGATCGGCCGCATATGAAAGTTTTTGATTAAAGGCTTCAAATTGCTTTTCTACCTTGCATTTGGCATATTTCTAGCTAGCGATTGGACATAAAAAAAGCGAAACCGGCAAACGGTCTCGCTTTTCAATATGTGTTTATCCATCCTAGCTGTGAAAAGCCTGATTCACACGGGATGATATAAATTCTCTTTCTCTTTGATTTTGCTTGCTATTGCGGTACCACAGATAACCGATCACGGCAACCAGCAGATAAGGCATCACAAATAAAAACATAATGCCGGTATTCAGCCCAACTCCAACGTTGTTCCGCCCATTGCCCATTGAACTTTCAACCGATCCACGGCACATTGCACATTGAGCCCAGGTGTCAGCTCCCACCATTACGAATTGCAACATTAAACCGAATACTACTGCAAATTTTCTCATACGTAATAAGGACTGATCATCAAATAAACGATTACACCACTTATACTTACATAAAGCCAGATAGGCAAAGCCCATTTAACCGCTTTCCGATGCTGTAAAATCTGATTGGTGTAACCAAAATAAACTGCACGCAATACAAACCAAACGACCACTATCGACAACAGAATATGCGAAATCAGCAAAAAATAGTAAACAGGCCTAATCGCCCCCTCTCCACCGAAAGGTGTTGATTCGTTTGATACATGATACAAAATATAGCAAACCAAAAACACAGCTCCAAGCAAGAACGCCGCGGTCATCATTTGCCGGTGCGCAGTAAGGTTATTGTTTCGGATAAAATAGTATCCCAATAACAACAAGACCGCAGTCAGCGAATTGATCATTCCAATTACATGTGGCAAGACCTTAGTCCATTCGCCCAGGTCAATTTTTTGACGTATTCCCAGCAATACTGCTACTGCAACCGGAATCGCAATCGCAAGCACATTAATGATACGCTCGTATTTTGGTTTCTTTTCTATTGTTATTGTTGCCATAAGTTTTACTTTCCACTCGTTTTACTTTCATAATCGAGGATCTTAATTTCGGCCATCAGACGATCCGCTTCCGTTGCATCCGCACCATTGTAGTACCCTCTGACATATCCCTGCCTGTCTATCAGCACCAGACTATTTTGTTTAAATGCACTCGCCGGGTTCAAATCGAATCCCAATGCACTGGCAAAACAGGTATCGATCATTTCCTTTGAAACTTCGATCAATTTCCAGCCAGGCCTTTCTGCTCCTGCTGGCAACGCCGCTCCGTTATCAGTACCTTTTACGGCTAAGGTTACCATGTTCAGGTCACCAATATCACTTCGTAAATCAAATATTCTTTGAAGCTGGGACAATGCCAATTTACAGCTATCGTCACACACTTCCGGCAGATAATTTACAACGGTTAATCCTTTAATCTGACCTCCTGTCGTTTCTCCACAAATATTTGAGATTCTCCGAAAAAGCGTGTCTCCATTTTGAACGACAACCTTTCCTGTTAAATCCAGTTCAGGATTAAAATACCCGAGATCGTAGTGATTAGTCGCAAAAAATCTCAAAAAAGTAAAAATCAAAGCCGGAATTACTAATGTGACAATCAGTAATCCGGCCTTGGAAAAATTCTTCATGTATACTTCTTAATCGAAAATAGCTTTGAAAATCGCATTGCCTTCGAGCATCAATGCAAGTATCAACCACGCGACAAAGATGACCGGTACCAGAATGGACCAGATCAATGACTTGGTTTCATGCTTTAAGTGCATAAACTCACCGACAATATAAAATGCCTTCACGATTGTCATTACTATGAAAATTGTAATTTTCAAGATACCGTGAGGAACTGTAAAAGCGATCACGAATTCAAGAGTCGTAAGGATCAACAGGATCCAAAACGTTTTCCATATTGCTTTGCGTTGCTCCGCTCCTGCATTAGGATCTTGATTGTGAACATGATGTACTTCTGCCATTTTACTTAAAGATTAATATTGTTCAGTAACTTAAACCAGATAAAAGAATGTAAAAACGAACACCCACACCAAATCCACAAAGTGCCAGTAAAGCCCTACTTTTTCTACCATTTCGTAGCTTCCTCTTTTATCGTAAAAACCGGTTGCCGAGCGAAAGAAAATAAGGATATTTAATATCACACCACTAAAAACGTGGGTTCCGTGGAAGCCGGTGATAAAGAAGAAGAAGTCGGCAAATGCAGGAGGGCCATATTGGTTTTCCGTCAGATTCGCTCCAAATATTGTCTTTTCAATCCAGGTACCGTTTTCAATTACCTTCATCACACTACCCGCGTCTGTTCCGTGGATAAAGTGAGACCATTCCCAAGCCTGGCATCCAAGGAAAGTAAATCCTCCCAATATCGTCCAAAGCATATATTTCTCAACATTCGCGCGGTCCAGCCGGTGACCCGCTTCCACAGCAAGTACCATTGTAACGCTACTCGCGATCAGAATGAATGTCATGATACCAACAAAAACCAATGGCAGGGACACTCCGTGCAGGAATGGTACCGACTCATATACCCTTTCAGGAACAGGCCAGTACATATTTGAAAATGTAAAATCCGCGTGCTTTCCGGTGAATGCAGGGAAACTAAACCGGGCTGTGCCATATGCCACCAGCAGGGCGGAGAAAGTAAACGTATCTGAGATGAGAAAAAACCACATCATCAGTTTTCCGTAACTCGCTTTCATAGGCTCAATACCCCCCATCCACATTTTGGGTTCTACCGCGCCAGGTGTTGTTACATTTGCAGCCATTGATAAAAAATATTAATTAAAGGTCAATAAAAAAACAAAAAGGTATAACCAGAGTATATCTAAAAAGTGCCAGTAGGTAGCACAGATTTGAATTCTTCTCAAATTCTTGGCGTGGACCTTCAAACGAAAAGCAGAAGCCAATGCCAATAGTAAAACAATTAGTCCGCTAATGATATGAAAACCGTGCAGACCGGTAAATACATAAAAGAATGAGCCTGACGGATTTCCAACAAAATACACATTCATTGCTACCAGCTGTTTCCACCCTTCAAACTGCATCCACAAGAAAATCAGGCCTAGTACAAAAGTAATAGAAATTGCTATTTTCAATTGTTTGAACTGATCTTTTTTTGCCGAAAAGTAAGCCCATTGCATAGCCAGACTGCTGATTAATAATACCGCTGTACTGTACCAGAAAATCTTCGGCATTTCAAATTCAAGCCAGTTTCCTTCCGCCCTGCGAACTAGATAAGCACTGGTTTGAGACGCAAAAAGCATAATGATACTCACCAGAAACAGCCAAAGAATAAACTTCTTTGGATCCATTGCCAATGTTTCCCGTGGCCCTTTTTCTATTTTATATTCTTGAACATTCTCCATTTCACCTAATATTTCAATTTCACAATTTATCCAAAAGGAATGCTATCTGCACAATCGGTAAATATATAAATGATCCAAACATCAATTGACGGGCGGTTTTATCAGTACAAGTTCTCATTAAATGAAAGGTTTGTGCCAAAAACAATACCCCAAAAATCGTCGCAATAAACGCTGAATTGATTCCCGTCATCCCCAACTTATACGGCAACCAGCCGATAGGCAGCAGAAACAATGTATAAATCATGATCTGCAAAGTCGTATCAGAATCCTTCAAGCCATTAGCGGGTAAAAGCTTAAAACCTGCTCTTTTGTAGTCTTCGTCCAAAACCCAGGCAATGGCCCAAAAATGCGGGAATTGCCAGAAAAACTGAATCGCAAACAAAATTCCCGGTTCCAGACCGAAATGATTTGTTGCTGCAACCCATCCGATCATTGGAGGAAATGCTCCTGGAAAAGCTCCTACAAATACTGCAATCGGTCCGACTCTTTTCAGGGGAGTATAAACAAAACCGTAAAGTACCAGCGAAAGCAACGAAATTAGTCCGGTGCTCAGATTGAATACCATTACAAAGATCACCAATGACGAAACACCCAGAAAAACAGCCCACAAAGCAGCCTGTTCGCTGGTAATTCTGCCGCTCGGCAATGGCCGGGAAGCAGTTCTTTTCATTAATTTGTCAAAATCCTTTTCCAGGATCTGATTGATAATGTTTGCTGCGCCGGTTATACCAATTGATGCAATTATAAAAAGAATAAGGTCCGCCGTCTTAACATTATCAGAGCCCAGGCAATAACCCATTGCACCAGAAAACGCAATCAGCGAAGCCAATCTGAATTTTAGCAATTCAAATAAAACTCCCAGTCTCTCTCTGATCCTGCCAATTCCTCCTACTCCTTCTTCCGCTGAAATCATTTTACTCAACTATTTACTTCCAAATGGCATACTATCCGATTTGAAAACTCTCTTTGTATTTAAGATATTTTGTTCCATTTACCACCAGCCAAACCACAAATTGAAGGCCTATTAACAGAATGGCAAAAGTCAAATGTAATGGCTGTGCGAAAGGAGGAACTCCCATGTAAGCCATTATAATTCCGGTCGCTATCTCGGCAATGAGTATCCAAAGGCAAGCCTTCGCAACCTTCACAGTTACTGATTCTCTGGCTTCGGATTTAACAATTTTTGCGATCCACCAAATATTCAGCGCGAAAACAACTATTGAAAAAGAGCGGTGGATGTAAAATTTGATCCCCAAAGAGTCTATCCATTCACTCCTTGCACCATAACCCAGCTTCGCAATCACCTCGTCCATTACTTCCCGAACCTGCGTTCCTAACAAAATTTGTAACAACGACAAAGTCATTACAACCAGTCCAATTCTGCTTATTGTCTTCTTGCTATCAGAATTCAATTTCAAGCTACTTTCAGCATACTCTGCCCATGTGTACAGATATAGCAGCATGAAAACAATTACGATAGCCAACAACATGTGTAATGTTACCACTACCGGCAATAACTCAAAGGAGACTACCTTTGCACCGAGCCAGCCCTGTACCCCCACCAATATGAATGCGGCAAGACTGAAAAAAAAAATATGCTTATTCCGGGATTTTAAAAAAGGTGTAGACGCCAGCAGGGTAAGAAAAATCATAATTCCCGTAAAGGCTCCCAGCAGGCGGTTGACATACTCAATCCATGTTTTAACCGGATTGAACTCCACTTCTCCTTTTAATTTAGCACCGTAAAGCTCCTTATAATTCGATGGCAATTGCGATGCTTCTGTCGGGGGCACCCAGCTACCAAAACACCTTGGCCAGTCCGGACATCCCATACCCGCACCTGTACTACGCACCACTCCACCTGCAATAATTAGAAAATAGAGTGTTATGACAGTATTCAAAGCCAATCGCCGGAACAGGCGATTGGCTTTGGAATCAATGCGAGACTTTGAACTGGTCATTGAAGTTTTGTGACTCAATTGCCTTTTCCGTAGCGATCAACTCATTTTCATGAGGGAAATTGGATTCAAGCGTTTGAGAATACGGTATATTTTGAGGAATAAAATCTTCCTTCGCTCCTGGTTTGCTGTAATCGTAAGACCAACGGTATACTGCTGGTATCTCTCCTTCCCAGTTTCCATGTCCCGGAATAATCGGCGCGGTCCATTCAAGGGTATTGGAACGCCATGGGTTTTGAGGTGCTCTACGACCTTTGAAAATGCTGTAAAAGAAATTCCAAAGGAAAATGAACTGTGCAAGGAACGAGAATATCGCTGCCACGGAAATGAACATATTCATATCCATAAACTTATGCGTAAAATCGTAGCTCGTAAACTGGTAGTAACGACGTGGGAAACCGGCGATACCAACGTAGTGCATCGGGATAAATATCAGGTATATACCGATGAATGTTAACCAGAAGTGGATTTGTCCCAATGTCGTGTTCATCATTCGTCCGAACATTTTTGGGAACCAGTGGTAAACTCCGGCAAAAAGTCCGAAGGCCGACGCAGCACCCATTACTAGGTGGAAGTGAGCTACTACAAAATAGGTATCGTGAAGCTGAATATCCAAAGCACTGTTACCAAGGATAATCCCGGTCAAACCACCTGAAACGAACAGGGAAACCAGACCGATCGAAAACAACATACCCGGTGTGAAAACGATATTCCCTTTCCAGAGTGTAGTAATGTAGTTAAAGCCTTTTACCGCAGAAGGAACCGCAATGATCAATGTAAGGAACATAAATACCGATCCCAGGAAAGGATTCATACCTGTTACGAACATATGGTGGGCCCAAACGATAAATGCAAGGAAAGCGATACCTAACATAGACGCGATCATCGCACGGTATCCGAAGATAGGTTTCCGTGAGTTGGTAGCGATAACCTCAGAAGTGATACCCAAACCAGGTAGCAAAACGATGTAAACCTCAGGGTGTCCCAGGAACCAGAACAAATGTTGGAACAAAATAGGGCTACCTCCCACGTTAGGAAGTGCTTCACCATTAATGTAAATATCTGACAGATAGAAGCTTGTTCCGAAATGACGGTCAAAAATCAACAACAATACTGATGACAATAGAACAGGGAAAGAAATAAGACCCAGAACAGCTGTGATCAAAAATGACCAGATCGTCAATGGCAGACGGTCAAATGACATTCCGCGTGTACGCAGGTTGATAACCGTAGTAATGTAGTTGATACCTCCCAATAACTGAGAAACAATAAAGAATGCCATACTTGCCAACCAGAGCGTCATACCCATTCCTGAGCCTGGGTGCGCCTGCGGCAGCGCGCTCAATGGTGGATAAATAACCCAGCCACCAGCGGCGGGACCTGATTGCAGAAACAGGGAAACAAACATGATCACACTGGCAAGGAAGAAGAACCAGTAGGATAGCATATTCATGAAACCTGATGCCATATCACGGGCACCGATCTGCAATGGAATAAGGAAGTTACTGAACGTACCGCTCAACCCGGCAGTCAAAACAAAGAATACCATGATGGTACCGTGCATCGTAACCAATGCCAGGTAAAAGTTAGGATCCAACTTTCCTGAATCACTGATCCACCCACCCAAAATAGGTTTAAGCCATGACAAATTCGAATCTGGCAATCCCAATTGAATACGGAAAATAACGGACATGGAAATACCAATTACAGCCCATAGTATCCCTGTAATCAGATACTGCTTCGCTATAACCTTGTGATCTTCACAAAATATATATTTCTGCCAAAAGTTTTGTGCTTCATGGTGGTGTTCATGCTCAGTTTCGTGGTGGTGAGCTGTTTCCAATCCTTCAATAGCTGACATATACTTTTAATGTATTTAAATTAACAAATTAGCGTAAACTGGTACTTGCTCCTGCACCGCCCGCAGAAGTGGACGAGCTATCAGCTGGAGATGCGGCTTCGGCTGGCACATATTTCATTGCCTTAGCTTTCAAATTCTCAGGTACTTTTGCAAGATACTCCGGATAAGTTTGTAAGAATGTCGCTTGCTCAGCGCACCATTTCTTATACGATGCCTCGTCTTCTACGATCAATCTCATTTTCATAGAAAAGTGCCCTTGTCCGCAAACCTCAGTACAAGCTATTTCGTAGTCAAACTTTGGATCATTGAGCTCTGAGCGCATATCCGCAGTAGTTTTGTCCGGTACAAACCAGAATTTGGTTGGCATACCCGGCACTGCATCCATTTTCACACGCATATGAGGTATAAATACACTATGCAAAACGTCACGTGCGCGAATTTTCAAAAGCACTGGACGGCCTACCGGAATGTGCATTTCGCTAGGATTGGTAAAGTCATCGAATGAATTTTCATCTGACAAATCAATACCTACTTCATTCTGCGCGTCAATCAGCTTGTAGTTGTAATCTCCAAGTTTATTGTCATTAACCCCGGCGTAGCGAACTATCCAGTTAAATTGCTTTCCTGTGATTTCGATAACCTCTGCGTCCCGAGGCGCATCCGATGTAATATCAGACCATGCTTTCCAACCTGTGAAAACAAGCAAAGCCATAACAATTGCCGGAACAATAGTCCAGATCAATTCGAGCTTATGGTTTTCAGGATAAAAAGACGCGCGGTGATTCTTTTTGTGCTGATACTTCCATGCAAAGAAGAAAATAAGGAAGTTAACAAAGATGAACGGAATGGTCAGAATAGCCATTGAGAACCAGAACAGGTCATCTGTTCTTCTGCCGTGTACCGACGATGCTTCCGGTAAAAAGAATTCCCGGGCATGCATGTAAGACCAGGTAATGCTAATCGCACCACCAATAAGAATTACTATAAACATCGCTCCATTCCATTTGTTGCCCGATGGCTCCGCATCTGGAGAATCCGATTTATTGACACTTTTAAGTACAGTCTGAAGTCTGGAAATCACAATACCTGTGAGAACCACGAAAACAAGAGCAACTAATGCGATAATAATATACATAATGATAAACTGGTTTTGCAATTAGGCAATATCGTGATGCAATGATTCCTCCAACATTGGGTGATTTCTTGGTATCAAATTCGCCTTTTCTAACTGACTCGCAATTGAATAACCAAACGCACAAAGGAATATCAGGAAAAATCCCCATTCCAACGGACCAAATCCAGCGCCAGCTCCTACTGAACCCGGCATTATATTGGTATAAAAATCCATATAATGTCCGATGATCACACTCCAGCAAGCAACTTTAAGAATTGAATGCGTAAACTTCGCGTCCCTGGTCATCAATACCAGGAATGGGAAAAAGAAATTCAGAAACAATGTGATAAAGAACGGAGCCTTGTAATATTCTCCATAACCTCTGAAACGCTCGATGAAGTAAATCGTTTCTTCGGGTAAGTTGGCGTAGTAGATCAACAGGAACTGCGCAAACCAAACATAGGTCCAGAAAATACTGAAGGCAAAAACGAATTTACCAAGGTCGCGCAAATGGCTGGAGTTGACAGCTCTCAAATAACCTCTTTCTCTTAGCATGACGATCGTCAACGTGATAACCGCCAGACCAGCCACGTGCCAGCTCGCCAAAGTATACCATCCAAACATCGTGCTGAACCAGTGCGTATCGATAGACATCACGAAATCCCATGCTGACGTAGATGAGGTTACCCCAAATACTACCAGAAACGCCGTCCCAAAACGGATCGACTTTTCGTAAAACTCGGTTCCACCTATTTCATCCTCCTGCAATGACAGGTTTCTAATCACTCTCCACATTCCGTACCAAACCGCGAAATAAAATATCAATCGGGCTACGAAGAAAGGTGTATTCAAAAAGCCTCTTTTTCCTGCGATAATAGGATCATATTCCGGCCCTCCTACTTCATAAAGTCCTTCATGCGTCCAGTGAAATAAATCATGTCCGCCCAGAAAAAACGTTACCAGCATTACAATCCCTGTGAAAGGAAGAAATGCAGGAAGCGCCTCGGGAATTCTTTTAAACACTGCTGACCACCCTGCCTGAGCCAGATAGTTATATGAGATAAAGAACATTCCTACTACTGAGATACCAGTAAAATAAACGCCGTTTACCCAAAGATTTGCCCAAACACGAGTCATCCATCCCTTTTCATGATGTCCGCCTGCTGCTGCTACCTCATGTCCCGAAGCGGCTGCATGTTCGGTTGCCGCATGTCCAACGGCGCTCGCGGCATGCTCTGCTCCATGGGCAGCTGCCTCGTGTCCACCAGCTCCGTTAGCTGCAAGGTATACTCCCAGCAAAACAAGAGCCAGTCCTACGCCACCACCGATGAGTAAGTTTCGTTTAGCTTCCGATGTAAATTCAAACCGTTCTTCAATAGAAGGAATCGAATGTGCTGATGCCATTATCTAATTTTATTTCTCTGTTATCAAAATTATAATTAAGCCCCTTTCTGTAATTTTTGTACGTAGTGTACAATTTTCCAGCGTTCCTCAGGATTAATCTGAGATCCGTGAGGCCACATGCGAGCCTTTCCGTGTGTAATGACATGGAAAATATGGCCTTCATTCAAATTCTTGTATGCGTCGCTGGCGTAGTTAGGTACCCCTTTATACATAGCACCTACTTTACCGTCCCCTGCGCCGGAAGCTCCGTGGCAGTGCTGGCAATATCTGTCATACAATACTTTTCCTTCTGCCAATGATTTTTCATTCAAAGGAACAGGGTTTTTCAAAACTCTTTCAGCGATAGAAATGCTGTCCGCAGGAATATTGTAAACCATTAGATCCACAGAAGCTGAATCAGCATTACCAAAAGAAGTTTTGTAGTTTCTTCTTGCCACAGTACCTGCAACCGGCAAACGCATTGTCAATCCCATTGGATTAATTGGGTTCGCTTTTTCTTGCTTGTAAGGTTCGTAACCCACCGGCAAGTACATATTCGGCGCGTATTCTGTTCCAGGATTATTGGGATCCTTTTTACAACCAGCAGCGGCAGTAAGTAATACTCCGGCAACTAACAGATATCTATATAAACTTTTAAATTTCATTGTACAAACTCCATTAAAATTGCTTAATGTTGACTTCCTCCGCTCCACTGTCCTTCAAAGCACGTGATATTTCTTCCACACTCATGGAGTTTCTACCAAGATCAATCGCCATTACAAATTTGTTGTCTGTTGAACGAACGTCAAATCGTGGATGAAAATGAGTACCGGGTCCTAGTCCATTTGAGATAAAGAATGTTGTAACCATCCCAAATGCTGTAAACAATACAGTCAGCTCGAATGTGATTGGAATGTAGTTAGGAATCGAAATAGGATCCTTACCTCCGACGATCATCGGCCAGTCGATCCCCATTGTCCAGATCATCAAGGTCAATGCACAGCAGCATCCTGTAACACCGAACATAAAGGCAGCAATACCAATTCTTGTTCTTGGATGCCCCAGCGCTTCGTCCAATCCGTGAATCGGGAAAGGAGAATACACTTCCTTTATTTTCACTCCGGCCTTTCTAAGCCTCGGTACTGCGTGAAGAACAGTATCGTCATCGTCATAAACTCCGACTAAATATTTACCAGATAATTCTGCCATACTACTACTATATTAAATGCCTGTAATCGCTCTTTCGAAATTACTTTTATTCTTGATCCTTGTTAAAAGCCGGTTCAGCGGCTCCGCGTTGTCTTACCTTCGCCACACCTGCAATCTTGCTTGGAAGATTTGCCGAAGTTGAGCGAATCACTGCCTTCACTTCCGCCATGTTCACAACAGGTAAATACTTGGAGAACAACAGGAACAATGTAAAGAACAGACCAAACGAGAAGATATAGTCCCCGATATCATATCTGGTTGGAGAGAACATTGCCCAGCTCGAAGGAATATAGTCACGGTGAAGAGATGTTACAATGATAACAAATCGCTCAAACCACATTCCAATGTTTACTACTACTGAAATGAAGAAGGTAAAAGTAATACTGCGGCGTAATTTTCTTGACCAGAAAAGCTGTGGAGAAATTACGTTGCAAGTCATCATCGCCCAGTATGCCCACCAGTAAGGTCCGGTCATACGGTTAAAGAATGCATAATATTCATATTCAACGCCGCTGTACCATGCGATAAAGAACTCTGTGATATAGGCAACACCCACAACAGAACCTGTCAGCGTGATTACCTTATTCATTGTTTCAATGTGTTCCAGCGTAATGTAATCTTCCAGCTTGTAAACAACCCTGGTGATCAGCATCAGGTTTTGAACCATTGCAAATCCCGAGAAAATCGCACCCGCAACGAAGTACGGAGGGAAAATCGTGGTATGCCATCCCGGAATTACCGATGTTGCAAAGTCCATACTTACGATCGTGTGAACCGAAAGTACAAGAGGGGTTGACAAACCGGCCAGGATTAAGCTGATGTACTCGTAACGCGCCCAGGTTTTTGCTGATCCATCCCAGCCCATTGCGAAAGTACCATACATCAATCTCGAAACTTTGCTGGTAGCACGGTCGCGGATTGTAGCAAGGTCAGGAATCAGACCAATGTACCAGAATACAAGTGAAACGGAGAAGTATGTACTGATCGCAAAAACGTCCCAAACAAGAGGAGAGTTGAAGTTAACCCAAAGTGAACCAAATGCATTCGGCAAAGGCAGCGCCCAGTAAGCCATCCATGGGCGGCCCATGTGCATAAGAATAAAAGATGCGGCGCAAATAACGGCGAAGATTGTCATCGCTTCCGCTGCACGGTTAATAGATGTTCTCCATTTCTGACGGAACAGGAGCAAGATTGCCGAGATAAGTGTTCCTGCGTGACCGATACCTACCCACCAAACGAAGTTGGTAATATCCCAGGCCCAGCCCACAGTTTTATTTAACCCCCACACTCCAAGGCCTTCCCACCAGGTCCATGCAAGACAAACAGATCCATAAGCCAACACCAGAAGTGAGATCCCGAAAGCGATCTTCCATTCTTTTGTAGGAGTTCCCTCCACGTGGCGGCATATATCTTCCGTTACGTCCGCGTACGTTTTCCCACCTTGAATCAGCGGTTCTCTTACAGGTGAAGTAACATGCATACTACTATTATTTATAATGATTTAATCTTCAAAAAATTCTATCTCCTGGAAATTAAGCGTGTTCTTTTTTCTCTTCTGCTTTCGCGGCAACATCCTTGTTCCGAACCTTGGTCAGGTAAGAAACCTGCGGACGTACATTGATTTCTTCCAGCATATGGAAAGCGCGTCCTTCACGCTCAACCTCCAGAAGTTTGGAGATTTTGCTTTCAGGATCGTTCATATCTCCGAAAGTGATGGCATTTGTGGGGCAAGACGATGCACAAGCTACATTTACCTCTCCATCAACAATGCGTCTTCTCTCTTTTTTAGCAGTCAATTTAGCATCTTGTATTTTGTGGACGCACATTGAGCACTTCTCTATAACTCCGCGTGATCTTACGGTTACATCAGGATTGATGGCCATTTTACCCAGATCATTGTTAAAGTTGTAATCGAAGTTATCGTTATCAAAATATTTGAACCAGTTGAAACGACGTACTTTATAAGGGCAGTTATTTGCGCAATATCTTGTACCTACACAACGGTTGTAAGTCATTTGGTTTAAACCTTCCGAACTGTGCGTTGTTGCCAACACCGGACATACAGTCTCGCAAGGAGCATTGTTACAATGTTGGCACATCATTGGCTGGAATGTTACCTCAGGATTTTCCGAAGCTATTTCCAATCCTCTTAAGTCTTCAACATCTGCATCACTGCTATAATATCTGTCAATACGCAGCCAGTGCATTTCGCGGCTGTTAATAATTTCCTGACGTCCTACAACCGGAATATTATTTTCTGCCTGGCAACTAACCACACAGGACCCGCAACCAAAACAAGTGTTTAGGTCAATTACAAGGCCCCATGAATGGTTTTTATACTTATGACCATTCCAAAGAGACAGATCCGTCGCGTCTACTGTTCCTTCTGAAGTCTGGATTTGAGGAACAAACCTACCGGCAAGTGGATCCTTCTGGAAGTGAGAAAGCACCGTTTCCTGCAAAACCGATTTACGGTTCATTACAGTATTATGCGTTTGGGTTTGAGCGATTTCTCTTGTTTCACCAGTTTTGGAAACAGTCACTTCTCCGGGAGCGAATGACAAGAATCCTTCCGAAAACGATGCGAATGGATAAACATTCTTACCGACTCCGTTGGCTGACTTACCTGCCTTCTCACGACCGTATCCAATTGCTACTGCCACTGTCCCGTGAGCAAGGCCTGGTTGAATAATTACCGGTACCTCAATTGACTTACCTTTCAATTCAACTTTAACAATATCGCCCTGCACTACGCCAAGCTCTGTTGCTGTTTTCTGCGAAAGGCCTGCATGGTTGTCCCAGCATGCTTTTGTAACCGGTTCGGGGAGTTCTTGCAACCAAGGGTTGTTTGCTGCCGATCCATTACCTATACCCACATTTTCAAATATCGCAAGCTCAATGCCAGTCGAACTTGCCTTATATTTTTTGGCGATGCTTGCCGCTGCTGCATCTACATTTCCCGTAAATGTCGCTGCTGATGGCGCTACCGCACGATTGCTTGTAAACACACCGTCGTGCAAAGATTGTATCCAGAATTTCTCAAAATCTCCGGTACCACCTTGTGTATAAATATTTTGTCTCCAGTAAGACTTGATATACTCGTGAAAGTCAGATTGTAAACCTGCCCACTTCAACAAGCTGGTCTGAGCCTGACGTGTACTGAATATCAAACTGATAGTCGGTTGACCCAAGCTATAAAATCCAGCCTTTGGTTCTGCATCGCTCCATGCTTCCAGGTAGTGAGGCGCAGGGCAGATATATTTCAGAAGTGATGAAGTTTCATCCGCACGATCATTGAAAGAAACTCCCAACGCTACTTTTGGCAATGCCGAAGCAAGCTCCGCACCACGAGGGTGATCGTACACAGGGTTAGCACCGTAAACAATTACAGCTGCCACTTTTCCTCCTTTAACTTCGTCAACGAATTCATTCATTGCGATGTCATTTCCTTGACGGAGATAAACAGGATTGTCGATATCAATGGTTGATCCGTAGCTTCCAAGCAAACTGTTCAGCGCGTTAACCACAACTTGAACCGAAGGATCATTAATACCACAAACAACCAGAGCTTGTCCCTTTGCAGCTACCAGTTCGGCAGCAGCTTTATCCAGGTTTGCAACTTCGATAGCTGAGGCTGTGATGCTCTTTCCACCAAGTTTGGCAGCTACTTTATTATATAATGCAGTAACAACCAATCCCAATTGAGAAGGCTTAACAGCAGTACGATAGTCCGCATTTGATCCAGTCAATGACAAGATTGCCTCAAACTGGTAGTGTCGCGACATTTCTTTTTTTCCTTCTTTCGCACTACCTACTACACGTGTTGCGGCAAATTGAGAAGAGTATGTTTCAGGAGCAATCCATGTTCCAAGAAAATCGGCGTCAATGCCTACAACTAGTTTTGCCTTGCTGAAATCGTAAGAAGGCAAAACTGCTTTCCCAAATGAAAGCTCATTCCCCTTTACTATTGCAGAAGAAGAGTTAGCATCATAAGTAACATGCTTTGTAGTAGGATATTTTGCCGTAAAATCGGCGATAACCGCTTTTGTAGAAGGACTTAAAATTGTCGGAGAAATAATCCTGATAGCTCCGCCTTTTGAAGAGATAGACGTAAGTTGTTCCAGTATCTCCTTGTCAACTGTATCCCAGCTAACTTTTGTATCGTCCCCTTTCTTAGGACCTTTTAATTTTTCGTTATCATATAATCCCAGCAGAGATGCATGAGCACGGGCGCTAACGCCATATGATGCATTCGATAGTGAATTACTTTCAATTTTTATGGGTCGGCCTTCACGGGTCTTAACCAGAATGCTTGCATAGTCACCACCTTCAGCGTAAGTCGAAGCGTACCAGTTTGCTATCGTTGGAAACTCTCCTTCTGGCTTATTTACGTAAGGTATTGCTTTTTTTACCGGTGTTTCACAAGCAGCCAAAGATACCGCTGCCATTCCAAAGCCAAGTACTTTCAGAAAATCACGACGATGAGTACCTCCGCCGTCCACCAGACTTTCATATTGTCCTTCAGTTGGCGCAGCGGCAAACTCCGAGCTTGCTTCTTTTACAAACTTCTCATCGTTCCGCAGCTCTTCAAGTCCCCGCCAGTATCTTTTATTAGTATTTTCCATAAAACTATTCAATACAAATGAGTTGTATCAGGTATTAATTTCTATTGATTAATAGTGGCATTTAGAACATTCCAAACCACCTATATCAGCTACTTTGAGAGCTTCTTTACTTTCAGATGCATGAAGCTGTACCAGCTTATCGTAATACTGATTGTCTTTTGTATTTACTTCTGTTTTACGGTGACAATCAATACACCATCCCATCGTCAATGACGAACGTTGTTGTATCACTTCCATTTTTTCAACTTCACCGTGGCAATTCTGGCATTCCAATCCGCCAACATTTACGTGTTGTGCGTGGTTAAAATACGCCAAGTCTGGAAGGTTATGAACTCTTACCCATTCAATCGGCTGATTGTTTTCAATGGAAGTATAAATTTTCTGAATTTCAGGAGATTCCTTTTTGATAACACCGTGGCAGTTCATACAAATGTTAGCCGAAGGAATGTGCGCAGATTTACCACGATTAACCCCTGTGTGGCAATAGTTACAATCTATCTTGTATTCACCCGCGTGCAGTTTATGAGAGAATGTAATTGGCTGCTTAGGAGCATATCCTTGCTGAACACCTACACTATACGCACCGTCGATGGTTGCTTTCAATACTAAAAGAACAAAAATCCAAAGTGTAGCAGATCTGATAGCAGGATCCGTCGATATCTTTTTCAATGAAGCTCCGAACCGTGTCATGAAGTCAGGCTTGCCAGCTTCTTCTGTTTCTCCGGTAACAGCCTTAGACAGCAATGATACGATTACCAGTAAGACACCCAGTACCAATACCATTACAACAACCAGTGCCGCCAGTACAATAACAAATAGGTCAGATGGCGCGCCGCCCTTTTCATCGCCTGAGGCTGATGCAGCCGCTCCGCCACCAGCAGCCGCTGTCGCAGGAGCAGCAGTTGCCGCTTTGTCCACATATGCAAAAATCCCCTTGATATCATCATCTGATAAATTAGGGAAGCTTGTCATCTGAGCTTTGGCATACTCATTGTAGATTTTGACAGCATAAGGATCGCCGGAAGCAATCACTGCCTGAGAATTACGAACCCATTTGGATAGCCAGGCAAAATCGTGACGTGAGCTGGCACCTTTCAATCCGGGACCAACCACTCGCTCATCAGTCGGAGCATGGCACTGAGCACAATTGTTTTTGAAAATCGTTTCGCCCTTAGCAGCATCGCCTCCACCTGCGGGAGCTGCGGCGGTGCTATCTTGTGCAAATACTAAGTTTGGTACACTTAATAGGAGAGCTATGGCGATAGCTACAAAAGTTTTTGAGTAACTAAAGAAGGAACAAAACTTAGCGTCCTTTCGGAATGGTATATTCATAATCAACTATTCATTATTCTTCAACAGACAAAACTAGTTCACGTTTTTTTATCCACAAAAGTATTTCAGGGATATTTTAAACCGCCTTCTTATTTATAATTTGTCTAATTTGTAGCGTTAATTCTAATTTAATCTCGTCTTAGTCAGGGGCTGATTTTCAGATATTTAACAAAAAAAATACCATTTGGAAACCCTTGTTGAAGTTTCTGCCAAATGGTATTTTTTAAGTATTTATTTGTGCGCTCAAATATTAAAAAAGCACAACTTTTGTAAGTGAGGTTCCGAGCGGATTCGAACCGCTGTACGAGGTTTTGCAGACCTCTGCCTAGCCACTCGGCCACGGAACCAAATTTGGATTAGCTGCCGTCCAAAAGGCTGACAGCTAATCCGGGTGCAAAAGTATTAAAAAAACTTTCTACTTCGCACTATTGTTTATTTTTTTCCTTTCTTTTCGCTCTCTTCCATCTGTTCTTTCAAAGCAGAAAGAACGCTAAGATCTCCAAAAGTGGATTTCTCTGCTTCCTTGCTGGATGAAGTCTCAGTTGTTGCAGCTGCTTTCGGAGAAGATGCTTTTGCAGGCTTATCTTCTTTCTTTTCCTCCGAAGCTGGGGCAGCTTTCACTTTCGAGTGAGTCAAAACGATTTTCTTCTCGTCTTTCAGGAATTCAAGTACTGTAAAGTCAAGACTTTCGCCTACTTCTGCAACTGTACCATCTTCTTTCGTCAGATTTTTGATAGCTGAAACGCCTTCGATTCCGTAAGGAAGTTCAAGAGTTGCAAACTTATCGCCTTTTGCAACGATCGTAGATTTATGAACAGAACCAACTTCAAAGATGCTTTCGAAAGTATCCCATGGGTTCTCTTCCAATTGCTTGTGACCAAGAGCCAGACGACGGTTGTCAGCGTCTAGTTCAAGAACAACTACTTCCAGTTCGTCATTTACTTTCACGAAGTCAGAAGGATGTTTGATTTTCTTAGTCCAAGAAAGATCTGAAACGTGTACAAGACCGTCGATACCTTCTTCAAGCTCGATGAACAAACCGAAGTTAGTAAGGTTACGAACAACACCTTTGTGACGTGTTCCAATCGCATATTTCTCTTTCAACGAAGCTTGTGTCCAAGGATCTTCTGTCAATTGCTTAATACCAAGAGACATTTTGCGCTCGTTACGATCCAGTGTCAATACTACTGCACTGATCTCGTCATTTACGTTCATGAACTCCTGAGGATTGCGCAGGTGCTGAGACCATGACATTTCAGAAACGTGGATCAAACCTTCAACACCTGGTTTAATTTCAAGGAATGCACCGTAATCAGCTACATTGACGATACGTCCAGTAACTTTCGATCCAACCTGGATTTCTTCTGCCAGTGAATCCCATGGGTGAGACTGAAGTTGTTTTAAACCAAGAGAGATACGTTTTTTCTCTTCGTCGAAATCCAGAACAACCACGTTCAATTTCTGATCCAATGCAAGCAGGTCAGATGGATGGTTGATACGGCCCCATGAAATATCGGTAATGTGCAAAAGACCATCTACACCACCAAGATCGATGAACACACCGAAGTTTGTCATGTTCTTGATAACGCCTTCCAATACCTGACCTTTTTCAAGGTTGTTCAGGATTTGCTGACGTTGTGCTTCAAGATCTTTTTCAATCAATATTTTGTGAGAAACTACAACGTTGTCATTTGCATAGTTGATTTTCACAACTTTAACTTCCATACGCTTTCCAACAAAAATGTCGAAATCACGAATTGGTTTCACGTCAATCTGTGAACCTGGCAAGAAAGCCTCAATACCAAATATATCAACGATAAGACCTCCTTTGGTTCTTCTCTTCACATTAGCATCGATAACCACATCCTCGTCAAACGATTTCTGAATGTTATCCCATGCAGTAATAACTTTTGCTTTCTTGCGCGAAAGAACAAGCTGACCTTGTGCGTCCTCCTGGTTCTCTACGTAAACTTCCACTTCGTCGCCGATTTTCATTCCCGGCAAGTCACGGAATTCATTGGATGAAACGATACCATCAGATTTGAAACCGATGTTAAGGATCACCTCACGGTCTGTAATTCCAACTACAACACCTTTTACTACTTCTTTTTCCTGTACAGGAGAAATGGTAGTCTCATACATTTGTTCCAGACGATCGCGGTCAGCAGTTGAATAACCTGTACCGAAACCTTTGTCTGCTGCTTTATCCCAATCGAAATCAGGAAGTGGTTGATTTTGTTTTTCCTTAGACATAAATAGGAATTATCGCTCTGGAATACATCAGCTCACGAGCTAAATAGCTGAAAATTAGTTAAACAAGTATTTTTTGAAAAATTAGAGCGCAAAATTATGACTTTTCAAATGCAATTCCATAGCCAGAGGGGAATTTATTTGAAAATAACGGAGAATCAGGCAATTGACAGCCTGGCAATGTATTACGAAGGAAAAATATTGGACAGGATTAATAGCTTCTTTCCTTCACGCCCAGGTATGGCATCCATTCATCGTCGGCCAAACCTGAAAAATCACGAATGAACATTAAAAAAGAAGGCCGGAAAGGGCGCTGCCGCAATGGCATGTCTACCTCCTCCGGCGTATGATCACCTTTTCTTGAATTACACCTTTTACAGGCGGTGGCAAGATTATCCCAGGTTGTTTTCCCTCCTCTTGACTTCGGGATTACATGGTCGAGTGTGAGATTATCATGCGTTCCGCAGTATTGACATCGGTTACCGTCCCGTTTAAACAGGTTTTGCCTGGTCATGACCACACCTTTGTACGGAATATGTATGTAGCGATGTAAACGGATAACAATGGGCATGGGGAATTGATCATTGACAGTCCGAAGGTAATGTCGTGGAGATTCGGCCAACATTTCGGCCTTATTCATGTAGACTAGCAAAAACGCCTTTGGAACTGTGCAAACACTTAACGCACTATAATCTTGATTAAGAACCAGTACTTTACCCATGTGCCCTGTGGTAGTTAATTCCGACAATATAGGAATTTTTTACCAAAATAAACGCTCTCTTTATTTCAAATATTGTGAAAAGATATTGTCAAAAGAGGCATTCTATTACAGGTTTACGGTTTTCACAAATCGCTGACCGTTAGTAGTTAATGCGGTCAGTTTCGCGTTTTATATCTCTCTCCTTGATCGTGTCCCGTTTATCGTAAAGCTTTTTACCTTTGGCCAACGCAATGTGCAACTTGGCAAACCCCCGCTCACTGGTGAATAATCTCACCGGGATAATGGTTTGCCCCTGATCTTTAAGCCCTTCTATCAACTTCTTGCGCTCCCGCTTGGTAATCAACAGTTTCCGGTCACGCATAGGATCGTGATTATAATGTGTACCCTCGGTATATGGTGAAATGTGCAGGCTGCGTATGAATAGCTCTCCATCCATAAACAGGCAGTAGGCATCCTGAAAATTCACCTTTCCCTGTCTGATAGATTTGATCTCGGTACCCGTCAAGGAGATACCGGCCGTGAAATCTTCCAGGAAAAAGTATTCGAATGACGCCCGCCTGTTCTTTATATCTACTTTTTTAACTATTTTTTCTGACATATTAATTCTCTGAATTAGCAAAGAGCATCAAAATTAAGTTTTTGTTAAAACTATACCAATAAATGAAAAATCACGCACGTATGAACTGTTTAAGATTTGCTCTGTTATTTACCGCCTTTATTTTATCCGCCAAAAGCGGTATTTGCCAAAAGTATGACCCTGGCATTATGGGAACCGTAGATGCCCTTTTCGACGGAATGCGTGCAGGAGATTCTTCGAAAGTACGAAGTGTCTTTACCTACGGAAGCACTATGATGTCGGTCCCGGAAAATCCCAAGGACTCTGTTGCATTAAAAAAAGTTTCGATAGATGGGTTTGTAAAAGCAGTTGGCAAACCTCATTCAGAAGTATGGAATGAACAAATATACGACGTGAAGATTTCAGTAGATGGGCCTATGGCAATTGTCTGGGCCCCTTACAAATTCTTTTTGACAGATAAGTTTTCACATTGTGGGGTCAATGTTTTTACATTAATCCAAATCAAAAACGAATGGAAAATTTCTTCCATTATTGATACGCGTAGAAAAGACGTTTGCCGGTAAGTTTTAAAACCTTACCATTTGCTTCCAGGTACCTTTCATGCGATTGTATTTGATCGTACTGGGAAGTGCTTTCCACCAGTACTTATTCATTTCGACGGCAAATGAAGGCTGCATATAACAATTGATCGCACAGCTCTCGCATGCAGGAAGGCGCCCTTCCAATGCGACCAGTTTCTGAACCTCATCGGAATGATATAGATCGAAAAGTTTTCCATCGATTGGAAAATCCTTCAATCCTAAATGATAGCAAGGTAAAACGAGCTTGTTTTCAGGAGAAATAACAATGGTCGTACTGGCGGCTTTGCAAACAGGATCGTCTACATGATTACCTCCGTCGATCCTGAGCTGGATGAATGCCTCATTGAGATACACATTCTTCTGCTTACCCCACCAAAGCAACTCATTCAATGCTTCCTTCGAAAGATTGGAGCCTACATTGTTATATTCAAAAACAGGATTGAGTATCAGTACCAAATTATTCGGCAAGCAAACCTCTTCCCATAACTGACGGATCTTGCTGACATTGTCTTCAAAAACAGTGAAAATAATGTCAGGCCGCTCGCCAAAAGATTTGGCGATTTCAATAGACTCCATCACCTTGTCGAAGCATTTGACCCCTCTCGATTTATCATGCTCATCCCGATCCGGCGAATCCAGCGAGAAATGCAGCATATCAATCAGGCCGCGAAGCTTCTCCGCTTGCTTGGGATAAAGCAGCCCATTGCTGGTCACGGTGGTGATCATGCCATGGGCTTTGGCTTCCTTCAACAGCAAATCCAGTTGTCGGTGCAACAACGGCTCGCCTCCGGTGAAGTCAATTACTTTAACCCCGAGCTGCTTTAAATCCCTTAAATTTTCTCTTAGATTTTCAACGGTAATGTATGGCGAAGGTTTTTCCCAGATATCACAGAAACTGCATGACGCATTGCAACGGTATGTTACATAGTAATTACACAGGACCGGATGGGATACCAAACGCATATCAACGAAGCATAGAGAGAAGACTGGTTAATTTATCCTTCAAATCTTTTCTGTCCACAATGAAGTCAAGGAATCCGTGTTCCAGAACAAATTCTGCACTCTGGAATCCTTTGGGAAGGTCCTTACCAATCGTTTCCCGGATTACCCGTGGGCCTGCAAATCCTATCAATGCTTCTGGCTCCGAGATATTGAAATCGCCAAGCATAGCATAAGACGCAGTAACACCGCCAGTGGTAGGGTCAGTCAAAAGTGAGATATATGGAATTTTTGCTTCCGAAAGTTGTGCAAGGCGAGCTGATGTCTTGGCCATTTGCATCAATGAAAAACCTGCCTCCATCATCCGCGCACCACCCGATTTCGAAATCATCAGGAACGGGATTTTATGATCGAGCGCATACGTGATCGCACGTGCTATTTTTTCACCAACTACTGAACCCATGGAACCGCCAATGAAATTGAAATCCATACAGGCAATCACAATGTCCACTTCATTCATTTTGCCGTAACCGGTACGAACAGCATCCTTCAAACCCGTCTTTTTCATAGTAGACTTAATCCTGTCCGGATAAGCCTTAGTATCCACAAAATGTAACGGGTCGCCGGAAGTCAGGTTGGCATCAAGTTCTGTGAATTCGTTGTCGTCAAATAAAAGATTGAAATACACATCCGATCCTACCTTCTCATGGTAATTGCAATGCGGACAGGTAAAAGCGTTCTGCTTATGTTCTCTGGTAGGGGTAATTTTTTTACAATTTGGACATTGATACCATAATCCGTCCGGAGCCTCACGCTTCATTTCGGTGGGCGTATTGATACCTTTTTCTTTCCGAATAAACCAGGACATATCTGTATGTGGGTTAATATCTAAATAAATTACTGTATATCAGCAACTTATCGCATTTTCATGATGAATATTGGGCTCAAATATAACAATAATTGTTATCTATCCTGAAATCAGGCCTGGTATCGTATTTTATTGATCACTAGTTTTGGCTGCGCCTCGTCCCTTTGCATGAACAATTCTGATCATAATTTGTTACATAAACAGCTTAATACCGAACCGGTACAATTGACAATCCGGGACTCATTGATTGCTCACAAATGACAACAACATCTTCTCCGATCGTGATAATAGTTGGAACCAACAGGCCCAATTCAATGTCACGGAAAATTGCCGAATACTATCAGGATATACTAGCTCAGTTGAATGCATCCAGCATTATTCTGGACCTGGTTAATCTGCCGCATGATTTCACGGTTTCCGCCTTGTATGAGAACAGCGGCAAAAATGAAGCTTTTAATGATCTGAAATCATTGCTTGAAAAAACAGACAAATTCGTTTTTGTAGTTCCGGAATACAATGGTTCTTATCCGGGTGTATTGAAAGCATTTATCGACGGCCTGCCTTATCCCAACAGTTTCGCTAATAAAAAAGCGGCCCTGGTCGGACTATCCTCCAATATGCAGGGTGCCGCCATTGCATTAAGTCATTTAAATGATGTATTCAGTTACCTGGGAATGAATACATTGGCACTTAGGGTAAAGTTGGCACAGATCAAATCCCATTATAATGACAAAGTGATTTCCAATGCTTTATACAAAGAACTATTGGAGATTCAGGCCGGGCAGATTATTCACTTTTAACCAAAAAAGAGGAGCGGCTTGCTCCTCTTTCTTTTCATTTCAACCAATGTTGTTCCATTTCGCTGGCCGGAATTCCTGGTCTTTTCCAGAGCTCTACCCTGTTGCGACGGAACGCCGGACCTTCGAGATCGGCATATTTTACAAGCCCGTCTTTAAATGACTGGACCATGAGTTCAAGCTTTTCTGTTTCCTCATTAGACCAGTCGCTACTTTCCACCATGTCGGTGATCGAACCTTGCAACGATTGGAAGCCTGGTGAAACAATGTCTTTTTCTATAACCAGATCGATTGCTCCGGTGGGCGTGTTTTCTTCGAGTTCGCCAGTCAGTACAAGTTTGGGATCTTCTTCAAATACTTCTTGTACTTTCTCTTCATACACCACCACAACAGGCTCTTCCTGTTTTCCTTTTAAGGTTGTTTTCAACTCAATACCTGGAATTGGCGATTCAATGCTGTCGAAACCTGCCGCAACGATGGTAACCCGTAGCTTATCACCAAGAGAATCATCGGTAATGGTACCCAGTTTGAACATCCTTGCCTCACCGCCAACCTGTGAAAGTACATAGCGCCAGATGTCGCGCTGCTCTTTCATAGTCGCTTCCTTCTTCTTGCTGGTCGCCAAAGTCACGAGAATACGTTTCGCACCCCGGATATCACGATCGTTCAAAAGCGGAGAATCCAATGCTTCTTTAATAGCAAGCTGTGCACGATCAGCGCCGGTAGCTTCGGAAGTTCCCATTACCGATTGTCCGGCGTTTTTGAGTACTTTTTCAACGTCCTTGAAATCCGTATTGATGTTACCGTTTGTCGTAATGATCTCGGAAATACTTTTCACGGCATTCAAAAGGATTCCGTCCGCCTCGGCAAATGCCTGCGTGAGCGTCATATCCTCATAAAGCTCTTCCAGCTTATCATTAAGCACTACCAGAACCGTATCGCTGTACTCTTTCAGTTGTTCGATACCTTCCAGTGCCTGTTCCTTTTTATCAAGTCCTTCCCAGGTATAAGGAGCGGTCACGACTGCCACCGTAAGCTTACCCATTTCCTTCGCAAGTTGCGCGATCACGGGAGCAGCACCGGTACCCGTTCCACCACCCATACCCGCGGTGATAAACACCATTTGAGTAGAGCCGCCCAACAAGCCTTTAATTTCTTCAATGGTTTCCAGAGCAGCTTCCTTACCTTTTGTAGCGTCCGTACCTGCTCCAAGTCCTTGCGTTAAAGTCGCTCCAAGCTGGATTTTAACGGGCACAGGGCTATTGGCAAGCGCCTGTCTGTCAGTGTTACAAACAGCAAATTCTACATCTTTGATTTTTTTCTCAAACATGTAGTTGACCGCATTGCTACCACCACCACCAACCCCGATCACCTTAATGATAGCTGGTTCGCTGCGGTTTTCGCCATTGGGTTGGTCCTTTATGATTTCGTTCACTATATAGTCCTGGTCTAACGAGTGCAACAAGCTTGTATTCATATCTTCCGGGGTTGATTGAGTGTGTAACTTCGTTTATGATCAATAGTCGTCCAGACTATCATCTTTTTTCCCAATAATGCTGTTAATATTATCCCAAAAAGTACCGTTTTTCTTCACCGGTTCTTTCACTTCTTTTGGCTTCTCTTTCTGTACAATCCCTGCACCGGTGTTGAATGCAGTCGCAGGCTTACACACCGATTTTACCCTTGGATCAATGGATTTCAGACCAGCCCAGGCAAGCCCTATGGCAGTACTGAATGATGAATTGCTCACTGCATCCGCTTTCGCTGTGCGTTCCAGGTTTTCGGGATACCCTACCCGCACCGACATATCGGTAACCCTTTCAAAAAGGACTTCAATGTCATCAATGTTTGCAGATCCGCCCGTCAGTACGATACCACCGATCAGTTTATCCAGGTAGCCTGATTTGATGATTTCCGCATACACCATGGCCGCGATCTCTTTCAGTCTTTCCTCAATAATCAGCGCAACATTCTTTTTCAAAACCTGTTTCGGAGCTCTTCCTGCAAGGAAATTGACAAGGATTTCAATGTTAAGAGGAATGTCCGCAGAAACAGCTACACCATATTCCTTTTTAAGTTGTTCCGCATTTTCAAACTGAATGCCGCAACCAATGGCAAGATCACTGGTAATGTGACGGCCTCCGATCGGGAAAGAAGCAATGTGACGGATAATGCGGTCCTGGTAAATGATCAGGTCCGTAGTATGGTCACCAATATCTACCAAAGCAATTCCGGCTTTGATCTCATTATCTGTCAAAACCGCCAAGCTCGTCGCCAGCGGTCCAAATACCATTTTATCACACCTCAGATTCTGGTCTGCATCTGCAAGGCTCTTCTTTGTGCGCAGGATAGATTGGTTATTCGCCGAAATGATCAGGAAATTCCCTCCGAGCTTAATTCCCGTCCTACCCACCGGCTCCTTCACGCCCATTGAATTGTCAACTACAAATTCCATCGGCAGCACATGCAACACATCGTAGTTAGGCTCGATTTTGGCCCGATACATATCATCCACCAGCTGATCCACATCTCTTTGAGTAACCTCTTCTCCGGATGAAGCCGAAGGTCTGATCACACCATCGCTCTGGGCGCTTATTTTCACATGCGTTCCCCCAAAGCTTACATTTATAATACCAATGTCAAGATCGGAACGGGACGATGCTTCCGCAAGTGCTTCCCGAATGGCACTACCAACTTGTTTTATATTTTCTACTGATCCGTTTACTACTGCTCCTGCTGGTACAGGAACTTCACTAAATCCTAAAATTTCGATGTTATTTTGACGGGCTCCGGATGCGGCCCCCTGCGCGGCAATCACGGTTATCTTCGTGCTTCCTATATCTACTCCTACTACAATTTTGTCGTGTGCCATGCTGATGGTGAATTATTATTCACAAACTATTTGATTCTGAAACTTAATACTAATCTTCTTATATCTGCTCCAGTCCTGACTTAGTACCTTTTCATAAAACGTTCTGAGCTTTTTGAATTTGGCCTGATAATCTTCTGCCAAACCAAATTCTATTCTTTGGTCACCCAAAACTGTCATTAAGGAAATCTCCCCGTACCTGTCAGCATGAAGCTGGGCAATTTGTGCTTTCCAAAATGGATCTGTGTTTAAAAAACGCAGCAATTCCATAAAAGAAGCCCCTTTTACAGTCTGCAATCTTTTAGGATCATTGAAATAGGATCCTGAAACCAATAATGTTCTGGCTGAATAACTCTCTGACAGCGGAAAAAAAAACGCCCTCATCGTTAATATAGTATCCCGACGTATTCCGCAATTCCCCATTTTCCGACGTGTTAATCCAGCGCGCGAGCGGTTTCTCCTGTTCTACCTCTACAACTATATTACCTCTAAGGTCACGAAAAACCTGACATTTCTTTATCAATTTATTCCTTTTGACCCTGTTTTCAAGATCATTCAATGCTACGTCTTTTAGTCTGCTGCCCAGCAACGGATCTCCTCCGTTTTCGGTAACCAGCATTTGTACGTCCATCTGATTCAAAAAGCGCGTACCCGAATCCCCTTCAATCGATATGACGAGATTCTCGCAACGCTGTTGCCCAAGCCTGCTTTCTGCCATGCCAATGCCGGCAATTGGCAGAATAAGCCACAAACTACGTTTCAACAAAAGCCATGAATAGTCAAATTTACGTAACATCTTAGTAATATTAAAAATGCTTTGACTAATTATTCGCAAATGGATTTTTAAGCAAGTTCTTCACCGGCTCCACCAAAGTATCAATGTCTCCGGCCCCGATTGTAACCACAATATCGGTATTTAAACCAGCTAAAACACTCAAAACATTATCTTTAGCAACCAATTGTTTATCTAACGTGGTGACCTTATCCAGTAACATTTCGGCATTTACACCTTCGATCGGTAATTCCCTGGCCGGGTAAATTTCAAGTAAAAGAAGTCGGTCCGCCATGGACAAACTCTCCGCGAAACCGTCCGCAAAATCGCGGGTTCTAGTAAATAGGTGCGGCTGAAATATCGCTGTCACATGCCTTCCGGGGTATAACCCCTTCACAGAAGATAAAAACGCTTCAATCTCGGTCGGGTGGTGCGCATAATCGTCAATGTAAACATGGCCTTTCTCCTCAACCTGATATTCAAAACGCCTTTTCACGCCGCCATAACTTTCAAGCGCTTCCTTTATTTTGTCCGCGGCCACACCAATGTAAAGTGCTACCGCGCTCGCTGCAACCGAATTTTCAATGTTATGATAACCCGGAATTTTCATCGCAATGTCTTTAATGACACCATCAGGATGAACCAGGTCAAAAACGAATCGTGCATTCTCAATGTGAATGTTGGAAGCATGATAAGCCCCGGAATTCAGCGAATAGGTAAAAACTTTCGCTTTCGTACTATCCGCCAACTCCAAACCGTCGCGCATAAAAAGCGCGCCGTCATCATCAATCTGGCTTACATAGTCACGAAAAGATTCCAGCACATTCTCATGTTTCCCGTAAATATCCAAATGGTCCGCGTCCGTGGAAGTCACAATTGCTATTTCCGGAAAAAGCGTAAGAAATGACCTGTCAAACTCATCTGCCTCTACCACACAAAACACTTCTTCAAGGTTTTCAGTAGGCTCATTCAGCAGCAGGTTAGTACCGTAATTCTGTGTTATTCCGCCCAGGAATGCTGTGCTATTAACCTCAGCATGGCGGAGAATGTGAGCTACCAACGAAGATGTAGTAGTTTTTCCGTGCGTCCCCGCCACTCCGATCGTCCGTAAATTCTTAGTCAGCAAACCAAGTACCTGAGATCTCTTTAAGATCAGGAAATTCTGGTCCCGGAAATAATTCATTTGCTTATGTTGGACCGGCACGGCGGGCGTATAAATGATAAGCGTATGTTCGGGATCTGCGATAAATGCTTCGGGAATACTTCCAATTTCATCTTCCAGCGTGACTTCGATTCCCTCTTCCACGAGCTTTTTCACAAGGACTGTCGAGGTTTTATCATAGCCCGCTACAGTGAAACCATTGGCTTTAAACCACCTGGCCAATGCACTCATGCCGATTCCGCCGATTCCGACAAAATAAATGTATTTCCAATTCGTCATAGAAGATGACATGATATTCGTAATTCTGAGATTAGTTACCTGATTAATTTTAACACTTCTTCCGCGATATCGTCCGCCGCTGTTGGTCGCGCGAGTTTCCTGATATTGGTTTTAAGGTCCTCCTGTTTCGCAATATCATTTAGCAGTTCAAGTGCAGCCGCAACAAGATCCTGTCTCGCTTTCGAGTCTTTGACCATGATTGCCGCGTCCTGTTCTACCAATGTCAATGCATTCTTGGTCTGATGATCCTCAGAAGCCGCCGGATAAGGCACCAGCACTGACGGTTTTGCTGCCAGGCAAAGTTCTGACACCGACAACGCACCCGCTCGGGACACGACCACATCCGCTATCGCGTAGGCAAGATCCATTGTATAAATAAAATCAAAGGCTTTCACCTGATCTGTTCTAAGGCCAGCGATGGTCGCTTGTGCGGTATCAATGTAAGTCTTGCCAGTTTGCCACAGTACCTGATAACCCGCATCAACCAGTTGGCCAAGTCCTGCCTCAATACTTTCATTAATAGACCTCGCCCCCAGGCTCCCACCCATTACAAAAAGAGTTTTCCGACCCTCATTCAATCCAAAATGCAGCAATGCTTCCTTCCTTTTGGAAGATACATCTACAATGTCGCTTCTTACCGGATTTCCCAGTAATCTGATCTTTTCTTTGGCGAAAAAAGACTCCATTCCAGGATAAGCCACGCAGATGGTGCTGGCTTTTTTGGAAAGCAACTTGTTGGTGATCCCTGCATAGGAATTTTGCTCCTGGATCAATGTAGGTATTCCTGCGAAAGACGCCATCATTAACAAAGGCCCACTCGCAAAGCCACCGACTCCCACGGCAACATCCGGCTTAAAGTCTTTGATCACCTTTTTGGCTTTCAGAAGGCTATCGGCCAGCTTAAAAGGAAATGCGAGATTAGACAATGAAAGCGCTCTCTTAATCCCTACAATCGGTAATCCTACAATGTTATAGCCTGCACGAGGCACTTTCTCCATTTCCATTTTCCCCAGGGCGCCCACAAAAAGAACTTCCAGGTCGGGATGTTTTTGCTGCAATGCACTGGCAATGGCAATGGCCGGATAAATATGTCCGCCGGTACCACCTCCACTAATAATGACTCTTTTTGACATTTTAAATGCGTTTCTCTTCGAGCGTCTCGCCGCGGCTCACACTCAGGATCATGCCCATGGCAATGCCCGTAAATAACAATGATGTTCCTCCCTGGCTGAAAAAAGGTAATGTCTGCCCCGTAACAGGCACCAGTCCCACCGTTACTGCCATGGCTGAAAATGCCTGGCTCACCACGATAAATGTCAGTCCGGCAGATAGTAGTCCACCAAATGGTCGCTTGGTTGCTTCAATTGCTTTCAGTCCCCGATATAGCAGGATCAGATAAAGGACAATAAGGATAGTACCTCCCAATGTGCCGTATTCCTCCACGGCCACAGCGAAAATAAAGTCTTTTTGAGGCTCAGGAAGAAAGCGTCTCTGGCGGCTTTTGGCTACACCTTCCCCATAAAGTCCGCCACGCGCCATCGCCATGTACGACTGTTGAGATTGGTATACCACCACATCTTTATCAAAAAAAGTAGAGATCCTGCTCTGGGCCGTTCCTGACCTTTGTGTAGAATTAAGAAGAATAGCAATGGTAGCGAAAAACACCAGCCCCATTGCCGTAAATAACAAGTAATGAATTGGTACTTTGCCCACAAACATCAGCAAAAAGCAAATTCCCGCCAACATGACCGCCGTGGACACATTACTGGTAAAGATGAGCCCGCACACTACGCCGACCAGCGCAAGCGGTTCCATAAATAGCTCCCTGGTGTTCCAGCCACCTTTGATATGCCTGGCAAGGATCAACGATAAATGTGCAATGAGCGCCACCTTGGCCCATTCCGAAGGCTGAAACCGCTGACCAATCACCGGAATTTCAATCCATCGTGCGGCATCATTGACGGACGTTCCGAAGAACATCGTGAAAATCAACAGCAAAATTGAGCTCCACACGGCAAGCCTGGTTACGTACACAAACTTGATATAGGGAATGCGATGGACAAAATACATGACGATCAATGACAGCACGCATAACAGGACGTGCTTATACAAATAGTACTCCGTATTGCCGTCCATTTGGCTGTAAGCATCTTTCACACTGGCGCTGTACACCACCACGATGCTCCACAAAAGCATAATAATGCAAATACCCCAGATCCAGGGATCACCTTTCAGATTTTTGCCAAACCATGCCTGTGTATCGTCTCTCGACCTTTGCAAGAAATCCATAATGGTTACCGGTTAATAATGGTTTACTGATTATTATTGACTGATAAGATTTCTGACTGCGGCCTTGAATTTATCTCCCCGGTCTTCGTAGTTTTTAAAAAGATCAAAACTGGCGCAAGCCGGAGAAAGCAGGACAATGTCACCCGGAACTCCCCACTCCTGTCCCTTATTGACGGCATCCTGAACATCCTGCGTAGTATAAATCTGAGGAACCTTTCCGGAGAAATAGTCCTGTAGTTTTTCAAAACTTTTACCTAAAACTATCAAACCCTTCACTTTATTACGCACCAGCTCTTCTATCTGGCTGTAATCATTACCCTTATCCACCCCACCGGCAATCAAAATGACCGGTTGATTGAAACTTCCCAATGCGTAAAAAACCGAATCAACATTGGTGGCTTTGGAGTCATTGACATAAGTTACCCCATTAATTACTTCTACTTCTTCCAGTCGGTGCGGGGCATTGCTGAACGACAACAACCCTTCGCTGATTTGGGCTGGATTAACTCCTAATAACTGTGCGACCGAAATGGCCGCCATCGCATTGATCGCATTATGCGGTCCTTTTATAGGTAGTTTATCGAATTCCTGCTCGAAAGTCCTACCATTGATTTGGGAAAACAGCTGACCATCATTCAAGTACGAACCCGATTCGAGTTTTTCTTCCAATGAAATCCCCCATTGATGAGGTATAATGTTTCTTTTCGCAAATTCGTCCGTGATCACTTCACTATCTTCAAAATAGATCAAATGGTCACTCACTTTTTGATTACGGATCACATTGAATTTTGAATTAACATAGTTCTGAAAACTATACCCGTATCGATCCAGATGGTCCGGTGTAATGTTGAGCAGCACTGAAATATGCGGTCTGAAATCAATAATATTATCCAATTGAAAACTGCTGATTTCGAGCACATAATAATCAAACTTCTTCTCGGCTACCTGCCAGGCGAAACTTTCACCAATATTACCCGCCAACCCTACATTCAAGCCTGCATTTTTCAGAATATGATATGTAAGAAGCGTCGTAGTAGTTTTGCCGTTGCTGCCCGTGATGGCAATAAGCTGTGCATCGGTATAACGCGAGGCAAATTCGATTTCGGATATAACCGGAATGCCCTTCTCTCTCAACGCGACGATCAGCGGAACCGTGTCGGGAATACCCGGGCTTTTAACAACCAGATCACTATCCAGAATTCTCTCTTCCGTATGCTGCCCTTGTTCAAAAGGAATATTTTCAGCGATCAGGATGTCGCTGTATTTTTGATGAAGCTGGCCTTTATCAGATAAAAAAACATCAAATCCTTTGGATTTGGCTAGGATTGCAGCTCCGGCACCGCTTTCTCCTCCTCCCAAAACAACTACTCTATTTTGCACAAGACTCCGTTTAAACATTGAACAACCAGCATGGAATACGAAGGTAAATCTTTTGGCGAAAATTTTTTTTACTCTCCGGGCATTAACCTGAATAAAAAGAGAGGCATATCAGATATGCCTCTCTGTACCAATTTATTCGAATGATTTATCCTATTCCTTTTTCGCTGATTCAGAAAGTCTCAACTTGTTAGCAGCCTTCACAATCATGAAAATAACCCAGGCAATGATCACAAACTGAATGAGTACCTGAATAAAATTTCCGTATTTAACAGCAACTTCCGGCGTTTCGCCAACCGCTTCTTTCAATACAATTTTCAGCTGGGTAAAGTCCACTCCGCCAATGAGCAATCCGAGGATAGGATTAATGATGTCCTCTACGAGCGAAGTAGTGATTTTTCCAAAAGCGGCACCAATAACAACACCGACGGCCAGATCCAATACATTTCCCTGGGCAATGAAGGTTTTGAATTCCTTAAGCATAATAAGTTGAGGTTAGTTGGATGAAAATTAAAAAGAGTATAAAAAACCTATGCTGAGAGCCTGGGCAAACTGAATTTTGTCGCTCTGATCTTCATCATAAACGACTATCGCGCCCAGGTTCACATTCACAAATTTGTTCACTTTGGCAGTTAACATCGCATCCAGACGGTTATCGATATTAAGTGGATGCTTGAAACTCGAAAATAACAAATACCTGAATTTCAGGTTGACGCTTTTAGCTATGTCCTTGTCAAAATTGGCTACCATTTGGATCAGGGCAGCCTCCGTTCGCACTCGCTTGCCGATAGGAACACCATAATTTTTCTGATCCGGTGTGTTTACGTAAAGATCTTTGTCGACTACTATAGTTTGCCGCAAAGCACCTGGCGCAAAATCAATGAAAAAATAAGGGACGGGACGGTATTCGATACCTATTGCTTCGGTCAGGTAGGCAGGTGACAGGATTCCGGATACTTTTTTCTTAACATCCGCAGAGTCAGGATCGGAAGAGTATTCATAACCCGAACCGAACTGAGAAAGAAAGTTAATGTTAGCAAAAAGGCTCCATTTCGATGTCAGCTCGCGGTTGTACTTGGTGTCGAAGAAGATCCTGTCCACATTCTTGCGACTTTGCTGGCCTTTGTTCCTGACAATACCGTACTGCGACTGAAAGTCATTTCGCCAGGAGTTTTTACCTTTTTTCTTTTCGCTCAAAGCGTTAAAAAAGAGACCCAATGCGATTGAGTTTACTCCACCACCGGTCCAGTTTGAGCTAAAAGAACCCTGGTTCAGGTTTGCACCAAATTCAATTTTTTTCCAGGTCGTATCTCCCTGCGTTTTCAATTTGCCGGCATTCAACGAGTTACTGAGATCAACTTTATTCTGGGAAAATACGGGGATGGTTGATGAAAGGAATAGTACCAGGGCAATAAAGGTAACGTTTTGGAGTTTTCCGCTCATTTTCAAGATATTTAGTGAATCAATTGATTAAGTTTCCACTTTTGTATTTGAACGAGTTGAAGAGGGTGCGGATAAAGTAACGCATTTTAAAATTTGATTAAAAGAAATCAGCTAAATAGAATGCAGTCCTGGTATTTCTTTCTGAGCTTCTCACGTGAGCGCATGAGGCGCATTTTTACAGCACTTTCGGTTAATCTGAAGATATTAGCGATGTCGCGGATGCTACGGTTATCCATATATTTCAGATAAAGCATGGCCTTTTCTTCAACATTCAATTGTTTCAATGCGGCTCTAAGTTTTCGAGTGTCGACCGCTTCGACCTCAAAAATGTCGTACATATCAAAGTCATCCACGAAATCAGCTTTTTCTTCGTGCACCGTCACGATTTGCTTTTTGCCCGACCTCAGCAGGTCCATGCAATGATTGTATGTGATTGAGAAAAGCCACGTTGAGAACTTGGCATCTTCCTTAAAAGTGTTCATTTTGAACATCAGTTTAAGGAAAACATCATGGGTGAGATCTTCTGCCTTTGAGGCATCTTTAATTAATGACAAACACTTTTGATAAACCTTGAATGAATATCTTTCATATAGCTTTTCAAAGTAACGGTTGTCTTGGGATTCCAGGAAAAGTTTGACTAGTTCTTCGTCCGTTGAATTATGCCGTGCATAATTGTTAACTAATGTTTCAAGCATTGGTATTCCAAAATGTCGCCGATAGTGTGTGCAAAAAATTAAACTATATCCTTAATTTTTTGTAAATATTAAAAAACAACGCCTGGTATACAAATACATACCAGGCGTTGTCAATATTATTTTATTACCGAATGTGCTTAGCCTCCGATAGCAATACGCTTAAAAGACTTAACGGTTAATCCTTTCGCAGTTTTCTCAAGCAATTGGCGTATAGTCAAAGAAGAATCTTTTACGAATTCCTGATTCAACAAAGTATTGTCTTTATAAAACTTCTGAAGTTTTCCCTGCGCGATTTTTTCAAGCATTGCTTCGGGCTTACCTTCTGCACGGGCTTGCTCTTTACCTACTTCGATTTCGCGCTCAACAGTCGCAGAATCAACTTCGTCTTTATCCAAAGCGATAGGTTTCATCGCAGCGATCTGCATTGCTACGTCTTTACCAAGCTCATTAACATCCGTTCCGTTTACACCGTTGAATGCGACAAGTACGCCCAATTTACCGTTTGAGTGAATGTAAGGAACAACCTGATCAGCAGTTACATTTTCGTAAGCTGTGATTTCAAGTTTCTCTCCCAATTTACCAACCAGGTCAACGATGTGCTCGCTTACCGGACGACCATCAGCCAAAGTAGCTGAAAGCAAAGCTTCTTTATCAGAAATGTTATCTGCTACCGCTTTGTCCAAAATGCTTTGCGCCAGATTTTTGAAATCCTCAACGTTAGAAACCGGTTCAGTTTCGCAAGCAAGGGCAATAAGCTTTCCGTTTGTGCCGTCAGCACTGATTTGTACTACTACGGTTCCTTCGGAAACTGCATTGTCAGCGCGTTTTGCAGCTACTTTCTGTCCTTGTTTACGAAGAATATCAACAGCCTTGTCAAAATCACCATCAGCTTCCTGAAGTGCTTTTTTACAATCCATCATGCCTGCGCCAGTCATTTGGCGGAGTTTGTTTACATCTTGTGCGGTAATTGCCATGATTTTATTTAATAAATTTTATTACTGTTTTGAAAGAAACTGACCTGTTATCCTTGAATGATCAAATGGTTAAGAAATCCGTTTCAGATTGAATTTAAAAAAACTGTAGCCCATAGCAATTAGGCTATGGGCTACTTTATCTGTTCAGACAGGAGACAGGCTTACACCCGATCCATATCGCCCTGATTACTCTTCATCACTTTCAGCGACAGCTGTTTCTTCGGCTACTTCAGCACGAGGTGCAGCAGCTGCAGCCTCTTCATTGCCTTTGTCAACCTGACGTTTCGCTTCTTCTTCCTCTACCATGCGCTGATCGTCTTTATCTTGTTTGCGTTCCATCAAACCTTCTTCAATTGCTTTTCCAATTGCCAAAGTGATCAATGAGATTGCTTTGTAAGCATCGTCATTACTTGGAATAGGGAAGTCAACCAGTTCAGGGTTTGAGTTGGTATCGCAGATCGCAAAGATGGGTATGTTCAATCTTTTTGCTTCTGCAACCGCAATGTGCTCGCGTTTTACATCAACGATGAAAAGGGCAGCAGGAAGGCGGGTCAGGTCAGCTACACCACCCAACACTCTTTCCAATTTATCCTTTTCACGTGTAAGCATCAGGCGTTCTCTTTTCGCAATATTGCTAACCGTGGTTTCGTCTTTTAGCATCTTCTCAAGAGTCTGCATTTTTTTCAAAGACTTGCGAATAGTACCGAAGTTTGTAAGCATACCACCCAACCAGCGATCAGTTACGTAAGGCATTTTAAGGCGTTTTGCCTCTTCTGTTACGATTTCCTGAGCTTGTTTTTTAGTAGCAACAAACATGATCTTACGTCCTGAACGAACGATCTGCTTCAAAGCGGCCTCAGCCTGATCGATGCAGCTCAAAGTTTTGTTCAGGTCAATGATGTGGATCCCGTTCTTCTCCATGAAGATATATGGAGCCATACGTGGATCCCACTTGCGGGTAAGGTGACCAAAGTGGACACCTGCATCCAATAGTTCTTTATATTCTATTTGTGCCATTGCCAAATTAAATTTAAAATGTTTTTGAAATTACGCAGCACAAAGCATCGGGCACGATAAGCAATGTCTGGACAATTTTTTTGTCATTTATTGTCAGGAGTTGTCATTTGTAGTCAGGTATTGTTTCAAATTAAAAAAGAACAATAAATGACCAGTCATGACTATCAATGACCACACATGACAGTGTAATATTAACGTTTCGAGAACTGGAATCTTCTACGGGCCTTAGCACGTCCGTATTTCTTACGTTCAACCATACGAGGGTCACGAGTAAGAAATCCTTCTTTTTTAAGTGCTCCACGGAATTCTCCGTTATATTCAACCAAAGCGCGTGATACTGCCATACGGATTGCTTCCGCCTGACCTGTGATACCACCACCTCTTACATTCACTTTGATATCATATCCATTACCACCGCTGATAGTAGCGAAAGGTTGCTGAAGAACGATCTGGTGAACTTCAAATGGAAAATATTCTTTGTAATCGCGACCGTTTACTTTGATATCTCCTTTACCCGGCGTCATATAAATACGAGCCACGGCTGTTTTTCTTCTACCTATTGTGTTGATCACTTCCATGAATTACAACTTGATTTCTTTTGGTTGCTGAGCGCTGTGCGGGTGTTCTGCATCAGCATAAACAAACAGATTTGTGAATAAACGACGTCCCAAACGATTCTTTGGAAGCATGCCTCTTACGGCTTTCTCGATTACACGACCTGGGTGTTTTTCGAGCAACTCACGGGGAGTTTGAAAACGCTGACCTCCCGGATAACCTGTATGGCGAACATAGATTTTGTCCGTCATTTTCTTTCCTGTCAACTTAATTTTATCGGCGTTGATAATGATAACATTATCACCACAGTCCACATGAGGAGTGTAACTTGCCTTGTGCTTGCCTCTGATAATTTTCGCAACTTCACTGGCCAAACGACCTAAAATTGCATCCTGAGCATCCACAACAACCCACTCCTTGTTCACTGTGTTTTTGTTCGCCGAGATGGTTTTGTAGCTTAACGTATCCACGATTAACAAAAATTTAATTGATTTTCAATAAATTACACTGTAACAAGACAGTCCCATCGCAAAATGGGAGTGCAAATATAGAGTTTAACAAATTGAATTACAAGTATGTTTGGGAAATTCCTTCGTCAATCGCTGATTGAAAAGGACAACGCGGCGTAAGGCAGGCCATAAACCACTGAAACATGGCGCTGTCTGTTGTCCAGGTAAACGTTGAAGTCCTTTGCCTTACGAGTTGTATAAGTCGTTCTTCCATAGAGATACCCAAGCTTTATTCCCACCTTCGGACTGAACCTGAAACGCACAAAAGCTTCGGATTGTCCGCTGTTTTTATTTAGTACCAGTGGCAGCGCATTGAATATAGTTGGATGCGTGGGGAGCCATTTGTTATAGTTAGCTTGCCCGCTGCCCGGCACCTGTGCAGTTTTTTCATAAAATGCGTTTCGCTCCGAACCGAAAGCCAATCCAAGTAAATCAGTGTTCACTCCAAGGTCAATTTTCCAGAATACAATGTTGAGTCCGGTGATTACACTCAGTCCATTCACCGAAACATCGCGGTATTCTAAAATCTCCGTTGTATTCTTTATTGCCTTAGATTCCAGATTTGTACGTCCGGCATAATATCCCCACGCCCTGAACCCCAGCCCAACTCGCAGCCAGGGTAGTCTTTTAGAGCCTAATTCTTCATGATATAAGATGGACGGCGCCCAAGAGATACTGCCTATTCCTGTTCCCACGTCTACACCAGCACCGATGGGGGAGACATTCTGTGCCCATCCATTCCCGGTTTTCAGTAATAAAACAAGAAACAATACTTTTAATACTTTCATGCTAAAATTCAGTTCGATGAGAAATGTAAACTCAGACACTTCGGATAACGCTTTGTTAAATATAGCACCCGTTATGCTTAACAAAATATTCCCTTTGCTCCAATCTTTGACAATATGCTATTTATTATGCATATTTAGTTACCAGGCATTAGCACAGGGTACCGATCATTTATCCTTCGTTCCATTGTTCAACGGTAAGAACCTGGACGGCTGGGTAGATGTGAACACGTCGAAGGAAACATGGAAAGTGAAAAACGGCACTCTCATTTGTTCCGGCAAGCCGATCGGTGTCATGCGGTCGGACAGACAATACGAGAATTTCATCCTCGAAATTGAATGGAAACATATGGAAGCAGGGGGCAACTCGGGTATTTTCATATGGAGCGAAGGTACCCCTCAGGAAAATGATCCCCTCACCAAAGCCATCGAAGTACAGATGCTCGAACTGGACTACGCCCGGCAGCACAATGCAACTGAAGACTACGTCCACGGAGAACTCTTCCCGACCATGGGTATGACTGCGATTCCTGACAACCCCCGCGGCCCGAGAAGCAAATCGCTTGAAAAAAGGTGTAAAGGCAAAGGAGAATGGAACAAATATGTAGTGGTATGCGTCGACGGGACCGTGAAGTTGTCGGTGAATGGCAAGTTTGTTAATGGCCTGCGCAATTCGGAGCGTAAAAAAGGCTATATATGCCTCGAAGCAGAAGGCGCAGAGATTCATTTCCGTAATTTCAGGATTCTCGAATTACCCTCAGGAATTACCTCGGCCGCACAAACAGCGCCGGTGGTTAATTGATTGGTGAAATAAACTTTCTGCTATAACTTAGGGACAGATATTAATTCTACTCCGCATGAAAATCTCCTTCGTTGGCTCAGGGAATGTGGCCTGGCATCTTGCCCAGGCTTTTGAAGATGCTGGTCACTGGATTTGTGAAGTGTATAGCCGTGACACTCAAAAGGCACGTCAGCTGGCTTCTTCTTTATATGATACCAACATTCAGCCTGACCTAAACTTCTCAGAAAGCGAGGCAAATGTCATCATTATTGCGGTTTCCGATGATGCTATCGAGAGTATTATTCAACGGATTGTATTGCCGGAAGGTGTAATTCTGGTCCATACCTCTGGTACCCGTTCGTTAGCTGAATTTCAAAATCTGATTGAGATATACAGTGACGTATACGTCCATACCGGTGTTTTTTATCCACTTCAGACTTTTACCAAAGGAATTGAAATGGATTATAAGTCGCTTCCTTTCTGCATTGAATCCAAAAACGAGCTGATTGAGAACAAACTGATACAGCTAGCGCAGAGTATCAGCGACAATGTAAGCCGGATGGATTCAGACGAGCGATTTATTCTGCACGTTGCAGCCGTTTTTGCGAGCAATTTCACCAATTACCTTCTTACTATCTCCCACGATATGCTCGACCGCGAGCAGCTGGATTTCGAATTGCTCAAACCATTGATTCAAACCACCATTGAAAAAGCATTGGTATCCAACAATCCTGCCGTGGCCCAAACTGGCCCGGCGCGACGTGGTGACTGGAAAACAACCGGCCGCCATCTTGAATACCTGCAGGAAACGGATGAAGACTGGACGGAAATTTACCGACTGATGACGGACAAAATCCGAAACTTCTATATTTCAAAATAATAAGAACCCGTGCCGTCCGGAAAAAAGTTAGGCTATATTTGCAGGATTCACAATAGATCATTTTCATGAATTCTACATTAACGGACCGTTTCAAGCGCATTACTACCTTTATTTTTGATATCGACGGTGTCATGACCGACGGAAGCGTGATCGCTCTTGAAACCGGCGAGCAGCCCCGAATTTTTAATGTAAGGGATGGTTACGGTATCAATCGGGCCGTTAAAATGGGCTACCGGGTCGCTATTATATCGGCACAAAGCCAGCTGGGTGTCCGCAAACGGCTCGAATACCTGGGCGTGTCCGACATTTTTATCGGAACATCACCAGACGGCAAACTCCCTGTTTTCAAAAAGTATCTTGCTGAAACAAATCTTACCGAAGACGAAATTGTCTTCATGGGAGATGACCTGCCCGATTATGAAGTAATGCGCACCAATGTACTTGCCGCATGCCCGGCCGACTCAGCCGATGAAATTCTTGCAATTGCAGATTATATATCCCCTAAAAATGGCGGCCGCGGCGCAGTACGCGACCTGATAGAACAAGTAATGAAAGTGCAGGGAAAGTGGATGACCTGGTTTGAATAAACGACTGACGAAAGAAATACGGTGCAGAAATCTTTGGAAAAAAAGCGTTACTTCCCAAACCTGAACGGCATTCGCTGCATTGCGGCACTTTTGGTAGTTTTTCATCACCTGGAACAAGCCAAGCATGCTCTGGGAATTGCTAATGTATATGAATGGCCCATTATCCAACATGCCGGAAGACTGGGCGTCGGCTTATTTTTTGTTCTGAGCGGTTTTCTTATTACCTATCTATTGCTGGAAGAAAGAGGCCGGTTCGGCAATGTCGATGCCAAAAAGTTCTACCTGCGCAGGGTTTTCAGGATATGGCCTATTTATTTCCTTATCATTGGTCTGTCATTCTTTGTTTTTCCGCATTTAGAACTGCTTAGTTACCCCGGCGTCGAAGAGAAGCTGACCGTCGATCTGGCAGAACGCCTCGGTCTCCTTTTGCTCGTACTGCCCAATTTTGCTTTCGTACTTTATGATCTGCCTTACTGGTGCGCCCAAACGTGGTCCATTGGAGTGGAAGAGCAGTTTTATTATCTCTGGCCCTGGCTGATCAAGTATCCGAAAAGGCGTATTCCGATCATTTTCTTCTTTCTGGCGATTACCGCAGGGATTTTGTTTCTTGGTTTAAAAATGGTGAACCCATCCGAAGAAGTAAAGGACGCGATGATCACGACATTTCTGGGACAGTTCCGCATTCAAACGATGGCACTGGGTGGATTTTGTGCCTGGCTTGTTTACAAAGAAAAAGAGCACATTCTCCGGATCGTTTTCAGAAAAGATTTGCAGATCGCAGTTTACACCATGCTCGCTGTTTTGTTTTTTTCCGGGGTTCATTTCAATGGATTTCTGGAAGTATACGCAGTCTTCTTTGCCTTTTTCGTGTTGAATGTCTCCTGTAATAAGAAAACGATCATTAGTTTGCAAAACCCATTTATGGATTATATGGGAAGGATTTCCTACGGCCTTTACATTTATCACGTATTTGTGATCGTGGTCATTATCAATGTACTTACCAAATATTCTCCGAAATGGGAAGGGCCCGTTTATCAAACAGTTCTTTACATTTTATCGCTCCTGGGATCCATTGCGGTGGCGTCACTATCCTATTCCTACTTTGAGAAGCCTTTGCTTGCATTTAAGGACAAGCGTTTCGGACGATAGTATTGTTTTTCATTTTGCGGGCAGCTCGCTCATCTTATAAAATTGGAGTTTTTGCTCATGTGCTTCTTTCAATATTTTTTCAAGAAAGGCCACATCGAAACCATACGCACCGTTTTTGGGCTGACTATATAATGGTTGGTGGCCAAATAACATTAATGCAGTACCCGTCTTTTTTGCTTTGGTAATCGCTTCCTTCATTTCCTCCGCCGTCAATTCCGCATCCGTATCGATCAAAAGGGCATCTACAATTTTTTCCTGATCGAACGGATAAAAAATCCAGTCCATCAACCTCGGCGCCAATGCATAAAGCTGTACCCCAAACATTTTTCGCCGCGAAATGGCTACGTCTCGAAGGATTTTAAAACCAGTTGCCAATAGTACCGAGTCAACCTGGTCATTGTGATTACCTCCCGGATGCGCGTAGGATTGTGGAGCAAAACCCGCCAGTTTCATGTAATGCAGCCCGGGTGTCAATTCAGTTTCTGCATATTTGGCTGGCCCCACTGCAGCTATCAATTCTGTGGATTTGCCATGTACCGTACCGTGAAACCCGATCTCATGCCCATCCTTTTCGAGTTGTTTCAGCTTTGCAATTTCATCCGTCGTCAATGTATCGCCGCAGGTAACGAAGAATGTCACCTTTGCCCCGTATTTCTGGAATAATGGCCTTAATTCATACCAGTCATTGATAAAATGATCGTCAAAAGAAATCGCTATCCCGGCCTTTTCAGTGTTTTCAGCGTTGTTCGAGCAGGCCGACATGAAAATGATCAACATTAAAAAGGCTATCTGAATGCCTGGGCTGAATGTGGTTCTTACGGCTGAATATTTCAATACTTCCGGGATGAAATGTTATTTTCGCTAAATTAATCACTGCAAATGAAAATTCTCCATACCGCCGACTGGCATATTGGCAAACGACTAGATAACTATTCCCGTCTGGAAGAGCAGCGGCTCGTGCTGGACGAGATATGTGAGATTGCGGAGAGGGAAAATGTAGATGCTATCATCGTCGCAGGAGATTTGTTTGACAATTTTAATCCGTCGTCAGAAGCTACCGAGCTACTATACAGCACATTGCATCGTCTTTCAGCGAATGGAACCCGCGCAGTGATCGCGATCGCAGGTAACCACGATTCCCCCGAGCGCATACAGGTACCGGATGCATTGGCGAAAGTTTGCGGAATATTATTCGTGGGCTTTCCTAACACCGAGATCAAACCATTCTGCACGCAGGGGAAAGTTGAGATCGTACGGACGGCCAAAGGTTTTATTGAGCTCACATTGCCCAATGCTGATTTTCCGCTGCGCATTTTGCATACACCTTATGCCAATGAACAGCGATTGCGCACATTTCTGGGCATTGAAGAATCGGAAGAAGCATTAAGAGTTCATTTGCAAAACCATTGGCAGGAACTGGCAGACTTGTACCTCGACGACAAAGGTTTCAACTTACTCGCCACGCATTTGTTTGTGATGCAAAATGGCGGCCCAATGCCCGAAGAGCCGGATGACGAGCGACCTATTCTGCACATTGGAGGCGCGCAGGCCATTTATACCGAAAATTTCCCGGCACAGGTGCATTACATTGCACTTGGTCATTTGCACCGTTATCAGGTTGTGGATAAAAATCCTGCACCCGCGATCTATTCCAGCAGCCCGCTGGCTTACAGTTTTTCCGAAGCTAACCAGACCAAATATGTAGTTCTGATTGAGGCAGAGACTGGAAAATTGGCTAGTTACCGGCCCATTGAACTCACAAAAGGCAAAAAACTGCGCCGGAAAAGCTTTCACAGCATTGACGAAGCCATCACCTGGCTCGGCGGACACACCGACGATCTCATCGAGCTGACCATTATTTCAGACAACTACCTCGAAGCGGCAGACAAAAAGCGGCTTACCGAAGCCCATTCAGGCATTATCCAGATTATTCCGCAAATAAAAAGGAGTGAAGTAGCCGAAGCTACGTCGGAAATCGACCTTTCGCTAAGCATTGAAAAGCTTTTTGGCGAATATTTCAAAACCAGAAATAAGGGCCAGGAACCATCGGAGGGTTTAATGGAGGTCTTTCGGGAGGTGCTGGGTACAGAAGAGGAGTCTTAAAATAGTATATCCCTGTTTAATATTGCCTGCTCAATCCTTCTTTGAATCTGTCCCGCAGATAATTTTTTCTTCATTTTAGGGGGATCAAGCTGTGGATCAATATCATCAAAGTAAGAGAGAGATTTTAACGCAATCACTGCGTTCATGTGAGGATATTTCGTTTCAAAAAATGAAATGATTTGGTTCAAACTGAAATGCTCCAGCAAAAAATATATATCTACGAAATCTTTCAAGCGCTTACCCGAATTGATAATAGCATTTAACTTCATGGCCGAAATATCTTCAGCGGATAAAAAGGTTATCCCATCTTCAATTTTTGGGGATTTTATCAAACTATAATTATGACGTATAAAGTCAACCTTCACATTATTGATGAATGTAAAAAGACTATTTAAATTTCTCTTGGACGATACCTCTACATTAAAAAAGGGTTGTAAGAATTCAACTATGTCATCTGTTACAAAATCTCCCGCCGTAAAAAGGTCAATATCAATTGAATTACGGTGCCCGATCTGTAGTGCGAGTGAAGTACCTCCTACCAGATAAAATTCACTGAAGCCAGGCGTAGCTTGGATTTGTTGGATAAGCTGAAAGGTACCCGGATCAATTATGAATGGATCTTTACACAGCATTTACAAAATCTGAGTTTATAAATAATCTCGAAAAACGTTTGTCCCTTTCTTCCAGCTGTGAAGACCACTCGATGGTTTCCAAGATTTGCTCCTTTGAATAATACTGGATCATTTCACGCCAATTATCAAGGTTGCCTCGCTCCAATACCCGCTCAATTACAATTTTGTAAGACTTCCTGAAATTGAAATTATCGTAGTCAAATTCCCAGAGAAGCCGGGCAGGAATATTTGGTTTATCTGATTTCCTCATTCATTTAGCTCGGTAGGTTCAGTTGTAAATTTACATTAATCCTTAATACCTACAATTGAAAATGACCGGGGATAAAAACAAAAGCGACAAACCATCCTTAGACTATCTGTCGCTTCTGTTTATTATTTTATTACTACTTTCAGCTCGCGCGTCTCAATTTCGCCTCGATCGTTTGCTGTGTATGAGGTACAATTCTTAGTCTTTCTTTTGGGATAAGCTTACCGGTATCAATACAAACTCCGTATGTTCCGTTTTTAATGCGAACCAGTGCATTTTCCAGCTGGATGGAATATTTCTGCAACCTCGCCGCAAGCTGGCTCAGGTTTTCACGCTCGCTGGCATCAGCACCATCCTCTACCAATTTAGCTGAACCGGCAGTGATGTCTGTACCGCTATCGTTTTTTTTGCTCAACCCTCCTTTGATATAATTAAGCTCGCTCATTGTAGCTTCCAGTTTTCCACGAATGAGCTCTTCGAATTCCCTCAATTCTTCCTCTGAATATCTTGTGCGTTCTTCTTGCATAATCTTAATTGATTTTGTTAATCTTAGTATGAAGGAGCGTTTCAAAGTACAAAAGTACTAGTATTCTGCCTATTTCGGAATTATAAAATATTAATAACTACTTTCTAAAAAGAATTCAATTAACAGCGATATCAGAGAGTATAACGTAACAAAGCCACAACCTCTAACAGGAAATGGCTTTGCTTGGGTATTAGCATTGGCTTCGGGTTACTTGTAAAGAACCGACCTAACTGCCTCAACTACCCGTTTTACACTTGGTAAAATCTCTTCGATCAATGTCGGAGCGTAAGGTAGCGGCACATCGCGGTTGGTAACCCTGATCACTGGCGAATCCATATAATCGAATGCATGGCGCTGAATGTGGTAAGTGATCTCTGTTGAGATCGACGCCAGAGGCCATGCTTCTTCTACTACCACGCAACGGTTCGTTTTCTTAACCGACTCAATAATAGCAGGATAGTCAATAGGACGAACTGTTCTTAGATCGACAACTTCAACATCAATACCTTCTTTTTCCAATTGCAAAACGGCCGGCATAACAACACGCGGAATCATTTTACCAAATGAAACAATGGTAACATCTTTTCCCTGACGCTTTACGTCTGCTTTGCCCAGCGGTATCAGATACTCTTCCTCAGGAACCTGCATTTTGTCGCCGTACATTACTTCTGACTCCATGAAAATAACAGGGTTGTTATCACGGATTGAAGATTTCAAAAGTCCTTTTGCATCGTAAGGATTGGAAGGAACTACTACTTTTAAGCCTGGTGTATTAGCAAACCAGTTTTCGAAATTTTGTGAATGCTGTGCTCCCAGCTGTCCCGCATTCCCTGTCGGGCCACGGAAAACGATAGGGCAGCCATACTGTCCTGCAGACATTGAAAGAATCTTAGCAGCACTATTGATGATCTGATCAATAGCAACCAGAGAAAAGTTGAATGTCATGAATTCAACGATAGGGCGAAGACCGTTTCCGGCAGCTCCCACAGCGATCCCTGCAAAACCAAGCTCTGCGATAGGTGTATCTATTACGCGCTCTGGCCCGAATTCATCCAGCATTCCCTGACTGGCTTTATAGGCGCCGTTGTATTCCGCAACTTCCTCACCCATCAGAAATATACTCTTGTCAAGGCGCATCTCTTCCGACATAGCGTCGCGAATGGCATCTCTAAATGCTAATTCTTTCATTCGTAATTTTATAATTATTTAATTCTTAGAAGAAACCGGCGCAAAATTTCAAAATCTTTCATTGGATTTAACCTGCACGGTTTCATTAAAAGAGGTTTTGTATACTTATTTCAAAATGATCTGGTAAAATTAGAGAAACAAGGTCAATTCTCAAATTCTTTCAAAGAACCATTGTGTTAAAAATACGCGTAATGATGTGATTATAGCGGGATCACATCTACTTCCACAGAAAGCGTATGTTTTCCGTAACTGAATATAATTCCCTTCAGCGGCGGCACATCACTATAATCCCTTCCCCACGCCGTCACAATGTGCCTTTCACCCGGTACAATATTGTTGGTAGGGTCAAAATCGCACCAGCCGTAATCAGGGATAAAAACAGAGATCCATGCATGAGACGCGTCCGACCCTTGAAGCTTGGGCCTCCCGGGAGGGGGAAGCGTTTCCAGATACCCGCTGACATATCGTGCCGCAAATCCAAAACTCCGGATGCAGGCGATCGCCAAATGTGAAAAATCCTGACATACTCCTTTTTTCAAAGCGAGCACTTCTTTGATTGGCGTATTGACCGTGGTAAAGTCAGGAACAAAATCGAACTCGGTATAAATTTTCCGGCAAAGTGCCTTCACACATTCATAAAGCGGAATATTGTCCTGAAAGCAATCCTGACCATACGCCCTGATTTCAGCATCCCATTTGACCAATGGACTCGGAAGCATATATTCCAGCACATTGATTTTCAGCGCCCTGTCATTTTTAAACCGTTCACGCGCCCCGCTGCAGGTAACTTCCGACGGAATAAAAAGCGAGCCGGTTGCCTCAGTCAGTCTTTCAACAATGCCCGTAGTGAGCACAGTGAGGTTTTTATGAGGAGAATGCAATGAAAAATAATGCGTGGTGTTGCCGTAATAATCTGTCCTTTCCACGAGCTGCGACGGCTCAGGTGTCACTTGTATCGTAAAACCTTGACACAACTGGTTGGGCAATGTCCTCGGCGCAAGGCATAGCAGGCTGTGATAATTATTGACAGCCTCGGCGTATTTATATTCGGTTTTATGGATTAGTTTATATTTCATCCGTATCGTAATCCGCAGGTTCAAAAAATGAATGTTGCATCAGCGTGTGGCTGAAATACATATTCGTCAGGGTGTTGGACACGGAGCTGATCAGTCTGGATACTTCGGAAAGTAAATTGAAAAGCTCTACCCGCTCCGAGTCCGCATTGCATTTGCTCAAATCCGAAATATCGGCCAGCTTAATCAATGTGGATGCTTGCAAAACAAATTTCTGAGCGTCATTCAATCGCTTACTCCGGGTGGTGGTAGGAAGTTTTGTCAGGTTCTTTTTCAGCTCGTCCACCATGTAAACCAATGAATATGGCAGTGTTTTTTCCAACAAAACCATATCAAGCATCGCCTCTACGCTCAGGTGCGACTTATAAATCTGACGATAATTTACCAGCAAATGATGATTGATCAATGTAGCTTCGATCAACTCATTTTCAACCGCCTGCGCATTTTTTACACCAAAATTAGATTGCAAAACGCTGATCCTGGATAAAATTCGTTCGATCAGCTTCCCCGTTTCCAGCAATAAAAAGCTATTGTCACGCGGCATACTTTCCGCGATCACGCCCAGGAAAGTAAACATGTTGTTAAACAGACCGTCCAGTGTTTTCTGAATGTTGTTGCTATTCATGGTTGACGCATTCCGTATCTCATGGAAACCATTGTCCACCAGGTCCACGATTCGCCATATTTCCAGGTCCCACTGGTTACGTACCGCTCCCACGGCATTCAGGAACAGCCCTATATTCGACGATACCGTACCAGGTCTTGAAGTATTAGAGATCAGGTCAATAATCTCTTTATATGGATCCGCAAGCGGGTCTTCTTCTTCCAAAAACCCTGGATAAGTTGCCGAAAGGTGTGTCAGCGATTGCAGCAAAACCTTAATGTGCTCCTGTTTTGCCGGGCCGCCGAAGTTGCGGTCCAGGTTCAGAACATTAATGGTCGTGTTCATGAACTTGATGATCGACATCGCCCTTTCGCAATACCGGCCTACCCAAAACAGGTTTTCAGCGCTTCTGCTAGGCAGGGATATATGTTTATTGACAGTAGCCAGAATCGGCAAAGTGATCTTTTCCTGCAACTCCTCCGTTTTGTCCGAAACAATCCAGGTATCTTTCGACAGGCCGCCATGTTGGTTAGAGATCACAAAACGGTCTTTCACCGGCGAGCTTCTCGTCAGACCGCCCTGCATGACGTGGTAGCCATTTTCATCGGCCACCATAAATGCCCGCAAAGCAGCATAACGCGGCTCAATGTTTCCATCCACCAGCGAAGGTGTCGTCGACAAACTGACTTCCTGTTGTGCTATAAATTCATACGGCCGCTGAGTGATCATCCGTTTCAGATCCTCCTTTTCATTAAATGAGAGCAGCCGACCGTAAATAGACCTGAATCTACTCTTGCGATTGGCCTTCTTAATGATCAGCTCATCAATGTGTTCAAGAACATAATTCAATTCCTTCGCATGTCCGCACCACCAGGTAGCGACCGAGGGCATCATCAGTTTTTCTCCCAGGAAATACGTACTAATGTTTTCCATAAAGGCCAAAAAAGCATGATTTTCCAGCACGCTGGTGCCCGGCGGGTTCAGTACTTGTACATTCCCCATGCGGATCGCCTGCAGGAGACCAGGCACGCCCAGTCTTGATCCTTCATGTAATTCCAGCGGATCGCACCAGTCATCATCAATCCGGCGAATGATCACGTCCACCTTTTGGAGTCCGTCAATGGATTTGAGCCACACACAGCCATTCCTTACCAGCAGGTCATCACCTTGTGCCAGCGTGTAACCCAAGTACGACGCCAGGTATGCGTGTTCGAAATAAGCTTCGTTATTGGGTCCTGGTGTGAGGTAAACAATGTTCGGAGCGTCTTTACTTTTGTCCGATAACCTCAAAACCGTGTTCTGAACACTATTAAAGTAAGGCGCCAGCTTGCTAACGTACATTCCGTCCGCCAGTTCGGGCAGCAACTTGCTCATCACGACCCTGTTTTCCAAGGTATAACCTGATCCTGACGGTGCCTGCGTACGGTTATCCACAATCCACATTTGTCCGTCCGGGCCGCGGGCCATATCCGCAGCAAACAATGTGAGCTGTCTGCTGGCCGGAAGTTTTAAATCGACACATGGCCGGAAAAAGCCGGTGTTATCATAAACCAGTTCCGCCGGGATGATGCCGTCTTTCACGAGGTTCCTCGGACCATACAGATCTTTCAGGACCATGTCCAGCAAAGTAGCGCGCTGCTGCAATCCCTTTGCAATGCCATTCCATTCTTTTTGTTCAATCAAAAAAGGAATGGGATCCAGCTGCCAGGGACGGTTAAGGCCGTCGGGGGTACCATATACATTATAAGTCACGCCATTTTCGCGCAGCTTGCTGATAATTTCCTGATTCCTGTTTTTGAGTTCCTCTATACCGAGCTTTTCCAACGTAGAAAAAAGCGCCTTCCAATGCGGTTTAATATTTCCGCGCATATCCAGCACTTCATCATAGGAGCTAAGTCCATTTTGGTAGGATTGTAATAGATTCACGGAAGCCTCGGTAAGCATAATTCAAAGTAGGGGTTACGCTGCAAATCTATTTCGATTTCCAGTATTTACGCAAATCCAGCGTATTGGGATACTCTGGATTGATTAATTCAATGGGTGTGTCGCTCCTCATTTCTTTTTTCGTTTCGGCTACAAATCTGGAAACACTTCCCGTGGTTTTTTCCATGATCGGCACCTCCTGTCTTGAAGAAGGCGTATGCCCGAAACCCTGGAACAAACTGATTTTCCGGGACTCTGCCTCGAAACTGTTCACGGGATAGGTATCAAAACTACGTCCTCCGGGATGCGAAACGAAATAGGTACAACCTCCCAATATACGGTTATTCCATGTATCTACAATATCAAAAACCAACGGCGCATCCGCACCAATAGTCGGGTGCAGTGCCGATGGTGGATTCCATGCTTTATAACGAATTCCTGCCACATATTCAGACTTGATACCCGAACTCCGAAGCGGTACACGGCATCCATTGCAGACCAGAATATGCCTTCCTTCCACAAATCCGCTCACTTTTACCTGTAACCTCTCCAATGAAGAATCTACAAAACGGGCAGTGCCAGAGTTCGATAATTCCTCTCCCAGGACGTGCCAGGGTTCAATGCCCAGCCGCAAATCGAGTTGAATGTTATCCACTTTAATACCTCCGTAATGTGGAAAACGGAACTCAAAGAATGGGTCAAACCACGAAATATCGAAGTTATAACCTGCTTCTTTCAGGTCATTCACCACGTCTACCATGTCCAGGTACGCAAAATGCGGCAGCAGGAACCTGTCGTGCAGCTCAGTACCCCAGCGGATCAGTTTATGCTTGTAAGGTTCCTTCCAGAATTTCGCGATCAATGCCCGTACCAGCAATGTTTGAACCAGGTTCATATGCTTGTGAGGTGGCATATCAAATGCACGAAACTCTAATATCCCCAGTCTCCCCGTCGAAGAGTCCGGTGAATAAAGTTTGTCCATACAAAACTCCGAGCGGTGGGTATTACCGGTAATGTCAACCAGTAAATTCCTGAAAATCCTGTCCACCATCCAGAACGGCACTTCGCCATCTTCAGGGATCTGGTCAAATGCAATTTCAACTTCATAAAGTCTTTCATCACGACCTTCATCAATACGCGGTGCCTGGCTCGTAGGGCCGATAAATGGCCCGGCAAACAGGTAACTCAATGCAGGGTGATGCTGCCAGTACGTGAGCAGGCTTCTTAGTAGATCAGGACGTCTGAGTATCGGACTATCCGCAGGTTTCGCGCCACCAATGGTCACGTGGTTACCACCACCGGTTCCGGTATGGCGTCCATCGACCATGAATTTATCAGTACCTAATCTTGAAAAGAACGCTTCCTCATACAATGCACTGATGTTATCCACGAGCTCCTGCCAGTTTTTGGCGGGGTGGATATTTACTTCAATTACCCCCGGATCGGGTGTAACGATCAGCTTTTGCACACGGTGATCCGACGGCGCAGGATAGCCTTCGATCCGGACCGGCATTTTCAGCTTTTCGGCTGTGGCCTCAATGGAAGCCATCAAATCAAGGTAATGTTCCAGGTAGTCTGTCGGCGGCAGGTACACATATATAATGCCTTCCCGTTCTTCCACGCAAATCGCCGTTTTAATAATTGGCACTTTGAAAAGCAGCGGATCCTCCTCTTCTTTTTCAGGTACTTTCTTCCCGTCTTCGTCCTCTTCCTCAATTTTAGGATTTACAGGTACCTGATACACAGGCGCAACGCTTCCGTAACGCGACTCAACGACTGGCTTATAGTCAATCAATTGTGGCAAATCCTCAAATGGACTCCGGTCTACCGGTTGCTCGCGGTTCTCTTTCGCAACCTCCGGCAGCGATTTCAATGGCAAACGGAAACCTATCGCAGAATTACCAGGAATCAAAAAGCAGTTGTTACGTCGGAATTGCCAGGCTGTACTCGTCCAGTGTTTCCCTTTTTCTTCCCATTTTATTGGTAAAACAAAGCCCGCAGGGTTATTAAGCCCTTTTTCCAAAAGCTTGGCCAGTGTTCTTCGTTCAATGGAATCTTTAAGATTGACTTTTAAAGGATCAACATTGACCGGTATTTTCCCTTCTTCCAAAGCCCAGTAAATGGGGTCTTCGTAAGCCGGGGTAATGTTATTGATGTCAATACCGAGATATTTGGTCAGTTCGGTAGTGAATAGCTCAGCTTCGCGGAATGTATATTTGGTTTGCCCTTCTTTGGTAACCAGATCATCATTGCGCCACATCGGCACGCCGTCATTTCTCCAATACAATGCATATTGCCAGCGGGGAAAAGGTTCGCCGGGATACCATTTCCCTTGACCGAAATGTAGAAGACCGCCGTGAGCGAATCTCTTTTTCAGCCTCAACGAAAGGTCATAGGCCAGTTGTCTTTTTAATGCGCCGTCTGCCGCAGTATTCCATTCAGGCGATTCGAAATCGTCGATAGATATAAATGTAGGTTCGCCGCCCATTGTGAGCCGCACGTCACCGTCTTGCAAGTCTTTTTCAACATCGTGGCCAACCTGCATGACGGCGGCCCATTGTTCCTCCGTGTAAGGCTTGGTCACACGCGGATCTTCGTGGATACGGAAAACCTTATTATCGAATTCAAATGTCACTTCACAAACATCCGTTGCCCCCGAAACCGGCGACGCACTTTCGTAATCCGGCGTGCAGCAAAGTGGAATGTGCCCTTCACTCGCGAAAAGCCCCGAAGTAGAATCGAGGCCGATCCAGCCAGCGCCCGGTACATAGGCTTCCGTCCAGGCGTGCAAATCGGTAAAATCCGCCTCAGGCCCCGAAGGACCGTCCAAAGATTTAATGTCGGAAGTAAGCTGCACGAGGTAGCCCGACACGAAACGCGATGCGATACCCAAATGCCTCAGAATTTGTACAAAAAGCCAGGCAGAGTCACGGCATGAGCCACTTTTAATGCTCAGCGTGTCCTCGCAGCTTTGCACCCCGGCTTCCATTCTGATATTATAGTGGATCGCATTGTATATTTTCTGATTCAAATGGACCAGAAAATCAACTATTTTGATCTTGTTATCCAGCCTTAATTCTTCCACCCATTGCATCAGCTGAGGCCCAAATTCCCTTGGTTCGAGATAAGGCCCCAGCTCCTTTTTCAATGTAGCATCGTAAGCGAAAGGGTACATTTCGGCATACTCTTCCACAAAGAAATCGAAAGGGTTAATGACCTGCATTTTGGCGATCACTTCCACTTCGAGGCTCAGTTCGGTCGTTTTCTCAGGAAATACAACCCTGGCCTGGTAGTTCCCAAACGGATCCTGCTGCCAGTTTATAAAATGGTTTTCAGGTAAAATCTTTAAAGAATATCCTTCGATAGCGGTCCTCGAATGAGGCGCGGGGCGAAGACGAAAAATATGGGGCGAAAGTGAAACACTCCTGTCAAACTGATATCTTGTTTTATGCGAAATAGCAACTTTTATAGCCATAGTTGGAGTATTACAATAATATTAAATAATTTGGCAGTATCAAGACTGCCTGATTCTAAAAAAATGTATTATACTTATTTTTCAAAATATATCATTGCAATAAATAATTTACACAAAATATAATTTCTAATCCAAAGCATTGGACCGTACCTGCGCTTTTTTTCCAACGAAGGTAACAGTATATTTTTCTAACGTGCCTCTCCCGCAATTCATTCCCGCCCTTACCTTGCGTATTTATTCTGCCAAAGCTGAATATTGTATAAAAGTTACGTAATTCGCCTAATTCGTTACAATACCAATACATTATCCTTTCAAATGAAAATTGCAATAATTGGCTGCGGCAACATGGGAATGGCCTTTGCACGCGCCTTTCTGAAATTTGACCTGGTACGAAAAGAAGATTTTCTGATGGTCGAAAAGAGCGCCGACCGCATGGATAGCCTCAACAGCTTCCAGCCAGGGGTTATTACCGGCATCATTGGCCCTCAGGTAGGCGAATACGACCTGATTATACTTTCCGTCAAGCCGCAGGATTTCATATCCGTGTCGCAAGCACTGCGCGAAGTGGTCAAACCGAACCAGGTTGTATTGTCGATCATGGCCGGCGTCACGATCCAGATCATTCAGGATGCATTGGATCATAAAGCGGTGATCCGCGCTATGCCTAACACTCCTGCTATGCTCGGAATGGGCATTACGGCTTATTCTGCGTCGCCGGAAGTGGATATTAACCAATTAAGGAAAGTCGAAAACCTGATCAACGCAACCGGACGGTCGGTGTTCTTGGAAGATGAGGAACAATTGAATGCCGTGACAGCACTGAGCGGTAGCGGACCGGCTTACTTTTTTTATGTGGTAAAAGCGATGATCGAGGCGGGCAAACAAATGGGTTTTGAAGAGTCGGTAGCTGCATTGCTGGTGAAGCAAACTATGCTCGGCTCCTTCCATTTGATCAATACTGCTGACAAATCGCTTGATGAACTCATTAAAGCCGTCGCATCAAAAGGTGGAACCACCGAGGCTGCATTGCGGGAATTTGAAGCCGGCAAGTTGGATGATACTTTGAAACAGGGAATTATCGCGGCACAAAAACGCTCCTCAGAACTGTCAAAAGGCTAAATAGTGTCAAGTTGGTGCTTGATGCTGTATTGGAATTAATGATTTCTCAGTTTAAACTTCCAGAATATGAGTGATTCATCAGGTCGGCTGGCAACATTGGATGCGGTTTTGGATGGCCTCATGCGCCGTTACAGGGAGCGTGTTCCCGATGTCGGGATTATTTTGAATGCAATGGTACGGCAAGGAATTGTTGAAAGCATCGGAGATATTGAAAATGACCACATTGCTTTCCGTACCATGGGCGTTCCGCAGCTTGGCGTTCAGTCTTTTGAAAAAATATTCCTTCACTATGGCTACGAAAAACGGGAACATTATTTTTTTGAAGGGAAAAAACTGGATGCCTGGTGGTACAGCCCGCCAAGAGAAACGGATCCCCGCATTTTTGTGAGTGAATTACGGGTAGGAGATCTTTCGGAAGAAAGCCGGCGCATTATCAGGAGCTATACCGATGAAGTACCCAATGATCCTGCCGACACGTTGAATCTGGATAATGGTGAAGAAGTGGATGCTTTTTTGCACAAGCCATTATGGAGAACACCGACGGTGGCGGACTATCAAACACTTTTAAAAGAAAGCGAATATGCGGCCTGGGTGATCTACAATCGCTATTATCTCAATCATTTCACGATCAGCCTGCATAACCTGCCCGAGGGTTACAATACCGTGGCGGATTTCAACACATTTTTGGAAAAAATCGGTATCCGGCTGAATACTTCTGGTGGAAAAATAAAGGTTAGCCCAGATGGCGGTTTATTACAAAGCGCTACGGTTGCTGAAATGATTGATGCCGAATTCGCGGACGGAGAAAAATTGAGTATTTCAGGCTCTTATGTAGAATTCGCCGAACGGAAAGTCTTACCCGAATTCCAAAATCTCCCTACTTCTGAAATTAAAAGAAAACACCGCCGCGACGGCTTCGAAGCCGCCAATGCTGACAAGATTTTTGAAAGTACTTATACCACGCAGACTTTGAAGTGATTAATGCCTCACCTAGTTTAACCAGTTTGTCACAAGGAGCGGAGTCGAAGTGCACAAGCACTCAGCAAAATTCCTTCGACTCCGCTCGGATGACAAGGTTAACGTCATAAAATATTGCTTTGAGAACGCAAATTCCCTCTATCAGACAACCTAACGTTCAACGCCATGTGCCGTCTTCATATATTGAAAAAAGTCCTGATCACGGCCTTGCGCAAAATCAGCAAGACCTTCTTCAATCGCCAATTTGGTTTTACTATCAATAGTTTCCCAAAAATCCTCCTGCGATTTCACTTCTCTGGATAGCAAAATAAGGTACGCCTGCAAAACAGCGGTATCTTCAATGCCTTCGATCAGTGCGTGAAGACTGGATTTTAAATCATTTTTACTCATATCCTGAAAAGATTGTTATACTAAATTATGTATTTCTTTTCTGAATAAAAACCCACCTCACTCATTCACAAGAAAATGAACAACGCGACAGGCGTTGCCTATGCTCTTTTCATTTTTGTCGGGCGAGATAGTAATGTGCAGCTTGTGCTTGCCGGGGGAAAGTTCGTCTGCTAACATGAGGTACCAGGGCAAATGCAGCTGCGTGCTCCATTGCGTGAAAAGATCCAGAGTCTGAGGCTTTTTGCCGTCGATGGTGTAGGTTATTTTGCCGGCATCAGGCCCGGAAATGATCGCTACACCAACTCCTCTCCCCTTAAACTCAAAATCCATTGACGCATTCGCTTCCTCACCGACGATCATGGGCACATTCACAAAACCCGGCCGCGTCGAAACCTTATCTGCCGGTATCCAATCTTGTACCAATGTAAAGCCTTTCAGGTTTTTAGCCTCCTCCAAAGCATGATAGCTGGCCTTTTCGTAGGAGAATTTATTGATAGGTGGCGGTAACTTAGCAGCCGTAGTTGCCGACGGTTCTATTTTCAACAACTCCTTAATGGTTTGAAAATATACTTCCTGCCCATATGGTGACGGGTGCAGGTCTTTGAAATCGTACTTCCACGTAAATTCACCAGCCTTAATGCGGTCATACACTTCACGCGCCAGGTTAATGTAAGCGGCACCATAATATTTCGCGATCCTTTGATGCACAGCCACCTCCAAAGGTTCTTTTCCTGCATCATAATCGGCATTCTTCATGGGTTCGGCAAAAGCCATGAGTACTACATTAGCCTTTGGATTCTTGTAATACATCTGACGTACAATGCCTTCCAACGCTTTGATCTGCGCTTTTTCATTAAAACCATTACCCCGGTCATTCACAGCAGACTCTAAAAAAAGCAGATCGGGAGTGCCTTGGGCCAACACATCCCGGGTAAACCGAAAAGCGTGCGGCGTACTTCCGAGCGAAGGAATTCCGGCTGTAATAAATGTAAATTCTGTGTCAGGAAAATGCTCCTGCAAATATTGTGCGGTTTTGTTGCGCCATCCCGGATTATGCGTAATCGAACCGCCCAGGAAAGCTACTGTTCCCTTTTTTGTAGTGCGAAACGTTTCGAACGCATTACCCAGCCCCTGATTCAATTCAATGTAAGGCTGGTGGGAAAGTGGCTTTACTATGGGAACACTATTCTCCTCGACGAAATTGGCGAAGAACTCAGGGTGCTCTATCGGAAAATGATGACCTTCCAAAGTTTGCTCGCCACGCGTCATCGGGTAAACACTGATCGGCCCACCTAATTTCAGATAGTTTTGAACGAGCAGGTCGCTGTTTTCTGCCACGGGCGCGTGCTTATCCTGTAACCCGACAACATGCACGATAGGCACTTTGAAAGAGGCCAGACCGGCAAGATCATTCAGCGGTATATCTGTGAATTTCAATGCTTCCTCTTCGGTAATATTGAATATTTTCAGCCAGGCTTCCCAGTCTTTCGGCGAACCTAATCCTTTCCCTTTGCCGCCAGGCCAGCTCTTGGGATCACACACCGGCGCCTCGGCATAAATGCAGCTTACTTTGTCCGGATTTCTTTTCGCCCACCCATACACATATAACCCGCCCCGGCTCACGCCTTCCAATGCCACTTTGGGCGCAAACTGTTTTTCCTTGACCAGATAATCATAAAACGCATCCCATACCTGCATGGCTTTCGGATGAGCAAACATATCATTCGTGTTAACGTAAGCCACATGAAATCCCCGGGCCAACAAAATACTGTCCATATCAGTATGCCAGGTTGGGAAATGCGCGCGCCATATCCACGGGTTTCCGGCGATTGCCTTCTGGGGTTTTACATACCAGGCATTCCTGTTTTCAAAAGTGAATTCGACCTTTTCAAATCCCTTCCAGGAGGTCACTTTCTCGGAAGTTTGAGCGTAGAGAAACGGCCCTGTGAGCATTAAAAAGGTAACTGCAAGCCGCTGAAAGTTTTTCTTATTCATAGCAGTTAAAGAGGAAGTGTACCCGAATTTACCGGTAAGGCACCGCTAACTTTGGTATGATATTTTAAGGTTATGGGTCAAACCAGATATAAAATCTTATGGATAAGATCGAAAAATTCAAGACCATGGAGAAGATTCTCCGGGAAATCGAAGATTTGAAAAACAGTGAGACTGCGGTGATCAAAAAGATAGGTCAGATCGAAACGGAGAACATGAATGTGAATGTTCAGGACCTCGACAAATCATTGAATGAGATTTATGATGGTGTTTACAAAAATCTTCAGAGCGTAGAAGATCTCCAAACCTCTTTCACCGAAACACTCGCTGACTTTAAGTCAAAAAATAATATTACTGATGAAATGTTGCTTGAAATACATGAGTCGTAATTTGTTGCAATAGTCATACGTGGTCAAAATGGTCATAGTGGTCATTTATCGTCATTTATTGTCGTGCAGAGCTTAGTCGAAGCACTCTGTGTACTGTGCTTCGACTAAGCTCTGCACGAGAAATGACAATGAATGACTAAAAGTGACGGGCATCGCCCAACATGACTACGAGTGACGGGCAAATCCCAACGTGACAACCTTCTACAATCCCGCATCATCCGACGCTCCCATTGCCAGTGCTCCCCAGTCCAAATTATCCCTACCTTTTGCTAACGCGCTGACAAATCTGTTTTTGATGAGATCGGCCATCGGCATGGGTACATTGACGTCGGACGCGGTCTGTAATGTCAATTTAATGTCCTTCAAGCCTAGTGCCAGACGAAAGGCCACAGGTTCGTAGGCATGTTGCGCCACTATCTTTCCATAGTTCTGAAATATTGGCGCCGCAAACAACGTCTGAGTAAGCATTTCGTAGATGCTTTGACGTGAAATTCCATTCTTCTCGGCCATCGTAAAAGCCTCTCCCATCATTTCCAGGCTGGCTGCAATCATAAAGTTACCTGCCAGTTTCACCACATTGGCAGCTCCGGGATCATCACCAAAATCGTAAACTCCTTTGACAAAAGTTTGAACGATCGGCTTTACAATCTCTCTCGCTTCCGCTTTTCCCGAAACACAAATATTACCTACCCCTGCTTTTACGGCTTCCGGTCTTGCAAAAATCGGTGCAGCTACGTAAGATGCTCCATACCAGTCGTGGATCTGGCTCAGTTGGCGTGAAGTTTCAGGCGAAATGGTGCTCATGGAAACGTGAATGCCCCCTTTGCCTAATTTTTCAACCAATTCCATAGAGAAAATTTCTTCCACAGCCGCATCGTCCGCAAGTACCGAAAATACAATACCTCCCGGAATGATCGCGTCCATCGGATCTTCCACAACTGTGGCGCCCAGCTTGACCAGCGGATCTGCCTTTGAAGCTGTTCTGTTCCAAACTGTCAGTTCATATCCTGCGTTGATCAGGCTTTCGGCGATCGGTGTTCCCAGGTTTCCAAGACCCAGAAATGCTATTTTTTCAGACATAGTTGAGATTTTTAATTTTTAAAAAACATTAAACCTGCATCACACCCACATTGAAAGCTTTTTCAATCGGTGACTGGTCTGCGGCTTCAATACCCGTTGAGATAATCCTGCGTGTTTCGACAGGATCAATGATACCGTCTACCCAAAGTCGTGCCGCGGCATAGTATGGCGACAATTCCTGGTTATATCGGTCTGTAATCTGACTCAATAATTCCTTTTCAGCTTCCGGCGTAATGGTTTCGCCTTTGGCTTTCAATGTCGCCGTTTGCACCTGCAAAAGTGTTTTCGCAGCAGTAGCCCCGCTCATTACCGCCATTTGTGCGGTCGGCCAGGCAAATATCAGCCTTGGATCATAGGCTTTGCCACACATGGCGTAGTTACCTGCCCCGTACGAATTTCCTACTATAAATGTGAATTTAGGCACCACCGAGTTCGCAACTGCATTGACCATCTTGGCCCCGTCTTTGATAATACCTCCCTGCTCCGCACGACTTCCGACCATAAAACCTGTTACGTCATGAAAAAACAGTAACGGAATTTTCTTCTGGTTGCAATTCATGATAAACCGGGCCGCTTTATCAGCCGATTCGCCATAGATCACGCCCCCCATCTGCATTTCACCTTTCCCCGATTTCACCATTTTACGCTGATTGGCGACAATTCCTACGGCCCAGCCATCTATTCTCGCATAGGCACATATGATGGTTTTTCCATAATCTGGCTTGTATTCATCGAGTTCAGAGTCGTCAACAATGCATTCAAGAATCGGTTTTACATCGTAGGGTTTCAGCCGATCGGTCGGCAGCAGCGTGTAAATCTCTTCCGCGTTCCGCTTTGGAGTAATGGCAATTTTTCTATCAAAACCTGCGGATAATGGTTTGCCGATTTTATCAATGTGCCTTTTGATCGCATCCAGGCAGGATTTATCGTCCGGAAACTTATTATCGGTTACGCCGGAGATCTCGCAATGCATGGACGCCCCTCCTAGCGATTCAGCATCAATGTCCTCACCTATCGAAGATTTGACCAGATAGGGGCCAGCCAGGAATACGGAGCCGGTACCCTCCACAATGAATGCTTCGTCGGACATAATGGGCAGGTATGCCCCACCTGCCACGCAGCTTCCCATAATGGCAGACAACTGCACGATTCCCATCGCGGACATTTGTGCGTTATTTCTGAAAATACGCCCAAAATGCTCTTTATCAGCAAAAACTTCGGCTTGCATAGGTAAAAAAACCCCCGCACTATCAACCAGATAAATGACGGGCAAACGGTTTTCCATTGCAATTTCCTGGGCGCGCAAGTTCTTCTTAGCCGCGATCGGAAACCAGGCCCCTGCCTTCACCGTAGCATCATTTGCGACAATCATACATTGCTTGCCCGCAACATATCCAATGCCCGTCACCACTCCACCGGAAGGACAGCCGCCTTCTTCCTCATACATTCCGTCGGCAACAAAAGCGCCTATTTCAAGAAAATAAGAGTCGGTATCAATGAGGTAATCAATCCTTTCCCGGGCTGTCAGTTTGCCCTTTTTGTGCTGGGCATCCATTTTTTTCAACCCTCCCCCCAGTTTTACCTGGTCATATTTTTGATTGAGGGCTTGGATCAATTGCGGAAGACTGTCCTGGTTGGTCATTGATCGGTGATGAAGATGAAATGATAATTAACTTAACCCAATGCAGATAGCAGGTTTATTTTCAAAAATAAAAAGTCGTTTACCGGTAAGCAAACGACTTTAATAATTTGGTAAAAGTAAAATGTATCACTACTTGATTTTCGTGGCGGTATCCAGCGGAGATTCGGCCGGGCCTTTATCCTTTTTACCAAAAACAGAAATATTAATGTACCGTTTCGGATGCTCGCGCAGGTTGGTCAGCAGCTTATTCATGCTGACAATGGTGCGGTCGATGTTATTATAAAGCGTTTCGTCTTTTACCAATTTACCGGCGGTTCCCTTACCTGCCTCCACGCTTGCGAGCAATGTATGCAGCTCGGTAATGGTGCGGTTCGCATTCTGCATCGTTTCTCCAAGCCTCAATGCACTCAGTGAATCCGCCAATGTCCCTGTTTTAGCGAGAAGCGGTTTCAGTTCTTTTTCAGTTTCGACCAGTGATGCAGAAAGCTTGTTCAGATTGGTAGTCAGCGCCACCAGGTTGCCGCGGTTTTCGCTCAGCAATCCCTGCAGACTGGTCCCTGTTTGATTATAGTTCTTTAAAACCTGATTCAAGATCAAACCCGTCTCCTGAAAACCTGCAACAACCAGATCCAGATTTTTAATTAATGAATCGGCGTGAGACACGAGTGGTAATGCTTTTTCCTGAAGAACGGCTGAGATACCGGACTCTTTTTTGCCAATGAGCGTATCGCCATCATGCAGGGCAGCTCCTGTGCCTACCGACAAATGGATCACTTTACCACCCAGCAAACCTCCGTCAGCCAGTACGGCAGCCGTTCCAGCCGGAATAGCGATGCCTTTTTGAACATCGAGGGCAACCAAAAGGTGATTTTTTTGATTTTGCAGCAGTCTGATCTCCTGAACCCTTCCGACATTTAAGCCATTGAGCAATACAGGATTAGAGGCCGTGAGCCCGTCGATATTATCGTAGATCACGTAATATTTATGGGTTCTTGAAAAAACGTCGGAACCTTTGAGGATATGAAAGCCGAAATACAGCATGACTATGGCGAAGGTGGCCATTATTCCAACTTTTGCTTCTCTTGATAATTTCATGGACTAAGTAATTTGCCTGCAAGATAAGGCAGCAGGCTTAAAGCAGTAATAGATTTCTTTACAAACGGCCTTAATCGACTGGTTTTAATGCCTAACATCAAATTATCAAAAATTGTTTTGACAAATCAAAACATCTGACAGGACCTTACTTAGCGGTCCATATCTTTTTTATAAGCCATAAATGCCTGATGGATTGATTCTGCCACCTCCTCTTGTCCGTCCTCCGAGCTCAGATAATCTTCTTCGTCAGGTGAAGACAAAAACCCGGTTTCGATCAGGACGCTGGGCATAGCGCATCGCCATAACACCAGGAATCCGGCCTGCTTTACACCTCTGCTCTCGCGGTCCGACACCGACTTGAATTTCTTCTCAACCAGATCTGCAAGACGCAAGCTACTGGAAATGAATGCACTCTGGTAATTGGCCAGCATAATGTGAGCCAGCGGAGAGTTAGGGTCGAAGCCTTTATACTTTTGCTTATAGTTCGTTTCCTGCAAGATTACCGAGTTTTCCCGCTTCGCAACTTCCAGGTTACCTTCTGTTTTGTGCAAACCCATTACGAAAGTCTCAGTACCTCTCACACTTCTTGACCTCGGCGTAGCATTGCAATGGATGGAGATAAAAAGATCCGCGTTATTCCTGTTGGCGAATGCTGAACGCTCGCCTAATTCAATAAAAACATCCGTGGACCTGGTGAATAAAACTTTGACGTCAGGAGTTTCTTCTTTGATCTTCCGGCCGAGTTCAAGCGCGACACTTAATGCCACGTCTTTTTCTTTGGTAGTGCGCCCTCTGGTACCCGGATCTTTGCCTCCGTGACCGGCGTCAATGACAACCGTATTAACTTTACTACTGGACTTTGAGGCAACCGGTTCCTGCTTAAAAACGAATGCTAGGCTTACTAGTAAGGAACTGGCTACAAATACCAATTTAAGAACTTTTAACATTATTTTTTAATTGGGGCGTTACTCGTTAGATGTTTCTCTGCTAATTTTGAACTTCGAAATGCAAAATTACTCTATTTGTTAGAACTGAAAAGAAAGGCGATTATTATATCGTCGGTTGTGGTGGCGTTTCTCCTGTTCAGCACTGTGGCATGTGTACAGCAACGCTCAAAGAGATCCGGGAAAAATCAGAGTAAGCAGAAAGTTTCAATCTCTGCAAAGCAATCAGCGGATTCTCTTCTTACAGCTAAGCAACAATCCGGTAGCGACACTACGGCTGCCGGGAAGAATGCTGCGTCCCGGTTAAAAGCAGGTACAAAAGGTGATAGTACACTCACCAACAATGGGTTACCCGCCGATTCTACCGCCACAGATACCTTGTCAAATCCCGACGATCTTCAAAATGTTGTCCAATATACCGCAGAGGATTCCACGATTATGGATGCCGTTCTGAAACAAGTTCATTTGTACGGAAATGCGGAAGTGAACTATGGTACCATTAATCTCAAAGCGAGTTACATTCGGCTGAACTGGGTTACCAACGAGGTTTACGCCATTGGAACATATGATTCAACGGCGAAAAAAATGGCAGGGGAGCCTATCTTCCAGGATGGCCCGGAAACCTATAACACCAAGGAAATCCGGTACAATTTCAAATCCAAGAAAGCGCTGATCCAGGGAATTGTAACCCAGGAAGGCGACGGGAACATACGTGGCGAAAAAGTAAAAAAAGACGCAGATGGAAATTTCTACATCCGTCATTCGATTTACACCACCTGTAACCTTACCCACCCCCATTACTTCATTAACGCGCCGAAGATCAAGATGGTGAACAAAAAGCAGGTCATTTCGGGGCCATTCAATCTTGTGATCAGCGATGTTCCTTTACCGATTGCTTTACCATTCGGTTTTTTCCCGTTCCCCAAGAAAAAGGAGAGTGGTACCTCGGGTATTATTTTCCCAACTTACGGAGAGGAGCCCAATGGACGGGGTTTTTACCTGCGTGACGGCGGCTATTACTTCGCGATCAGTGAGTATATCAATGCCAAAGTAACCGGGCAGATCTATTCGACGGGAAGCTGGGGAGTGGGGCTTTCATCGGCATATATAAAGAGATACCAGTACAGCGGAAACTTTGCGTTCAAGTTCAACCGTAACAAGTCCAGCGATGAGATTGACAAATTGCTGGGCCGCGGGGTTACCAATGATTTCAGTATCGTATGGTCACATGCGCCAAGGCCAAGAGGAAATTCTACTTTTTCGGCAAACGTCAATGTAAGTAGCAATAGCTACAATCAGTTGCAAGAATTTAGTACTCAAAAATACATTTCCAACGTCGCCAGTTCCTCGGTACAGTACAACCGTACTTTCGGACAATACATGCGTGCGGCGGCCAGCTTGCGCGTGAACCAGAACTTTGGGCAGGCTGACCCTACTGACGGCAACAAGAGGAAAGGTGGCAAAACCAACGTGTCTTCCGATTTTAGTTTTGGTGTGAATCAAATCGCTCCTTTTGCATTAAAAGGCGGGCGTGGGCGCTGGTATGAAAGTTTCCGTCTGGGTCTGGATTTCAGTGGTAACTACACATTGACCAACTCATTAACGGCCATTGACACTTCGTATAGCAGCCTCGGTTTTGAAATTTCCAATAAAATTGACACTACCCGACTCAATACTGTGAAGGTAGTACCATTCAATGTTGGCAACCTGCCTGATATGTTGAAAGATGCCCAGTTTACGGGCCGGTACAGTTTGCCTATTTCGCTTCCCAACTTCAAGGTTCTGCGTTTTGTGAACATTACGCCGAGTTTATCGCTACAAGGTGAGGTTTTTACGAAACAATATAATTACACAGTTGACAAGGAAAACAAAGTACGCATTGATACATTGAAACAGGCTGGTACCGAGTATTCTTACAATTTCGGGGCTGGAATGAACACCCGCTTTTATGGTACTTTTTTTGTGCGCGGGAAGCGGCTCGAAGCGATCCGGCATACTGTTATTCCTTCACTATCATTCACATACACGCCTGACTTTACGGGAGATGCATTTGGGTTTTACCAAAAAATCACTGTGGTTGACCGGAAAGGTGAGAATAAGGACCTCTCATTGTCCAGGTTCCGCGGCGTAGGCTCGGGTGTGACGAATGGACGTGCGTCAAGCGTTGTTTCATTCAGTTTGAACAACTCATTTGAAATGAAACTGAAAACCAAAAGCGATACTGCTGCAACGCAATTTGAAAAAGTATCACTGCTGGATAATTTAAGTTTGGGGGGAAGCTACAACCTGATGGCCGACTCATTGAACCTGTCCAACATTACAGTTAACGCCAATGCACGTATTGGTAAAAACCTGAACCTGAACTTCAACATGAACCTGGACCCTTACGCTTACCAGGCGAATCCGAACATTTTGAGCAATCAGGTGGGGACTAAGATCAATAAATACGCCATTACGCAGGGGCAGGGACTGGCAAATCTGCAAAATCTGGGTTTCACCATTGGCACCAGTTTCGCTCCCAAAGCCTCGGATAAGACAAAGAATGCCCCCACGCAAGGAGCAACGACGACGTCTACTGTGACGCAGGAGCAACGCGAATTTATTGCTCAAAACCCTGAAATGTATGTGGATTTCAATATACCCTGGAATGTGTCACTGAACTATAACTTTGGCCTGACCAAACCAGGTCTTTCGAAAGCACAACTGATACAGGCGGTGCAGGCTACGGGCGACCTAAGTCTGTCGAAGAACTTCAAAATCAGTATCAATACCGGTTTTGACTTTACAGCTTTCAGCCCCACCATTACTTCTCTGACTTTGTATCGCGACCTGCACTGCTGGGACATGAGTTTCAGCTGGACACCTTTTGCTGGAAGCGCTGCCCGGGTGAGCAATTACAGCTTCACACTAAAAGTAAAATCGGCCATTCTGCAAGATCTGAAAGTGACCCGCCGCCGCTCATTCTACGACAGGGCTGCTTATTGATTTACATTGAGACAAAAAAATGGCTGTCCCGAAGAACAGCCATTCCAATATCATATTGATATTAATTATTTTGAAGAAGGCTTAGAAGCCACAGTTTTAGGAACTACTTCACCATTCAGGTACAAAGTAATAGAACCTCCTTCTGTGTTGCTGAATACAGTAACAGGCTTGTTGAAAGGACCGGCAGCAGCAGCATTAAACGTAGCTTTTACCGAACCGGTTTTACCTGGCAAAACAGGATCTTTTGACCAAACCGGAGTAGTACATCCGCAAGAAACAGTAACGTTTGAAAGAACAACGGGATCAGTTCCCGTGTTCGTGAATGTAAATTCGTGCGTAACAGGAGTGCCTTGTGGTACTTTACCAAATTTGTGTGCTTCTTCTTTGAATTTCAAAACACCTTTTTGCGCAAAACTAACGGTGGTCAGGCCTACCAGTAAAACCAACGCTGAAAAGAATACTTTCATAATTGTAACTATACATTAAGTGGTGAAAAAACATTTTAGAAAACAAGATTAACGTATTAAAGTGAAATTTAATAATCGTTAACCAATATTAACAATGCGATCGAAAGTTGTTCCAGGGAGTAGGATGATTATTATTTTCCTGCATAATTTTGGCTTGCATTCAAAAAAACGTAATTTAACTACGGATTCAACCCCGTAAATTTTGCTTATGCTTCAAAATGATAGTTTAACCGGTTCCGGTGTGTTGAGTAAGGAAAACATTACCAATGATTATCGTCTTGCGTGCGAAAGTCGGCAGGTAAGTTTGCTGGGAAGGAAGGATACCATGGGAGGTCGTTCTAAATTTGGCATTTTCGGAGACGGTAAAGAAGTAGCTCAAATAGCCCTGGCAAGGACTTTCCGCCCGGGTGATTTTCGTTCAGGATATTACAGGGACCAAACGATTGAAGCCTCGTTGGGTAACCTCACCTGGCAAGAATTTTTTGCCCAAATGTATGCGCACGCCGATCTTGCGCACGAGCCCAGCACTGGCGGCCGGTCCATGAACGGACACTTTTCGACCCGCTGGCTGGACGAAGACGGTCAATGGCTGGACCAGACAAAACTCTTCAATTCTGTTTGTGATATTTCTTCGACTGCCGGCCAGATTCCGCGCGCAGTGGGATTGGCTTATGCCTCTAAATTATATCGTGAAAATAAAGACCTGCAATACCTGACCCAGTTTTCCAATCATGGAAATGAGATCGTATTTGCAACAATAGGTGACGCATCTACCTCTCAGGGCATGTTTTGGGAAGCTATGAATGCTGCCGGGGTACTGCAAATTCCAATGCTGGTTTCTGTTTGGGACGATGGCTACGGAATATCCGTTCCGATCGAATACCAGACTACCAAAGGCAGTATTTCGAAAGCATTGGCTGGTTTACAGCGCAATGAGGATGAGCCTGGTATTGAGATATTTACAGTACATGGCTGGGATTATCCCGCTCTTTTAGAAACCTACCAGAAAGCAGCAAAAATCTGCCGGGAAGAACAGGTACCGGTGTTGGTGCATGTGACGGAAATGACGCAACCGCAGGGCCACTCGACTTCGGGTTCCCATGAGAGATATAAATCGAAGCCGCGGCTGAAATGGGAGACAGAACATGACTGCAATCTCCGTTTCCGCGACTGGATACTGAAAAACGGTTATGCCACGGATGAGGAACTTGAACAGATCGAAGCGGAGGCTAAGGATACAGCCAGTACTTCGCGTAACCAGGCCTGGCAGGCGTACCGCGTCGAACTTGACAAAGAATATCTCGAAACCATTCAGCTGCTTCAGAACGCTGGCAAGGAGAGTAACTTTTCGCATGAATTAAGCAATGTAGTTTTAGAGCTTTCGAAAACCTATCTGCCCGTTCGGAGGGATATGATTTCCAGTATCCGCAAGGCGCTCCGAATTCTCGGGAAAGAAAATAATCCATTTAAAATTACCCTTCAGGAGTATTTGCGTAAAAACCTTGAAGAGAACAAAGAACGCTTCAATTCCCATCTTTACAGCGAAACTGCTGAATCTCCATTAAATGTACAGGCGATTGATCCTGTTTTTTCAGAGGATAGCCCGACAGTGGATGGCAGGGAAGTGATACGCTCCTATTTCAATGCACTTTTTGAAAGGGAACCGAGAGTGGTTGCGATTGGTGAAGACATTGGAATGATCGGCGATGTAAACCAGGGATTTGCCGGGTTGCAGGAAAAATACGGCGAACTCAGAATTACCGATACCGGAATACGCGAAACTACCATCGTTGGCCAGGGTATAGGAATGGCCATGCGTGGACTGAGGCCAATCGTTGAAATTCAATATTTTGATTATATCTATTATGCCTTGTCTACGCTAACCGACGACCTGGCATCATTGCGTTACAGGACTGCTGGCGGCCAGAAAGCGCCTTTGATTGTCCGTACACGGGGCCACAGGCTGGAAGGAATATGGCACTCCGGATCACCGATGGGAACTATGCTCAGTAGCTTGCGGGGTATGCACGTTATCGTTCCGAGAAACTTTACACAAGCAGCCGGATTTTACAATACATTGTTGAAAGGCGACGATCCTGCATTGATCGTCGAGCCACTTAACTCATACCGTCAGAAGGAAGTTTTGCCGGATAATGTCGGTGAAATCTGCATTCCTCTGGGTCAGCCCGAAATAATTCGTGAAGGAAATGATTTGACCATTGTGACTTATGGCTCAATGTGCCGTATAGTAATGGAGGCCGCTTCTCAATTGCAAAGTTCTGGCATAGACGTCGAAGTGATCGATGTGCAGACACTTTTGCCATTTGATATCAACAGCAGCATTGTAGAGTCCATTAAAAAAACGAGCAGGGTCATTTTTGCGGATGAGGACATGCCTGGCAGCGCATCGGCGTATATGATGCAACAGGTTGTAGAAAAGCAAAATGCTTACCGCTGGCTTGATTCGCCACCGGTAACGATCTCTGCCAAGGATCACCGCCCACCCTACGGATCGGATGGTGATTATTTTTCGAAGCCTAATATGGACGATATATTTGAAGCTGTTTATAAAATCATGCGTGAAGCGGACCCAGATCGTTATCCGGAGCTGTTTTAATGTATTGATTCAATGTACAAACCGAGAGGTAAAAGAATTTTAGATCTTATGATTGCGGTGACGGGCTTGGTTGTCCTGTCACCGCTTTTTGTTGTTATTTCAGTCCTCTTGCTAATTCTGCATCGGGTCAATCCATTCTTCTGTCAGCGTCGGTCAGGTCTAAAAGGACGGGTTTTTACGCTTTTCAAATTCCGGAGTTTTAAGATTGCGGATACCGCATTGCAAGTTTCAGATCCGGAAATATCTGCTTTTGGTAAGTTTCTTCGCAGAAGTTCATTGGATGAAATGCCGCAATTATGGAATGTTGTGCGTGGTGAAATGAGCATTGTAGGCCCCAGGCCATTGTTAGAGGAATATCTTCCACTTTATAATTCGAGACAAAATCTCAGGCACAATGTCCTTCCCGGCATTACTGGACTGGCACAAGTAAATGGCCGGAATCTTCTGAGTTGGGACGAAAAGTTTGAGTTTGACATCCTTTACGTGCAAAACCAATCTTTCAGCATGGACATTGAAATTCTTCTGCTTACCGTCAAAAATAGGATTGGTACTGAAGATGCCTGTATGCCAGCTGAAAAATTCAAGGGCCCGCAATCCATTCTGTTATGATTATATATGGAGCAGGCGGTCACGCAAAAGTGGTTTGCAGCATTTTAGCAGACTGCGACAGGAAGGTAACCGCGATTTTAGATGATAACCCAAACGCAACATTCAACGGAATGCCTACCGCAGGAGGTTATCAGCCTCATTTTGATACAAACGAACTAATAATTATTGCAATTGGAGATAATACAACCAGGAAGACGATAGCACAGCACATTGTCCATAGTTTCGGAAATGTGATTCATCCAAGTGCAGTGATTGCCTCTGATACTGTGTTGGGAAATGGATTAGTAATTGTGCACCGTGCTGTTGTTCAGACTGGTACGATACTTGGAAACCATATCATTGTGAATACCGGTGCTATCATTGATCACGACTGCATTTTGGGTGATTTTGTTCACGTGGCGCCCGGTGCGGTAGTTTGCGGCAATGTGAGAATTGGAGAAAATACATTGATAGGAGCGGGTAGTACTATTTTACCAAATCTGGAAATTGGAAAAAATTGTATCATCGGCGCAGGAAGCGTCATTACCAGAAGCATTCCCGACTGTGCGACGGTTTGGGGAAATCCCGGCAGAATAATCAGATTTTAAAACACACTATGAACGAAAGAATACAGCTTTCCACGCCACACATGACCGGGCGGGAGATGAAGTACATTCAGGAAGCGTTTGATACTAACTGGATTGCACCGATTGGACCTAATATCACCGGTTTCGAGCAGGATTTGTGTCAATTTACAGGTAGTAGGTATGCACTGGCGCTTTCCTCGGGCACAGCTGCGATACATTTGGCACTACATATCCTTGGAGTTGGGAAAGGCGATATTGTTCTGTGTCAATCGCTTACATTCATTGCTACTGCTAATCCAATCTTATACCTGGGAGCGAACCCGGCTTTTATAGACAGCGAGCCTACGACCTGGAATATGTGCCCAGATACGCTGGAAACGGCGATTAAACATTATCTGGCTTTGGGTAAAAAACCAAAAGCAGTTGTAGTGGTCCATTTATACGGAATGCCCGCGCAATTGAAAGAAATTATCCTGGTTTGCGCCAAATACGACATTCCCTTAGTTGAAGACGCGGCCGAAGCGCTTGGTTCTACTTATTTCGGACAAAATGTAGGCGTTTTTGGTTATGCTGGTATTTTGTCTTTTAATGGAAACAAAATCATTACAACTTCGGGAGGTGGTGCATTACTATGCCAGCGTCCAGATTATCTGGAAAAAGCACGCTTTTTAGCCTCTCAGGCAAAAGATAATGCGTCTCACTACGAGCATTCAGAAACCGGTTATAATCATCAACTAAGCAATGTCTGTGCAGGTATTGGTCGCGGACAAATGGAAGTATTAAAGGATCTCGTTGAAAAACGACGTTCCATTTTCGATCTGTACAGAAGCCGCCTGAAAGATATTCCGGGAGTTAGCTTTCAGGAAGAACAAATCGGTTTTTTCTCTAATCGCTGGCTAACCGTGGTTGTTTTTGATCCAAAAGAATCTGAGATCAGACCTGAAACCCTGAGGCTGGCATTAGAGAAAAGCAACATTGAAACACGTCACGTCTGGAAGCCCATGCATTTACAGCCGATATTTAAAAACACTCCTTACTTTGGCGGAAATGTCGCTGAAACTTTATTTGAAACTGGTTTGTGCTTGCCCTCCGGGTCAAACCTTCCCCCCGAATCAATTCAAGTTGTGAGTGAGAAAATATCAGAACTATGCGAAAAGTAAAGGGCAGCGCGTGAAATGTCACGTGCTGCCCTTTATGTGTTGAATCAATCTCTATAATTGAACTTCCAGTTCAAATTGAAGTACTGTATATGGCGGGATTGTATTGTAGCCTGTTGATTTATAGCCTAACGGGGAAGGAAAGACAACTATTGCTTTTTCGCCTTTTCTCATTTTCCTGACAGCCCTGTCAAATCCAGGGATTACACTACCTGTTCCTGTTGTCATGCTGAGTGTTCCTTCATCGAATTTCGTGTCACTCAACAACTTGCCGACGTATTTTACATTAACGGACTTACCTACTCCAAGCGTATCTCCCGTCACAGTGTTTGTGCGGATAAGCACCAGATTATCAGCAGTTCTGTCTGAGACTGTAAAACCTTTTTTAGCGATGAAATCATCGATCTGCTGCACTTCAGTACGCGTCTTCACCAATTCAACTTCCAGCCTGATCGGTGAATACGCAGGGATATTAACTCTCTCAATTTGCCCGAAAGCGAGGTAAAACGGCAACAAAAAAGTTGCTTTTTCTCCTGTTTTCATCAGAAAAACAGATCGCTCTAATCCTGCCAGACCAGTAGCATTACCTCCTACGGGAAAACTGAAAGAAGAATCTCCCGGGATAGACAATACTTTGGTATTGTTGGTCAAGAGATACCCCGTAAACTTCACAGTAGCGGCATCTCCAAGTTTAGGGCGCAAGCCATTCGGATTTGACTTTCTGATAATATAATACAACCCAATACTGTCTCTAATCGCCTTGCTTGCAAGACTATCTGCTTTGATATAGGCCTCTATGGCCGCTTCATTTTCTATAATTTTTTGCTCATCCTGATTATCGTCCTTCATACAACCCGACAAACCTGCAGCCAATGACAACAAAAAGCACAATGCTAAACTGGTACGCTTCATTTTGATTTCCTTTTCTAATTAATGGGATTTATAACTTTTTTTAATAGACTCCGTCAAATGTGGAAAGGTTGCAATCACGAATGAAAAACGTCTATTTTAACATTTGTCGCAAAATATTTACAGAATGGCGACAGCGGGCATTGAAAGCATTGCGGGTTCCTGGCGGTGCAAACGTAACGCCCATGCAATATAAGCCAATGGTGAGCCTTGTGAACCAGTAGTTTGGGAATATATCGCAACAATGCTTTTTCCACTGCCAATGGCGTTTTGGCCGTCAATGGAACCAATCCCAGCCGCCTGGACACCCGAAAGACATGTGTATCAACCGCCATGGCGGGTTGGTTAAAAATAACGGACGCAATCACATTCGCCGTCTTGCGGCCTACACCCGGCAGCTTCTGCAAATCTTCGACAGATGTCGGAATTTCCGAATTGAACTGCTCGGTCAGCATCCGGGCCATTCCAACCAGGTGCTTACTTTTATTATTGGGATACGAAATCGATCTAATGTAAGTAAAAACCTCCTCCGCATTAGATGCTGCCAATGATTCCGGGTCGGGGAAGCGCTCGAACAATGGGGGCGTGACGATATTTACTCGCTTATCCGTGCATTGCGCCGAAAGTATGACTGCAACTAGTAGTTCATATGGACTGGAATAATGTAGTTCAGTTTCGGGCTCGGGAAAGTTCTTGGTAAAATAATCCAGAAATAAGTTAAAACGTTGTTGTCTTTGCATAAATACATATACTCATTCAGCTCCTGAAGGGATCATTCTTCAGAGCAATTTTTACCTGACTTAAAGAAGGGAATTTTTTGTTCTCAAATAACAACAATATCCAGCTATTTTTAGGAATAGCTGGCATAAAAAAACCCGCCGCTCTCAGTAAGAGAGAGCAGCAGGTCTTTTAGAAGAGAATTGCCGTGAATATTTGACAACTTCTGCAACTGTCCGATCCGAAGGGATACGTACAATTTTGTCCATCTGACTCTGAATTTCCAACGAGTCGAGATAAAAGTTCATCAAATTATCGTCAAGCGCTAAAGCCTCAACAATCAGCTCATTTTCATTTTCTGTTGTTTCGGCATATAAGTACCTTACAACATCATCGTAAGTAAAAGTTTTTGTCATACTGTGGGGCACGTTGGTTAAATTGCTTACGCAGGTTTATCAACGCGTAACGCATTCTCCCCAATGCCGTATTAATACTCACGCCGGTAGCATCAGCAATTTCCTGAAAGCTCATGTCCTCGTAATGGCGCATGATCAGTACCTGCTTTTGCACATCCGGTAACCGCTGGATCATCTCCCGCAGTTGCTCATGTGTTTCCTGACGAATCTGGATCGACTCAACGGAATCTTCCGAAAAATCCAGCGTATTAAAAACACTGCTTCCATCTTCGAACACTACATTGGGGTAGCGTTTATCGCGTCTGAAATAATCAATGGCTAAGTTATGTGCAATACGTATAATCCATGGCAGGAACTTGCCTTCATCATTATATCTACCCCCCTTTATCGTGTCAACTGCCTTTATGAATGTATCCTGTAATAAATCTTCGGCTACATACTGGTCCTTGACAATCAGATAAATAGTGGTGTATATTCTTGATTTATGGCGCTGAACAAGCTTTTCGAATGCCTTTTCATTACCGCGGATATACAATGTTACCAACTCACTGTCGCTAACTTGGACTTTCTCCATTTTTACTATTCGATTTAGTTAACGTAGAGCGGTTCGTCGATATTGTTTCTCCTTTCTGTTTGGTGAAAAAATTGAAGTGTCTTTTCTGTATTTTGAATTATACGAATCAAAGAAATGGATTTGAAAAATAATTTGCAAATGTTTGGGTTTCTTTTTTCAGCAAATTATTTTTCGTTAACACATGTTAACAACTCAGAGACGTTTTTTAGAATATCCAAGCGTTTGATAACTTCTCTATCCCTATTAGAACAAATAATAGAACTTATCAAATAATATACGACGATCCGATCTCAAACAGATCATTTTTCCTTCGTGAGCAGTGAAATTTTCTGTTGCCATGTAGTAATTTCACTTTTTCAATAAAAATTGAACTTTTACCAGATATGAAATATAAACATCTTTTCTTTGATCTGGACCATACACTATGGGATTTCGAAAGAAATTCTTCCGAATCGTTGACCGAAGTTTTTCATCAAATGGCCCTGAGTGAATATGGAGTGTCATCACTCGACGCATTTGTGCAGTCTTTTCTCAAAATCAACACGGCTTTGTGGGACGCATTCGATAGTGGGAAATTGCACCATACCTATATACGTGAAAATCGATTCAAAATGGTTTTCGAGGAATTGGGAGCAGAATGTCCGCCTAATCACACGGAAATCGGAGAACTTTACCTGAATTCGCTGCCTACTAAAAAACATTTACTGGAAGGTGCACTGAATCTGCTCGACTACACTTCTTCAGCCGGGTATGGAATGCACATTATAACCAATGGGTTCAATGAAATCCAGGCCAGAAAAATCGCCAGCTCCCAGATCGGCCACTTCTTTGAGAATATTATCACATTTGAAACTGCTAACGCCAAAAAACCTGACCGCCGGATTTTTGAATTCGCACTGGAAACTGCAAAAACCACTCCCGAGGAAAGTTTGATGATCGGCGACAACTGGATTGCCGATGTAATGGGCGCAAAACAGGTCGGTATGGACACAGTTTATTACAACCCTGCCGGATTAAAGTTCGACGAATCCCCTACTTACGACATCCGGCGGCTGGAAGAGTTGATGATTATTTTATAGAGCTCGTTAGCTATTTTTTAATAACTGAAAAGCAGCGGATTGAGCTCGCTGTCAGCCGCACTGCCGATGGGTCTGGATAGTAGCCAGGTCTCCCAGTCCGCCTGCTGATATTCGTTCCGAGGCTGCACAATTTTCTGGGCCTCGTCCATATATATCATTGTCATTACCTTGCGCGGACGCCCGGATACGTTCGCTCCGGCACGGTGAAATAACCAGCCCGCATGAAAACTCACTTCACCGAGATCGAATGGAGTTTCATTCAGTTGGAATTGCTTCAGCTGCTCATTCATCAATGCTTCACTTTCATCACTGATCTCCAAATCACGCCCTATTTCAACGTGATGGCTCTTTTCCGCAAATGCCAAAGGCCCCATTTCCATCAAGGTTTTTTGTAGCGGAATCCAGACAGTGACGGTTTTGGGTGACGATAACGGCCAGTAAAATTGGTCTGCGTGCCAAGGCGTTATGCCACCCAACGACTCTTTGTATAATGCCTGATCATGATATAACCTCACTCCTTTAACTTGTAACAAGTCCGTCGCTATTTTGGCAAGTCTTTTCGAGAAAACAAATTCTTTCACCTCCTCGCTTTCACGCCAAAGGTTCATTACCTGAAGAAAGGCCCGTTCGTAGGTCGTCCGCTCCTCCATCGGTTTGGTCAGTTTATTGAGCTTAAAAACCAGGTCAGTAATCAGTGAATCATAATGAGAGAGAATGGATTCGCTCAAAACGTCTTTAAGCTTCACGTAGCCATAAATATTGAAGTGTTCAATCGCAGCCTCGGGAAGTTGGTAAGGCTCTGATAATTCTTTGCTAATCAGGTCAGTTTGCAAATCGGTCATAATCTATCTCTTTTCAGGAAAAAAAGATTTGTATAACCGAAAACTACCCAACTTATTCGCTCTCATGAAAAGCAATCTTCTTTTCACGTAGAAATTGTTTGATCACATCCACATGCACGCATTGCCCGACATTGAGGAATGGATAGTTGGAAACCCTCTTCCGGTGGCCTTCTGTAATCACTTCCCGGTTAATTTGATCAAAACCTAAATGCAAATGCCTCGTCGCGCTTTGCATACCATATATAACTCCGTTTTTATCAAACAATGGCCCACCGCTTTGGCCTCTCAACCCCGGCGTGCTCATCTCTATTCCGACCACCTCATTGCCCTCGCCAATATGGCGTGTAATAATGCCATCAATTGGGAAGCTGGGTGTATTCACTCGTCCGCTTTTTGTCCATTCAATATCACCGGTGTTCTTGTTATATTGATAATTAGAGAATTCAGGAAATGGGTAACCTAGTCTGCACAAATACCTTCCTTGCTTGACAAGCCGGGTGTCTTTCAGAAACCTTGCATAGCCTTGATATTGCTTTGTTTCGAAATCCCGGAATTGTATAATGGCAAGATCCTGAGTCGGGTGCAGATGAATGGTGAGGCCTTTGTAGGCAGAAACACATTGAATAAAATTGAAAAGTATGCGTATCGGATTATCCGCATTGATTTTGTATTTGGCTTCCAGAAATGATTTTTGCGTCTCAAAAGCAGGATCCTTTTCGAAAACTCTCAGTTCTCCCTTAAATTTCAGATAGTTTTCGTAAATGGAATTGGCATACAAAATTTGCCTGGCAACATGTCGGCAGGTGATTGCAAAACCATCTTCGTTTACAAAAAATAATGTGGCTGTACCGGGTACAATGTCGCTGCCGGTGTAGTATCGCAATATGAAATGAACGGGACGCGTGTACTGATCTACTTTTTCAATAGCTTCAACGAACATAGAAAAGAAGGCGGGTATATTCTGAGAAGGCTATTTACTGGTAAAAGGCACCAGCGCTTCAGTCTGGTCCCAGCTCAGCACCATATTGGTACCGTTGGGAATTTCTTCAAAATAGATCAGGAACAATTCCTGTACGGAAGGCCTGATGCGGATGGGAACTTCAACATTTAAAACATCCTTCCCATCATTATATTCTGTACCCCATTGCCCTACTTCCGAGTTGAGGATGATCTTCCAACTGCTTTGTCCCGGAACAGAATATAATGAATAGGTTCCTGCTTTAACCGCCTTTCCCGCGAGATACACATCCTTGGAAAGCTCCACGAGCGTTGCCTCGTTAGCACCAGTACGCCATACTTTTCCATAAGGCAATAATGCATTATCCTGCTCCCGCCCAAAAATCAGCCTGCCCTTTTTGTTCGGTCTGCTGTAGATAACCTTGACACTGACACCATTTGCGGTACTTTCTGCAACAGCTTCGGGGCTGAATGATTTGGTATATTTCCTAAACCCAAAAAATCCGGCAATCGCAATGACTATTAGAACTGAAACAATGAGGAAAATTCTTTTCATAAATTTTACGGACAGACAATTTTGTAAAAAGTATAGCTTACCGAGAGCCGCAAATAGTAATAATTATCTTTCAGCGACGGATCGCCTTGTTGAAGTTTATCGGTAGATGTTGGCTCCCCTCCCAGATTATCAAGGTAATCAGTAAACGTTTTTCTTGCCCCATACTCTATCCCGATATTCCACGGACGACGGATCTGATACTTGATTCCAACGCCATAAGGCAATGTAAATGAGCTGGTTTTATAAGCGCTAGTCTGAACATTCGGATTGAATTTGGAATAACCGATACCGCCAAACACATACGGGCTCCAATTTACCGCAAATCTTCGCTCCTGAAAATTAAGGAAATTATATTCTGCAACCGCACTTCCTTCGATGATCCGTGTGGTGAAAGACCTATTTCTTTGTTGTTGAAACGGATCTTTACTATGCTTGTCATCCGCTCCGATTATCCCTCCGGCAACCTCCGCGCGAAGCGACAAGGCCTGGCTCGGATTATATCTGAAAAACAGACTTCCAGCCGGCTCGAAAAATCGAGCTTTTACTGAAGGCGATATGTCTCCCTTGTAGTTAAATCCACCCAATCCAGCTCCAATCTCAATTTTTTGAGCAAAAAGCGTGGTACCAGATGTTACAAAAAAACAGATACCTGCCACCAAAACCGGCAGCAAGTATCTACGACTCAAATTTTTTATAAAATACTTCAACGTAACCGTCAATTATCTTAGTGGAGGACATTTGATCTGCGAAGGAAGCATATAGTTGATATGGATCATACCAAACCAGTAATTATCCGTGTAGCCTGGACTGTTTCCCCTAGCAGTACCGGGAGCCCCAAAACCAGTGGTTGGCAATGCCGCCAGCGGGTCATTGGTGTCAAGAAAATAATTCACCTGAAGGAATTTTTTCAATGCGTCTGTTCTGTCAGCTCCTTTACGAACCGCATACTGGTTTGTCGTTCTGTTTGCAAGCGCCAATGCCGTCGGATTGTCAGCAAAAAGTGCAGGATCGGCATAGTTTCCATGCACGTCGTCCAGGTAATCAGTAAATGTTTTTCTGAATCCGATTTCGGCTGAAATGTCAAATTTGTTATTGATTTTATATCTCACACCAATACCAAGAGGTATCGCAAATTGAACGAGAGAGTATGGTTTTGCATAACCTTCATTTCCCTGGCCCTCTGTGCCTAATGGCTGTAATTTAACCCAGTCACCCTTTAATGAGTCCAATGCTTTCGGATTGTGAGCCGTTAAAGCCACACCGGCAAAAACATAAGCTCCAAATTGTGGTCGTCTATCGTAGCTGCGATTGTCAGGAATCAGTTTAAAAATACCTTGTAATGAAAACTCTTTCAGATCATTACGAAAATGCAGGTTTCGTGCATAAAAAACATTGCTTTCATGCTTCGAATCTCTGTTCATAATGTAGTCATCCCCCGCGATCCTTGCATAAGTAAAGCTGGCTCTTGCCCCCAGGCGCGGTGTAAAGTGGCGTGTGTAGTTACCTCCGATACTCCATCTCATCATCTTAAACATAGATGCAAGCGGACGTCTGTAAGGTGCCAGATCTCCGAAATAACTGGACGTTCCAATTCCAAAACCTGCCGTAGAATAGGGAACAAAGATGCCCCGGCTCTGTGCCTGGCTGTCTCCGCCTGTTAATAAAAGCCCAAAACTTAAGATCAACGTCAGCGCTCCGGATACTCTTTTCAATTCAAAATTTCTACGCATTTTCAGATCGATTTTTTTGCAAAAATAGAATAGTTGTTGGTTTTCTTCAGGATGTATCACCATTTCAACGTATTTCCCAATGATTTATTTGTACCGGTGATATTTTTTAAGAAAACCTCCCGACGCGAAATATACAATTGTCTTCGCTGTTAATACCTTATCCAATGCTGACCGCACATTAACAAACGTATGGTCTGGATAGGAAATAAAACTTTACTATCATTGTGTACTGAAAAAAGCACTCTAAAATGATTTCGAGTAAGAATCTTCGCTTCGCGTACTCTTCCCAAAAAAAATTCAGTTTCCCTGATATTACTTGCAAGGATAAGGAAACATTACTTATTCTGGGCCAGTCGGGGAAAGGAAAAACGACCCTGCTACATTTGCTCGCCTTGCTTATTACCCCTGATTCCGGTGAGATTGTCATAGCCAATAATCCTGCTATTGGCCTTTCCCCCATACAGACTACCGAAATGAGGGCAAAAAATATCGGTATCATTTACCAGCGGCCACACTTCGTAAGTTCATTGTCGGTGCTGGACAACATTTTGCTATCCAACTATCTTGCTAATCAAAAGCAGGACCATACCAAAGCAAAACAACTGGCCGAGCAGCTTGGTTTTGCGGAGCATTTAGCTAAAAAAACAGCACAGCTGAGCCAGGGAGAACAGCAAAGAGTAAGCATTGCCAGATCATTAATGAACAACCCGAATGTGATCCTGGCTGACGAACCGACTTCCAATCTTGACGATAATAACTGTCAGAAAGTGATTGAGCTTTTAAAAAAACAATCGGCATCGATAGGGGCCAGCCTGGTGGTGGTTACACATGACCGGCGGCTGAAAGACGAGTTCTCTAATCAGGTTTTTTTGTAAAATGACTAACAGGATGAATCTTTTTAAAATAAGCCTCGCCAATCTGAAAGAGAAAAAACTCAACAGTTTTCTGAGCGCACTTCTCCTTACGCTGGGAATCGGTATGATCTCGCTGCTGCTTTTGCTTAACAAACAGCTGGACGAACAATTCAGGAGAAATATCAGGGGCATTGATATGGTAGTAGGTGCCAAAGGAAGTCCGCTGCAACTGATCCTGTCCAGCATTTACCAGATCGACGCGCCGACGGGCAATGTACCACTGGCGGAGGTGAACGCATTGCGCAAAAATCCTTTCGTCAAAACAGTCATTCCGCTTTCCATGGGCGACAGCTATCAGGGATTCAGGATTGTGGGTACTACTCCCAAGTACATTGAGCATTTCCAGGCGAAACTTGCTCAGGGACAGGTTTATAATGCTTCCATGGAAGTTGTAATCGGCAGTAAGGTCGCTCGCAACACACAGCTGAAAATCGGCGATACATTTTCCAGCGCCCACGGCCTCGACTCGAAAGGCGAAGTTCATGGGGACAAGAAATACAAGGTTACCGGTATTTTTGAAGCCAGCGGAACCGTTGTAGACCAGCTCATTCTCACGCGGCTTTCGAGTGTGTGGGATGTACATGAGCATGCGGAGGAAGGTCACGAAGCGCATGACGAAAACATTGAACATACTGGCCCGACAGGAACCGATCCTGAGCCGGACGAGGAAGGAAAGGAGGTCACCAGCGCACTTATTCAGTTCAGAAATCCAATGGGCCTGATCACCATTCCGAGGCAAATCAACACCAATACTTCCATGCAGGCCGCCCTGCCCAGCATTGAAATCAACCGGCTATTTTCACTACTCGGCGTAGGGATCGAAACGCTTCGTACCCTGGCATTGATCATTATTAGTATCGCCGGCGTGAGCGTTTTCATTTCGTTATATAATTCATTAAAAGAAAGAAAATACGAAATGGCATTGATGCTTTCGATGGGCGCGACCCGTTCCAGACTGTTTCTAATGCTACTGATCGAAGGGCTGATGCTGGCTGTGATCGGCTTCTTCGCCGGAGTGATTTTGAGCCGGGTTGGTCTGTGGCTTTTTTCGAGAGCTGCGGAAGAGGATTTTCATTATTCGCTCAAACAATTCACTGTTTTGCCAGAAGAAATCTATCTGTTTTTTGGCGCATTGGCGATCGGACTCATTGCGGCCGCTCTTCCTTCGCTGGGCATTTACAAACTGAATATATCCCGGACATTGGCAGAGGAATGATATTCTGTGTAAATTTGTTAACCTGGTTAAATCCTTAATTCAGTCAAAATTTGAGGTTCTGATGAAATCTGCAAAAGCACTCGTACTATTATTTTGTGTCACTTCCCTATTCGCATTTACGCCAAAAAATGTCCCTGTTAAACTTACCTGGGAAACTTTGCGGGATGTTACCTTTAAAAAGAAGTGGTATGCAGAGGAATCCATTTACATGCTCCACCCCACCTTCGGGCCTAGCGTTCAAAAGCTGAAAAACCAGCAGGTGTCCATTACAGGCTACATTCTCCCGGTCGACCTGGATGCTAATTTATATGTACTGTCTGCATTTCCTTTCAGCGCCTGCTTTTTCTGCGGTGGCGCGGGACCAGAGACGGTTATGACATTAAATTTCAAGAAAAAGGATGGAAAGAAGTTCAAAACCGATGAGCGTCTGACTTTTACAGGGACATTGAAGCTCAATGCGGATGATATCTATCAAATGAATTACATCCTGGATGCGGCAGAAGTCACAGACTAGGAACCACTTCTTTGCAAAAGATCAGATTCCGATCAGTCGCCAAACGCCTGAAATAAAGAAAAGTACCAGCCCTACTGGTGTCAAAACCTTCCAGCCCAGGTACATCAGCTGATCCACACGCAAACGTGGTAATGTCCAGCGCGCCCACATCTGCACCAGTATCCCGAACATAGCCTTACTTAATAACCAGAAAGCACCCGTAAGATAACCAAACCAGGTTCCGGGTTCCCCACTAGTCCAATCAGCTAGCCTTACCGGCCCAATATTAGGTAAAGGCGTGTTCCAGCTTCCGAGAAAAAGGATAGCCCCCAGCAAACATACCAGCAGCATCATTCCATATTCGGAGAGCATAAAAAGCGCCCAACGCATACCGGAGTACTCTGTATGAAACCCGGCAACTAGCTCCGATTCACCCTCAGGCAAGTCAAAAGGAGCGCGGTTACATTCTGCCAGAGCGGCTATGAAAAACACGACATAGGCTAGTAAAAGAAAGGGGTTTCGTACAATATTCCAGGACAAAAATCCGCCAACATTGGTTACGTCAATGCCCAGTTTTTTTATTCCAAAAAGATAAACGGTATCGGGAGAATAAATTCCCTGCTGAAAGCTGATCACCTGCAAATCAAGTGTTTGCGTTAACATTACGACACAAAGTATGGATAACCCCAATGGAATTTCGTAAGAAATGATCTGCGCAACAGCCCGCATGGCACCGAATAATGCGAACTTATTATTGGAACCCCAGCCCGCCATTAACAGCCCAATTACGTCCACAGAAACAATGGTCAGCAGAAAAAAAACACCCACAGCGGCCCCTGAACCCGCCAAATCCGGTGCTAGCGGAACAACTGCAAACCCTGCAAAAACTGATATGAAAATAATGAATGGCGCGATCAGGAAAAGTTTGCGGTCCGCTGCTTTGGGAACGATATCTTCCTTTTGAAGTAATTTGAGCAGATCGGCAAAAAGCTGTAACAAACCCCATTTCCCCACTTCCATTGGCCCCAAACGATCCTGAATAAATGCTGAAACCTTACGTTCCAGGTATACGCCGACCACCACAAAACCGGGAACAAGAAGTAAAAAGATGATCAGAGTAAACGGCATTAACAGCTATTTGAGGTACGCTAGATGTCACAAAAGTAAGTAAAAAACTCACTCCTCTTCGTCTGGCTCCCCTTTATATCCCGATTCTTGCAAAATCCTGGCAGCATTGTCAATCTCCATCAGTTGTGGCAAAGACACATCCGGATTTTCCTTCATATACCGGTCTACAATTCGCCAGCCTACCCAACGCGCAATGGCGCCAGGTACCTTCTCGCCTATCTCAGTGGTAAATGGTCTTTCTTCAATGTATTTTTTCTTCTTGAGATCGCTTTTTTCATAAAGCAATTTACCCGCGATAAAATAGGACCAGATCGCCTGCTGGCTTTTATTGGTTCGTTTCAGGTTATCTTCCGAATAACCGAAAATCAAACTGTCGGGAGTCGAAGGCATGACAGTTTTCACAAATTCATATCCTTTTCCGTAACCGATCATGTCTGCGAGTAAAGTCTGATCACTTGCACCCATTCTGTTAAACCGGTTCGACTCAAAAAATACAATCGAGGGCACAATGTACTCTCTTTGATAGCGACGCAACTGATAATCAAACACATTGGGCCGAAACTGTGCCTCGGGCCCTCCAAAATAATCCAGTCCGATAATGATCAGTGAATCTGAAATGTAGAGGTCGTCACCTGTGAAGCCAGTGATCATAAACTGCACTTTCGGCGCATTGAATGCAGGATAATGATGCTTGATCTGCTTAAAAGCATTTGTCAGCGGATTGATAATATTGGCCTGCCGATCGCCTATCAATGTATTCAGCTGATTTTTGAATGTTTGGAATACATTGTTTTGCAAAATATTAAATAGGTGTCCGGCCAGTTGACTGGGTTCAACCGGCGCATTCGCAAAGTAAACCTTGGACAGGTAAGAATGTTTATTCAGAAAATTTTGTACTTCTGTTACCGATTTACAGGCAAAAAGCTCTTGGTCCAGATTCTCGGCTATAATATTCAACTGCATTGAGCTGATGTCTGCTTCTTGCTTTTTATCAGTTTTGCAAGACCAGGAGATGGCCGTAATAACGAAAATCAGTACGAATATTCTTGAATAATGCATTCTTGAAAAAAGGAGTAACATGTTAGACAGAGAGTCAAAATTAGAAAAAAAACGCGTAAGCATTCTCGGATGCGGATGGCTGGGATTTCCACTAGCTCAACGTCTGCAGCGTGATCATATTACATTGGAAACGAAAGGCAGCACGACTTCTGCCGACAAACTGGCCAGCTTTCAGGACCATGGAATAAAGGGCTATCTGCTGGATTTGACGCCCGGTTTTTCAGACGAGGCAACCTTGCTACATTCATTCTTCGATTCTGACTGCCTTATAGTATCATTGCCACCACGTCAAAGTAAAAATGAGCCGGGTTTTTATGTGCAACAAATTCAGGCTGTGGCGGCCGAGATCAAAAAGTCTCCGATTAAAGAAGTCATATTAATCAGTTCAACAGGCATTTATCCTGAGCTGAACAGGATTGTAACGGAGGAAGATGTACTTGCTTCCGAAGAATCCGCCCCATCTGATATGGTTGCCGCCGAAAACCTATTACAATCGCTGCGCCCCGATATTACAGTCACCATTCTTCGTCTCGGCGGTCTGATGGGCTACAACAGGATACCAGGAAAGTATGTAAAAGGGCAAAAAAACATGATAACCGGCTCCATTCCTGTTAATTACATTCACCGTGACGACGCGGTTGGGATTATTATCAGCATATTGGAACAGGGGTTAGTAAATGAGACTTTTAACATTGTTTCGCCACTGCATCCGGTCCGCAGGGATATTTATGAGAATTCTTGTTCGCGTTTCAACTGGGAAGCTCCCACATTTGCCGAGCCAGACATAAGTCCTGATTTTAAGGTGATTTCGGGTGAAAAATTCGACAGTACCTATTCTTATAATTTCATTTTTCCAGACCCATTGAAATTTTATTACAGCCTGGAAAACGAAATGTGAGCATTTACAACACAAAAAAATCCGCAGGATTAGTCCCGCGGATTTATATGATTATTTAACCAAAAAAGAATTATTGCGCTCCTAACAACTCCGTCAGCTTCGTTTCCAAAGCAGATCCCCGGAGATTTTTGGCAATGATTTTACCGTCTTTATCCAGTAAAAACGTCGCCGGAATTGCGTTAACACCATAAGCCTGAGCAACTCCCGAATGCCATTTTTTTAATTCCGATCCGTGCTGCCATTTTAGGTTATCCCGCGCAATGGCCGTTTTCCAGGCTTTCTCATTGTCATCCAACGATACGCCGAAAATATCGAATCCTTTGTCTTTAAACTTGTCGTACATCCTTACTACATTCGGGTTTTCCATCCTGCACGGGCCACACCAGGAAGCCCAGAAGTCGATCAAAACGAATTTACCGCGTAATGATGACAATGCCACTGGCTTACCTTCGGGGCTGTTCAATGTGAAATCAGGGGCTAATTCGCCAACTTCCAGGCCAGTGATTCTTTTGATCTGACCAATAAAACCCTTAGCCAATGTTGGCGTAGGCTGCACCTGCTCATACTGCTCTGCTAGCTTTTTGAGAATATCCAGATCATTGTCAGGTGTAAGAAAATTATTAGCAGTAAAAAGCGCCACTAATGAAGTGCCCATTTCAGGTAACCATTTTTTAATGGCACTTAGTCTTTCTTGTTCTGCTTTCGCATAATTCTGCTGTATCTCCTCTATTTTTTTAGTATCCTTTTTTTCCTCAGCCTTGGCATACTCTTCATTCCAAACGGTCACTTTCGCAGCGAAATTCTTCATCAGTTCATCCACCTGGGCGTAGTACTCCATGTTTTTGGATCCAGTCACCCGCACTTTTCCGCCATTTCCTTTGCTATCTTTTCCAGTTCCGTCAGCAAGTACTTCGAATTGCTCGCCGCCTTCAACCAATAAAATCACCCGTTGCCGGTCAGCAATATTCAGAGAAAAAAAGCTCCCTCTGTCCATTTCTGTACCTTTTATTGAAAAACTGCCATCGGCGGCCATCACAGTAGAATCCTGCTTTACAGAAGATCCATTAGCCGACGATTTTGAAAGAATCACTTTTTCTCCCTTCGCGCCATTTTTAACTTTGCCGGATACGGTAAAGTCTTTGGGTGCGATTTGCTGGGCCATTGTCGAAAAGCCTAGCAATGTCATGCTCAAAACTAAAACACTTCGTTTCAATGATCCCTTCATAATTTCTGCTTAATATTTTCTCTAAAATGTGTGACTATTGAAGTTTTTTCGCAAGTAACTGGTTCACAAGTTTCGGGTCAGCGGTATTGTTTGATTTTTTCATGATTTCACCCACAAACAGCCCAATCAAACCTTTCTTGCCTTTTTTGTAAGCTGCTACCTTGTCAGGCATTGAACTAATTACCTCATCTACCAACGATTCAAGTTCGTTTGTATTGCTGTTTTGGAGCCAGTTATTTGATGATGCTATCTCGGAAGGAGCACGTTGCGGCTCGGACAAAAGTACCGGGAATATTTTCTGAGAAGCCACAGAATGGCTCACCACACCCGATTCATTTAACTCGATCAGGTCAGCCAGGGCTTTTGCGCTGATCGGGAAGCGTTCTATATTTCCTTCGTGATCATTCAGGTACGATTTCACCGGGCCCATCAGCCAGTTAGATGCAGCTTTGTAAGCCGGGGTATTCGCACAAACAGCTTCAAAATATTCCGCAATTTCCCTGGTATCCGTCAGTACCATGGCGTCATAAGCCGGAATGCCGTACTGGTGAACAAATTTATCGCGAAGCTCCTGCGGTAATGCCGGCATTTTGCTTTTAATGTCTTCCAGCCATTCCTCCGAAACCACCACGGGGCTCAAATCAGGATCGGGGAAATAGCGGTAATCGTTCATTGTTTCTTTTACACGCATCCCATAAGTCTGTCCGCTTTCAACGTCGAACATCCGGGTTTCCTGCTGAATTGCTTCCTCATTTTCGAGCATCGCAACCTGCCTTCTTTCCTCAAAACTGATGGCACGCATCATATTCCGGATCGAATTCATGTTTTTGATCTCTACTTTGGTACCGAGTTTGCTTTCGCCCTTTTTACGAAGAGACACGTTTACGTCGCAACGCAGCGAGCCTTCTTCCATATTACCGTCGCTAATGTGCAGGTACCTGACAAGACGACGGATTTCGGTAACAAATGCACCAGTTTCTTCCGCCGACCTCAGATCAGGTTCCGATACCATCTCAACAAGAGGCGTTCCGGCACGGTTATAATCCAGCAATGTTTCAGTATAGCTTCCATCATGAACAGATTTCCCTGCATCCTCTTCCAGGTGAATGTGATGGAAACGAATGGTTTTTTCAACGATTTTACCTTCTGCGTTTTTGATGGAGATATTAACCCCTCCATTTTCGCAAATCGGCTTTTTATCCTGGGATATCTGATAGCCTTTTGGAAGATCCGGGTAAAAATAATTTTTCCGGTCAAAGATCGTCCTGCGGCTGATCGAGCACCCGCAGGCAAGCCCGAGGCGGATCGCAAATTCCACCGCTTTATTATTGATTTTCGGTAAAGTACCCGGTAATGCCAGTGTGAGCGGGCCGATATTGGTATTCGGTTCGGTGCCAAAGAGATTGCGGTCCTGCGCGAATAATTTTGATTCCGTTAAGAGTTGACAGTGTACTTCCAGGCCTATTACAGTTTCATAACTGGCCAAAAGTTCGTCTGTGATGTCAGAAGGGTGAAGCGCGTTTTGAGTCATATTTATTACAAATGCTTTCGCAAAGATACGAATACGGGCCGTCCATAGCATGAACGGCCCGTATTTTCTGGGTGTAAGTAACTTTTGTTGCTTACAAAGAGTTAATCCAATTCGCTATCACAACAATGTCAGCCTTTGGAACGTGGGCCAGAGGAGCCATCGGAGGATAACCCGGCCAGTGCTCAGGTTTCGGACTGTGTACCAGCTCCACGATCTGATCTGGCGTATATTTTTTCTTAGCTACTTCTGAATATGCCGGTCCGATTACTTTGTCGTAAGCCTGGTGACATGCAAAACAGGCGTGCTTGTTAAGTAACGCTGAAACGTCGGCAGGTACTGGCTTGCGTTTCGGTACAACCGGAGCTGCCGCTGCTTCTGGCGCCGCTGCAACTGCCGCACTATCACCTGCTTTTCCTGAATCCACAGCAGCAGGCGCAGGTGCCGTAGCAGCAGGTTCTACCGGTGGCGGAGGTGGGGTTTTTCTATCGTTCTGAAGCTTTACGAGAGCCGTCTCTTCCCTTACCTTGCTTCCCGAACCATAGTAATGGTCATATTTGTCACGGTCTTCCTTGGAAGAACAACCGATGCAGAAGGAAACTGCCAGGGCAATAAAAGCCAAAGAAGTACTTTTGTTAAGTGTCATTGTTTTCAATTTTTAAGAATTTCCGCCAGATTAAGGTTTTGATACAAAATCATCACACGAAGAAAGCAAGTTTGCACTAGATTTCCTTCATATCGGGAATACAAATTACCAGCAAATGCTATATAAATGACCCATAGCATCTTCTTCGCCAATTCATTAGCCTTACATTACCCGGAGGAAAATCATTAAAATTTATTCTTTATTTGAAAGATATTATTGTGTTTAATATTAAATGTTATTACTTTTGCAGTCCTATTTGTAAAACGATGTAAAGTAATGGCTAAGAAAGGTAATAGAGTACAGGTCATATTGGAATGCACAGAACAGAAAGACAGCGGTGTTCCAGGAATGTCACGTTACGTGACTACAAAAAATCGGAAGAATACGCCTGGCCGTATGGAGCTGAAAAAATTCAATTCTTTCCTGAGACGCTATACAGTCCACAAAGAAATTAAATAAGTTCGTTGTTACCCGTTAACTGTTATGTGGTTAGAACATCAATGGTTCGACGGTAGACTCGTAACAGTTAATTATTAACATATAAACTTAAAAATATACAGACATGGCAAAGAAAGTAGTTGCTACCCTGAAAAAAGAAGGCGGTAAATCATTTGCCAAAGTGATTAAGGCCGTAAGATCTCCTAAAACAGGAGCTTATACCTTCAAAGAAGAAATCGTACCTCTTGACGGTGTTCAAGGTGCTTTGAAAAACTAGTCTTCAGCCGCCCGGCGGCCCGGTGCGCTCAGACTGACGTGGAGCGCGATATTTGTCACCCTGAGCGCAGCCGAAGGGTGAGTTATTAAAAAAGTCCCTTTTTGGGACTTTTTTTGTTTTATTTTTGGGCCATAAACATACTAGCATCATGAGTTTATTTGGTTTTTTTTCAAAAGAGAAAAAAGAAACATTAGATAAAGGCCTTGAAAAAACCAAAGACAGTTTCTTTGGAAAGCTTTCCCGAGCCATAGTCGGTAAGACGACTATCGACGAGGACGTTCTGGACGAATTGGAGGACATTCTGGTTAGTTCTGATGTGGGCGTGGAAACTACCGTGAAGGTGATCAAACGCATCGAAGAACGCGTAGCAAGAGATAAATACGCCACTACTGCCGAGCTGGACAGTATATTAAGAGAAGAAATTGCCGCACTTCTCATTGAAAATAAATCCATTGACATCAAGGATAGTTTTGAAACCGAGCATTTACCGAAGCCTTTTGTAATTATGGTGGTCGGTGTAAATGGTGTCGGGAAAACGACCACTATCGGAAAACTAGCACATCAGTTCCATCAGCGCGGACACAAAGTGGTGCTCGGTGCTGCGGATACATTCCGGGCTGCGGCTGTGGATCAGCTGAAACTCTGGGGAAAAAGGGTTGACGTGCCGGTAATCGATCACGGCATGAACACCGATCCTTCCGCCGTTGCCTATGATGCATTGAAAAAGGGAATTGAAACCGGCGCTGACGTGATTATTATCGACACCGCCGGGCGCTTGCATACGAAAGTCAATCTGATGAATGAGCTTTCGAAAATCAAACGCGTCATGCAGAAGATCATTCCCGATTCTCCACACGAAGTATTGCTTGTACTGGACGGAAGTACCGGCCAAAATGCAGTCATTCAGGCCCGGGAATTCACAAAGGTCACTGAAATTACTGCTCTGGCTATCACCAAGCTGGACGGAACAGCCAAAGGCGGCGTCGTGATCGGGATCTCCGACGAGTTCAAAATCCCTGTCAAATACATTGGCGTAGGCGAAAAAATGGACGACCTACAAGTGTTCGATAGAAGTGAATTTGTAGATTCTTTGTTCAAGAAGATTGGTTGAAACAGTTGAGTTTTTTATCTTTGATTATGGGTAAAACAAAAACATCCAAAAGCAATCTTGCGACTTCCGGGGCTCCTTTGAGTGAGGAAGAATTTAAGATCATGATTAAAGAGGCCGAAAAAGGGCCTTTTTACAGCATTCAGGAAACAACCCTAATCATCGATAAGTGGAAGTCGAAATACGCGTTTTGAACATCATTCATTCTAGCCCCAGCACTACAAAAATCAAATCAGCTCGAAAAATCAAGATTCAGCCTACTGAATAATAGACCGAATAGTTGTAAACGCGAATTTTACGATACTTCGGCTGCATTAAATATACATTTATCAGATCATGTCACCGATCTTCATTTAATTGCCGCCAAGAATCGATATATCCTAATTTTGGGAACTGCATCTCAAACAGTTCCCTTTTATGGATACATTTTTGATCTTCGTTTTTGTATTCGGAATCTTCGCATGGTGTATATGGAAGCTGCTGAATTATACCAAAAATACAATCGGTAAAAACTCGCCGCTAAAAGTGGTAAGGGTTTATCAGATCCAGGAATGGCAGTATTTCTTGAAATTTGAAAACCTGTTCATTTACTACCTCCTTGGGGCTGGCCTACTCATTACGAAGGCTTCATTTTCCATATACACATCAGAATTCAATTTATTCTTAACCCGCCTGCTTATTTTCAGCCTCGGTTCGGTAATGCTTTTCGCATGCGCCTTTTACCTTATTTTGGATACTAATCATTGGAAATACGTCCGCAATATTAGACTTGAAACCGACCCGGTCACACACGAGCTTGATTTGCACTTTCCGGATCACACGCTTACCATTCGCGATGGTGACATTGAAAAGGTTGTGGTGGCATCCAATGAAGCGAAGCTTAGATTTAGCTACATGACTTACTTCCTCAAAAACGGAGAACAATTTATCCTTTCCGACAGAATGCCAGGGATTGAAGTAATTCACGAGTATTTTAAGAAAATTCCGATCGAATACCACAAAGAACGATTTCCTTATATAAAGTAGACATTCCTGACAATTTTTGCCGAACTTTGCACCCCATTTTCCCGTCAGTATCAATCACTTTGCCTGATTTAAAATGGTAATTTTTCAATATCAATCATAGCTAATGGCTAACAGCGGATCGCTGGCAGCTTTTCTTCAATGAAAACCAAAGGAATAGTCAAAAACAAAGTCAATATAGTGACGCTGGGTTGCTCCAAAAACCTGGTGGATTCAGAAGTACTTTATACGCAGCTCAAAGGAAACGGGTTTAAAGTCGACCACGAGTCTAAAAAAGATGATTCTCAGATTGTTGTGATCAATACCTGCGGATTTATCGATAATGCCAAGGAAGAATCGATCAATACCATTCTACGTTATGCTGACGCCAAAGCAGCAGGAATGGTTGATAAAGTATACGTAACTGGCTGCCTATCGCACCGCTACAAAGATGAACTTTCAGTAGAAATCCCGACTGTTGACGCTTGGTTTGGAACAAATGAGCTTCCTCGCCTGCTCAAAACATTAAAAGCAGACTATAAGCATGAATTAGTAGGTGAACGCTTATTGACTACACCAACACATTATGCTTACCTCAAAATTGCCGAAGGTTGCGACCGTCCGTGCAGTTTCTGCGCCATACCCCTCATGCGTGGCGGGCACATTTCCCGCGCGATTGAAGAATTGGTGAAAGAAGCAAGATCGCTGGCGAAACGCGGGACGAAAGAGCTGATCCTCATCGCCCAGGACCTTACCTATTATGGTCTTGATATTTATAAAAAAAGAAATTTATCGGATCTTCTCGCGCAACTTTCTGACGTTGAAGGCATTGAATGGATCAGGCTGCAATATGCTTACCCAGCTGGCTTCCCGATGGATGTCCTGGACATCATGAATGAGCGGAGCAATATCTGCAAGTATCTCGATATGCCGCTGCAATCGGGATCGACGGAAATGCTGAAGTCGATGCGGAGAGGTATTACCCGTGAAAAAACGGAAGCATTGATCAACACGATCCGGGAAAAAGTGCCTGGTATCGCATTACGTACCACATTGATCGTAGGTCACCCCGGAGAAACCGAAGCATTGTTCGACGAAACTTTTGAGTTTGTAGAAAAAATGCGTTTTGACCGTCTAGGCGCATTCCAATATTCCCACGAAGACAATACGCATTCCTACACCATGCCGGACGATATCCCGACGGAAGTGAAACAGGAGCGTGCTGATGCAATCATGGAATTGCAGCAGGGCATCTCTTATGAATTGAACCAGAACAAAATCGGCCAAACCTACAAAGTGCTGTTTGACCGCAAGGAAGGCGGACATTTCATTGGAAGAACTGAATTTGATTCACCGGAAGTTGATAATGAAGTACTTGTACCAGCAAGTCAGTATGTGAGACTTGGGGATTATGCCAATGTAAAAATCACTTCGGCAGAGGAATTTGATTTGTACGGTGAAGTGATTTCCTAATTTGCTTTCGCGGCTGATCAATGCTTTATTAAATTTGCCGTTTCATTGACCAAGAATAATATTAAAACGCATGTTACAACGAATTCAAACTATTTTTCTAGCGATTGCAATCGTCGGAATGGGAATTTTCCTGGCCTTTCCGATATGGTCCAAAGTTGCCGCTAGCGGGGAGCAAAAGGCGGACCTTACTGCCATAAAGCTTACTCACCAGCTCACTGCGGTACAATCCAATGTGCAGCCTGTGTATTACCTGACGATACTGGCACTTTTGGTTGCAGGGGTAGCCGCTTATGCCATTTTCCAATTTCGCAACCGTGTTTTGCAGTCGGCTTTGTGCGCTGTCAATTCTATACTGATGACCGTTTTGATGGGGCTGGTTATTTATTTTACCTTTTACAAAACAGCCAAACTATTTGATCCTGAACTTCCTGGCAAATATGATATTGGTTTTTACGGCCTGGTTGGCGCTATGCTGGCGAACGTTTTTGCAAACCGTTTTATCCGCAAAGATGAACGTGAGGTTCAGCAATCCAAAAGGTTCAGATAATTAGATTTGCCACATTGATAATCAGACTTGTCAGGAGCGGAGTCGAAACGTTTCGACTCCGCTCCTGACAAAGAGGTTTGCGCTCAACGTGACAAAGAGGTTGTGCTCAGCTTGACAAATAGGTTTTCGCTCAACTTGACAAATAGGTTTTCGCTCAACTTGACAATTACACCAATCCCTCCCGAAGCAGGTCGTGCAAGTGCACGAAACCCAGTACATTGCCTTCCTCCACCACAACCACCTGTGTGATACTCCGGGACTGCATAATTTCCAGCGCATTAACTGCGTATTCATCAGGCCCGACAGTAATGGGCGAGGTAGTCATGATATCACAGGCTTTGAGGTTTAGGATCCCTGTTCTTTCATGCTCATTCAGCATTCTTCGCAAGTCGCCGTCCGTGATGATTCCCTCCATTTGACCACTATCATTTTGCACTGCGGTAGCGCCCAGCCTTTTCGACGTCATTTCGAGGATCACCTCATGTAAAGTAGCGTGCGACGGTACAACAGGCAGCGCATTGTTCGGATAAATGTCACATACTTTAAGATAGAGCCTTTTGCCCAGTGACCCGCCGGGATGAAATTTGGCAAAATCATCATGCGTAAACCCGCGGGCTTCCAGCAGGCATACGGCCAGGGCATCACCCAGCGCCATGGTCACCGAAGTACTGGTTGTAGGCGCCAGATTCAATGGATCAGCCTCCAACGGAGCAAATGCGTGAAGAATAAAATTACTGTTTTTGGCAAGGTAGGAATCCTTGTTGCTCACCATTGCAATCATGGTCACGCCCGTACGTTTGAGCAATGGAACGAGCACTTTTATTTCGGCAGTATCTCCGCTTTTTGATATAACTATTACGACATCATTGTTCTGAATCATGCCCAAATCGCCATGAATGGCGTCTGCTGCATGCATAAACAATGCAGGGGTCCCAGTCGAATTCAGGGTTGCTACAATCTTCTGCCCCACGATCGCACTTTTACCCACACCGGAAATTACAACACGCCCGCCGGAGTTCAGTATAGCATATACGCAGTTTTCAAATTCATCATCAATCAATTCAATCAGATTACGCACTGCTTCTGCCTCTTGCCGTAATACTTCTTTTGCTATTGACTGAATATTTTTTATTAATTTCAAATCTGAAACACAGTTTAAAGGGACACTATTGTCATTTTTCATTTCAAAAAGCAAAGATATAGAAGTTTGGGATAACCATTTTGTTAACAGAGTATGGTAAAGCAGGTAGATACAGTCGTATTAGACACGTTAAAAGAAAGACTTAAAGAAATATTTGGGTATAGTCAATTCCGGGGTGAACAAGAAGTAATCATTCAGAACATCCTTCTTGGTAAAAATACTTTTGTGATCATGCCAACCGGCGCTGGCAAGTCGCTTTGCTACCAGTTGCCTGCCCTTGTCAGTGACGGCCTTACGATTGTGATTTCCCCGCTTATCGCCTTGATGAAGAATCAGGTCGACCAGTTAACTGCTTTCGGTATCAACGCCCAGTTCCTCAACTCTACACTTACCAAAGCCGAAATGACCCGCGTCAAGACCGACGCTCTGGACGGTAGCCTTAAACTACTCTACATTGCACCGGAATCGCTTACTAAAGAGGACAATCTGGATTTTCTTAAAAAGGTAAAAATATCTTTTGTTGCCATTGACGAAGCGCACTGTATCTCCGAATGGGGCCATGATTTCAGACCGGAATACCGCCGGATTTATGGGATTATTGAGAATATAGGACGGCTTCCTATTATCGCTCTTACTGCCACTGCTACTCCCAAAGTTCAGCAGGATATCCGCAAGAACCTGCAAATGGAAGAGGCCGAGACATTCAAATCCTCTTTTAACAGAAAAAACCTTTACTACGAGATCCGTCCGAAAAAGGATGTCAAAAAACAGCTGATCCGCTATGTGCGAAACAATAAAGGCAAGTCCGGAATTGTGTATTGCCTGAGCAGAAAAACGGTTGAAGAAGTAGCGGAGTTGCTGACTGTGAATGATGTGCGAGCATTACCATACCACGCAGGTCTCGACAGCAATACGCGGATGGCTAATCAGGATGCTTTCCTGAATGAAGAGGCTGATGTGATCGTGGCAACCATTGCTTTTGGAATGGGCATCGATAAGCCGGATGTGAGGTTTGTAATACATTACGACGTCCCCAAATCGCTGGAAGGCTATTACCAGGAAACCGGCCGGGCAGGTCGTGACGGACTGGAAGGAAACTGCCTGATGTTTTACAGCTACGACGACATTCAAAAGCTGGAAAAATTCAATAAGGACAAAACCGTTACCGAACGCGACAATGCGCGTCACCTATTGAATGAAATGGTGGCCTACTCTACCCTGGGCGTTTGCCGCAGGAGACAGCTACTGAGCTATTTCGGTGAGTACCTGGAAAAGGATTGCGGCTTTTGCGATAACTGTGTCAAACACACAGAAAAAATCAAAGTGCAGGATGACGTTATCCTAGTGCTGCGCACCGTACAACTTACCGAACAACGTTTTGATGCCGACCACATTGCCGACGTCCTGACTGCCACTGAAAACCAGTATGTGAAGAGCTACGAGCATGACCAGCTGGACGTTTATGGCAAAGGTACCGAACTGAATGAGTCGCGTGATTACTGGGTTTCGGCTATCCGTCAGTTGGTGATTTTTAACTATCTTGAAAAAGACATTGAAAATTACGGAATCATCAAACTGGGAGAAAAAGGAGCCAATTACCTGAACGACCCTTACCCGGTTACCCTTCATAAGGATCATAATTTCGACGAGGAGGAGATCAAACCGGAAGATGAGGACAAGGACTCGGCCAATGGAAACGGAAGCGCACATGCTTACGATGAGGCCTTGCTCGGGATGCTCAAAGCGCTTCGCAAAAAGGTAGCGAAAGAAAAAAATCTGCCTCCCTATGTTATCTTCCAGGATCCTTCCATGGAGGAAATGGCTACGACTTATCCTACTACCCAGCAGGAAATGGCACAGATCAATGGTGTCGGAATGGGTAAGGTGCAGAAGTTTGGCCGCCAGTTTATCGATCTGATCACGCGCTATGTGGAGGAGAACGAGATCGAAACTGCCAAAGATGTGGTGATCAAATCCACAGTTAATAAATCAAAAATTAAAATCTTCATCATTCAGCAGGTTGACCGCAAGGTGAGCCTGGACGAAATCGCCGAGGTCAAAGATCTGGCACTTGCGGACGTCATTGAAGAAGTGGAGCACATTTGCTATTCCGGAACCAAGCTTAACCTCGATTATTATATCAATCAGGTGATCGACCGGGAAAGACAACAGGATATTTACGACTACTTCATGACTGCTGAAACCGACAATATCGCAGCAGCATTGGATGAGTTTTCGAATGATGAAATCAGTGAAGAAGAATTGCGTCTGATGCGTATCAAGTTTTTATCCGAACTGGCTAACTAACATTGCCAGAACTAGTTATCGTATCAGTATTTAGTGAATTTTTAAAACCAGTTATGAACATACTTATATTGGGATCGGGTGGAAGAGAACATGCCTTCGCCTGGAAGATTGCCCAAAGCCCTCTTTGCGACAGCTTGTACGTGGCTCCCGGAAACGCCGGGACGGCAAGTGTAGCAACGAACCTATCTATTTCTTTTAATGATTTTGATGCCATTGCTAACGCAGTTTTAGAAAACAATATCGAGCTGGTTATCGTAGGACCGGAGGAACCACTGGTCAACGGGGTGGTTGATTATTTTGAATCAAGGGAAGATCTTGCAAAAGTGAAGCTGATCGGTCCCAACAAGGCAGGCGCTCAGTTGGAAGGAAGCAAGGATTTTTCTAAAAAATTCATGCAGAAATACGCGATTCCTACTGCTTCTTCCCAGACATTTACGGCCGAAACCCTTGAAATCGGTCTTGAATACCTTGAAAGCCATCCGCTACCTATCGTTCTCAAAGCCGACGGCCTTGCAGCCGGCAAAGGTGTGATCATCGCGGAAAAGCATGCAGAAGCGGAACAGGCATTTAAAGAAATGCTTTTGGATGGAAAATTCGGGAGCGCAGGTAACAAAGTTGTAGTAGAACAATTTCTGAAAGGAATAGAATTATCCGTTTTTGTACTTACTGACGGAGAGCACTATAAAATCCTGCCGGAAGCAAAAGACTACAAGCGTATCGGTGAAAATGATACCGGCCTTAATACCGGAGGTATGGGCGCAGTATCCCCAGTAGCGTTTGCCGATGCTAATTTTTTGAGGAAAGTTGATGAAAAAGTAGTCAAGCCCACATTGAATGGCCTGAAAAGTGAAGGCATCAAATATGTAGGTTTCATTTTTATTGGCCTAATGAATATCAAGGGCGAGCCGTATGTCATTGAATACAATGTCAGAATGGGCGATCCCGAGACAGAAGTGGTTATTCCGCGTATCCAGTCCGATTTTGCCATGTTAATGGCTTCTACGGCAAAAGGAACGCTGAATGATTTTGATATGCAGATATCGTCTCAGGTAGCAGTTACCACAGTAGTTGTTTCTGGCGGTTATCCCGGAGATTACGAAAAAGGTAAGGTTATTTCAGGCAGTGACAAAGTAGAAGACGTGCATTTATACCATGCTGGCACTACTTTTAATGGAAACACAGAAGTTGTGACCAACGGAGGAAGGGTAATGGCGCTAACAGGCCTTGCTAATTCCCTTGAAAATGCGGTACATAAGTCGCAGCGCGCTGCTCAGGCAGTTCAGTTCGAGGGCAAATACTTCCGTCACGACATTGGTGTGGATTTAATTCGTTATAACGATTGATGAAGGGGAGTAATTATGGGATGTGGATCATGTTCATCCGGCGGCTGCGGTTCTAGCGGATCGACTGCCGGGTGTGGAAGTAGCGGAGGCTGCAGTTCGGGCGGATGCAATAAAATGAATGTTTTTGACTGGCTGAGTCACATGGATGTGCCCACCGGACAACGTTTTGATGTTGCAGAGGTCAAATTTAAAGGAGGCAGAAAAGAATATTTCCGCAATATAAATCAACTGGAATTCGTAACCGGCGATTATGTCGTTTGCGAAATGGCCTCTGGCCAGCATATAGGAACGGTGTCACTTCAGGGCGAGCTGGTACGGCTTCAAATGAAGCGCAAGAACGTGGTTATCAGCGATGATATGCATGTTATTTACCGGGTAGCAACGGAAAAAGATCTCGATAAGCATACCCAGGCCATGGCCCGTGAGATGCCGACATTGTATCGTACCCGCGAGATTATTCGGGAAATGAAGCTCAATATGAAATTGTCGGACGTTGAATTTCAGTCTGATAACACCAAAACGACGTTTTATTACTCCTCGGAGGAACGCGTCGATTTTCGTGAGCTGATCAAAATGCTGGCTTCGGAATTCAAGGTAAGGATAGAAATGCGTCAGATCAGTTTACGCCAGGAGGCAAGTCGCCTGGGCGGGCTAGGCTCTTGCGGACGCGAACTTTGCTGCTCGACCTGGCTTACCGATTTCAAGAATATTTCAACAGCGGCAGCTCGTTATCAGAACCTGTCGCTAAACCCTGCCAAGCTTTCGGGCCAATGCGGACGTTTGAAATGCTGCCTTAACTACGAGCTGGAAACCTACATTGATGCGCTTCGGGATATTCCAACTGTGGATGCGCCATTGAAAACCAAAAAAGGGGTTGCTACTTTGCAGAAGACCGACATTTTCAAGAAGATCATGTGGTTCGGTTTTGACAAGGATACCAATTGGTATCCCGTCGCGATCGACAAAGTTCTGGAAATCATTGAATTGAATAAAAAGGATATCATTCCTGAATCACTGGAAATCCTTACACCGCAGGCAGAGAAAACGCTTGACAAGGTTCCGGGTAAGCTGAACAGCGATCTGGAAAATCTCGACAGAAAGTACAGCGAGGAACAAAAGAAGAAGAAAAAGAAAAAAAGCAGGTCTGGGAAAAATAAGGCTAATCCCAACAACCCAAACAAACCCCAGGCACAGGCATCACCTCCGGCTCAGAAATAAGCAGGAAAGTAATTTTAGCCACATATAATCGAAGTCAAGTTGTAAAAACTTGGCTTCTTTTTTTACGAAATTCACCCGTGAAAAAACATATAGACAAACTTCATAAAATAGCTCACCAAAGATCCAGAAAGATCATTGGGCTAATGTCGGGCACATCGCTGGACGGGCTGGACATAGCGGTCTGTAATGTCGAAGGAAGCGGAACTGATACAGCATTGACCCTCGAAAAATTCACGACGGTACCTTACGATGAGGATTTCAGGAATGAAATCAGGAAGGTTTTTGCCAAAAGAGAGATCGACTTTCAGCAGCTTTGCCTCCTAAACCCATACATTGGCATACGTCATGGCCAAATGATACTTGATTGTCTGGAAAACTGGAACATTCCGATGACGAACATTGACCTGATCGCCAGTCACGGGCAGACTGTTTTTCATGCCCCCAAAAAGCAGCACAAACTCACCGGCTTTCCCAACGCGACCCTGCAAATTGGTGACGGAGACCACATTGCAGTCAAAACGAACATTATCACCCTCAGTGATTTTCGCCAGAAACACATTGCTGCCGGCGGAGAAGGCGCTCCTTTGGCGGTGTATGGCGACTATTTTTTATTTTCCAAAAAAGGAGAAAACAGGATCCTGCTGAATATGGGCGGGATCGCAAACTTTACATTTCTTCCTGCAAACCAAGATGCCGAAGTTGTTTTTACGACTGACACGGGCCCTGGAAATACATTGCTGGATGCCTATACTCGTCGTTTTTTTCACAAACCATATGATAAAGACGGTGAAATTGCCGCCAGTGGCAAAGTAAATGCCGTTTTATTGGAAGAACTTAAATCACTGTCCTTTTTCAAATTGCCATATCCGAAAACCACCGGCCCGGAGGTCTTTAATTTCAACTACGTCGAATCCGCAATTCAAAAATCAAAATTAACTTCACTTACCCGGCAGGACATCATCGCTACGCTGACCGCATTAAGCGCGGACACGATTTCGGATGCGATTCGGAATGTGATGGATACCGGTGAAGCATTTACGATTTACGCCAGCGGTGGGGGCGCACACAATGCAGTTTTGATGGCTCGCATTCGCGAAAATCTGAGTGCTACCGTGAAATTGATCGATGAGTTGGGCATTTCAGGGGATGCAAAAGAGGCGGTACTATTTGCAGTTTTAGCAAATGAAGCGATTGCGGGGACGGACTCTTTTTTTGGCGAAAAAGATGGCGTTCCGGGCGTTAGTATGGGGAAAATCTCGTTTCCGGGTTGAAGCAACGAGACTTGCCAAGTCTCCAAGACTTGGTAAGTCTTATTTCCAACAACCCCAACGATAAAAAATAATCAAGAATAACATGTACGACATTACCATCATCGGTGGAGGCATTGTAGGCCTTGCCACGGCGCTTCGGATCAAAGAACAAAAGCCTTCTCTGAAAATCCTGCTGCTTGAAAAAGAAAACGAAGTAGCCAAACACCAAACAGGCCACAACAGCGGCGTAATCCATTCCGGGCTGTACTATAAACCTGGCAGTTTGAAAGCAACCAACTGCATCCGCGGCTACCAGATGCTACTGGACTTCTGCCAGCGTGAAAATGTTCCTTACGATCTCTGTGGTAAAATAGTAGTCGCTACCACCGAAGAACAAAAACCATTGCTCGCTAACCTTTACCAGAGAGGTTTGCAAAACGGCTTAACCCAAAACCGAATGATCTCGGCAGCTGAAATTCGCGAAATAGAACCGCATGTAAAAGGTTTGGAAGGAATTTGGGTACCCTATACCGGCATTATTGATTACAAAGCAGTCTCAGAGAAATATGCGGAATGCATTCAAAAATTGGGTGGAGAGATCCGTTTTGGAGAAAAAATTATTGACATTAAAAATCGCAACACACATTCAGAAGTGGTTTCAGCTACGGGTAAATTATTCGAAACTCGCCTGGTTGTAAACTGCGCCGGTCTTTATTCCGACAAAGTAGCTCAATTGACACAGCCGGAGGACATCAAAGTCAGGATAATTCCTTTCCGCGGAGAATATTACAAGATCAAACCTGAAAAGCATCATTTGGTCAAAAACCTGATATATCCGGTTCCCGATCCCAATTTCCCTTTCCTAGGTGTCCATTTCACTAGGATGATCGAAGGCGGTGTTGAAGCGGGACCTAATGCTGTTTTTGCGTTTCGTCGTGAAGGTTACAACAAGCTGGACATTAATGTGCCGGAACTGATGGAATCGCTGGCCTGGCCGGGATTCCGGAAGGTTGCTGTCAAATACTGGAAAACAGGTATGGGCGAATATTACCGCTCATTCTCCAAAGCCGCATTTACCAAAGCACTACAGGGCCTTATCCCCGAAATTCAAAGCGACGACCTCATCCCCGGCGGCTCAGGCGTACGCGCACAGGCATGCGACTATGACGGCGGCTTGCTGGATGATTTTTCGATCATTGAAAACAAAAGCGCCATCAACGTCTGCAATGCACCGTCGCCTGCTGCCACATCTTCACTTTCCATCGGACAAACTGTTTCGGAGCGGGTTTTGGCAAGGATTTGATATAAAATTTGGTAAACCTTTAAAAAATAGATTTTTCTCCCTACTTTTATTAACGCTGATAAGCTCCTTGAAAAGACTTGTCGCCAATTACTACGTTCAAATAAGTTAAAATCGAAACCTAAAAAACCATGAATAAAACGGCAAAAGCACCAGTGGCAGAAGCTGCTAATGGTGCAAAAAGAGTGGATCGATTGGCTCGCTTAATTGAAAAAGTAAGAGCGGACAAGGAATCTGTTGATTTATATTACAACGGAAAAATAACCAGGGAGGAACTATATGCCAGAGGAGTTAGGTTCGCCAGAACCGTATGAATACACGATTAGATCTAAAAAGGGCGAAGAACAATACTCTTTCGAAACCGCGTCGGGCACTCCTTATATCTGCTACTTTCTGAATATTCCTGGTTTTTTCGATGATTACCCATCAATGGAAGTTGATGTAGTAACCTTCGGGCTTTCGCTGCTCAGAGAATCTAAAAATTTCTTTGTGGAAAAGCATGATCCACGAATAAAAGCGACTGTCTTTTCTATTTTGCTGAGCGCTATCGAGGTTTATCCGGAAAGACCTATGCTTGTGATGTATGACACACAGGATGGCAGGCAGAGAAGCAGAAAAATCACATTTGCTCGATGGTATAACGAGTGCTGCAAGCTAGTGAGCAAGAAAGTTACAAGAATCACCATTAGCGGAGCAAGTATGTCGAGTGCTGACAGGTTCGATATGATGATGCTCGTACCCAACACCTGCTCTGAACTCGAACAAATAAAAATTACTGCTATGGAAATTAAAGACGACTTGATTTCAAAGGGGTACCCGCCTTCTCTTGAATGTCGGATTGAGTGCAAATAAATATTCAAGTTAAATTTGTGGAGTTTTACATAAAACTCTTTACATTTGAGAAATGAAAACGTTCAGCTCGATAGAAGAGGCATTTGATTGGTGGGTGAAGAATTTATATCCTACATTGACCCCGGAAATGAAGAAAGGAAAGGCGGTTCAGGCGATGCAAGATTACATATATGAGCGAGGTATTTCGGAAAAAAGAATGAAGGAAATACTAGTGGAATATGGGCATTTTGAAATAGAAACCATAGTAAGATATAAGCCTTAAATGGCTTTTTATTTGACCTAAATTTACGTAAAACTCCGTAAATTATACAAAGAAAAAACCCGGATGCTTCGGTCGCCAAACTTGATCACCCGGGCCAGTTTAATCAATCAACAATCAAACTTTCGCAAATGTATGAACACACTTCAAAATTCAACAAACCAACTAGCTAACGCTATGAAAACAGATTTATCGCAAAGCGAACAACTGCTGCTACGCGATGTTCGCAACTTTTTCCTTACTGACACCTGCGCAGAAATCGTAGGGTCAATGAATGCAATGGTCGAATCGCTTCTTTTCAGTGCAGACCTGGAAAATGTTACGCCTACGATGAAAGGTGACATTGTGAACCAGCTCAGGGTAGTGACATTTCTTTCAAAACTAAATGAAAACTGCGACCGCGGTCGGGCTTAGGCATCTAATCAGGGGTTTTGGCAAAACTTTAAAAATAGATTTTTCTCCCTACTTTTATTAACGCTGATAAGCTCCTTGAAAAGACTTGTCGCCGATTACTACGTTCAAAAAAGTTAAAAATCGAAACCAAAAAACCATGAACAACACGGCAAACGCACCAGTGGCAGAAGCTGCTAATGGTGTAAAAAGAGTGGATCGATTGGCTCGCTTGATTGAAAAAGTAATGGCGGACAAGGAATCTGTTGAATTGTATTACAACGGAGAAATAACCAGGGAGGAATCACATGCCAGAGGAGTTAGGTTCGCCAGAACCGTATGAATACACGATTAGATCTAAAAAGGGCGAATAACAATACTCTTTCAAAATCGCGTCGGGCACTCCTTATATCTGCTACTTTCTGAATATTCCTGGCTTTTTCGATGATTACCCATCAATGGAAGTTGATGTAGTAACCTTCGGACTTTCGCTGCTAAGAGAATCCAAAAATTTCTTTGTGGAAAAGCATGATCCACGAATAAAGGCGATAGCGGAGTAGGTATGTCGAGTGCTGACAGATTCGATATGATGATCCTCGTACCCAACACCTGCTCTAAACTTGAACAAATAAAAATCACCGCGTTTGAAATTAGGGACGACTTGATATCAAAAGGTTACCCGCCTTCTCTTGAATGTCGAATAGAATGCAAATAATTTTAAAAAAATCCATTCCAGATTTGTCGGAATTTCGGACTAATTAGTAACTTTGATCAATGAAAAAGTTTGCTTCTGTTGCAGAAGCCTTTGAATGGTGGTGTAAGAGCATTTATCCAAATCTTGCACCTGATATCAAGAAAGGAAAGTTCACAAGTGCCTGGAAAGATTTCACTTATCAACAAGGGATTTCTGAGAAAAGAATGAGGGAGATATTAACAGAATTTGGTAATGTAGATGTTCAGACGATAGTCACTTTTACGCCAAAATAAATTTTTTTACCCAAAATTAGTCGGAAAACTCGACTAAACACAAAGAAAAAACCCGGATGCTTCGGTCTCCAAACTTCATCACCCGGGCCAGTTTAATCCATTAACAATCAAATTTTCGTAAATGTATGAACACACTTCAAAATTCAAGAAACCAACTAGCTAACGGTATGAAAACAGATTTATCGCAAAGCGAACAACTGCTGCTACGCGATGTTCGTGACTTTTTCCTTACTGACACCTGCGCAGAAATCGTAGGGTCAATGAATGCAATGGTCGATTCGTTTCTTTTCAGTGCAGACCTGGAAAATGTTACGCCTACGATGAAAGGTGACATTGTGAACCAGCTCAGGGTAGTGACAAACTGCGACCGCGGTCGGGCTTAGGCATCTAGCCTGATACAGCACACCAAACTCATAATAACCAGCACCTGCAAAAACAAAAAGTCCCTGACTTCGGTAATCGAAATCAGGGACTTTGATATTTAGAAAGTCAACCTACTTTTTGGCTGCCGCCAATCCGAAGGTGATCAGATGGACGAATGCAAAAATGAGGGAGAAATAGTAAATTCCTAAATCTGCGCCGTCGGTTTGTACATGGTGCGCGTATGCAATGATCCCCAACATTACCGCAAGCGCCAGCCCAACCCAAGCAACTACTTTGCTGCCTTTTTTAATTGATTCGGGAAGCCTGTCGGACAGGAAGCTGTTCTTGATACCATAATAGAGATACACATCAAATCCGATGATCATCCATACAAACAAACGGATCCAGGTATCGAGCGGCAGGAATGCCATCATGAAGAAACAAGTGAAAACACCCAATATCGGCACTAATGGAACGAGGGGTGTTTTGAACGCGCGCGGCACATCTGGCATTTGCTTACGCATCACCATTACGCCAATACAAACCAGGATAAAGGCGAACAATGTCCCGATACTCGTCATTTCGCCAACCACGCGGGCAGGAACAAACGCAGCAAAAAGGCTCACGAAAATGAGGAACATCGTGTTGCTCTTCACCGGAGTCTGATACTTCGGGTGAACGCTTGAGAATACACGTGGAAGCAATCCATCTTTACTCATACTGAAAAACACGCGGCTTTGGCCAAGTAACATCACCAGGATTACGGAAGAATAGCCTCCCAAAATCGCGACGATGATCGCGCGGTTCAGCCAGGGATAATCGGCGTGTATAACTCCGCTCGCATCAGGTGTGCCCATTGCTTCGATAGCCACAGCTACCGGCGCAATTCCGTCCTGTCCTTTGAAAGAAGTGTAAGGCGTTACCCCAGTCATTACGTGGGCAAAAAGAATATAAAGCACCGTACAGATCAACAGCGAACCCAAAATACCTATTGGCATGTCTTTCTTCGGGTTTTTCGCCTCTTGCGCGGCCGTACTCACCGCGTCAAAACCAATATAGGCAAAGAATACAATGGCCGCCGCCCGGACTATACCGCTGAAACCATATTCTCCGAAGTTACCCGTATTTTCAGGAATGTAGGGTACGTAGTTGCTTTCATTGATATACTTCCAACCCAAAACGATAAAAATAATCACAACAACTACCTTCAAACCTACGATCACTGCATTTACTTTGGCGCTCTCTTCCGTGCCTTTCATCAAAAGCAAACTCATCAGGATCACAATGAAAATCGCAGGAAGGTTGATCACACCGCCGTCAAACGGGCCGACCGTCAATGCTGCGGGGAGATGCACATCAAACCCTTCACAAAACTTGACTAAATACCGACTCCAGCTGATACTTACGGTGGCAGCACCAACGGCGTATTCCAGTACAAGGTCCCAGCCGATGATCCAGGCGATGAACTCGCCCATAGTAGCATAAGAATAAGTATAAGCGCTCCCGGCAACCGGGATCATGGATGCAAACTCAGCGTAACACAGCCCTGCAAAGCCGCAGCCCAACGCAGCTACAATAAAGGAAATAGTAATTGCCGGACCCGCCTGATTGGCAGCCGCCCCGCCTGTTATGGAAAATAATCCGGCCCCGATGATCGCCCCGATACCCAGAGCAACCAGACTGCCCGACCCCAGCGTACGTTTTAACTGATTACCCTCACCGGAGGACTCTTGCATTAATTTATCAAGAGGTTTTTTTACCCATAATTGACTTGCCATAAATACTGAGTTGGTGTTATGAGGATTTTGAAAGACCTATAAAACTAAGGGAAAAATTTGCCAAATACCTATGTATACAAAACAAAAAAGGGGAAAGTATAAAACTAACCCCTTTTTTGTTCTTCAAAATTATGCTTTTGCTTTCTTAGTCGCTGCCGCTGGTACTGCCGCGTCCGCCACAGCCAACGGCTCATTCTTTTTCTGACGTTGCAGAAGGTCAACCACAATCGGTGCCGCTACGAACAGGGAAGAATACGTTCCGACGATTACACCCAGCAACATACAGAATGTAAATCCGCGGATCACCGCGCCACCAAAGACCATCAAGACGACCAGTACCAGAATAACTGAGATACCGGTTACCGCAGTACGGCTCAAAGTACTGTTCAATGCATTGTTGATAACCGTAGACAGGTTTTGGCCGCGTGCCTTATCGTCTGCAAGATAGTCGCGGATACGGTCATAAATTACAACGGTATCATTCATCGAATATCCGATCATGGTCAGGATTGCACCAATGAATGCCTGGTCAATGTCAAGCGACCATGGAAGCCAGCCATTAAACAACGAGAAAATCGCAAGAATAATGATGACGTCATGGCCTAGTGAAACAACCGCACCATAACTGAATGCCACTCTTTTGAAACGAATCAGGATATAAATAAAATTGGCTCCCAATGCTAGCAGGATCGCATATACTGCCGACCACAAAGTATCTTTCGCCATCGTAGGCCCTACCTTGTTAGAACTTACAATTTTAGCAGGGTTACCAGCGATTTTTTTAACCGCTTCCATAACCTTCGCTTCCGCTTTCTGATCTGCCTCAGGGGTTGTTTCCTCTATCAGATATGCAGTTGTGATCTTCACCTGATCCTGACCACCGAATGTTTTCACCTCGGTAGTTGAACCAAGCACCTCGTCCATATTGGTACGAAGCTGATCAGCATCCACAGAATTTTCAAAGCGGATTACATAAGAACGTCCCCCTTTGAAATCAATACCCAGACCAAAGCCTTTGAAAATAAACGAGCCTATCCCGATCACGATGATGATCGAAGAGATGATATAGAAACGGCGGCGTTGAGAAACGAAATCGAAGTGGTTGTCTTTAAACCAGTTTTTACTCAATCCAGAATAGAAATTGAATGTCTTACCCTTTTTGATCTGTTGCTCCAACAAAAGACGTGTAATGAAGATCGCACTGAAGAGAGAAGTCAAAAGACCCAATACCAGTGTGGTTGCAAAACCCAAAACCAGACCTGTTCCGAATGTATACAGAATAATACCGGTCAATAAAGTCGTCACGTTGGAGTCAATGATGGCCGTCAGGGAATTTTTAAAACCATCCCGGACCGATTGAGCGAAAGCTTTTCCCGTTTCCAGCTCTACTTTGATACTTTCATAGATTAGTACGTTGGCATCCACCGCCATACCAATGGAAAGAACGATACCGGCAATACCGGAAAGCGTAAGAACCGCTCCCAATGATGCCATAACCCCCAACAGGAAAAACAAATTGATCAGCAACGCGATATCTGCGATCCATCCTGCTTTGCTATAATAAGCAAACATGAAAACCAAAACGATCAGCAAACCTACTGCCGATGACCAGATACCATCCTGGATAGCCTCAGCACCCAAGGAAGATCCTACTACAGCTTCCTCAACGATGTGCGTTGGAGCTGGTAACTTACCCGCTTTCAACACGTTGGCCATATCTTTCGTCTCTTCCACGGTAAAGTTACCGGTGATGCTAGAGTTACCGTTGGGAATTTCGCCCTGCACGGTTGGCGCAGTGTAAACAAGGTTGTCAATGATGATCGCTACGGGACGGCCAATGCTGCGAGCCGTGAGTGAACGCCATTTGCGGGCACCTTCGCCATTCATTTGCATCGTTACTTCCGGACGGCCGCGGTCATCATAGTCGTGGTTTGCATTCACGATAACGTCACCTTCCATTGCTGCTTCACCATTCACTTTTTTGATAAAATATAATGGCAGGATCAGTTGGTTATTTCCGGCTTCGGTTCCTTTGCGGTCCCACATAAACACCAGGTCAGCAGGGAAAAGTGACCGTACTTCCGGGCGGCGCAAGATCTCGCTTGCACGCGCTGTGTCTTTCAGGTATACGCCAAGACCTTGTGGCATTGGTACAAACAGACTTGTCAAAGCTGCACTTTGAGCAGCGATTGAAGCTGAATCTGTTTTTGTAGTATCACCTTTTTGCTCCAGCTGAGCAGCCAATCCGCCCGCAGCTGGTTTCTTGGTAGTGTCGGTAGTAGCAACAGTTGCAGCAGGTTTTGAAGCTGCTTTCTCGATTTCAGCTTGTTTGGTCAGGTATTTACCCAATCCATCCAATCCCGCAGCCAGTTCGTTGGTCAGATATACTTCCGAAAATTCCAGTTTAGCAGCACCAGAAAGCAAACGACGCACACGCTCTGGGTTATCAACACCAGGAAGCTCCACCAATATGCGGTTTTGGCCAGGCAGACGCTGAATGCTAGGGTTGGTTACCCCAAATTTATCAATACGGGCCTGTGTGATCTGGAATGCACGGTCGATAGAGCCATCCATTTCCGTGTTAAGCATTTTGATAACGTCACCATCCGATGAGTTACCGCTTATTTTGCCACGGTTTGCGCTGGTAGCAAACACCGACGCCAGGGTTGTGTTTGGCGCTGCTTCTTTATAGGCAGAAACAAAACGGTTGATAAAGCCGCTATTGCTTGCGGCTTTGTCCTCGGCAGCTTTTTTCAATGCATTCTGAAATGCTACGCTACGTGCGTTTCCGCCAGCCATGCCTCTTAAAATGTCTGCAGGAGCTACCTCCAATACTACGTGCATACCGCCCTGAAGGTCAAGACCCAGGTTCAATTCACGCTCCATTACCTCTTGCAATGTATGTCCCAGATACACATCCTCACGCCACAACGAATCGATATAGCGTTGCTTTTTAGTCATATCTACGTCACCATTTGCATCGGTAGCGTAGGTTACCGCCTTACTTTTGATGTTTCTGGAAACAAAAGTGAAGGAAAGGTAATAGACACTAATAAGGGCAATCACAATGGTTAGCCCTATTATTCCATTTTTATTGGTCATTTCTTTAACTGTAAAAAATTAAATGATACTCTGAATGTAAAATACTGAGGAACTGTCCTGAATTCAGGACATATGAAGTTCCAACATAAGGTTGCCGTACAGGCTACATTACGGGGCGTTGGTGACTATAAACCGTCCGAAAATTCTGTGGAAATAGGAAAAAAGGAAAGACGATTCCTTGTATGCGACGTGAACAACCAGCTTACTGGCAGTAAAATACCAGACAGGCTGCGGTAAAAAGTAGAAGTAATGAGAGAAATCAAATGAAATGGCCGGTGTGATCACCGCGTCCAGCGAGAGCGTGCTCACTTTCGCCTGTTCTGCATCATTTGATCTGGAAGCGGCTGCCTTTTTGGAAAGATCTTTGTTGATCTCCTTCGCCTTGGAGCTGTACTTTCCGTGGTCCGCGTGGTCAGACCATGACCTTGCTCCTGCTACCATCAAAAGCATGATGGCTAACATTAAGCTGATAGTCTGGTTGATAACTCTTGCGGTTTTCACTTAGAGAATTGGGGTTTCAATTAAACCGCAAATTTTGTTTTAAAAAATTACAATCGCAAACTATTTTTTCGAACAATGCTTTGTGACTATTCTGATATTATTTTGAATAATACTTTTTTATTTAAAAATCAGGCTTGAAATGCATTCATGCCTTAAATGAACAATTCACGAAATTGAATGCTACCTAGCCAGCTGCCAGCTCGGAATAACCGAGCCTGCTTGAAATCTCGTCCGCCGCAGCCAGGCGAAATACGGAAGCACCCGGATGCAGTTTCAACTCCGTGGAATAATCGCATTCCACCGGGATAAACCAGCCCAAAAGCCAATTCAGCAATGTATCAAAGTCTGCATTATGAATGCATTCTTCCAGCGCCACCTCGTCCGGTAACTCCACCGTGACGGCAAGTGCAGCCATATAGGTGTCCAGTTCACCGCCAAACATCGTGTCCATTCCGAGCCGCGCGCCGGTTAGCCTAGCATTCGAACTCAAAAAATATTTAGTGCCAAATACTTCATTGATCCGGACCGGCAAATGAAGTACTGTCGATAATATTTCACTGGCCATTTCCATGTTTCCCCTGTTTTCAGAAATCAATGGTAATACAGGCAGTAATCTGACAAAGGTCTTTTTAGGGATCGAATCAGGTGCCTGCCAGAAAGCTTTCAGCTCATTAAGCAGCTCCGAATCAGGATCCAGCTCGCAGGCACGCTGTTCGAGCTGGGCCAAGCTGACCCGGTTCAGGAAAAATTCCTGTTCCAGAGGCAAAAAGAACAACCTCGACTTTTGCTCTTTCTCACGCTGCATCCTGATCTCATCCACCTTCTTTTTTAATGTATTAATGGAATTGGAAGAAGGCAAATGGAAAAGCTGCTCCGGCAGATAATCATATATCCCGCTCCGGTTCGACTCAATCACCTGACCTTTGAAATTCCCCAACTCCCGCTCCTCCACCGTTTCCACATCCCGGTGACTACGCCGCTTGAATGCGCCAAGTGACCGAAACAGAATCTGGTCGGACAAGAGACCGTCTTCCAGCCAGGAGCAGGCTATGAATTCGGCGGTGAGATCGGCTTTTTGTTCGGTTATCATGTTTTATTTAGTTCAATGTAACAACCTGGACCGGATACATTCCTGTTGACAGTTTTCCAATTTTCAATTGAAGAAGTTCACATTCACGCAGCCAGTCCGCATCATTACCCGCGCCCGCTGCCGGCGTGAGCCCTACCTGCAGGCAGCGCACGAAGCCTTGCCCTGGCATATTGCTTTGTACAAAATGTGGCTTCACCTGCACACGCCGGAGACGCGCGCCCAATTCCGCCGCACAAAATGCCTTGATGTCTTCCAATGTGACCAGCCTGTTGCGGGTAATAATGTTTTTCCTCAGCTGTTCTACATATTCCATCTCGTCAGGTTTCGCCTTTCCGCCCAGTGACTTTGTCAGCAAGGCAACGTCAGCACCATTGATAGCAGAGGCCGAGTAGGGTTGTAATCTCGAACCAGCCGGCAGGCCGTTTGCAGCCTCCGAAACAGTGGTCCAGTACGAAATGAAAAGTACGTCCGGATTTTTCTCGCCTTTAATCACCAGAAAAGGCTGCGCAGTGGTTTCACTGGCTTTTTTAACCCCCAGTTTCTGTTCAACCCTGGCCATATTCTGGGCAATTTCGCGGAGTATCGAGGCCAGAAAATCCTCTCCGATCGCATTGAATGCTGTCACCTCGTCCCGCAACAATTCCATTAACTGGTACAGCACCGACTTTGCATTCCGCTGATCGAACCGACCGATTCCCTGTTGCCGGAGCGTGTATATCCGCGCAGAGGTTTCTTCTTCCGAATATAGATTTTTTTCCGTCGGCGCATAGGGTTGGTTTTTTTGGTTAATCACACCTTGTACCCCCAGAAAAGCATCCCCGGAAGGCAATGCGACACCATTCAGTCCAGATTGCAAGCGGTATGTTAGCTTGTGAAGCTGCTTGTTCAGTACCGGAAAAGCGTTGAGTGCAACGGTCATATTTTCAAATCCTGATGCGGGAAAAGCGGCAGGCCATTTAACTTTAATCCAGACAAGTGGACGTTTCATCATTTGCAGGGTGCGGCTATCGAACAGATTTTCGAATTCCGGCGGGTAGGCTAATGTCGTCAGCTTCCCTTTTTCCCAAAAATCCATACTCGTTATGCTTGCAAAACTATCATTGTAAATCAGCACCGAATCGTCGAGATTCTCTTCCTGAATACCAATTTTAAAATCCAGCCCCTTCCGGTTTCCTTCCCAAACGGTAGCAGGCAAAAATGCCCGGTAACCAAACTGCCCGGCGTCATTGATCCAGTCAAAATAGAAGCGGAAGCCATTCCAGGAAGTAATCCCCGGGTCTACTTCCATTCCGATCCACATGTTTTGCGCACTTCCCGGCTGCGGCCTGGTATTGGCTACCAGCGTTTTCACTCCTTTTTCAATGATATATAAAGCCGACGGCATTGCAAACTGAACCACTGCTGCATTCACTACCGGGTATCTTCCTGCCGATGAAAAAAAAATTTCCGCGGACTCTCCCTTTCTTGCATTGGTACGCTTGCAAACCAGTTGATTTTCCGGCTCGATCCACGCCATGGGTTCCAGTGAGCGAGCCTGTGCGACCGCACTCGCGGGTTTGGGGTTATTGTGAGTTTCGGGTGATAATATCTCTGCCAAACGCGTCATTAAACGCAGCTCAGTTTGCTGAATCTCCTGCCCTACCTTTTCAAATTCAACAGAACAGGCTTCTACCAATAACCTCACCAGCGGATCGAAATGGTCCAGCTGCGATTCATCATAGCCCCACAGCTCCGCCGAGCGTTTCAGCAGCCTGCGGGAGATTGTTTCTTTCGTGTAATGTACGGTTGGGTTCATAGTTGGTCAAGTGTGGTACTTTGTCATTACTTACTCAATGGACAATGGTGAAATAAAGATGCGTTCGAAGAAAACGAATGGCTCATTGGTACGCCTGATCGTGGCTTTCACCTCTATTCCAACCCGTTTTCGAACGTAGTTATTGGTCTTCGTGAGTACCTCAAATTCTTCTACCTCCACACGGATTTTGGGATTTCCCAGCCTGGGTTCGTAGCGTACAATGGCCTCTTCCAGCGACTCGCGGATCAGGTCCTTCCATTTGATCTGCGACAATACAGAAAAATCATGTTCCCACAGTGCGCATCCATAGCCGCTGTCAAACCGGTTCTCGTCAAAATGGGTGACCATTAAAAGATACAAATGCTGATGGATCGCCTCTCTGTCAGCACATTTGGGGTGTGAAAGTCCAGCCACGATCCGGTCGAGCGAGAGCGGTAATGCATAGTTTTGATCTTCCATCCCCGTGTTTAATAAATTGTGGTTGTATTAATGAAAGTGTATCTTATTTTTGTCGGGTATTAACAGTCAGATAGCGCTACATGAACATTCCCTTCCTAAAAACCCCTCTTCAACGTCTTCAGGTACTTTATGCAATTGTATTAATAGCAGTGCTGTCGGTCGTCGGATCACTCGGTTTTTGGATCAGCGACTACCGCGACGCCTACCCGATGGCCATGAGCAGCTTCCTCATTTTAGGTATCCTTCATGTTTATCTAATATCTCAATGGTTTGATACCCTGTTCACTAACCGGTCCGCCAAAGCCATTGGTTTTACATTGCTGATCAGCATGCTTACTGCGCTGCTGGTTATATTCCTTTATCACAAACTCGTCCAGGAACTGACCAAGGGTGTGGGTATGGCTACTGCGCTGGTTGGGTTTCTATTCCCGATTTTTGTGGCCAGGGTTTATCAGAATTATCTCGAAATACCACTTAAAGAATATAAAAGATGGTACTATCCGGTCGGTCAGCCATTACCTGATATGGATTTGCTCGATCTTTCCCGAGTTCTTGTCATTCAATTTGAGTTTACCAAAAAGGCCAACGAAAGTGATTTTACGAACTTCCGGGCCAAGGCTCCTAATGCCATGCTCTTTGGCGAGCTCTTCTTTATTTTTCTAAATGACTATAATGACCGTAACCCCGCCAGCCCCATTGAATATCTCTCTGCCGGCGGCAAACCTTACGGCTGGTTGTTTTACAAAAAAGCCCCCTGGTACAAACGTCGCCAGTATATGGATCCCGATCTTACTTTCCAGGCCAACCACATTGTCGATAATGAAACCATTGTCGCAGTAAGGGGTTAATTACGAAACGATTTCATCATCACGGATCGGCGACAAGCGGACCGGGGATCATAGCAACACATTCATCGGAATGCGAAAAGAAATATTTCACCGGATTGAATAACCCGTCATCTTTCCGCACATAGTTCTGTATCAGGAAGTAATCCTGGCAGATCAGATCGTGGATAGGCTTTGCGTGATTGTTTTCATTTTTAAAAAACGTATCACTTTGCGACAGTGACTGAGGTAGCGAAGTAGCGCCATGATCCTTCCGCAGCACTGTTCTCTTTTTCGCGGATGCATAGATATTAGTCAGAAGTATCGCGACGAACTCCTCAAAATTGTCATAATTGAACTTGGGAGCAAAAATGGGCGCTTCTTTGACCAGTCCATGCCGCAGCTGACGATATGCGTGTATCAGTTCGTGTAACAAAGCCTCATCAGGCGTAAAACCCGGACTGGAACAGGTGTTTTTACCAAAAACCAAAGGCGAATAAACGATTTCGATCTGGTTCGGGCTTTTCCAGGAAGGTAATCCCGCACTTGCATTACATCTCATACTAAAATTGGGCGTGATGATTACCTCCTTACCCCTCATTTCGGAAATCAGCAGGATAATTCCATAACCCGTCCAGTTGTTTTTCATGATTTCCAGCAATGCATTCAATGTGCCCTGCTCGTAGGCAACATAGTCTTCATTGCGTAAATACTGGTTGCCCCCGGCAACAATGATATTTCGTGCATATTGAAATGAGGTCATAATTTTCTGGTTTACAAGTAAAAATCAGCCCCGTTAAACAAACGTCAGTTTCATTCGATAACCCATTTCATTTGGACAATGATAGCTGCTCTCGTCATTGTCCCACATCACCGGCAAGATGAAACTGTTGGGCAAGCCACCATTCCATTCTTTGTTAAATTCCTTCGCCCACGCATTGGTCGCGCCCGTGTCACTCATAAAAGATTCGTTGTCAACCCTGGTATGGCCGTCAATATCCCTTACGTCGATAATAATCGGACTGGTAACGTTACCCAATGTGGGCTGCTGGAAAAATTTCCTTCTCGTATTGGCCGTAGTAGCCCTGCCCGAAGAGAGGCCGCTCATCGTTTGTCCCCGCGCAGGCAAGTGCGGCCTGATCCTCAAAAAGAACATCCTGCATTTCGGCGCGGAGATCATCATAGAACCAAAAGCGAGCTTATAAGCTTTCAGCATTGTTTCATTAGCTCCAATGTTGCAGCCCCTGATCAATACGATCATTTTCTTTTTACGAAGGCTCACCAGTTTTTCAGCAATGCGTACCACTACTTCCGCCCTTACACCCATTTTGAGCGCGGCGTCTTTAACCAATGCATTATCGTTCGGCAAGTGCGCCCTGCCGAGAAGAAAAAATACAGAGTCATGCGCCAACTTGGCCAGGTCCTGCATCATGCCCCCGGTTGCATTATGGCTTCCGCCTCTCACAAATGGTGTTAACAAGCCATGCGTGCTGGACCCGTGCGACACGATGATCTGGTATAGTTCATTGCGGCTTATCATATGGTCGATCAGTTCTTCGAGCGAAGAAAAATTAATGATACTTCCCGTCGTAATCCGGGCCGGCCCCATTACATCCAATCCGCAACGCTGGTAATACTCCGCTGCCAACTGCATGTTAGTTGAAACATGCACCACTGCATCTGCCATAGGCTAATAATTTATAAAAATTTGAAGGCCTGAACGTTTGAATCAGAAATTATACTCTTCTTCCAGCACCGTTACAAAGGATTTAATTTCCCAGAAATAGATCACACGAGGCACATTATTATTGTCAGTATCGAGCCAGAGTACATTCTCGTAATAAATCCCGGTGCCACCGTATTGAAAATTACTCCCGTTCCACAGATCAATATGCCTTCCTCCAAAAGCAATCACCCCTTTTCTGCCGCCAATTTTCTGTGCAAGATTCCGCGCGCTTCCCATACCAGGATACATCTCAGGCGGGAAATAGCTTCTCGTGAAATACAGCCTCATGTCGGGCACGCTAAGCAGGTATTCCATGCCCTGATTATCTTTCATAACCCGGTCGTTCGGAAGGATACCTGCATTTTGGATCATCGGCCCGGCCTTATTAAAAGCATAACTCATCTGCGCACAGCAGGTCTCGTAGATGTATTCTCCCTTGGCATTTTTGGTTTCAAAAAACCTGCTTACCTGACCGGTCAGAACGCCCTTATCATGGATCCTTTCGAAGTTCACGTGATATCGTTCCAAAACCTGATATTCCGAACATATTACCATGGCGTTAAAAGTTGATGATAAATAGCTAAAAAAGCTGTCAGCAATCGGCAGTCGGCCGGCCACCAAAGTCCGATGGCCGAAAGCCGATGGCCGACAGCCGCCCTACCAGCGGTTGGTATGTGGTGTGCCGAACAGCTTAACCTCCCTGGCAGACAATGTCAGGCTGGTCGTCATCGGCATTGATCCTGTTTCAATAAAGCTTTCGCTGTACTGCACGCAGTAAACGTCGGTGAGTTCCAGTTCCTTTTGTGTTTGCTCTTCATCCACATTCTTGAACGTTATTTTGGCCGATGCTTTCTTTCCGTCCGGGTCTACCATCCATTCCCAAAGCCCCTGGCTATCGGAAGCGCTGGATGAGTCTACCTGAATGAAAACAGTCCCGCCGTATACTTTTGAAGAAACGCGGCCCTTATCGTCTATGGATTGTGACAAAGAATAGTTGCATGAAATGACGGCAATCCCGTCTCCTGAGGGACCTCCGTCCCAGGTAAAGTACGCGTCAAAACTTGAAGCTGGCATAGTTGTAAGTGTTTAAAAGTGAAAAGAATAGATTATGGATATATTTAGTTTAACATGATTAGTGCCCCTTTGATAGTCGTCGGCCCGCTGGCTTTCAGTTCGGCCGTGGCGTCTCCTTCAATTGTAACCTGCGCTCCTTTGACAGTGGCGCTGGCAGTACCTTCCGCATTGAGTTCGGTACCGGCCTTGACGTCGGTTGATGTCCCGCTTTCGATCTTAATGTCCTGATCGGCCTTTATGCTGATGCTTCCCGCCTGCACCTCGAAACTGGAACTGGCTTTCATGGTAATGTTATTGGACGCCTCAATATTGACATCCTTTGATGTGAGATGGATCAACCCGTTTTCCACTTCCATTTCAATCAATCCATCGTCCTTGAAGCTAAATTTCAAATTAGTGTCCGTCTTATTCCGGTTGCTGATCTGTATTTGCGCATCGCCGTCTTTGTCAATAAAGACCAGCATATTTCCCGACCTCGTGGCAATTACTTTGACGTCGTTTTCGTCATTGGTGTATAGAATGTCCTCTTCCGGCTTGGGATACAGGCTCGTCATCACAAATGGGTTTTCGGCCAGGTTGCCCTCGTAGCCTATCATTACCATTGCCCCTATTTCCGGCACAAAATTGGCTCCCCTGCCCTGTGAGTTATGGAATGTCCCCACCCGCATCCATATTGATTCCTGGTCCTGCTGCCGCGACTGGTTCCAAAAAAACTTCACCCGTACCCGTCCCAAACTCGCATCGTCGTCATTAGCGATCACTTCGGCCTGCTCGGTTTCGCCCAATGGATTTTTGACATGAGGATTATTGGGTGGGTGTTGCGCCGACTCGGGTACCGCATTAAACGAATTTTGATAACTTCCCGCAGTATTGATCTCGTGTCGAATGTGAACGACCCGGTATTTTCCAAAATTCTCCTCATACTGCTCGCCACGCTCGTTGAGCCGCTGTCCCTTTACCACCAGCACCGTCCCGACGCTGATCGTAGGCGTTTCGCCCGTACCTCTGAAATCGACCATGGAGGTAACCCTTGCGGAGCGTTCCATTTTCGTCAGCTCATCGATCTCGCTCTGGTCACCAATGATCTCGGGCGATGGCAGCAATGAACTTTGAGCAAAAAGTGTGTCCGATTGTTCCAATGCAAACTCACTTAATGAGGTAAGTCCGTCTACATTCTGCTGCGCCGAATCGCCCGTGTAAGCTTCGGGAACCGTATAATTATATCCCGTCAAACTAAAAACCGATGGATGCAGTGTCAATGCGACGTCGAAATTTTGCAGGCCGTCGACCAGAAAATCTACTTCCTGCGAATCATTGCCGTGTCCCAGTACCAGCTCGCGGCCATTGTAATAAAACCATTCACAGCAGCGGTCCGCTACCCGGCTTAGAAACTTGTAATTACTCTCATTGTATTGGGTAAATGGCACTGCCCGGCCCCCATTTTCAGGATTGAGCTGCTTTCTCAGCAGATTTTGTGGATAAGGCTGTAACACCGTGTTGAAAATGTCCTGCACCGTCCCTCTCAAAAACGACCGTCGCTGTACAGAATCTTCCAAAACAATGGTCGGGCTGTATCCTTTCAGTACAAAAGCGCTGCTCATATCACTCAGGCTGCGGAGCCGTATCTCCGTCACAATGCCCTGAAATGTAAAATCAAATGACTCCTGGCCCAGCCTCGGACTGAAAGAGAATGTAATTTTCTTACCCATTACCGCCCGGTGAGACCTGTTGAAAAAGTGCTCGCCTTCATCTTCCAACTGATCAAACGGAACCAATAGCTCAAACCAATGATGTGCAAAAAGATCCTGCTCGATCACCAGGCCAAGATGCCGCGTTATCTGCGTTCCGCCCTCAATTTCAATGGAAGTATTAACCTGTCGTGCCATTTAGCTTGTGATCTCAACCGATCCTATTTTGACTTTCTGCGGTAATAGTACCAGTTCGTAAACCAGCGCAATGCTGCTGTCCCTCAGGAAATAATCCTTCCCCCGGTGCTGCGGGAGATATGCCTTCGCGTCGGGTACATGCGCGAGTTTGTGACCTCTCATGGTGGACTGTTTGGAAAGAAACGACTCCCTGAAACCCACGCAATAGGCGTCTTCAAACTCCATTTTCCGTAACACCTGCGAATCGTTATCGTACTTGAATTCGATCTGTCCGCTCAGTTTCCTGTCGTTTTTGAATGCCCAGTCATACAGCAGCGCGAAGTCATCATTTTGAGTCGGCGTGATTGTCAGCCTGATCAATCTCACTTTCGGCGCGTCGGTAGGACTTCCCCGCTCATCGGCATTACGGTTACAGCCATATGAGACCTTTTTAACAAGAAACTCTTTGCCGTCCAGCGTAAAGTGCGCCTCCACACCGATTGTAGCATACTGATCAGCCATCGCTTAAAAATTTTCCAGTTTGGCCTCATTAATCTCCACACTCGATGCCGTGATCGTGAGGCAGGTGATGAAGTTCTGCAACCTGTTCGCCAGCGCCTTGTCCAGATCGTCCTGACCGTCGTCGAACATTTCAACGAATTCAATGCAGACCGCTTCCTTGAAACTCAATGTCTTGAAAGAACCATTTTCACCAAACTGCTCCACAGTCAGATCGTATTTTTGAGACGGCTTGTTCGCCCATTCGATCAGAAAATCATCCAGTACCATTTCCAGCTCCATGTACAAATACGACCATTGAATGGGTGAGGTAATGGACATAGCGTCGTCCACCGTTTGATGCAACTCAAACCGCATGAACATGACGCTATATTCATGTTCGCCGTCGATTTTCAGTGTGCTTGCGAAGGACATCGTCTTTTTAATTTTGAATGAGTGAATGAGTGAATGACTGAATGTTTTTAATGATTGAATTACTCAGAAAGTGAGTGGATATAATTTTGAACGGGCTCGCCGTGACGATGATTGAATTTGACTCTTTCACTCATTCACTCATTCACTCATTCACTCATTGACTCATTCACTCATTGACTCACTGTTGCGCATACTCAGCCGCCCATTCTGCCGCATCCAGATCGTCCCCTTTCTGCCCGGTGAGTGCGATCATGAAGTTTTTGGCGGGGAAATAGGGTACCATGTGAATGTCGAGATATACCTTGTCTTTTTGGTTTTTATCCTGTTCAAACCGCATGACACTGAATTTTTCAATGAGTTTGCCAGGGCCGGTGACGCTGTCAAGGAACTTGATGATCTGTTTTTTCAGGTCATTCTTCGTGTTGTAATCGAAATTTTCAAATGCCCTTCTGTTCAGAAAATCAATGAGCACTTTGGTGATATAGTCAAAAACCCGCACGACAGAATAGGTTTGCAAACCTACATTGTCGCCATTGAACAATGTCTTGGCCGAAAACGCCATCACTTTGCTGTACTCGTTCACCATCGGGATCAGCCCCATTTTTTCAAGATCCGCGATCTCTGATTTTTTCAATGGAAAACGTACCCCGTCTACTTCGCTGAGCGTTCCGTGTTTTTTACCGGCGGCGACCTGCGACATGAGCGTTTTGTAAACATTACCGGCCAATGCGGTAGAAGGCGGAATGTACAGATCCTCTTCCTCGCCGAGATCGTCATGCTTTGCCCTACCTACCAGCCAGTTACAGGTCATCATCACATTGCTCAAATGCGCCGCGCCGCCCGTGAGATTAGCCGATTCAAAAAGCTCCATAACATCCTCAGGAGCATCCAGATGCATAAAATCGGTGAGCAGCATTGCTTTATTTTTATGAGCCATTTTCGCCCATTTATCCACTACTTTGCCGGAACCGAGGTAACCCGGGACATTCAGGATCGAATAGTTTTCACGAAGGTCCAGCCGGTCAAATTTCGCAGCCAGCTCTTCACCCACCGCATCAATGAATGTAGTAACATCCAGGTCCTGCAACTGATCAGGCGTAGCATTCAGGAACGTCACATTTTTCACCTTTTCCTGCTCTGTATTTTTGAAAAACATGGCAACCGACCGGTATGACTGTTCCAGCGGACGCAGCTGCTCCATGGCTTTTCCCAGATTTTCTTTCAAAGACGCAAATGCCGTATCTGCCTGTTTTTGACCGATTTCAATCATTTCAGGAACAGAATCAGCGCTACTCAGCAGCTCGGACCAGAGTTCAAGGCGTTTTTTGAGTTGTTGGCGCTCTTTCTTTTTATCGGCCTCGGTGAGGAATATTTTCTTCCTAGCTTTTTTCTCGGGGTTAATGTTGGCGGCACCTTCAATAATGGTTTCCACCAAGTCGTAACTTCCATATTTGGCAAGAAGAGGAAGGCCCGCCTCCAATGGGACCGCAGTGCGTTCTTTCAACGCGCCCTGAGCCGGAGACACCTCTTCATTTAATTTTGCTTCGTTTGCCATGATAATAATTTTGAATGAGTGAATGATTGAATTAGTGAATTAGTGAATGACTGAATGACTGAATTTTGAATGAGTGAATGTAACCTGAATGAGAGGGCGGTTGCCTGGTACTATGAATGAATGACCAATTACTAGGATTCGAACAAATCTCAAATGGAAAGCCCATTCACTCATTCGGTCATTGGATTCAGCCCGCCTCCTCCAGCTCGTTGATCAAGGTTTGAAAAACGCCTAGTAGTGCGGCTTTTGCTTCCGGTTTTTCCAATGCGGCTTTCAGTATTTTGTTTACTTTCAAATGCCTCACTACCTGCTGGTAAGCCTCATTTCTTGCATCCAGATCCTGCAAAAAAGCACTCTGGGCGATAACGCCCTTCTTGCCAAAATCCCCGAGATTTTTAAACCGCAGGTTTTCATTGATAAAACTGCCGTCGGACGTGATAAACTCTACCTCTGCTTCCGGTTGATAATGCGCAAAAACCTCTTCGGTCGTTTTCAGGTCATAAACCATTTCGGGCCGCGGCGACGGTTCGCCGGTTAGTGTAGTGGCGAATAGCGTCCTGTTCTGCGGGATATCTGCTATCCCCTCGCTGGACTGGTCAATCTTGCGCTCATTTCCGCCTATTCCGTAATTGAACATAGTTGTATATGGTTAAGAATTAATGTTGTTGGTTACTATTTGCTATCAGCCGATCAAAACCGTGGGGCATCCTAATACAATGGTGCCGCCATGCGCGGTAGTATCGCCCATTCTCGCTGCCGGTTTTCCTCCGATCAGTACCGTTGTCGAGCCCATTGCAATGACGTCAGGCGGCCCCACACATACACACATATCGCCCGCGCCCGCAGCCGGTTGCCCGCCTATGAGCACGGTAGGCGTTCCCGGAGGTAGTACAGGTCCGCCCACATGGGGGATTGGTGGCGTGCCCGGCGTCGCCATCGGGCATACGTGCATGTCTCCTACTCGCGCGGCTGGTTGTCCCATTTTTCGGCAGTCGGCTTTCGGCAGTCAGCCGTCAGCCTATTTTTAGTTTTAAATAATTTCCAAATCCGATTGCCGACAGCCTCACCTCCCCTTTGCCGCCTTGAAATCAAAAAGCGAACTTAACGACACCCCCAATCCTACCGCCGCGGCCCCCACGGAAATGTAAATCCCGGGCTTGGCGTAACTCATCAATCCCTCGGGATTGTCAATGCGCTTTTTGTAATCTTTATAATCCTTGTTCAGCATGCTGTAAGTGACCGCCCCGAAAGCAAGTGCGGCAACACCGGCACCGAGCTTGATAGCCCCCCATTTCCTCGCATTCTGTATTTCGGCATCATTCGGTTTGTTCAATTCCTTGAAAACCCGCTCTCCTTCTTTGGTATCCTCAGGTGTAGCAACCGGTTTTCTATCTGATGCCTTGGCTACGACCGGCTCCTTTTTGCGTTGGAGCGAATCGTATGTAGCGGAAGGTTTGGGCGTAACAGGCACTGCTTTCGCATTGTCGGACGAGTTGAATGCGACCCGCGTCAGGTACACGATCCAGTCATTACTTGCCGACTTATCGGCCCGCAGCTCCGCAACCCGTGCAATAGGCTGGTATGGCGCATTATCCTTATTACTCTTCCCTTTGAAATGCTGGGTATAAAAAACTTTGACAAAAGGATACTTATCCACCTTCACGTCGGACACGACCAGGTTTGTGAATTCAATGGTGTTGGTCTCCGTTTTGGTATAAAACAAATCGAAATTGCTGAGGTATTTTTCAATGGGTGTATCCAGGCCGGGGGCGCTTATTTTGTGTTTTGGGTCTACATCATCCTCTACTATCACCCCGTCATTGACAAAAATCTGGTCATTGCTGGGCATATAGCTGTTCATCATCAGGTACCGGCGCTCGTAATTGCTCAGATCTTCATTGGCGATTGCATTGAGAAGATCATTAAGCCCTTTCACCTTTTCCCGGGCCAGCACGCGTATTTCGTCGGCATCTTTCCGGCTGATCACCTGGGCATTTGACTCGCTGGCAATCACCAACCCAGCCCAGATCCATAGTACAATGCACCATTTTGAGTTTGTAAAATTTCTCATCCCCTGTATCATGATTTCAAATTACTTTTCATTGTAAATCAACTATTTGAACCTCTACACGCCTGTTCATACGTCTGTTTTCTTCGGTATCGTTGGGCCTCACCGGATACTTGCTTCCCAGGCCTGAGGCCACAATCACTTTTTCAGGAACACCCTTCCCAACCAGGTAACGGGAGATAACCCGTACGCGGTACTCCGATAATGTGAGGTTCAGGTTGGGGTTGCCTACATTGTCCGTGTGGCCTGTAATCCGCAAGCCTTTGTTTTTATTTTCCATAATAAATACGGCGACTGAGTCGAGATAAGTCCTGGATTGCAATGGCAGCTTGTAATCGCTTCTCGGAAAGTACAGTGTTTTGTCTGAGGCTGTTATCGTGCTTTTATTTACTATTTCAACCGGCGCGACGGGCAATTCCCTGTCCGGCAGGCGGAACGATTTCAATGTCAACCCTTCTTTCAGGGAGGCCACCGCGTTTACAAATTCTTTCTGATCCTGCCCGGCCGATATCACAAACCGGTACGATTTACCTGACACGAGTTCCGCATAGTAATGGCCGTCATTGATCCGGTTCATGGCTACTACCTCCTTGTTTTCTTCGGTCAGCCGACATTGAATGCCCGTTTTTGCATTGATAATGTTGACGGATAAAATGGTATGCTGCCTGTTCAGCTTGATAATGTAAGTCCTCGGCTCATCGTCTGTTTTGTCCAGGATCAGGTTGCCATTGTAAGCCTGGTACCCCGGCGACTTCACTTCCAGCGCGACAATGTCTTTTTCAGTAAAAATCACTTCGACGGTCGGGCGGGAAATTACTAGACTAAAACAATCCTTTTTTTGCTTTTGGGTATAGTAGAGGCATATTTCGGCCGGTAGCGACTCATTCGTCATCGCGTCTTTTACCTCAAACCGCCTGACAATAGAAGTGAGTGTTTTGGTACTGTCTTTTAGTTCAAAATGCGTTTGTTCCGATTGCGCATAAGGTTCGTCACTGGTTTGCTTGCCCTGTGGCACCATAGCAACGGTAACAAAAAAGGTGCCCTCAGCCTTACCATCGACATTCACCGGGATATGCAAAGTCTGGTATTTGAGAGATTCGACCGTCAGCTCCGTAATATGGCAAGGCATTTCCACATTGAACACACCGAGACTATCTGTTTTCCCCAAGCGTACCTTTCCCTGGTCGGTTTTGGCCGACAGGCTTGCAATGAGCGGCCCCGACCCGGACATGTCCGTGACTTTACCTGCCAGGAACCCGCATTGGGCGTGGAGCAATGTCATTGTTACCGGGAACAATAACAGGGTCATCAAAAAACGTTTGTATTTCATTGTCCCTCGTTGGTTTCAACACCAATATTCCCCAGCAAAACCTCCCAATTTACCGTATCCTTACCATCAATGGTTTTCTGATACGATTCCAGTTTTACGCGGATATTTTTCTTGGTAATATCCCCGTAGGCTACTTTTCCATTGGCTGCAAATCCCTCAAAAACCTGCTGTCCGGCAATAATTCCGTAGTAGTTCCCGTCCGCCTCCTGTTTCAGTTCACTCACATATTTGACCTCGTTCCAGGTGATGTTGATCTTGCTGTAAGGCAGTAATTTCAGTCTGTTTAAATATTCCTTCACCGGGTACTTTTTAACGCCTTTCGCTGAGCTCACCGCTACGGTCGCCTGAGGTTCAAAAAGGCTCAATGCTTGCTGTACTGCCTTATTTTTCTCCTCCGACTTCATGGTTTTATCGCCTATGATGCGCAGGTAGGAAGTAAATTCGTCCACCCGCCGGATGCCCTTCTGGCTATACTCTTTGTATTCTGTATCTGTCAAAAACGGCTTCACAGGTTCTTTGGGAATTTGGGGTTGCACCTTTTTGGCTGGCTCAGGCACTTTTGGTTTCTCCTGATCGCGCCGTACGATCTCCATTTCCTTTTTTTCAATTTCCTTATGTGCCAATGCAAGCAATGGAGCCACATCCACAACATCCCTGAGTATCTCGTGGTGGCCGTCACGGTAAATGACCGTCGCCACTTCCTCCTTGTTGATAGAAGCCGGATTCCCTTCAATGGTCATATAGTTGATCACCTCGTCACTTTCGTAGGAAATAGTCCCCGTAATCACAGTCAGCGGGACGCTTTTCACGATAATGTCCTGACTTATGTTTCTCGGAGGCGCTTTGTAAAATGCCTCGATTTGCGTCTGGGCCTTGGATGCGCTTTCATTCAGTTCCGAAATCACCATAAACTGGCCGCTGGAAGCAAACACAACCAGGAACCTTTTACGATGGTAAACACGCGGAATACCGTCAGCCGCAATCCATTCCAGCTTGCTATCCATAGCCCGGCTCAATTTCGCCTGAACCGGATTTCCATTGTCCAGCCAGATGCGGTCTTGTGCAACGCATGGTACCGAGAGCAGGACAAACCAAAGTAGAACAGTCTTATTCATAATCCAGAGTTAGTTTTCAAAAGAGACCAGGCTCATAGTCAGGTCAGTACCAGTCAGCGATTCTATTCTCCATTTACCATACCGTCCGCCTTTTGTCTTAAAAGCAATCACAGTATTGGCAGTTGTAGCGTTCATGAGCAGTGAAATCCCATCGGGTCTGTAATCCATAGTGTTCAGTAATTGCAAGTAGGTTAGGGAGTTAAAATCAACGATCCCCATGTTTTTGGAAACAACTCCGTCTGCCACCGCGATTCCCAGTACAGTCCCTCTTCCCGAAATAGTAAATAAGTCCATGGTAACGTCAGCCTGGGCATCACCTTTGGCCACTACTTTCCCTTCGTCCAGATCATAAAATGAACCACCGCTCACGGGCACTTTGATGGAGACCTTACTGGTGAAAATACCCGGTTGATCCGTTGTTTTCACATTCACGCTCTGGCTGTAGGCCATCCCACCCCCTTCATTTCTGGCATAAATTGCCACGTAATATTGTGTATTGGCAACCAGCCCGCTGATCTTCTGGTTCTGGATTGTCAGCGGCAAAGTAGCCGTAGTTCCGAGTTTGATCACCTTGCCCGATTCGACACTCAGGACTTGAGTTGTTCCGTAAACCAGTCCATACTCCATGATTTCGCCGCTTTTCTTTTCCTGCCTGTCATTCTTGCTATCCGGTTTCTGAATGATGCCGCTCACGGTAATTTCATTACGCTTGATATCCACCACTTCGATCGTAGAAAAAGCAGGAGGGAGCGGGTCCACCGGCGCAAAAAGATTGCATCCGTAGAGCATAGTCATACACATTGCAGCGCCATATCTTGCCAGATTCCTTCTCATTGTGTTCAAGGTTTTCCCTTAGTTAATTTACCTTACTATCGTGAATATACGTAAACCCTTAATCGTTGTTGTACGTCACAATGGACACTTCCATGTTGCCTGAGTAAAGATCCATCTCAGTCCTATCGGTACCTTTGGAATTGACCCTCATCTTGCCGTAATGACCTACATTGGTCACATAAGCCACCACTGTGCCATTGGAAAGCTTGTTGGTTTTGCTCGTATAGCTGCCGTCGATAAAGTCAGTCGTGTATTTCAATGGCAGCAAGTCCGAGTATTTCAAACTTTTAAAATCAGTACCATTGGGCATGACAAAGAACTTGGCCCCGTTCTTGGGATAAATGCCTGCCGGCTGACCGTAAGGATACCAGTAAAGATCCTCCATCCCATTCCTCGATTGTAAGTCGCCTGTTTCAAGGTCGTAGGTATTGGAATAATTCAGAACGATGGAAGTGTCTTTCAATATCGCAGGCTGACCTGCGGTGAAACTGAGCACATTGGCATAAGCGATTCCTGCATTGGTGGAAGCATATGCCCGGGCATAATAGGTGATACCGGAAGAAAGATTGGGCAGGCTGGCCACATAAGTACCCGTTTTTGCAGCTCCCGCTACCTGAACTTTCAGGTCATTCACAGTAGGTGCTTGGTTTGTGCTGGAATAGCAAACTCCGTAATTGGATACGGTTGCATTACTGTTGGCAACCGAAATGGTATAATTCACATCAGCAGAGCTTTGTTTTATCCCCGAAACACTGACGGTCCTAAGCGTTGGTTGTACGAAATTCCCCGTCGTGAAAGTAGCAACCGGGCCGTAAATGATACCTCCACCTTCGTTTTTGGCATATACCCGGATAAAATATTTTTCCTGGGACGAAAGCCTTGTAATCTGGTCCTCCCAGTTGAACGGAGAAGTTGTGATCGTTTGACCTCCCTGTTCTACATACCCGTTTTCAATCGTAGGCGGATCGAGAATGCCATAGACGAATCCAAAATCCTGAATTTTGCCACTTTTCTTTTCTTGTCGGCTGTTTTTCGCGTCAGGGTCTGCTACCTGAGCGCTTACCCGCACCGAAGTGTTGGTCACTCCCAGTATGGTAACTTCCGAAACCTGCGGGCCCAGGGGATCTACCGGCGCAAACAGGTTGCAAGCCGCCAGCAAAAACACAAGCCCTAAAATGATGATACTGATTAACTTTTGCATTCCTTTCGATTTGGCTTTGATGCAGCAGTGAAAATCCTGAAAGTATTTACGAAGCAGTCGTCGCCGGCTGCCAGTCATTATCCCAATATTCAATCAGCTGAGGGCTAGCGACCCGTCCTCTGAATTGAACTGTGGTGTCGTAATGCGTTCGTGGTATAGCGTGAAACCTCATTTGTCTGATCCAGGGTTGTGCGTGCCGGCCTGTCAGCAAGCCGCCCATGCCCATCTGGTTTTCTCTTTGTTCCAATGTCACGCCGTAATGTGAATCGCTGTTACCGACTCCATTCACGTGATCCAGCCCCAATGTGTGACCGAATTCATGGTTAATCGTAGTCTGTAAAAAATCAACGCTGTGTATGGCGGTACCGACTCTTGTCCGACGGTTATTCCAATGTGATTCCAGGTCCTGGTGTGTGAAAAGTCCTGAACGGTTGGCTTCTTCCACATAGGAACGGAAACCGTCTTCACGTGGGTGAATGATCCGGTAGGTCTGATGCGCCTGGGCGGCAGTTTCCACAAGCTGAATGGACAGACCGCATTGTATCGTGGCCGAATTGCGCGTACTTCCTGATCTTGGGGTATACCAGTCCTTGTTGGGATCCAAAATAAACCGGTCACTCCAATGCCGCTGCACTACCTCCACAAACCTCCTTTTATATTCCTCCCAGTCGCGGTTATCCCAGGCATCCAGGTGAAAAGTACCATAGGTATCATGTAAAATTCCGTTTCCGGTGGCATGGGTGTCCGGTCTGAAAAACCGGGTGGTAGGTTCTACACGTACCAGATGCACTTTGAACTGCAATATCAGGCCAAAAGTAGTGTCATCGATTGGCAAAAGGCATGAATCCCAGCGCCTTGCGTTTCTGAATAAATGAATGTGCATAGTCTTTGAAATTTTGTTGCGTTAAGAAACTATAGTTTCCACGTCTGCTTTTTCTGTCTCCCAAATCACTTCCTGATCCTCGCCGAGGCTTAATCTGATCACCGAACCTTTGCCAATGTCCCCCGAAATGATCATTCTGCTGATAGGCCTTCGCAGCATATTCCGGATCACTCCTTTCAATGGCCGAACACCGTATCTCGGCGTAAAGCCCTGCATTGCAATGTGTTTTCTGGCTTCCGGAGTGAGTTGTAAAGTGATACCCTGTTTTTCCATCAGGTCGGTGAGCCCGCGTAAATGAATGTCGAAGATCTTCACGACGTTTTCTTCGGATATCGGAGCAAAAGGAACGATCTCGGTCAATCTTGCCAAAAATTCCGGCCGGAAGTACTTCGCCATGATCTCCATCAGATCGGCAGATTTCGGAATTCCTCCTTTATTAAACTCCTGAACAATGTGTTCCTGACCAATGTTGGAAGTGAACAGAATCACCGCGTTGGAGAAGTCCCCCTCTTTACCCAGCCTGTCGTGTAACTTGCCCTCATCCAGAATTTGAAGAAAAAGGTCAAAAACAGACGGGTGCGCTTTTTCTATTTCGTCGAATAAAACAACTGAGTAGGGTTTCTGGCGTATTTTATTGACTAACAACCCACCTTCCTCATAACCAACATAGCCAGGAGGTGCGCCATACAACAGCGCTGCGGAATGTTCCTCCTTAAATTCCGACATATCGAACCGAATCAGGAACGATTCATCATTGAACAGAAAATCCGCCAGTGCTTTTGCTATTTCAGTTTTACCAGTACCGGTAGGTCCCAGCAGGAAAAACGATCCGGTAGGCTGCCCCGCCTTGATCAGCCCTGAACGAGATTCCAGAATGGCCTCGCTGAGTGCCTTCACTGCCTGGTCCTGGCCAACTACTCTTTTCTTCAAAACTTCATCAATGCCCAGCAGCTTATCCCGCTCAGAACTTTGCAGCTTGCCTAATGGAATGCCTGTTTTATGGGAAATGACGGCTGCAATCTCGTTTTTACCAACACTATCCGAACGTTGGACTGCCAGCTGTTGCAAAGCTGCTAGTTTGCTACTCAAATGACCGTGAATACCTTCTGCCGTTTCGAAGTCTTCTTCTCCGTCTTGTTCGAGTTTGCCAGTAAGCAATGGACTCAATCGATTGGGTAATTGCCGTGCAAACCATTTCAATTCGTGAATCCTCTCGGCTTCGTCAGTGGCTAACAGCGCGTCGAGGTCAGTTTGCAACGAGATCAGCTCATTTTCCGAAACCTCCTCCATTAGCCGCATGGCAGCCATGGTCCTGTCCAACAAATCCAGTGCTACATCCGGTAAACGACGTTCCTTCACATATCTTTTCGACAATTTCACTGCTTCTGCGGCGGTACCTGGTGCTACTTTCAGTCCGTGATGCGCTTCGTAAACCGGCAGGATATGCTCGATCATCCGCGTAGCTGTGGCCTCATCAGGTTCCTCCACATGCAGTACTTCAAACCTGCGCGAAAATGCCTCGTCCTTTTCAATGTACTTGCGGTACTCTTCCGGCGTAGTAGCGCCGATCAATGTCAGCTCGCCTCTGGCCAGTTCAGGTTTCAGCAACTGCGCGACTCCTGCTCCTACCGAACCTTTCGGATCCAGCAAAACGTGTATTTCGTCAATGAATAAAATCGCTTTGTCAAATGCTTTTATTTCATTCAAAATCCCTTTCAAACGCTCCTCAATTTCGCCTTTATATGAAGCGCCCGCAACCAATGCGCCTGTGTCCAGTTCCAGCAATCTTGCATTTTGAAGTAGCTGAGGCACTTTTTTCTCGGATATCAATTTGGCAAAACCTTCCACCAACGCTGATTTACCGACGCCTGGCTCACCTGTGAGAATAACATTGGGCTTGCTTCTCCGTCCCAGTATCTCCGCCATTTGCCGAATTTCCCGATCGCGGCCAATGACAGAATCCGTTTTGCCGTCCGCGGCTCTCTGGGTTTTGTCAGAAGTATATTTTTCAAGATTACTTGAACCCGCTTTTGCTGTACCAGCCGGTTTTGGCGAAGCCTTTGCCTCTTCCGAACTTCCGTTCTCACTTTGGCTGGCCGATGTCTGCCGGTTCATAGCCAGTACTTCCTTCTGGGTAACTGGCAATGATTTTAGCTGATCAGCTGAAAATCCGACGCCCGGTTTCAAAATAGCGGCCAATGCACACAATGGGTCTGTGTCTGTATTGAGTTGCAGGGCTATCAGCTCGGCCAGTTCCAGGCAGGACGCCGCCTGGCTGTCGGACAATGGAGTTTCCGGTACTTTAATCGATTTGGGGCTTTCTTCCAGCCTTACCTCTGCCCAGTCCCGCAGGTAGGATACATCCTTGCCTGCCATGACCAGCTCCGAAGCCAGCCCGACGTCATTATGCAGCAGCGCCATTAGTAAATGGGCCGGTCCAAAACGTTCCTGTCGGTATTCCCGCGCGAGTGACTGCGCAACATTGATCGCGTATCTGAGAGCTTCGGTCTGCATTGAAATGATTTAATAGAAATATGAAAATACTTTCCACTAATGAGTGCCTGTCGCACTATCGTTCATCTAAGGCTGATTCTTCTGTAAGCTGATGAGCCTTTCCGTCGCTTTTGACTTCATTTCCTTATTCGCCGTCGAAAGCTGCAGGCCGTCAAAGATCTGTTTGGCCTGATCGTAATAAACCTTTCTATCGTTCTTTCTGAGATTTCCCTGGGTAAGCAATTGAAAATATCCTTCCGCTTCTGAGTACCGAAGCCATTCACGGTAAGTTACGGCTGTACCATTCTTCGCAGCAAGGCATTCATCCAGCTGCCTTTGAATCGCTGCAGCATCTCCTCCACCCCCACCGCCACCGCCAGATTTGGCTGATTTGCAGTTATCAAGATCGCGTTGTAAGGCTGTAACTTTGGTTTGTAGTTCTTTGGCAGCCGGGTCTGCACCGCCTCCGCCACCACCTCCGCCGCCTCCACCTGCAAGGAGCTGACGTTCCATACTTTTGATTTCCAGGTCTTTCATATTGATCTGGTTCCTCAAATCATTAACCACCTGTACATCAATTCCTTTGCTATCGAGCGTTCTCCTTAGCTCTCCGATCGTCTGGCGGTAGGTTACCAGTGCTTCGGTAAGCTTCGCAATCCCTGTCGAAAGCCTCTTGTTTTGTTCATGAACTGCCGTGGCCGACAATGCATTGAAATGACTCATAATGCTATTGATGCGGCTTTCGATGTCCACAAGCTGCGTTCGTGCCGTTGCTTTGGCCATTTCGTCAGTGGCGCTGCTATATGCGCCGTCCAGTTGTATTAGTCTTCTTGAGATATGGCTCAAAGTGTCCGTATCGACAAGCATTGGTGTCTGCTCCTCCACAATTTGGCGATACCTTTTGGCCTCCGACGCCGACACAGAATCTGGGACGCGAAGCAGCAAGTATACCGCCACTATCGGGAATGTCAGGGAAAGCATATACATGCCTACGAACCTTCCTATGGCTGTTTTTCGCTGATTTTTGTTGACGGGTTCCATTGGTTGTGCATGGTTGGTGGCTTTGTGCCCCAGGGCTGAAGCCCTGGGTTGGGTGTCTAGGTCCCTTGTTCTCTTAGCCCAAGGCTTAAGCCTTGGGTTTGGGTTTGGGTTGGGGTTGGGGTTGGGTTATAGCGGGCTCCATCGGGATTTTGTTTTTTCTGGCTGTATTGGTGGTTCGTGTACCGGGCTTTCGATGATGAACACTTGCTGACCTTTTCTTTTTCCTATGAATTCCAGCTGGCTCAGTTTCAGGAACAATGCGGTCCACATGCTGTAAAAACTATCCATGATCCGCAAACAAGGCAACATTTCATTGTGATTATAAGGAACCTGGATCACCGATAGTATCTTCTTTTCCAAACTTCCCGGTGAATCGTCAGCCCATTCACCCAGGTAACCCAGCAACTCTTCTTTTTCCCTGTCAGTGAGACATTCCAGCGAGGTACGAATGCTTTGAACAACCTGGATCAGGCAAACAACCATATTAATCGGCGGCTCAAAAGGTACCTGCCTCTGATAGGAAACATTGGCAGTCGCAAACACATTGACCAATCTTTCTACCAGCATCTGCACACTATCCGAAAGCGTACTTTTCTGGCTTTTCGTCTTGATTTTCTGCATGATACGAAATGAGTACATTTCTATATCGTTCAGATACCCTCCGAATTTATTATACCATTCACGCAATCCTTTGTGACTTTTCACCATTCTGCAGGCGGGAATAAAGTCGTGCATTACCCGCAGCTCTGAATTGTTGTATTCTATTTTTCCAATGATCAATCCGGCCCCGCTCCATTGTTCAGCATTAATGAGCTCAGATGGTACCAGACTGATTTTGTAAAAAGGTAGTGTGTGCGGGTGCCTGATCGGTATTTCTGAGTCCAGCGGGGTACCAACCTGCTGCCTTTCGAATAAGCTGACATTGATTACTATATATATTTCAAGGCTCTGGGCTGCTGGCAAACGATATTGTTCTACGATTTGCGCCAGCGACGTATCCAGTCTTAGTTCATCCTTTTCGGCTACTTCCAGCAGGCTACCGTCCGGGGCAATGCCTGAGAAATGATCTATTTTAACCCTGATCTGCTGACTTGCATCTCCCAGAACCTGCATTTGAAGAGATTCGGTCCCGTCGTTTAAAAGTAGCAAACCATAATTCAGCGGTGTTTGAAAAACTGCTTGTGCTTTGCGGACCTGGTCTGTGTGATAATCATCTGTTTCAACAAAATGCTGTCGTGAGATTTTCATCCCGTCCACCCAATTCACTGCCATGCGGCGGATATCTGCCATCATACTGAGTTCAATTACTATGTGCTACATTTTCATTGCTGCCTTCACCAGGCCGATCACTGAACGTACCCCAAACTTCCTGAATAAGCTCCGGCGGTAAGCTTCCACGGTGGAAATGCTTACCTGTAGCCTTTCAGCTATCTCCTTTGAGCTTAACTCATCCATGATCAGATCCAGGATCTCTTTTTCGCGCTTCGTCAGTTCCATAATTAAAATACTTAGACAAAGTTGCCCATTTGGAAGCGCTGGTTCAATCGGCAAATACCCTGAAATGTACTGCTGTTTACCCTGAAATTTAATATGGTTTTTTGATGGTTTTTTAAGGGTATTCCATGAATGCCCGAAGACTAAACAACGCCCATTCTCACGGCGATCTTGGTAAGGCCTACCGAGTTTTTCACGCCTAACTTTTGAAACAGGTTCCTGCGGTGCGTTTCAACTGTTTTGTCACTGATACATAACTCATTAGCAATCCTGTTGGTAGAATATTCACTGGCTACCAGGCGTAATATCTCCACCTCCCGCTTGCTCAAAAAGTCCCTGGTAGTAGGAGCCCGCTCTGAGATGAATGTATCTACGGAGGTTTCCGCCAGTTTCATCATTACTTCCTGACCGTAATATACTTTACCTTCTGACACCGCCCTGATCGCCCTTTCCCATTCATCCAGTTCCGATTCAAAAACAATGTATCCGCTCACTCCGGAGCGCACCACCTCTCTGACTGACTCAACAGACGGGCTTGGGGCAAGTAGTAAAAATTTAAGGCGGGGATAAAGTTTTCTGATTTTAAGTATCTGATCAGCAGTCTTTTCAGTGTGGTGAGCGAACACTACGGCAATGTCAACTTCTTTCAAATAAGGCAGTTGGGTGATCTGATCCAGGTTATTGCACTTTCCGACCAACTCTATGTAAGACCTTCTCCTTAGCCACTCCGCAACCGCTTCACATTCCAGCGGATGGGGATGAACTAAGCACGCGTGTGTAGTAGAATGTTCCATATTTTCCGGGGATGAGTATTCTGAATTGTGGTTCCAAAGGTAGTCTTTTGATATACCTGTCGTCAATACGTTAAAGTACAGAAAAATCTAGGTAAGATTACTTGGTTTCGTAATTACCTGATACCGAAGCACATTTCCGTCATTTTGTTGCATAAAAAACCTTAGTGGTCAACTATAAGGGAAAGCCTTAGTGGTTAACACTGACTTTATAGTATATACGTTGATCAAAATATCAGGTTATCCCTGATTTTCCAGGTGTAACTACGCCTACATCTCAGGTAAAATAATTCAATGTGCCTGCAACCGCCATTTACTCCTTCAATCGCCCGTATTTTCGCATGATTTCAAGTACCTTTTCTTCCGGAAGTTCCTCCACTTTATGCCCCTGGGTACCTTCCGTAGTTTTAGCCATAAAAAGCGAATTGATGATCGCCTCTTCGGTGCATTCTATCGCAGCCATAAAAAGCGGCGAGACATAGTCATTATGTAAGAATGCCGCACTAAATATAGATTCTGCGGTTTCGTGTAGTACTTTATTCGCCGTCGAAAATGCAATGACGTAGTCGCCACTGCCGTTGGACGCAATTCCGCCCGTCTGGGCCATACCAAGCATGACCCTTTTTGCAAGCCGTTTAAGATTTCTCGCATCCAGCGGAGCATCCGTAGCAATTACCATCATGCAGGAACCGTCGGACGATTTATCAAGCGACTCCTTGAATGCGTACTTGCCAAGCTCCTGACCTACGGGTACTCCGTTTACTTTGAGCACCCCGCCAAAATTAGTCTGAACCAATACGCCCACCGTGTAACCGCCCAGTTTTCCAGGCAGCTTGCGGGATGAAGTTCCTATGCCACCTTTCCAGTTGAAGCAGACAGTCCCCGTCCCGGCCCCTACATTTCCTTCGGCTACCGGCCCGTTTTCTGCCTGGGCCAGTGCATTCAGTACATGCTCTTTCCGGACGTGACGGCCCCGGATATCATTCAGAAAACCGTCATTAGTTTCACCCACCACCGGGTTGACCGATCTTACATTTTCATTTCCTTTTTGTCCCAATGTCCAGTCGATAATCGCATCGGCAGCTGTCGGAACACTCAATGTGTTGGTAAGAACAATGGGCGACTCCATCGTTCCCAGCTCTTCCACCTGCGAATAGCCCGTCATTTTACCAAATCCATTACCAATATACATCGCCGCCTGCACTTTTTGCTGAAACAGGTTTCCGTCGTGTGGGATAATAGCAGTGACACCTGTCCGAATATCAGCGCCTTCCACTAGCGTAACCTGTCCCACTTTCACGCCTGCAACATCCGTGATCGCATTCAATGTACCGGCAGGCAGCACACCAATTTTGATACCCATTTCGCGGGGACGTTTCTGGGCAATGAGCGTGAGCGGCAGGAATAGCAGCAGTAACAGTATATGCTTCATAGGTCGGTTCGATTCAGGATGAAATATAATAAAAAATCCACTGGGAACAGAGGCTCGCCAGTGGATACATTTGCTGTTGAAGTGTAATCTTAATTGTCGTCGGGACGGGCTTTTTCAGGATCGATCACCGTTTCCTTGCGGCTTACCGCCGACGCGCTGAAAAAACCGAGGGCTTTCGGGCCGTTCGGATCGGCATTGATGACGTTGGAACGGACGTTGGCGATAGGTGTTGCGAACAATCCACCGTTTGCAGCCTGCTCGCTCACCTGTTTGAGGAATTCGAATGCCTCGTAAGTAATGCTGTGCAGCTCCACACCCACCTCGGCTCCCGCAGAATACAAGGAATCGGTCGTGATGGATTCGCGCAGGGGCAGGATAAAAATCAATCCATCAGAAGGGGCGCCCGCACCGAATGCAGCGTCATACGCGATTGAAATGTTTTCACCTTTGTCCACTACGGCCTTGCCGCGGATCACCGGTTTGATCCAGTAAGTATCGCCCACACCTTCGATGTCGCGGGCGTAAAATTGGGCTACATATCCCTCGCGCGGTCCTTTATCTGGCTCAAAAGGCCATTTTTCATGCCGGTACACTACCGAATCCACAGTAGGTACGCGTTTCAGTTCCGATGTGGAGGTGAATGTGTCAGTACCATTCACGACTTTGAGCGAATAGGTACGACCCACGTGCCCAAGCGTATCCGCATTCGTTTTTCCCCACACATATTTACCGTCGCCATCTGCGTCTTCGAAGTTATATACTTTGCCCTTATCGTCGGTAACCGTCACCACGGCACCTGTGACAGGCTTCGGCGTACTGTTATCGAAGTAGGCACCCGACCATGATAATGTAATGCTTTGCTGCCCAGCTTGGTTGGTTAGCCAGCCGTCTGCTACGAGCTGGGGAGTTCCGTTAGCTGTTTCGAGATTGATTACATCCTCGCAACTTGTGAGCGTGAGCGCTGCAAGTGCGAATAATGCGGGGAATTTGATGTATTTTTTATTGATAAGATTTTTCATCGTTGCTGTTTTCAGGCTTAATAATGATTTCCGTTGGGTTACTATCAGAATTTGAAGTTGTAGGTGACGGAAGGAATGAAGTTTCCGATCACCGAGTAGCGTACAGCCTCTGTTTTAAGCGGATTGTCCTCATTGATCCTTGTATAGACCGAGAAGGGGTTACGACGGTTGTAAACATTATAGACCGAGAATACCCATTCGCCCTCACCCACTTTGAACAGCTTCCTTTTTGCCTTCAATGTCGCTGCCAGATCGAGGCGGTGGTAGGCCGGGATGCGGCTGTTGTTCCGTGCGCCATTGTAATTGTTTCCGATTATGATGCCGCCAACGGTGTAGCGGTTGGTCGGGAATGTGGCCGGCGTACCGCTTTGAATGGTGAAGTTCGACGACAATGTCAGTCTCTTGGTCAACTCATAAATCGCCACAGCGGTAATGTTATGTGGCTTGTCGAAGCGTGCCGGGAACCAGTCGTCGTTGTTGACAGACTCTACCTTACGTTCAGTTCTTGAAAGCGTATAGCTAACCCAGCCGGTCAGACGGCCTTTGTTTTTCTTTACATAAAACTCCGCTCCATAGGCCCTGCCTTTGCCAAAAAGCAAGTCGCCGGCGAAATATTCATTCAAAAGCAGGTCGGAAGCAGGCACATAGTCGATCTGGTTGTACATTTTTTTGTAATACACTTCAACCGAAGCCTCATAAGTATTGTCCGAGAAGTTCTGGAACCACCCTAATGCTACCTGGTCGGCTTTTTCGGGCTTAATATTGATCCCACTCAAAGTCCATACATCCAACGGCGAGCTCGCTGCGGTGTTCGATAGCAAATGCAGGTATTGCGATGTACGGTTATAGCTTGCTTTAATGGAAGCATTGGAAGTAATACCAATATTCAGTGCGGCGCGGGGTTCCAGATTGCCGTAGCTTTTGATCACGTCGCCTTTTTTATATTCGGTACCCGGGAAGATCGGCTCCTTGCGTTTGCCTTTTTCGATTTCGGCATACTGGTATTCGGTACCCGGCCCGAGGCTACGGAAATAGGAATATCTCACGCCATACTGCAATGAAACACGATCGCCGAATTTCAATTCATTGCCCACATACAATGCAGATTCATCGGCATAGCGCGATTCGAGGCTGATATCGGTCATTTCGCCTTCGGAAATCGCTGTCGCTTTGCCGGGACGTGTGTCATAATATATGTACTGCCCACCGAACGTCAGCTGGTTGTTAGGCGTGATGTAGAATGTAAAATCAGGTTTGATACTGGTGCTGATGATCTTGGATTTCCAGTCGAACTTGTCCTTTGCATCGGGCTTGTTCTGGTTCTGGCCCAGGTTATAGTCGTAATTACTATAATAACCCGTCAGGTTCATGAAGAGCTTGTTGGAGAAAATGTGGTTCCAGCGGGCGGTGGCAGTAGCATTGCCCCAGCCAAACCCAAAATCCCCACCTCCGAAAACATCTTTACCAAAATACCCGGAAGCGTAAAATGTATCTTTATCTCCCAAACGATAGTTCACTTTGGCAGTAAGGTCATAGAAATAAAACTTCGAATCTTTCAAATCTGAGTTCAAAAAAGGCTTAGCGAGTACATCTATATAAGACCTTCGGCCGGCCACGATAAATGATCCTCTTCCTTTTGCAAATGGTTGCTCATAAGTAAGCCTTGAAAAAATAGAACCGATGCCACCATTGATCTCGCGTTTTTTGGCATTACCTTCTTTCATACGCACATCCAGGATCGACGAGATTCTTCCGCCATATTGTGCAGGAATACCTCCTTTGATCAGCTTCACGTCCTTTACAGCATCGGGATTGAATACCGAAAAGAACCCGAAAAGGTGAGAGGAATTATAAACCGGCGCTTCATCGAGCAAAACAAGGTTTTGAGAAACATCACCACCGCGTACATTGAACCCGGAAGCTCCTTCTCCCACGGTAGTTACACCCGGCAAGAGCTGGATACTGCGAATAAGGTCGACCTCACCGAGCAATGCGGGCATTTTCCGGATGGTTTTCATCTCCACTTTATTTACGGACATTTCAATACTCCGGACGTTCTCATCTTCTTTTTGTGTAGAAATCGTCACTTCGGAAAGCTGGTTGCTTTCGTCAGCCATTTCAATACTGATGGTCTTGTCAGCGTCGAGCGTAAATTCCTTTGTTACTTTCTGGTAACCAATATAGCTGAACACCAATGTGTAGGAACCGCTTGGAAGTGTAAGGGAATAAAAACCGTAAGGATTGGTTACTACCCCGGTTTCGGCTTCCCGTACATAAACGGAAACACCGATTAACCCTTCTCCGTTGGACTGGTCTTTTACAAAACCGCTGACGGTGTGCCGGTTTTGCGCCATCGCGGGAATGGCGGCACAAAAGAATACCAAAAAGAGGCAATAGTGAAGTAGTTTGTTTTTCATGGGCTTAATTTTCATAACGTACTGATTTGACGCCGGAGCAAATGATGTGGATGGAAGTTTTTTACTCAAAATATCAAAATTGAATTTTTCCTTTTTGATATGACAACTGAAAGCACTCTCCCCCTTTTAATTTGTCAATAAAATTATTGGCACAGTGACTTAACGGCCGACAAAACTGGTGCTAATCAGGGTAATATGACAGAAAAAAATGATGAACTAGCGAAAAACGGGAATAAGTGGCCAAACAACTAAAATGAAGCCGTATTGTCAGAATAGAACTATTTTATGAAATTTTTGACACGTTACTGATATCAGTGCATTCCTCTAATAGTTGCAAAGCGGTTTTTCCAAATATTGGGTGAATGAAATCCGGGGCGATTTCGGCGAGCGGGGCGAGCGTGAACCGCCTGTCCTGAATTCTTGGATGAGGTAATGTAAGCCGGGCAGTGTCCTGGATTACGTTTTGATAAAAAAGTAAGTCAATGTCAATCACCCGTGCTCCCCAGCGCACGTAGCGTACGCGCCCGAGCTCATGCTCGATGTCGAGAATGTGACGTAAAACTTCTTCCGGGCCCAATGCTGTTTCTATTTCAATCACCTGATTTAGAAAAGCAGGCTGATCCAGTATACCCCAGGGCTCAGTTTCGTAAATGGACGATTGCGAGCGCAATGTCCCTACTTTTTCTGCAATAAGCTCACGCGCGGACTGCATAACCAGTAACCTATCCCCCAGATTGGATCCTAATAGAAGAAATACACTGCCGGGAGAATCCATGAAGGAAATGGTTTAAACTGGTAAAATCCACGAAAAAAAGGACTTCCCGAATAGAGAGAAGCCCTTTTCCAATAAATTCGTAAACTTTTTTAGAACGTAAGCGTTCCTTTGTCGTAAGCCTTTTGTATAGTTGCTTCGATACCATTCTTGTTGATGGTGCGAAGAGCAGAAGTTGCTACTTTCAACGTAACCCATTCTCCTGACGAAGGAAGGAAGAAACGTTTCTTTTGCAAATTCGGGAAGAATTTACGTTTTGTTTTATTGTTAGCGTGAGAAACGTTATTTCCAACGCGAGTTCTTTTACCTGTAATTTGACAAACCTTAGCCATAACCTTGCAATTTTTCCAAATGAGGGTGCAAAGATGCGTAATTATTTTTTTTTAGGCAAGTAACAGTAAAACAAATTTTAAAAAAATACACTCACCATCTGATTCTGAACCCAACACCATGCACATTGTCAATGCGGATATCGGGGTCGCCGGACAGGTATTTTCGTAGTCTGGATATAAAAACGTCGAGGCTGCGGCCCATGAAATAATCGTCGTCTCCCCAGATCGCTTTCAGCAATTCATCTCGTCGGATCACCTGATCAGTCCTTTCTGCGAGGTACTTCAAAACTTCTGCTTCCCGGAATGTCAGGTTCTGGATACTTCCGTCGATTGCCAATGTAAGTTTTTGGAAATCAAATGTGTAACTACCTACTTTATTGGGATCAGATTTAACAGGAGCGGGTTGATCGGATTTGCTACGGCGCAAAAAAACGTCGATCCGAAGCTTTAACTCTTCAATGCTGAATGGCTTGGTAATATAGTCGTCCGCGCCCAGTTTCAGGCCTTTGATCTTATCTTCCTGCAAAGATCGGGCGGTGAGAAAAAGGATCGGGACCTGGCTGTCTGAAGCCCTGATTTTTTCAGCGAGTGAAAAGCCGTCCATTCTCGGAAGCATCACATCCAGGACGCAGATATCGAAATGTTCCTTACCAAAAATTTTTAGTGCTTCTGCCCCATCCTTGGCATGAACCACTTCGTAATCGTATTCCTCCAGATTATCCTTTGTAGCAAATGCCAGGTTAGGATCGTCCTCTACATATAAAATCTTCTTTTTCATTTACTTATTCTGTGGAATAGTGATTTTAAATGTGCTCCCTTTGCCCAATGTACTTTCAAGGTCGAGCTTCCAGTGGTGCGCACGCACAATTTGCTTCACGTAGCTCAGCCCGATCCCGAACCCTTTCACATTATGTACGTCGCCATATGGAATCCGGAAAAACTGGTTGAAAATTTTCTTCTGGTACTCCGGCGCAATGCCAATTCCCTGGTCACGGACGGCTATCACCAGATACTTGCCTTTACTATATGTTTTAATGGCCACGTCGGGCACGTCGTCGGAGTATTTTAATGCATTGTCTATCAGATTATTGATCATACACCGGAAATGGAACGGATCTGCATAGATCACATTGTTTTCCGCGTGGCATTCAAATTGAATTTTGTCTTCAAAAGGCATCAATATAGACCTGATCATTTCCTCAGCATTGAGCATTTCCTTCTCCAATGTCAGTGCATTGCGCTCCGCCTTTGCCATGGAGAGTACCATTTCAACCTGCCCCTGTAACCTCAAAATCTCATCCTGCACAATCTGTAAGTATCGTTTGTGGCGTGCTGGCTGGGTTACAATGTTGTCGGAATTGAGTACATCTGCTGCGATACGGATCGTCGAAATAGGCGTTTGCAGTTCGTGGGTCATGTTATTTACAAAATCCCGCTGCACTTCTGAAAGTTGCTTCTGCCGCAAAATGACAAACAGGGCATAAGCAAAAAATGAAACGGCAACCAGGACCAGTATCGACGACCAGATGGCCCCATTGATACTACCGGCAAAATAGGTCTCCTGCTCCGGAAACCTTACCCCGAAATAGTACGGATACTTGTCGGTTTTGATCCAATTGGTCGTTTTGGTAGGGATTTTAGCATTGTTCTTCGTGCTAAGCGACATGCCATACCGCATTCTGTTGGTAGTACAGTCATATATCCCGACCTCAAAATCAGTGATCAGGTTGTGCTTTTGAAAGCTGTCTTTGATAAAATGTTCGAGCAGGTCCGGCTGAGTGGTGGAATTGGTATTCACCAGAAAATACTCAGGCGACAATTGTTCCACCGGATTGGAAGTTTGCATGACCCCATTCACGGACGCCAGCTTTCCGGCAACGTCCTGTAATGCTACGTGGGCGTTTTGGTTAAACTGACGGTGCCGCAGGTCCAAAGCTTGTTTCACCCAGTAGATCTGCGTGATCACAACCCCGATGATGAGCAGGGCCGAAAAAACAGTGAGTGATTGGATGGTACGTCTCGACATTTGAAATTGATCTGACAGCTAAGTTAAGCCATTGAGGATAAAATTCTGATCCTTCATGCTTTCAGGAATAATATTGTACCAAACCTTCCAGCGGAGATTTTAGTATCCTGCCAGCCTGTAACCCTTTCGTTTTCAATATATTTTTAAGGATATCCTGATAATAGAATGCAATGGAGCCTGTAAAATGTACTGGGTACTCCCCGGCATTTTCATGTTTCAGAATGTACTTTTCAATAAACAAACCAAACGCATTCTCTACCAGATTATGCATAAATGGATGTTTTATATTTTCAGCAATAAATTGGGAGAATGCCGCAAAATACCGGTTTGGATATGGTTTTTTATATGCATGATCCAGTACATTCAACCGGTTTGTCTGAGGATATCTTTGAGCAAAATGTGCATGCAGGTCAGCCGGCAATTCATTTTGAAGGAAATGTACCACCAATGTTTTCCCAAGATATGACCCGCTCCCCTCGTCCCCCAGCCAGAAACCGAGCGACCCGATGGAACGTACTATATGACTGCCATCATAAAAAGCATTGTTCGCGCCTGTACCTAATATACACGCAAGCCCGGGCGCATGTCCACACAGCCCGCGGGCCGCGCCGAGCATATCCGACGCCACTTCAATGGTATCCGCAGCGGGAATGCAATGTAACAAAGCACTCATGACTGGCCGGCTTGATTTTTCATCTGCGCAACCCGCCCCATAAAAAAACACCTTTTCGACAGTGTCCGCAAGGTGCGGTAACACCTGTGTTTCCAGCACAGGAATGATTTCCTCGGCCGTTTGGTAAAAAGGATTGATTCCTGCCGATTGGAAATTTTTCGTTTCCGATCCGGAGCCAATCACCACCCAATCTGTTTTGGTAGATCCGCTGTCGGCGATTAAATAGGAAGTCATAGTGGCTGTCGGCTTTCAGCTGTCGGCTGTCGGCCATTGAATGATAATTGTTAGTTGGAATGTTCCTTTTGTAGCTTACCTATTGCATTGAAACGTTCGAAAACGCGCTCGGTATGCGGGGCATCGCCCAGTTCTTTGGTCAGGTCCTGCCCGGCCCAATGCTCATAATGATGGCCGTTCCGCCACAGCCGGGAGGTACTTACGTCGTAAATAATTCCTTTGTATGCACACCAGATTTCCTCCCGGTCCTGCCCGTTTCGAAGCGCCAATTGTGCCCTTGTGTATTCCTTCATTTTAAACTTTTAGCCCGCAATTTAATGATAACGCTCATTCGGCAGGAAATTAAAAATGATCTTCCGGGAATATTTTGATAATAAGACTAAAAAGTAGGAACTTGGCGTTTTGTTAAGACATTCATGAAAATAAATATGAAAAAAAGTTACTCTCTTCTTTGGTGTACGATACTGGTTCTTACATTGGCCGCAACCGGGTGTAAGAAAAAAGTAAAGCCGGTATCCGAGCGCATCGCAAAGGCCTGGACTGCAGAAACTGTGAAACATGGAAGTACAACCGTTTACACCAGGGGAGGATCTAATAACACCACTCCTGCTTATTCAGGGTTCAGACTTACATTAACCAATGCTTCCGGCGCCAAAACGGTATCTTTTACAGACGTTGACGGAACTACATTCACTGGAAACTGGGACCTGGAAGGCGATTCCAAACTTATTTTGAAAGATCTTACGCCTCCTCCAACCGGAAGCGGCGGTACGCTGGAATTCACTATTACTTCGCTTGACGATGCCAAAGTGGTGCTGACACGCCTGAAAGCAAGTCCGAAAACAGGTGGCTCTATCAATGAATATACATTGACGAATCCATAAGTATAATCTAACCCTTTATATATTTCAAAAAGCGAAGCCATTTCTTTCGGGAAGTGGCTTCGCTTTTTTGTCTAATTTTGTATCATGGAAACAAGAACTGAAATAAGCAGCCTGGGAGAATTCGGGTTGATTAAAAGAATAAATGAAGGAATAAAAATTTCTTTACCTGATACCATTAAAGGAATAGGCGACGATGCGGCGGTGATCGACACGGGTGAAGAATACGGGTTGCTAACTTCTGATATGCTGCTCGAAGGCGTTCATTTTGACCTTACGTTTTTTCCGCTGAAACATCTGGGCTACAAGGCCATTGCCATTAATGTGTCCGACATTGCTGCGATGAATGGTACCCCGCGGCAAGTGACCGTTAACCTTGCATTGAGCAACCGGTTTTCTGTGGAAGCCATTGACGAGCTATATGCTGGTATGAAAGCGGCCTGCAAGGACTTTAATGTTGACCTGGTAGGAGGTGATACTTCTTCTTCGAGATCGGGACTACTGATATCAGTGAGCGTTTTTGGTAAAGTCAACAAAGAAAAAGTTACCTATCGCTATACTGCCAAACCTAATGATCTGATCTGCGTGACCGGGGATTTGGGCGGTGCCTATCTTGGATTACAGCTGCTGGAAAGGGAAAAACAAGTGTTTCTTGCGAACCCCGAAATGCAGCCTGAATTGGATGGAAAAGATTACGTGGTTCAGCGGCAGCTGCGCCCGGAGGCGAGAATGGACGTAATTTACGAACTCGCTGAGGCTGGCGTAGTACCGACAGCCATGATCGACGTTTCCGACGGACTTGCTTCTGACTTGCTACATATTTGCGCGCAATCTGGCGTAGGAGCGGTGATTTTTGAAGAAAGATTGCCTATCGACGAACAGACTTACCTGGCCGCTTCGGAGTTGAACATTGGCCCGGTGACTGCCGCCATGAATGGTGGAGAAGACTATGAGTTGCTTTTTACCGTCTCGCAAGCTTCTTACGAACTCATTAAGAACAATCCCAAGATCAGTTTTATTGGCTACACCACAGCTAATAAGGAAGAAATCGTACTGCATACAAAAGGCGACAGCCGGGTGCCGATTACGGCCCAGGGTTGGAGCTGAACATCATATAATCTTCGTTTTTGGAAAGCATAACCTACCCGGTTATGCTTTTTTATTTGGCGCGCAACCATCAGAATGTTTCGGTCGTATTCACAATAAACCAATTCATCTCTAACAAAAAATAAGAAATCCATGAAAATCTTTTCTGTTTCCCGCATGCTACTTGCACTGGGATTTTTAATGGCCGTCACGGTCTCCTGTTCCGATGACGACGAACCTACTCCCACACCGGTTATCCCCAACGATATTCAGCTCAAAGACACACAGACATTAGGCAAGGTTTTGACTGACAAGGACGGTAAGACGCTTTATTTCTTCACAAAAGACGTTGCAGGCACTTCTGTTTGCTCGGGCGGCTGCGCGACCAAGTGGCCGATATTTTCAGTTACGGATTTAGCGAAAATGAAACTGGATGCGGGATTAACTGCTGCCGATTTCGGAACGATCACCAGAGCGGACGGAAAACCACAGACCACATACAAAGGATGGCCTTTGTACTACTACCAGGACGATGCCGCAGCGGGCGAGTTGAAAGGTGAAAATGTAGGCGGAGTCTGGTTTGTAGCCAAGCCAACTTATACCATCATGCTGGCAAATGCCCAGCTCGTAGGTAATGATGGCAAGTCGTACAAAGCGGATTACACAGAAGGAACAGCTGATACCCAGTTCTTCGTGGATGCTATGGGCCGCACGCTTTACGCTTTTGCGAGAGACTCTACAAACAATAATAACTTCACGACCAACGACGCGACGCATGATGCAACATGGCCGATCTATACCGCTGAGGTTACCGACATTCCCTCAGGGATCGACAAAGCGTTATTCACAACCATTGATGTTTTCGGCAAAAAACAATTGACCTACAAAGGATGGCCATTGTACTATTTCGGCCTGGACGGTACTACCAGGGGCGCTACGAAAGGAGTAAGCGTTCCAAAACCGGGTATTTGGCCGATTGTTAACAAGGATTCACCCAACGCACCGAAATAAGTCGGCTTATTACAACAACGTATCGCAAAAGTGGCTTCCTGTACGGAAGCCACTTTTTGTTTATTTGCCCCAATCTGCAACCAGTTTTTCAAATAACTCCTGCAAGAACAATGTACGCTTTCCAGCCAATCCGTTTCCGACCGGCACGTCGCCGATCTGCACGACGGGCATCACCCATTTAGTGGTACTGGTTGTAAAGGCCTCATCAGCCGTAATGACTTCCTTGTAAGAAACTGGTCGCACTTCTACGTCAAAATGTGGCTTGGCGAGTTCCATCACGACCCGCCGTGTGATGCCGTTCAGGATATTCCTGTCTGAGGTAACCAGTTTATCGCCTTTAAAAATAAACACGTTGCTCCTCGTGAGCTCGCTTACTTCTCCGTCTTTGTGAAAAAGCAGGTCCGCAGCCTGCTGGCGTTTCAATTCATCGGCCATGAGCACCATATGCACATAGTTCGTAGTTTTCACCTCCGGCAGATCGCGTACATATTCGTATGGTAACACTTTGATCCCTTTCAGTCGCCCAGCTGGATTATCCTGCGGTAAAGGTTCGGTTCGGATCAGGAAATTGGGCTGTACCACATGCACGCTGTCAGGCGCGTATCCGCCTGTGAGTACAAACCGGAACGCAACCTCCTGCTCGCCCGACAATGCATGCAGGTCAGCGAGTGCTTTTTCTGTATCTCCCTTTGAAACCGGTAACTCCAATTTTAACAATCTGGCTGAATTTTCGAACCGCTGCCAGTAATCGTCCCAGCGAAACGGAACTCCATTATATGTCCTGAAATAGTCGAAAAGGCCATAACCGCGCAGTAACCCGAGGTCATTGGTTTTGAAAACCGCGCTGTTGATATCAATAATGTCTCCGTTGAAATATTGGTGAAAAGGCATGTGGAAGTGTTTAAAGAATACGATTCATTCAGTGCCAAAGGTAGGGAAATGTAGCTTATTCAGGGATATTTCCCTACTTTGCATACATCTCCGGACAAACAAAAACGTTACAATATAATCTGAGGCCTGCAACAGGCAGACTGCTATTTTACTGCGAATGATCAAACCCGAACAACTCCTTCAAACACTTCAAATAGAATTTGACAAACATTCTTACGGAGAAAATCCCGCGGAACTGTACGACCCCATAGCATACATTATGGCACTGGGCGGAAAACGTTTTCGTCCATTACTGACATTACTTGCCACGTCCATTTACAGCGAGGATTGGGGAAAAGCGATCAAACCTGCTATGGCGGTAGAGGTTTTTCACAACTTCACATTAATGCATGACGATATCATGGACCGCGCCCCGCTCAGACGCGGTAAACCGACGGTTCACGAAAAATGGAATGCTAACACCGCGATATTATCCGGCGATGTGATGCTGATCAGGGCTTATGATCTGCTGCTGGACGTTCCAAAAGATAAATTACGCCTGGTACTGGCCCGTTTTAACCAAACCGCAGCGGAAGTGTGTGAAGGGCAGCAGCTGGACATGAATTTTGAAACAAGGTGGAATGTTACCGAGGAAGAGTACATTGGAATGATCAGGCTGAAAACTTCGGTACTACTGGGATTTGCCCTGGAACTGGGCGGAATCATCGGAGGGGCTGACGAGAATGCCATTCAACTGCTTTATTCTGCCGGTGAAAACATGGGAATAGGATTTCAACTTAAAGATGATTTGCTTGATGTATATGGCGATCCAACCAAGTTCGGGAAGCAGGTAGGAGGTGACATTATTGCCAACAAAAAAACTTTCCTGCTCATTGAAGCATTGTCCAAAGCGGAAGGTACCGTGAAAGCCGAGCTGGAAAAATGGATTGAAATGAAAACTTTTGACAATGATGAAAAAGTGAATGCTGTCCGGAATATTTACGAAACACTGGACATTCGCACATTCACCGAGCAAAAAATCAACGCATACTTTGCCAAAGGACTTGCAAGCCTCAACGAGCTAAGCATAGACGAATCGCGCAAGGAGCCGTTACTGCAATTTGCCCAGCAGCTTGTGGAGCGGGAAAAATAATTTTAAACGTCAACATTCAAAATTCTATGTCGATTACCCTCATACTAGTCATTATCACATCCGGGATCAGCTATTACGCGTTCAATAATTACAGCCTGATGGATAAGCTGATCCTGAATCCTTACCGGGTTAGCAAATACAATGAATACTACCGTTTTGTGACCTCAGGCTTTGTACACGCGGATTTCGGCCACCTGATCTTCAATATGCTGAGTTTGTGGTTTGTAGGCGAAAGCATTGAAAGGCTGTTTTCTATGCTTTTCGGGCCGAGCGGGACCATTTATTATCTGTTTTTGTATATCGTCGGAATCATTGTGTCCGACATACCGACATTTCTGAAACACCGCAACAATTCCAAATACAATTCTCTGGGTGCTTCGGGAGGAGTTTCTGCTGTGCTTTTCGCTACGATACTTTATGCGCCTTTGATGACGGTATCACTGTACTTCTTTATTCAGATGCCGGGATTTATTTTCGGTCTTCTGTTCCTGGGATATTCGCTTTACGAAGCAAAACGCGGAACGAGCTACGTCAACCACAGTGCACACATGTATGGCGCATTGTTCGGGATGATCTTTATGGCCGTGGTGTACCCGCCAGCAGTGCCGGGTTTTTTTGAGCAGATATTATCCTGGCGGTTATTTTAATTCCGCCAGCACAGTTACGCTTCCTACTGTTTTGTCTTGCAGGTTAACCTTGATTTCGGCATCGAGCGGGAGGAATATATCCACCCGTGAACCGAATTTGATGAAACCCATTTCAGTGCTCTGTTCCACCTGATCGCCTTCCTTCACGTACCAGCGGATACGTCGTGCTGCCGCGCCGGCAATTTGCCTGAATAAAACGTCGATGCCTTCCACTGTACGGATCACGACAGTCGTGCGCTCATTATCGGTACTGGATTTGGGATGCCAGGCTACCAGGTACAAGCCAGGGTGATATTTAAAATATTGAATAACACCACTCACCGGGTTCCAGTTGATATGGACATTAAGAGGCGACATAAAAATACTCACCTGCCTGCGGGGGCCTTTAAAATATTCGCTTTCGACTACTTCCTCAATCACAACCACCTTCCCATCGCAGGGGGCGACGATCTGGCGGTCACTTTTATGTACCGTTCTGGTGGGTACACGGAAAAACTGAACTACAAGCAGGAAGACAATAACACTACCGATCAGTACAAGCCTGGGGATCCAGTAGCCTTCCGGAAGGAGATAGTTTATACCTAAGTTTATCAAAATCAATATGATGGCCGTCACAGCCATGATGGTATATCCTTCTCTATGCAGTTTCATGCAGGTTTATGTTTCGTTAATGTTCGTCTCTGAAATACAAATATCGTATAAATACTGATTTCCTTTCAATCAAAAAGCCCTGCCGATCTGATTTAGAAAGGCAGGGCCCGGATATTTCACTTAATTAATATATAGTCATTCATTGTCATTTATTGTCATTTGTTGTCAGGTGTGGTCATTTGTTGTCATGACAACAAATGACCACACCTGAAGACAAATGACTTTTACTCAATTACCACACAATCTCCGTTCTTCACTTCATGCTCCACTTTTTTGAATTTCACGTCCCGCAAAATCCGTCCGTCACGGTATTGTACCGAAACTTTCTGATTTCTGTCTGCGATTTTAATGGTGCGAACAGGTTGCGTCTTAGTGGTTGATTCCATCTGACGGGCATATTCATTAGGTCCATCCAGCTCAGTATCAAACTCTTCTTCGCGATTGGTATGCAAAGCCGGTGCAGGTGCAGGTCGGCGCACCGTATGCTGAACCGCGGTGGCAGGGGCAGCATCTTCTTGTGGAATATCAGCCTTCATCAGGAAGGAGATCATATCAAAATTCACTTTGCTCAAAAAGCGTTTGAACAATTCCACAGATTCAAACTTGTAGATCAGCAATGGATCTTTTTGCTCGAATACCGCATTCTGAACGGATTGTTTCAAGTCATCCATTTCACGCAAATGCTCTTTCCATTCCTGGTCTATCAGTGAAAGAACGATAGCTTTCTCCATTTCACGGGAAATCTCGCGTCCTTCATTCTCCAATGCTTTTTTCAGGCTTACCACAACCCCAGCCTGACGGATACCGTCGCTGAAAGGAATCATAATCTCAGAAATAGTCGCACCGCGATCGGCATGAATCGAACTCAGTACCGGAAGCGCCTTTTGCGAGATTGCGTGGTTTTTGTCCTGATATTGCTTTTCAGCAGCGTCATATAGTTTTTGAGAACGTTCCGATATTTTAAGTGAACCGTACTCTGCTTCGCTGAATGGAAGCTCCATACCCAAGGTAGTAATAGTTGCCAGTTCCAATTCTGCATAAGAACCTGCCGTCGTTACCAGCTCATCGCTCACATCATATAATGTGTTCGCAATGTCCACTGCCAAACGATCTCCAAAGAGTGCGTTACGGCGACGGGTATAAATGGCATCACGCTGATAGTTCATCACGTCGTCATATTCCAGAAGACGCTTACGCATACCGAAGTTATTTTCCTCTACTTTTTTCTGAGCTCTTTCAATGGACTTGGTGATCATTCCGCTCTGGATCACTTCCCCCTCTTCCAGTCCCATTCTGTCCATTACCTTTGCCATACGGTCAGATCCGAACAAACGCATCAGGTTATCTTCCAATGAAACGAAAAACTGAGATGAACCAGGGTCACCCTGACGACCGGAACGTCCGCGTAACTGGCGGTCAACCCGGCGGCTTTCATGTCTTTCCGTACCGATAATCGCAAGTCCGCCAGCCTTTTTCGATTCAGGCGTCAGCTTAATGTCGGTACCACGACCGGCCATGTTCGTTGCGATCGTCACCGTACCTGGCTTACCTGCTTCGGCTACTACCTCAGCCTCACGCTGGTGTTGCTTGGCGTTCAATACCTGGTGCTGTATCTTACGCAGGGTAAGCATCCGGCTGATAATTTCTGAGTTTTCAACCGAAGTAGTACCTACCAAAACTGGTCGGCCAGCCTCCACCAGCTCTACGATTTCATCAGTTACCGCATTGTACTTCTCACGTACCGAACGATACACTTTATCTTCGTGATCCTTACGGACCGCACTTACATTCGTTGGAATCGAAACAACATCCAGCTTATAGATTTCCCAGAACTCACCTGCCTCTGTCTCCGCCGTACCGGTCATACCAGCCAGCTTGTGATACATACGGAAGTAATTCTGCAAGGTAACGGTCGCATAAGTTTGCGTTGCGTCTTCAACACGTACATTCTCCTTTGCTTCAATGGCCTGGTGCAAACCGTCGGAATAACGACGACCGTCCATGATACGACCTGTTTGCTCATCAACGATCTTCACCTTTCCGTCCATGATCACATATTCCACATCTTTTTCAAAAAGTGTGAATGCCTTCAAAAGCTGGTTAACGGTGTGGATACGGGCAGTTTTTACAGAATAATCGCGGATTAATGCTTCCTTCTGAATAATTCTTTCTTGCTCAGTTAAAGAACCATCTTTTTCAATCGCGTCCAGATCAACCGCTATATCGGGAAGGATAAAGAAATTGCTTTGGTCCGATTCGCCGGTCAGGAAGTCGATCCCTTTTTCGGTTAGCTCAATGCTGTTGTGACGCTCATCGATGGTAAAATACAATGGTGCATCCGCCACCGGCATCAGTTTCTGGTTTTCGGCCAGATATATGGATTCGGATTCCTGCATCAACTGTTTGATCCCTGACTCACTCAGGTACTTGATCAAAGGTTTGTATTTCGGCATACCGCGGTGCGCACGGAACAATGCAAGGGCTCCTTCTTTTTTATCTCCGCTTGTGATCTTCTTTTTGGCGTCATTCAGAAAATCCATCGCCAGTTTTTTCTGCGCTTCAACGATCCTCGAAACACGTGGCTTCAATTCCAGATATTCCTGTTCGTCGCCGCGGGGAACCGGGCCGCTGATGATCAAAGGTGTACGTGCATCATCAATTAACACGGAGTCAACCTCATCCACCATTGCAAAATGATGTTTACGCTGAACCAGTTCTTCCGGTGTGCGTGACATATTGTCACGCAGGTAGTCAAAACCAAACTCGTTATTGGTCCCGTAGGTAAGATCTGCCTTATAAGCATTTCTACGGGCAATGGTATTAGGCTGGTGACGGTCGATACAATCAACGCTCATGCCGTGAAACTCAAAGAGCGGTGCATTCCACTCGGCATCACGCTTGGCGAGGTAATCGTTGACAGTTACAATGTGTACACCTTGTCCGGCAAGTGCATTCAGGAAGGCAGGAAGCGTTGCTACCAATGTCTTACCTTCACCCGTTGCCATTTCAGAGATTTTTCCCTGGTGCAATACAACCCCACCGATCAGCTGCACATCATAATGCAGCATGTTCCATTTGATAGGCTGCCCGATCACATCCCAGGTAGTATTCCAATGGGCTTTGTCACCCTCAATCACTACATGTGACTTTCTGGTTGCTACTTCGCGGTCAAAAAACGATGCTGTAACCTCTATTTTCTCGTTGTCCTTAAAGCGACGGGCCGTATCTTTTACAATGGCGAACGCTTTTGGCAGTATATCCAGAAGTACTCTTTCAAGTTCCTTGTTCCTGTCCAGTTCCAGCGCATCTATTTTTTTGAAAATCGCCTCCTTGTTGTCCACATTAGGCTCGTCATTGGCCTGCTGTCGCAAAGACGCGATCTGCTCGTCGATAGATTGGAGCTGGTCTTTAATATGTTGTTTCAGGCCTTCGGACTGAGCACGGAGTTCATCATTGGATAGGGAAGCCAATAGCGCATATTCGGCATTGACTTTATCAACGTACGGGGTTAATTCCTTTAAATCCCGCTCTGATTTTGTGCCAAATAGCTTAGAAAATATTTTAAACATGATTTTAACGTATGTTTTTTAACCGATCATTTCATTCAAAAATATTGAGCCTGCTTTCGTATGGATGCCAGATTGTCAGCAAAGCTATCATTTTCAATCTCAAAGGTAATTCATTGCCAATAGTAATACGCAACAACTTGCATAATCCTAATACAGTTCTAATCTTTTTTTACTTTACCCCACGCCATGGAATTTAACCCGTTCTCACGTCAGATAACCGTCTGTAAAGAAATCAAACAACTACTGTGTAATGCATAGTACCTTTAACACATCAAAAGAAAATAAAACAGATACAGCCATGAACCACAATAGATTATTCAGAAACACAAGCAATAAAATGATTGGTGGCGTTGCCTCCGGCCTTGCAGATTACTTCCAAATTGATGTATCGGTCATCCGGGTGATTTTAGTACTGGCAGTCTTTATTCCTGTCACTTTCCCCGTAACGTTATTGTACATCATCATGTGGATCGTGATGCCAGAAGGCGCAAAACGCACCAACTCAATGGAAGAAAGCCACCTTTCTTCGTAGATTTTAAAAACTCCATCAGCAAAGACTTAGTAATTGCAAACCGCCGGGAAACAGATTCCGGCGGTTTGTTGTTTTATGATTAATTGCTATTTTTACCAATGGTATGCAGGCATACTATTCTCACAGCCTGCTTCTTTTCTTTGAACAAATTTCGATCCAAAATATGAATGCATACATCGTAGCCGGCTATCGCACCGCGGTCGGAAAAGCTTCCAGAGGTGGTTTCCGGTTTACCCGCCCCGACGACCTGGGAGCAACAGTTATCAAACATTTGCTGGAAAAATTGCCAGATCTCGACCCCGCCCGTGTGGATGATGTGATCGTAGGAAACGCAGTACCAGAAGCAGAACAAGGCATGCAAATGGGCCGCTACGTGGCGTTGCTGGCGCTTCCTAAAAATGTCTCAGGTATTACCATTAACAGATATTGCGGCTCAGGCGTAGAAGCTATCGCCATGGCTTCGGCGAAAATACATGCCGGAATGGCCGAATGTATCATTGCAGGAGGAACCGAATCCATGTCGATGGTACCTACAATGGGCTGGAAAACGGCATTGAATTACGAAATCGCCCATACCAATCCTGATTACTACCTGAGTATGGGCCTGACGGCCGAGCAGGTGGCGAAAGATTTCAATATCAGTCGCGAAAAGCAGGATGAGTTTTCGTTTCAATCTCACCAGAAAGCATTGCGTGCTCAAAAAGAGGGCTGGTTTACGAATGGCATCGTACCGGTAACAGTCAAAGAAACATACTTTGACGCCGCGTCAGGGAAGAAAAAAACCCGTGAAATCGTGGTGAGCCAGGACGAAGGCCCCAGAGCTGACACGACCATTGAAGCATTGAACAAACTGAAACCAGTTTTCGCGGCAGGCGGCTCGGTAACAGCAGGAAATTCTTCGCAAACTTCCGACGGTGCTGCATTTGTAGTGGTAATGTCCGAAAAGCTGGTTAATGAACTGAATCTGAAACCCATAGCCAAAATGCTGTCCTACGCCACTGCTGGCGTGGATCCGAGGATCATGGGCATAGGCCCGGTTGCAGCCATTCCCGTTGCTTTGAAACAGGCTGGTTTGAAACTCAATGACATTGAACAAATAGAACTGAATGAGGCTTTCGCGGCGCAGTCACTGGCGGTTATTCAGGAACTGGGTATCAATCCAGAAATCGTAAATCCGAATGGTGGCGCCATTGCATTGGGCCATGCATTGGGATCTACAGGTGCGAGACTTTCAGTGCAGCTTTTCAATGAAATGCAACGTCAGAATCAAAAATATGGCATGGTGACAGCCTGTGTAGGAGGCGGGCAGGGCGTTGCCGGAATCTACGAAAGGCTGAATTGACGCCGTAGGATAACAAAAATCACTTATTTCCGGGTCTCGGTAGAAGAGTTACTTATCTTCCACCGAGATTCTTTATTTTTGCTCATCCAACATGCACGCCTTTTTTCATGGATGTATCCATCATCATTATCAATTACAGGACTCCTCAGCTTATTATCAATTGCTTAAATTCTATATATAAGTACACTCCGGAAGTAACCTTTGAAGTCATAGTTGTTGACAACGACCCAAAAAATGGCGGCGGTGCCATTGTAAGGGAGGCTTATCCAAACGTACAATGGATCGACATGGAATTTAATGCCGGTTTTGGCATTGCCAACAATCGCGGAATGTCGGTAGCAAAAGGCAAATATTTCCTGCTCCTCAATGCCGATACCTTGGTTACAGACAATGTAATAGGAAGATGTTTCGACCGGATGAATAACCGGCCGGACATTATGGCTTGCGGCGCATTGCAATATTATGCAGACGGTACGCCCATGCCTTTTTACAGAAGCTTCAACGAATTCCGTAGAACTTTTTTCATACTTCCCCCCAGCGGTCTGGTAGATAAGGTAATAAACAAACTTTATCCTGAACCAAAGTATGCTGACCCGGATCAATATGACTGGCTTGTCGGTGCTTTTATTTTTGTCAGAAAGGAAGGATTTGAACAAACCGGAGGGTTTAGCAACGACTTTTTTATGTATGGTGAGGATGTCGAATGGTCGGGGCGCCTCGGAAAGCTGGGTAAGCTCTGTTATTTTCAGGACTGTACATTTATACATCTTGAAAACGACAATCCTTTCCGTCGTACCAATATTTCGTGGATCAACCGGTTTAGCACGCAAATGCAGGTTTCCAATTTCTTATGGATACGGAAACAGTACGGTATCTTTCAATATTTGTTGCTGATCCTGCATTACCTGATCATGACACCGGTTGTATTTGCCTGGAAAATGCTTTTTAATCTGAAAAAGGACGGAAATCCATTTTCGGAGCTGCGCACCCAACATATATATGTACGCAAGACGCGTGTACTTTTAAAATATTTCTGGAAGACCCTATTCCTAAAAAAAGGCCTGTTTAAAATCAGGCCCGACGAAAACATTGACCTGTTAACCGCCTCTGCATGAACAACGAGAAAAAAAAGGTTCTTTTTTTTACCCCTTATGCCACACGGACAGGGTCAGAGATGATGCTCCTGTACATCCTTAAACAAATTGACCGCTCACGTTTCGATATAGGCATTGTAAGTTTTGCAAACGGGGAATTATTAATGGAGTTCCCCGAAGATATCCCGGTCTACATTGCGCCGCGGAAATTCAATATTTTGCAAAAGGTCTCATTCCACCTCGGGATCAACCCTACTTTGAAATACCTCCGAAAGCTTGCGAAGGATTTTAAGGCGGATTTCTGGTATGTCAATACCACCATGATTCCTGAAACGATCGTAGTCGCCAAGGAGTTTTCGATCAAAGTCGTTACTCATTTTCATGAAATGCCTTTGACCTACGCCTACCTCAGCGCACCGGATTTCAAAAGTATCGTTGATTATTCCGACTTGCTGATAGGCTGTTCGCAAACGACCTGCGATGCATTAAAGCATTCAGGTGGCAAGAACATTGGCCTGCTATATTCCTTTATTGACGGGTCAAAAGTTAAGAAAAATGATGCCCGGACCAATGAGCTGAAAGAAAAGCTGGGCATACCCGGCAATGCATATGTGTGGGTGCTTTCGGGCATGACTTCGGAGAGAAAAGGGTTCGATATGTTGCCTGAGATCGCCGAAGAACTGAATGACCCAAACGTACATTTGATCTGGGTCGGCGCCACAATCGACGATGGATTAGTGTATTACACAGAACAACGCTGCCTGCATTCGACGTCTGCTACCAAAATTCATCTGGTAGGAAAGCAGAAAGAAGATTATTATAATTATCTTAACATGGGAAATGGATTTCTGCTCACCTCGCGCCAGGATCCCTTTCCGTTGGTGATGATTGAAGCCGCGTTGCTGGGTAAACCTATTATCTCTTTTCCGTCAGGAGGTGTTTCTGAATTCGTTCAGGAGGGTATGGGATTGGTCACACAGGACCTGAGTGTAAAACAAATGGTTAATGCGATGCGATCGCTGATGAAGGGGGAGATCACCACCGACAGTTCGAAAAGCGTTGAGGTAGCAAGTCAATTCAATGTGGAAAATGGCTATAAAGAGTGGATCAAATTAATTGACAAAAACTATTAGCATGCAAAACTTTACGTACGCTTTTAACCTCTTAACCCGGATCCCGTTTTTAATTTTATGCTGGATATTGGCGGCGCATCCGCTATCAGCCCAAACAAACCAAAAAACTACCGAGACCGATTCCCAAAGATATCTGGCGCTGATGCTCCTCAATCTCACCGATCCTGACAATATTGGCCCGGAGCCCAGCCTGATCAGGACGGCCAACCAATACGGCCTCAATGCAGTTTACATTACCATTCCCTGGGACAAAGTGTATTTCAGCTCGCCTACCGAAACCCCAAAATGGGCCAAGTATGATGAGCAGATCAAAATAGCGACTGATCTCGGCATGAAAGTCGCATTAAGGATTCACCTCGGGCGCCATAGTACCAGGATCAAAGGTTTTTGGGACGTTTCGGATAGCCAGTTTAGTGAAACCAATAAACCATTGCTGAGCGGATACCAGGATACTTTCTTCGGATTTGATAACCAACCCATTGTTAATAAAGGAATTGCCTTCGTAAAAGAAACGGTTAACCGCTACAAATATTTACAAACCAGCAACAAGCTGCTATATGTATCGGTCACCAACACTTCCACCCAGGAAGGTGAATATCCCAGCACCCTCATTACTGCTGGCAAGGAAAGCTCCGCGGTATACGATTATTCCAAATCCATGGAAGTCGGTTTCAGGGCTTTTCTGAAACAGCATTACACCAAAATAGAGCGTCTGAATTTTCTTTGGGGAACAACCTACAAAACTTTTGAAGAACCCGGCCCGCCTTCCACACCCTGGGACCCGATCGAATCTTTCAGGCAGCGTTATGGAAAGGACTGGTACATTTACCGGCACATGATGTTCAAGAAATACATGGAGCAGATGATCGATGCAGTCAAATCCATTGACCCGGCCATCAAATTCGTGTCAGACTATGGCTCTGTATTCGACAGTCCGTCTGTCATGCGCGGAACACTTGCCTACAAAGATTTGAATAAAAAAGCGGACGGAATTAAGGTGAATGATAACATCGCTACGCATGATCACCGCTGGTCTGTAGATATCATCAAAAGCGATGCGCCTGCCAGCTTCATTACCGCCAATGAATTGTTTGTCAGCTCCTATTTCGACAACAATGCGCATTTAAAACAGATCACCGAAAATTTTGAGCATGGAGCGAATGTGGTAGCTGTCGTTATTTCTGCGGCGGATCAGATGTCCCGTTCAGAGCCATTCCTTCGCCCCGCAGCAGCACAATGGCTTAACAAGTCTATGACACCAATTGTTTACTCCGATTCAGTCGGTTACCGTTTGTCTGCCGCAGTTGAGAAAAAAGGGGCTATTAATGTAGCTTATGACGATTGGTCCAAGAAAGCATATGCAGATCCCGCCAGGCCGCGGCCAATCCGCGTTCGTCTGATAGAAGATTTATTGACGCAGGAATATTGGAATGAGGCAGCCAACCACGTACCCTACGTTTTCAGGCCGGTGCCGATGCAAATTATACCGGTCAATAAAGATTTTGCGTACAAACTACCGATCGATACATTCTCTGATGTCGATGGTACGGTTGTCAGGATTGACGTGGGAGCACTGCCGTCCTGGCTCAGGTATGAGGGCGGCCAGCTGCGAGGTAAACCTACCACCCTCGGCGATTACCGCATTCAGTTAAAAGGAATTGACGACGAAGGCGGGGCCGCAGATGCATTTCTGACGATTCGTGTTGATACCCGCGAGAATGCCAACAAACCGCCTACTGTCGACAGTAATTTCTCCAATCAGACTGTCGCGATCGATAAACCTTTCACATACACTTTGCCAAAAGGTGCATTTGAAGACATTGATGGACAAGTTGTTAAAATTGAAGCAAGCGAACTGCCTTCCTGGCTGAAATTTGCTAATGGTATACTAAGCGGGACACCGACCAAATTGGGAGAATACCGGATCAGTTTGAAAGCATATGATGACCTCAATGCATTTGTAGAAACCTATTTCACGATTAAAGTCGTAGAGCCGCAGTTCCTGAACGCGCCTCCGTACGCAAGCAGCACATTACCAGTGAAATATGCGCAGATCAACATGCCATTTAACTTTATCCTGCCTACCAATATCTTTGGTGATCCGGACGGATATATTTCATCTATTTCAATTCAAAACCGTCCTTCCTGGCTTGATTTCTCATTGAATGTTTTCTCAGGAACACCTACTGAGGAAGGCGAGTACAGGCTGATTATCAGGGCGTACGACAATGCCGGAGCATATGTGGAAGTACCCTTTATCTTGATCGTGGAAATTCCGGAGCTTCGTTTTGAATTGGTAAAAGGCGGCAGTAAGGTTGACCAAAGCGTGATCCGCAAGCTCGACGGCGATGACGTACTACCTTACGATTCATTGCCTCCGATGCTGAACATTTACGCCTACGGAAACTTTGAATACGACCGCGTTACATTTGACCTGAATGGTCCATACAGAAAGCAATCTACGACCAAGACATTTCCTTACGCACTCTACGAAAATGAGTTGGGATTTGCACCTTACGTCGGTCGCTACACCCTAACGGTCACGGCAGCGAAGGAAGATTCCGCGATTGTGACCAACTCCATTCAGTTCAGTATTTCCTATGGAGATATGGTCAACATTACGAAAAATATGGCGGACTGGGCTTTTTATCCGAACCCGGTGGAGAGTGTGATCAACATTAAACTTCCCGAACAACAACCCGGTGACAGCCTGCAATACACATTGATCACCGCTTCCGGGATACGCATCCCTATTCCTGAAAGTGTGATCACAACTTCCGATAACCTTTCCAATATTGATCTATTCAAGCTTGGTGTGTCGTCCGGGATCTATTTTGTAAGAGTGGAAAACAATGGATCATTCTTGCAACAGTTCAGGATTTTCAAAAAATAACCCCCTTTGATTTCAATGCCTTTGGAGATATATTTCGCTAATAGTATGCTTGCATAATACTATTTATGCCATATATTTGCGTTATGCATAAGTAGTATGCACGCATACTTTTTCAATCAGTTTTGACCGTAAAAATGACCAGCATGGCCGTTGAAGAAGCTAATAAAACGTCTATTAAAGGAGGGGAATTTTTGATCAAAGAGACATCAGCCTCCCAAATTTTCATTCCCGAAGAGTTTACGGAAGAACAGCATATGATTGCAGACACCTGCCGTGATTTTCTTGCCAAAGAAATATGGCCGCGTCTGGATGAAATAGACCACGCCAAAGGGCCGGAACTCATATCGGAACTAATGGACAAAGCCGGAGAACTAGGCTTACTGGGGACGGTGGTACCTGAGGAATATGGTGGTTTTGGAATGAATTTCAACACTTCTATGCTGGTAGCGGAAACGACCGGCGCAGGGAATTCCTTTTCAGTCGCATTGTCCGCACATACCGGGATCGGCACATTGCCTATCCTCTATTACGGAAACGAAGCACAAAAATCGCAATATCTTCCCCATCTGGCTTCTGGCGCCTGGAAAGCCGCATACTGCCTGACAGAACCTGATTCAGGGTCGGACGCAAACTCTGGCAAAACCAAAGCCAAGCTCACCGAAGACGGCAAACATTATGTTGTCAATGGTCAGAAAATGTGGATTACCAACGGAGGATTTGCTGATATATTTATTGTTTTTGCCAAAATCGAAGAAAACGGGCAGACCGATAAAAATCTCAGCGCATTTGTCATTGAAAAGTCTTTCGGCGGCATTACGATGAACGAGCCGGAGCACAAAATGGGTATCAAAGGTTCTGATACGCGCCAGATCTTCTTCAATGACTGTCTGGTACCTGTCGAAAATTTGTTGTCCGAAAGAGGCAACGGTTTCAAGATCGCGGTAAACATTCTGAACATTGGCAGGATCAAGCTGGCTGCCGCTGCCCTGGGTGGCGCTAAAATGGTAGCAAAACAAGCCATTAAGTACGCCAACGAACGCAAGCAATTCGGAACTGCCATAGCCAATTTTGGTGCGATCAAACATAAACTGGCCGAAATGGCGGTAGGTATGTTCGCATCCGAATCCGCAGCCTACCGCGTTGGACAAAATATCGACGACCTCATTGCAGCGCATCAGGCAAAAGGAATGTCAGACGCCGAATCCAAACTGAAAGCTTTGGAGGAGCTGGCGATAGAATGTGCCATTATGAAGGTACATGGCTCCGAGGTGCTGGATTATGTAGTCGACGAAGGTGTTCAGGTTTATGGCGGTATGGGCTTTTCAGCCGACGCGCCAATGGACCGGGCCTACCGCGACAGCCGGATCAACCGCATTTTCGAAGGTACCAATGAAATCAATCGCATGCTGGTGGTAGATATGCTTTTGAAACGGGCCATGAAAGGTCAGCTCGATCTGATGGGACCTGCTATGGCTGTCGGCAAAGAGATCATGTCGATACCTGATTTTAACACAGAAGAAGACGATTCAATATTCGCAGCCGAGAAAAAGGTGATCAAAAACCTCAAAAAAGCTGCATTAATGATCGCGGGAGCGGCTGTTCAGAAATTTATGATGAAGCTTTCTGATGAACAGGAGATCATTATGAACATTGCCGACATGGTCATTGAAATTTACGCAGCCGAATCTGTCCTTCTCCGGGTAGAAAAGCGGATCGGATTGCTGGGCGAAGAAGCTAACAGCCTCCAAAAAGACCTGGCTGTGGTTTATTTGAACCGGGCGGTAGAGAGGGTCAATAATGCCGGCAGGTCAGCCATTACCAGTTTTGCCGAAAGCGACGAGCTACGCGTCATGCTGATGGGCCTCAAAAGATTTACGAAAATTGAGCCCGTCAATCTCAAAGATGCGCGCCGCCGCATTGCAGATGAGCTGATTGCAAAAAATGATTACGTATTCTGATCTAATTACGATATTTCAGGTGAATAACCTGCGCAACTGAAAACCAAATATGAATAAACAAAAGCCGGATCTGCCTCAGGTCCGGCTTTTTTGCACCCGGGATAAAAGGTTTTTTATTCTACCTCAAATTGCGCAAATTTGGGAAACCAAAATCGACAGATTTCACGTTAGGTAGTAGACTCTATTTTGGATTTAAATCGAAAAAAATTACGTTGGATTCTCTACTAGCTACTGAAAAACCACCTTTCATGACCCTGCATTCCGTAGATCTGCGTACGACAGGCCAGTTTCCTGCTCTATTGCTTGATTATCTCGATCAAAAACCTGCATTGGAAGAGTTTTACAGTACCTATCCTACGCTGGAAAATGCGAAGGAAGTCATTCTGAATAAAAAGGATTTCGACGTTGAAAAGCGCAAAACGCTGGTGGACGTACTGAACCAGCAATATCGCGGACTTCCGTACCTCCCTGATTTTTCGATTTTACTGGACGAAAACACATTTACGGTAACAACCGGCCACCAGCTGAATATCTTCACCGGCCCGTTGTATATCATTTACAAAATCGTCACTACCATCAAGCTTGCCAGGGCATTGAAAGATGCTTACCCCGAATACAATTTTGTGCCCGTGTACTGGATGGCGACGGAGGATCACGATTTTGAAGAAATAGCGACATTCCATCTGTTTGGACAAACACATAAATGGACCGGCGAACACAAAGGCGCTGTGGGAAGGCTGAACCCGAAAGAACTTGAAAGTATCCTGAAACAGCTTCCCGACAAACCACTTTTGTTTGCAAAAGCATATCTGGAAAATAATACCCTGGCCGACGCCGTTCGATGTTATATGCACGAATTGTTCGGGCAGCAGGGCCTGATTACCATCGACGCCGATCACGCGGATCTAAAACGCCACCTTCTACCGGTTATCAAGCAAGAACTGACCGGATCGGTTTCTGAAAAATTGGTCACCGAAACTACCTCAAGACTCAATGCCCTCGGCTACCATACGCCGCTTCACGCAAGGGAAATCAACTTATTTTATCTCGATCACAACCTCAGAGAGCGGATTGTCAAAGAAAACGGTTCCTACCAGGTACTGAATACGGAACTGTCTTTTTCAGAAAGTGAAATCCTGGATCTGGCAGAAAAACAACCGGAATTATTCAGTCCCAATGTGATTCTCAGACCGCTATATGAAGAAATTATATTACCCAATCTCGCGTATATAGGCGGACCGTCAGAGGTGCCTTACTGGATGCAGCTGAAAGGTGTGTTTGATCATTTTGAAGTACCCTTCCCGATGCTCATGCCAAGGAATTTTGCCTTGTATATCAATGGCCATCAGTGTAAAAAGGCACAAAAGCTGAAAATCAATTTCAATGATCTGTTCCTCGATGAAGTAGCGCTGCGCAAGACTTTTATCGAGCGAAATACGGAGCATGTACTCAGCCTGGCCGACCAGAAAGATTCGTTCAATGATATTTTTGAAGAAATACTAAAAAAGGCCACGACTGTTGACCAGACCATGGCGGGGGCCGTCAAAGCCGAACATACCCGCCTTCTTAATTCGTTAAAACACCTGGAAAAACGGATCGTGAGAGCGGAAGAGCGCAACCATGAGTCAGAAATTGATCAATTGCTAGGGCTTAAAAACAAACTGTTCCCGAACGGAATCGCCCAGGAACGGTATGACAATCTGCTGAATTTCTATATTAATGATCCCGCATTCATTCAAAAGCTGTTCAATGCATTTGATCCGCTGGATTTCAAGTATAATGTCTTATTGGAGGACTAAATATTAACGTTAATCTTTCAATCTTACGTCCCCGAATTTGGAATTGACCGTTATTTTGGTTCCGGAACCGGCACCGACTTTGCCCTGATACTGCTTCATTTTGTAAGACTTATCGTCTTTCCCGGGCTGCATTGAAAAGTTGACATTGGTAGACGGATAACTAAAATTACCATAACTGACCGTTACATTAAACTGGTTGGCATCCGCGGGGAGAATGACGGACGAGTATGCTGCCTGTATATCCACGTTCTCAGCGGAATTCGTCAATTCATCAATTTTAAAATTCCCCGAGTAGTTCAGTTTGATTTTTCCTGAGCCACGGATGATACCTATTTTCGCTCCCGAATAATCAATATCAGCATCCAGGTTAATAACATCGCCGATATTCAGCTCCCCGAATTTGTTGCTTAGCAAGATCTTTTTAGCCCAATCCAGTTTCAGGTTCGAGTACTGACATTCGAGTTTGCCGCCATCCATTTTGCCGATTTTGGCGCTGCCGTAACGTACGTCAATGGAGTTGTCGGCGTTTTCCAGGTTGTTGGCTACAAAGCTGCCGTATTTGGAATCAACGGTAAGCGGGGCGTGAAACGTAGGAATATCGGTATTCCCGAATTTATTATGGACAATGAGGGCATTCTCCTTGGGCATATAAACCGTGTAATCGATCTGAATGAAGTTCTTTTCGCCCTTCTTATTATTCCATCCATTGTTCCCAAAGCGCCCTCTGTCAATGTGAGTGATCAGGTTAATCTGATTCTTTATACGTTTTTCTTCAATGTTCACCGCTCCCAGGTATTCTGACGCTCTTCCGTCGGTAGGCGCATTGGCAGTAATGATGATCTCAACCTTAATCTCTTCCTTGCTCCAAAGGTTAATCTTCACCTGGCCAAACTGATTATCGACCATTAACAGGTCATTGTTCTTGACATCAAAGACCTTGACGATATTTCTGCGTTTTTCAACAAGTCCATTTTGTTCAGGTTCGGGATCGAGCGCACTTACTACCTGCGGTAGCACGGCTAGCATGCTAAATAGTAGGTGCAGTGCTGCTTTCTTTATCGTTATCATTTTTCACTTTGTTAATGCGTTGCAAAATATTTAGTTGTTGGTTGAGCAAATCAACCTGCCATTGTAAATTCTGGACCATGGCTTCCAGCAATGCCTCCTGGTTAGGGGCATTGGACAAGTTGGACCGTAGGTTGCGATAACTTACTTCCAAGCTTTCCAAATCAGCAGAGAAATCTTTATACAATTCCGGATTGTTCCGGGCGAGCTTGATGATTTCCTCTCTTTTCTGGTCAATTGCAACATTATACTGATTGAATTCACGGGCATAGGTAGGAACTTTAAGTGCCACGCGCGGATCACGGGTAATGCCGTATTCATTATTAAGGTAAACCAGAAATCCGATTCCTAAGGCCAAAAATACGCCGGCGGCAATGCGCCAGTCGAAATAGGGGCTACTCAGCCGCCTGATCTTTTTTTTGGATTTCTCCGGAACTATTGGAATCTCGTTATGCAGCTCACTCTCAATTCGGCTCCACAAAGAATCCTGCGGTAAGAAAGCATCAAGTCCATCCCTATTATCACGCACAAACCGCTCCAGACGATCTTTTTTATCAGAAGAATTTTTCATAGATTCATTAACTTGTCATGTGTAAATAATCTTTCCAAATCAGTAATTATTTAAGTAAAACATTCAAAATCCACTTAACTGGTCGTTTTCGTCATGAATTGTCATTAGTCGTCATGGGTGGTCATTTTTTGTCATTCATTGTCATGATTGATACTGTCTGCTTAAAAAACTACAAATGACCATACCTGACTACTAATGACACTCCTGACTATAATGACCATGCCTGACTATAAATGACTACCCCTGACTATAAATTATCTCGTCAGCATCTCCGTTAATTTTCTTTTTGCCCTCATATATTGTGTCCGGGACGTAGTTTCGCTGATTCCCAGCACCTCACCAATCTCCTCATGATCGTACCCTTCGAACAGGTAAAGGCTCAACACCACACGGTACCCGTCGGGCAGTTTCTGCACGGTATTGCGTACCCTCTCTACTTCCAGCGACGTGTCGCTTTCGTCCAGTCCGAACGAATCTTCATTGCGGTCACTATGTTCCAGCAACTCCTGATACTCATCAATCTCAACCCATTTCACCTTCCTGCTTCTCATATGGTTGATCGCCTTGTTGACCACGATCTGTTTCAGCCAGGCACCAAACGTCGATTGCTGCCTGAACTGGTGCAAATTCGTGAACGCATCCACAAAGGCCTCCTGCAAAGCGTCCTCTGCTTCACCCAGATGATTCAATATCCGCATGCAAATGTTGAACATGGCTTTCGAGTAACACTTGTACAACTCGTACTGAGCTTTACGCTCACCGAGTTTACAACGCTCCACCAGTTCGACGTGCCGGTCGGGGTAAAATTGTGTTTTCAAGCAGAAGGTTTATATTTTGAACGTTCTGAATTAAAGACAACGGATCATGCGCCGTGTTGCATCATTTGAAAAGATTTTTTTCAAAATTTGCAATCTGAACAAAGCCACACCATAGATTGTTCTTAAAAAGAACCAATTTTGTCATTCTGCAATCTACCGATTAAGTAAATGAAAACGTTTAATATTCCTGATTTTTACCGGAGCCGTATCATTACCCCTATCAAGGAGTTCCGTCGTAAAAATGACAAGCTGAAACGTGATTATGCGCCTACTTTGCTTGATTTCGGACCGGTTCAATTTTTGATTGCACGCCACTTTGGTTTCTGTTACGGAGTCGAAAATGCGATTGACATTGCTTACAAAGCCATTGCCGAAAATCCAGGCAAGCGAATTTTCCTGCTCAGCGAAATGATCCACAATCCTGATGTAAACCGCGACCTGGTTGACCGGGGCGTGCGCTTCATTATGGATACCAAAGGAAATCAGCTGATTCCCTGGGAAGAGCTGACTACCGAGGATATCGTCATCGTCCCCGCATTTGGTACCACTGTTGAAAACCAGAATAAGCTGTCTGAACTGGGTATCAACTCCTATGTATACGATACAACCTGCCCTTTTGTGGAAAAAGTGTGGAACCGTGCCGCTCAGATCGGAGAAAAGAAATACTCCATCATCGTCCATGGCAAGCCCAACCATGAGGAAACCCGGGCTACCTTCTCGCACAGCAAGGAAAATGCCCCGACGATTGTCGTTGAAAATATGAAACAAGCCGAAATCCTGGCTGGCTATATCACCGGCTCACTGCCGGTACGCCAGTTTTTTAAGGATTTTGAAGGTCAATACTCAGACGGTTTTAATCCCGAAGAAGATTTGCAACGGATCGGCGTGGTGAATCAGACCACTATGCTGGCTTCTGATACACAGGGCATTGCCGATTTTTTAAAGAATGTCATGACCCGACATTACAAACTTCGTCCGGAACAAGTGGAAGATCATTTCGCCAATACCCGCGATACCCTGTGCTATGCGACTAATGATAATCAGGATGCGACCTATGCCTTACTCACCCATGAAGCCGATTTGGTGATCGTGGCGGGCGGTTATAATAGCTCCAACACTTCGCATTTGGTGGAGCTTTGTGAGCAAAAATTCCCTACCTACTTCATTGAATCTGTTAACAAAATCCTGGACAAGCAACTGATCCGTCATTTTAACCTGCATACCAAAGAAGAAACGGTCACAGAAAACTACATTCCGGACAAAAAACCGGTACGGATTATGCTCACATGCGGCGCCTCATGCCCCGACGCCGTCGTGGAAGGAATCCTTCTCAGGCTGCTATTGTTTTTCGATGAAGCCAAACCCATTGAGGAAATTATGCTGGCCTTTTAAAAAGTTACCGGGAAATATGATTTTGCACCGCAGAATCATTATAACGCTAATATTTAGAGCGATTTGATTTATAAAACTTAAATTAGTCGGATGGTTTTTTGTCATAAAAAATCATCCGTTTTTTATAGTTCTTATCTCTCCCTATGAAAAAGACTTCCGCCGCCTGCATTTTCATTCTCCTTGCTTTTTCTCTGTTGTTCAATGCCTGCTCCTCTCTCAATGAGGTCCGAATTGCGGGTACCAACTTCACAGGCGAGATCAGCCAGTCGCAAAACCTGGTCTTTACATTTAACAAAGATCTCGTTTCCCAAAGCGACCTCAACAGCTGGGATTCAACGCAATATGTGCAGTTTGAACCGGCCGTTCGTGGTAAGTTCAAATGGACAGCACCCAATGAACTGATTTTTTCACCTGTCGCAGGGTTCGGTGCAGCCACTGCCTACAAAGCCAAACTGACCGGTTTATTGACGGCAAAAGTGGAAAAGGATAAAAAATATGACGTTTCCGCTGACCCAATTGATTTCCACACGCCTTATCTGCAACTGGTTGAAACCGAAAGTTGGTGGACACTTTCACAGGAGACTGGTCGGCAGGAAGCCAGGTTAAGATTGATTTTCAATTATCCACTAAATGGGCAGAATCTGGCTGAAAAGCTGAAAGTTACATTGGCAGATCAATCATTGGATTACAAAATATTGCCTTCTGACAATGATCAATCTGTAACCCTTTCTTTGACCAACACAGGCAAAGCCGACAACAACCCGGTCCCTCTCAACATTACGGTGGATAAAGGTTTGAAAGTACCTAATACAACCTATACAAGTCAGGAAGCCATTTCCAAGACTGCGAGCCTGCCTTCTCCATTGCACCTGGAAATCGTCGATATAAAAACGGGATTTGAAAATAATGCTGCCTATGCACGTATCATTACCACTCAGGAACTGAATAAGGAAAGCATTGAAACTGGTTTTGTCCTTAATCCGCAGGCCACCGCACAGACTGAGCCGACGGAGAATGGCTTCATTCTCCGGGGCGACTTCAATGAAACCGAGACTTACAATTTACTCCTGAATAAAACACTGAAAGGTATTCTCGGGCCCGTATTGGAAGAAGAAACGTCACGAGATTTGTTTTTTGGTAAAATGCCTTCGGCGATCTCATTTGCCAATAAAAAGGCGCTCTATATGTCCACCAAAGGATCAAAAAACATTGGTGTCCAGATCGTGAATGTGCCCAAAGTGCAGGTTCGCATTTCGAAATTGTATGCTAACAACATTCTGGGCTTCCTCCGAACCAATAGATGGGGAGATTATGATTGGATTGAAGATCAAGCTGTCCCAAATGGCATCTTTCATTATAGTGATGATACTGACAGAGCTTTCAGTGATGTACTTGTCGATAAAACCGTAGAAACGGAAAATCTGCCCAAAAGCAAAGGAATTTCCGCTCTGAACATTGCATTACCTGACGACAACCAACGTCGTGGCGTTTATCTGGTCAGTGTTCATTCCAGTGATGAAAGCTTTGTGTTTGACACCAAGCTGGTTTCTATCTCCGACATTGGCCTGATTGCCAAGCAGGGCAAGGATGAGGTTTGGATTTTTGCTAATTCAATCAAAACCAATGAGCCGATTTCAGACCTTGAAATAACACTGGTTAGCTCCAACAATCAGACTGTACACACACTTACCACAGACAAAGAAGGGGTAGCGCACGTGGACAAATTGAGTGAAAAAGCACCTGGTTTCAAGATCGCGATGGTTACCGCGGATAGTAAGGAGGATTTCAACTATCTCATTTTGGCTGATACCCAGGTTGAGACCTCGCGTTTCGAAGTGGACGGTCTTCGGGATAATACTTCCGGTTTCCAGGCATTCATTTATGGTCAGCGGGACATTTACCGGCCTGGGGAAACCATGCATTTCAACACGGTTATCAGAACGCAGAACTGGCAAAAGGCGAACGATATTCCTTTAAAAATCAGGGTAGTAACACCCAATGGCAGAGAGTACCGGACCTGGCGAAAAACGACCAATGGACAGGGTGCCGTGGAAACAGAGGTACCATTGGATGCCGCCGTTCTGACGGGTACTTATATACTTGAAGTTTACAATGCTAACGAGATACTGCTTGCTTCCCGGGCCGTCAGTGTGGAAGAGTTCATGCCAGACCGCATTAAAGTGGATTTAAGCGGAGCTACCGCCGATTATGTTTCCGGCGGAACGGTTTCCCTCACTGCCACAGCATTGAATTTATTCGGACCGCCTGCTACTAACAGGACTTACGAAATGGAGTCGCAGCTCAAAAGAAAAGGTTTTACAGCATCATCATTTCCCGATTTTTCATTCGACATTCCGGCAGAAACTACATTTGAACGTGAAACAAGGCAGGGAGTGACGAATGAACAGGGACAAGCGACTGAGAAATTTGTACTCGCAGCAGGTCTCAAAGACATTGGTGTGCTAGAAGGGAAAATTTATGTTACCGTATTTGACGAAAACGGGCGGCCCGTCAACAGACTTCAACGATTTGATGTTTACACGCAGCCCATATTTTATGGCATTCGGTTACCAGACTTTTATGTAGGTACCAATGCCCCGCTTCCGGTTGAAATCGTGGGCGTTAACCGCAAAGGAGTTTTGCAAAACGGTTCCTCGGCGCAAGTGGAAGTGGTGAGGATTGAGTACCAGACGGTTGTGGAAAAAAAATATGAGCAACTCAGGTACACTTCCCGGAAAAATGAGAAGATAATTTATTCCAACGCATTGAACTTACCAAGCGGAAAAGGTACATTCCAATATATCCCTACGGTTTCCGGCGAGTACGAAATACGGGTGCGACGTCCTGGCGCTGAGCATTATACGCTCTCCCGGTTCTATGCCTACGGCTACGGTTACACGCAATATTCCTCTTTCGAAGTAAGTAATGAAGGGCGGGTGTTGATGGAAACTGACAAGGAGAAATACAAAACCGGAGAAAAAGCTAAAATTTTATTCAAAACACCTTTCGACGGCAGGCTACTAGTTACGGTCGAAAGAAATAATGTCCTGGAACAGCACATTCTAACCACTGAAAAGAAAGCGGCAGAATTGAAGCTGGACATTAAGGAAGAACATCTACCCAATGTTTTCGTAACCGCCACATTGATCCGAACATTGGACGCGTCGGACATGCCATTGACGGTAGCACACGGATTTACACCATTAATGGTAGAAGATCCCGACCGCAAACTAGCTGTAACAATCACCGCGGTTGAAAAATCACGTTCGAAAACGAAGCAAACGATCAGGATTAAAACCCAGCCTAATGCACAGATCACATTGGCCGTTGTTGACGAAGGTATTTTACAAATTAAGAATACCAAAACACCTGACATTCACGGTCATTTTTACCAAAAAAGGGCATTGGAAGTTACAAGCCACGATTTATATGCACAATTATTCCCCGAGCTAAGCATCAGCGGAACGTCGAGCTTTGGTGGTGACGGTTACGATCTGGAAAGAAGGATCAATCCGTTGAGCAATGGTCGGACTGAACTGGTTTCGTTTTGGAGCGGCATATTGACCGCGAATGGAAGCGGCGAAGCCTCTTTCGACGTTAACATTCCACAATTCAGCGGTGATTTGAGAGTAATGGCCGTGGCTTACAAAGACAACGCATTTGGTTCCGCTACAAAAAATATGAAAGTAGCCGACCCGGTCGTGATCAGCGCGGGATTACCTCGTTTCCTGAGCCCCGGCGATGAACTGGTGCTCCCTGTTAACATTAGTAATACGGAAAAAAGACCGGCCAATGCGACGGTGTCATTACAACTCAGTGGCCCGCTGGCCGCCGGAACGGCAGTTACCCAAAAGATAAACATCGCAGCGGGGAAAGAATCCAGAGCTATATTTTCGATTCGCGCACTGCAAGCCATTGGTACCGGGAAGATCATTGTGAAGGTCAATGCGTTTAACGAAACATTTGTAAATCAGACGGAACTGACCATTCGCCCTGCCTCGCCTTTATTGAAAACCAGCAATTCAGGAATAATAGCAGGAGAAAAGCAGGGTTTGATCGATCTGACTTCATCATTTATTCCCGCAACGAGCCGCAGCCAGGTAGTACTGAGCCGGTCGCCGCTGGTACAGGGAGGCGGAAAAGCGCTTTCGACATTACTGGGCTACCCTTTTGGCTGTCTGGAACAAACCGTATCCAAGGCATTTCCCCAAATTTATTTCGCTGACCTGGCCAAGGCAATAGCCGCGCCGGTGTATATCGTAAAAAATGGTGAAAGTGATTTCAATCCGATGACCAATGTGCAGCAGGCGATCCGCAAAATAGAATCGCAGCAGATTTACAATGGCGGTATGGGCATGTGGCCTGGCGCCACTCAGGAGGATTGGTGGGCAACTGCTTACGCGGTCCATTTCCTGGAAGAGGCACGCAGGGCAGGATTTGAAACGAATGCAAAAACGATCAGCCGGGCACTGGACTATTTAACCACACAAACTGGTACCACTGCAAATCGCGAAGTAGTTACGGCGAGTACTAACTCCGCGCCCGCCGTGGATGGACAGACGGTTGCTACACAAATCCGGAAAACGGTTGCACGAAGGGAAGCCATTTACTCGCTTTATGTGCTCGCGCTGAATGGTCACCCCAACCGGTCTTCTATGAATTATTACAAGCAAAATCCAAATTTGCTAACCATTGATTCCAAGTATTTACTCGCAGGAGCATTTCAATTGGCTGGTGACGCAAGAAGTTTTGCTGCATTGTTGCCGAAAAAATACACATTGGAAACCGGTCCGCAGTTCTACGACAACAGTTATTCGTCGTCGCTCCGCAATATTTCGTTGGTACTAAATACATTGCTGGAAACCGATGCGGCTAACTTACAGATTCCGGTTCTGGCCCGCCAATTGTCCAAAGCCATTCAATCTGCATCGTATCTGAACACTCAGGAAGCATCATTTGCCGTACTCGCTTTGGGAAAACTGGCTAAGAAAACTTCCGGATCGACCATTACGGCCGCTGCGACGGTCAATGGAAAATCACTGGCCACATTTACCGGAAAAGAGGTCAAAATTTCGAAAGGAATTGTCAATCAGAAGATTGCAATCAAAACGCAGGGTAAAGGAGATCTTTACTGGTTTGCGCAGTCAGAAGGTATGTCCGCCACCGGTACTTATGTCGAGGAAGATCAGGGATTGAGCATTCGCAGACAATACTTAACCCGCAACGGAACTCCAATGCAGGCTTTCCATCAAAATGATCTGGTTGTGGTAAAGCTCACATTGACCAGTACCAACGGTTTACCCATTGAAAATATCGTGGTGACAGATCTGCTTCCGTCAGGTTTTGAAATCGAAAACCCGCGCATTACCGAACCTCGTGACATGCCATGGATTACCAATGCAGCGATTCCTGAATATTATGACATCCGCGACGACCGCATTCACTTCTTCACGACGGCCGATAAGCAGGAAAAATCATTCTATTACCAGGTACGGATCATTTCCAAAGGCACATTCACGGCCGGACCAGCCGCTGCGGACGCCATGTACCAAGGCGAATACAGAAGCTATTCCAGCGGTGGAAAAATTACAGTCGAATAAAGATCAGAAGTAAAAAAAGCGAAGAATTAATCCGGCAATAATGGCTCCTGCAATGGGAGCCACCACCGGAATCCAGCCATAGCCCCAATCCGAGCCACCTTTGTTGGGTATGGGCAGGATAGCATGAGCGATTCGGGGTCCCAGATCACGCACAGGATTGATAGCGTAACCAGTGGTGCCCCCCAATGACAAACCAATGCTCCATACCAGCATACCTACCAGATAAGGCGCTACCCCCGAAGGAATTCCGCCTCTTTCGGGGTCAGAAGTACCGGCATAACCGATCGCCACTACACCGACGATCAGCAAAATGGTGGCGATAAATTCACTTATAAAATTAGAGCCTGTTGATCTGACGGCGGGATCGGTTGCGAAACACGCGAGCTTGGCGCCTCCATCCTCCGTAGCCTTCCAATGTGGCAGATATTGCAACCAAACCAATACAGCACCTAAAAAAGCGCCGATCAACTGAGCGGGAATGTAGCTCGCAAGCAAACTATAATCCTGACGAAGCACTGCCAGGCCAACGGTAACGGCAGGATTGAGATGCGCAGCTGCGCTACCAAATGCATTGGCTACAAATATTCCGATCATGACTGCAAACCCCCAGCCTGCTGTGATGACGATCCAGCCGCCGCTTTCACCTTTTGTCTTTTTGAGTACTACATTGGCTACAACGCCATTGCCTAACAAAATAAGTACCATTGTTCCGACTAATTCGCCGATAAAGGGGGAAGGCTGCATGAGTTTTGTAAAAATCTGGTTGAATGAACGAATATGCGAATAGTTTTATAAATTCTACTCCAAATCCCAAAAAGAATATTTCATGAGATTTTTACCATTTTTGGACGCTGAATTCTACTAACTTTGCCTGATAATCAATTTTTGTATTGAAAATCATGTCATTAAATCAACTTACGGCTATCTCTCCCGTTGATGGCCGTTATTACAAACAAGTCTCTGAACTTTCGGCATATTTCTCTGAATATGCTCTGATCTATTATAGAGTGTATGTTGAAATCGAATATTTCATCGCACTTTGTGAACTCCCTCTGCCACAGTTATCAGAATTTGACAAGAAGAAATACGCATCACTCCGCAAAATCTATGAGGATTTTAGTGAAGACGATGCCCTGCATATAAAGGATATTGAAAAAGTAACCAACCACGATGTCAAAGCGGTTGAGTATTTTATCAAAGAACAGTTCGAAAAACTTGAAATTGAGAGCTACCAGGAATTTATCCATTTCGGGCTTACTTCTCAGGATATTAACAATACCGCCATCCCGCTTTCGCTCAAAGATGCGCTGGAACGTCAGATCAAACCATTGTTCCGTCAGGTTCTTTTTGTATTGAAAAGAATGTCCATTGAATGGAAAAATGTACCCATGCTGGCTTTCACACACGGACAGCCTGCATCACCAACACGGGTAGGAAAAGAATTTCTGGTATTCGTAGAACGTCTGGAACGTCAGCTGGAAATGCTGGACAAAATCCCTCATTCTGCTAAATTCGGTGGAGCAACTGGTAACTTTAATGCACACCATGTTGCATACCCTAAACAGGATTGGATGGCTTTCGGGCATCATTTTGTGGAAGGTTTAGGATTGAAAAGAAGCCGTCATACTACTCAGATCGAGCATTACGACAACCTGGCTGCGACTTTTGATTGTTTGAAAAGATTGAATACAATCCTGACCGACCTGAACCGGGATATGTGGACGTACATTTCGATGGGTTATTTCAAACAAAAGATCAAAGCGGGTGAGGTAGGTTCTTCTGCCATGCCACATAAAGTTAACCCTATCGATTTTGAAAATTCGGAGGGAAACCTTGGTTTGGCTTCTGCATTGTTTGAACATTTTGCTGCAAAACTTCCTGTTTCACGTTTGCAGCGCGACCTTACCGACTCCACTGTATTAAGAAACATTGGAGTACCCTTGGCGCATTTGGCGATTGCATTGAATTCACTTTTAAAAGGCCTTGGCAAAGTTGAGCTCAACGGAGAGATCCTGAAAGCTGAGCTGGAAGAAAACTGGGCGGTGGTATCGGAAGCGATCCAGACCATACTCCGTCGGGAAAGCTATCCGAAACCTTATGAGGCGCTGAAAGAATTGACTCGTACTAACGAAAAAATCACGCACGACTCGATCTCCCGTTTCATTGAAACCCTTGATGTTTCAGAAAAAATACGTGAAGAACTTAGGGAACTTACTCCTTTTAATTATTTGGGGATAGTAGAGGAAAACCATTGATATTAGAAAATGAGACTTTCCAGGTCTTGGAGACGGGGTCACCTAGACCTGGAAAGTTTATTCCGAATTTATCTTCTTCTGCCAGTTCTCTGGCAGCATATCCTGCAATTTTACATTACAGACTACGGAAATACTCAAATATCTGTCAAGCGGTATTTTAGTGATTTCACTTTCCCATTTGTGATAGGCAGCCTGCGAAACGCCAAGCAAATTGGCCATCTGCTGTTGTGTCAAATTATTTTCAAGACGATAGCGGCGCAATAATTCCTCAGCGGACATATTTCCGGTTTGATAGCGTACATGTATTTCATCATTAGAGGCTTCAAACGTTGACTGCGGGCAAACATAAAGCTAAGATTTTGTAACTCCAAACAACCCATCTGGATAGCAAAGATCCCATGGAGTAACCGCTTTACTATTACTGTAAAGCTGCGTTTAAAATTTATAATTCAAGTAATAAAATTTCTGCTGACTTTGTAAAAGTTTATGGGTAGCTCGTCTTGCCCTGCCAATATTGAAATGAAAACATGCTATAACTCCCTTAACGGACAATGAAACAAAAGTCAAAACGCTCACATTCAAATCCATTCAGCACACTTTACGCTACTATCCTCTTCGGTTGCATGGCATTGCTACTCAGTGGCTGCTTCCTGAAACAGGACAGGACGACTACTATTTATGGAACGGTTACGGATCAGAATGGGCAACCGGTTGATAGTATTTTGGTTATAGTTGAGGGTGTTCAAGATTTCCGGTATGATCGCCTCAAAGAAACTTTTTCACACATTGACGGACGCTATGAAATGGTTGTTGAAGTACCGAAACACTATTCCTCAGTTATCGTAAATGTGCCCTACGGTAAGAGCGAAAATCCAAAATATATGCGGGACTATGTCGACTTTTTTGTAAGTAAGGATGGGGCTAAGACCAATAATTGTTGCTCTGCATCAGTGGGAAGAAAGACCAAATACGACTTTCAACTAATCCCTAAATAAGCCATGAAACAACCACTAATGCGCTCATTTTCAAAGCTATTCAGCATTCTTTCCTTTGCTATCCTTTTCGGAAGCCTGGCATTGCTACTCAGTGACTGCTTCCTGAAACAGGACAGGACGACGACTATTTATGGCACGGTTACGGATCAGGATGGGCAGCCGGTGGATAGTATCTTATTAAGAGTTAGAGGGGTTACGGGTTTTAAATATGAAATACTAAAAGAAATTCACTCCGATAAAGAGGGGGAATACGAAATAATGTTGGATGTGCCAAAAAAATATTCATCACTTTCAATTGCGATTCCATTTTCCAACTCTTTGAATCCAAAATTCACTAAACAATACTTAGGTCACTACGTTTTCCGAAACGAGGTCAAAACCAATGATTGTTGTTATGCTGAACTGGGAAAAAAGACCAAATACAATTTCCAACTAATCCCCAAATAAGCCCCTAAGATTAAAAATGATCAATTCTTTATCACACATTAATCGTCAAATTTCAAATGGAACACACCTACAATTTCCGGAATACCCTTCTTAAAATCAGTATCGCCATTCTTTTCAGCCTTTCTTCATCCCTTGCCCAAATTGTTGACAATTATCAGAAACAAAAGCAAGGGCAACTTTCCCGGCTAGATCTAACTGGTCTGGGAAAAATGCTGTTACTAAATAATGGCGTGATCAGTTCGCATGAAATAGCGTCATTTCAATCGCTTTCCAAATCTGGACATGTTCCTTCACAAGAGCCGGTAACGGCAGAGGACTGGCAAAGTCTTTATCAAAGACTTATTGATACGGACTTACGACCTAAAAATGAGCGTCTGCCGGATCTGAACACGCTGACCGAAACAGACCCGAACAAGGCAACCAAAAATAATGTAGTCCCGATTGGCATCCTGGATCTGGACGGTATATACCTCACCGGTAAGCAAATTGCTGACAATGAACAAAGCAAGAAAAACAACCAGTTCGTGGATTTTTCCACTTACGAGCCTGTCAGGATTATCACGGCATCCGTTTTACAGGAAGATGTATTTGAGGCAGACATTTTGTTCAGGTTAAATCCAAGTCTTTATATCTCAAATCATGATCACTCCATTCAGAATCTGGAAATTGACTTTCATGACGGTAAAGGGTATGCCACATACCCTCTTTCCGCGCAGCTGATCCCGCATCATTTCAGCAATTTGGGTAAACAGAAGATCGATTTTCGTTTAACATCAGGGGATAAAATATTTGCCTTTCAAACCCAAGTAAATGTGTTGCAGCTGGAACGTCTCAAGCCTTTTATGGAATTTGAGGTTAACGCTCCCCGGATCTGGACAGACACTTCATCAGCAAACTTCGCAGATAAGACCGCCAGAACCGCGCTCGCAGGCGGCAACATCCGGATTATTCTGGGCTGTGACAACATTCTTAACAAACCCATCATCATTGCCGAAGGATTTGATATGGGACAAAATGTTAATCTGGACTATCTGGAAGCGAAATACCGCGATGCCTTTAGAGATTACCTTCTCGAGGGATACGACTTAGTCCTTCTGGATTACACCGATGCGCGGGATGCGATTCAAAACAATGCACAAGTTTTAAAAGCCTTGATTCAGCAAGTAAACCAAATGAAAACCGGCAACAATCCCTCTATTGTGGTGGGGGAAAGCATGAGCGGGTTAGTGGCGCGTTGGGCGCTTCGGGAAATGGAAAATCAGGGAATTCCGCATCAGGTAAATCTAATGATCTGCTATGATACGCCTCATCAGGGTGCCAATGTTCCAGTCGGAATGACGCAACTTTACTGGGAAACTAATGTGACTGTTCTAACTCAGGTCATTTTTAAGTTTCTTGCCAAAGGATGGCGAAATTATTACGAAGCATTGAATACGCCGGCAGCCCAGCAAATGCTCTTGCATTGGGGCGGCAGCATTAACACGGGTGTGGGAAATAAAAGCCCGTTCTTTGATTCCTTTCGGGCACAGCTTCTGGCACTTGGCAACGGAGGATATCCTCAGAGTTGTCGAAATATAGCAGTCATACACGGAAGTATGAACGCCAGTGACCTTAGTCTATTCGGTCAATACAATTATGGAAGCAGGATTTTGCTTAGCTTCACTCCAAATTTCCAGAACCTGCAGAATGCAAATATAGATATCCACACCAATCAGTTAAATCAAAATGAGTCAGTGCTCAGGTATGCAACCTGGGGATTACTTGCATCAGCGTTGGGAGTGAACAAGAAATATAATAGTGCATTAAATGATGATTTTCTTCCGGGTGGAAGGACCCAAGCACCAATTCCCAATAAGTTTTTCGGTAAAAACAAAACAGATTTTCGATTTTGTTTCGTACCCACATTTAGCTCTATTGATTATCAAGGACCGAGAAATACGCAAAATGAGCGTATGCTGCTTAATGTTTGGAACGTAGATGCAGCAACCGTTAACCGTCAAACACCTTTCGCTGCAATATATGGTCGAGCAGACGGCCTTAATTCTACCCATGTTGACACTGATTTTTCTGGATTTGACAACATCGGCCAAGCCGAAGGCCTCCTAGCAAATATCGTCGCCTGCCCGCCGCTTGCCCCTCCGCCGGTGCCAACCATTGCACCGCCATTCAGTATCTGCTTTCCGTTTGCTGCCAAAAGAACCACAGAAGATAACACGGCCAACATTACAATGTCACTGGCTACTCCTTCCAATGGAATGTATGTGCACAATTGGACGGTACTGCCTGCCAATCAGTATTTTACAACGACTGGCGACCAGATCACCTTTCAGGCGGAAAGAGCAGACCATTATGATGTGACATGTACCCGGACTTACCCCAATCGCAAGGATATCAGCAGCACTTACACGGTTAGTGTGGAGGTGAAGGATTGCAGTCCCCAAAGTATAATAGCAGAAACCATTGTGAATGATAACTGGGAGGATGATTTTGTGTTAACTCTGGCCAACAACGACAACGTATTTGCTCATTACTCGACTTCGGATATCCTGTATGCCGCCACGGAAAACGGCACTTTTGTACCAGCCTCCGCGCTGATTGCCCGCGGCATGTTTCAGGAATTCGCTTCATTCTTTGCCGAAATTGATCCACGCATTGCGTTACCCGTGCACCTCGTCAGTTTTGATGTTGGAGCGGAAGGAAGTAAGGTGATATTGGAATGGAAAACATCCGAGGAAATGGGCAGCGATCACTTTGAAATAGAAAAGAGTTCCGATAGCCGGGCATGGCGAAGTATCGGGGAAGTGCCAGCACGCGAATACACCTCTGATAATGTCTATTATTCGTTTACAGACCCTGAACCGATTACCGGGATGGTATACTATCGTTTGAAAATGGTTGACATCGACAGTACCTACGCTTTCAGCAAGATCCGGAATTTGCAATTCGACGATGAGGGCGAATGGGCTGTTTTCCCCAATCCCCTAGTCACAGGAGAGTCCCTGAGCGTCTTATCAGGAAAACAACACGAGGTTAATACGATCAGCATTTATGATCTTAATGGAAATCTTCTGCGGGAATCCTGCAAACCTTCGAAAGGATTGATTGAAAAGGACCTGCTTCCGGGAAAATATATCGTAAAAATTAAGCTGCGGGACGGTACGGAAAAGAGCCTGTCTTTCGTGAAAAAATAATCGGTTGTTAAAAAGACTTACCAGGTTTTGAAAACCTGGCAAGTCTCTCTATATATATCACCCACACTTCGAAGAACCGCAATCTTTACAAGTCAGGCAGCCTTCCTGGTAAAGCAGGTTGGTAGAATTACAATTCTGACATTTCTGTTTCGCAGCTTCGGTACCGTCCGGAATGTAGCGTTTCAATGCACGGGCCACGCCGTTTTTCCAGGTGTTGATTGACTCGTCCAATTGCAGACTACTGATCAGGTCCACTACTTTTTCAATGGGCATACCATGCCTTAATGTGCTGGAAATCAGCTTTGCATAGTTCCAATATTCAGGATTGAACTTGTAGGATAACCCTTCAATGGTCGTTTTATAACCTCTGGTATTTTTATATTGAAAATCGTAACGCGAGCTGCCATCTGCTTCCCGATTTTTGATGATGAGTCCTTCATTCACCCATCTCGGAATCAGGATACCGTCTTCATCGTCTGCAAAACCAGTGAAAATCTCATAAGGTCTGCCATCTATAATACCAATGAATGCGATCCATTTGTCTTTTTTATTCTGAAAACGCACCACATCCGCTTCCAAAGTCTGCGGTCTTTCGGTCGGGAAAGGCGTAGGAGCTTCTGGGCCTTTTTCCTCCTTTTTCTCGGTAGTCGCGATCAAAACACCTGAACGTGAACCGTCACGGTACACAGTAACACCTTTGCAACCCGCTTTCCAGGCTTCCATGTAGCATTCACCTACCAGTTCCTCGGTAACATCATTTGGCATATTGATCGTCACACTGATCGAATGGTCCACCCATTTCTGGATCGCCCCCTGCATTTTCACCTTTTTCAGGTAGTCCACATCATTGGAAGTCGCTTTGTAATAAGGCGATTTTTTAACCAGATCGTCCAGTTCCTTCTGTGAGTAATTTTTAGTCAGATCATGACCATTGATCTCCATCCATTCCTTGAAACGGTGGTGGAAAACAATGTACTCTTCCCACGAGTCGCCAACCTCATCGACGAAGTCCACCCGTACATCCTTGTCGTTCGGGTTTACTTTTCTTCTCCTTTTATAAACCGGCAGGAAAACTGGTTCAATCCCGGAAGTCGTTTGTGACATCAGGCTGGTAGTACCAGTCGGAGCAATGGTCAGCAATGCGATGTTACGTCTTCCGTATTCCAGCATTTCATAGTAAAGCTGAGCATCGGCCTCTTTCAGTCTGATAATGAATGGATTCTCTTTTTCTCTTTCCGAGCTGAAAATCGCAAATGCACCTCTTTCTTTGGCAGTATGAACAGAGCCCCTGTAAGCTTCCAGCGCAACGGTTTTATGAATTTCCACTGCAAATTCATTGCCCTCATCACTTCCGTAACGCAAACCCAATGCGGCCAGCATATCGCCTTCTGCGGTAATGCCAATGCCCGTCCTTCTACCCTCTTTTGCTTTGGTCTGAATGTTGAGCCAAAGGTTACGTTCTACACGTTTCACTTCATCATCTTCCGGATCAGCAGCTATTTTCAGCAGTATCGCGTCTATTTTTTCAAGTTCCAGGTCAATAATGTCGTCCATCATGCGCTGGGCAGCGGCAATGTGTTTTTTGAACAACGTCCAGTTGAATACCGCCTTTGCAGTGAACGGATTTTCAACATATGAAAACAAATTGATCGCCAGCAAACGGCAGGAATCGTATGGACAAAGCGGAATCTCACCACAAGGGTTCGTAGAAACCGTTTGATATCCAAGATCTGCATAACAGTCCGGTACGGATTCGCGAATGATCGTGTCCCAGAATAGAATCCCGGGCTCGGCCGATTGCCACGCATTATGCACGATTTTTTTCCAAAGTGCCGTTGCATCAATCTCCTTGATGTGCGACGGCGAAGAGCTGTTGATCGGGTATTGTTGCTTGTAAACACCACCCGCATCCACCGCCTTCATAAATTCATCGTCGATCCGAACCGAAACATTGGCGCCGGTGACCTTGCCCTGCTCCATTTTAGCATCGATAAAGTCCTCGGAATCCGGGTGCCTGATCGCCACTGAAAGCATTAACGCGCCACGACGGCCATCCTGCGCCACTTCGCGGGTAGAATTCGAAAACCGCTCCATAAAAGGCACGATACCTGTCGAGGTCAATGCCGAGTTTTTCACCGGCGAGCCTTTTGGACGAATGTGGGACAAGTCGTGACCTACTCCACCGCGTCTTTTCATCAGCTGTACCTGCTCTTGGTCAACCTTCATAATGCCTCCGTACGAATCGGACGCGCCATTATTACCGATTACGAAGCAGTTGGACAAGGATGCGATCTGGTATGGATTGCCAATCCCCGTCATCGGGCTTCCCTGCGGAATGATATATTTGAAATCCCGGATCAGGTCAAAAATCTCGTCTTCGCTGAGCGGGTTTGGATACGACTCTTCAATGCGCGCAATTTCCTTCGCAATCCTCCTGTGCATATCATCCGGTGTAGCTTCATAGATAGCTCCAAATGAATCTTTCAATGCATACTTATTCACCCAAACCCGGGCAGCCAGGTCATCTCCTTTAAAGTATTGAAGTGAGGCCTGATAAGCTTCTTCTGAGGTATAGGTACGTTCTGATTGTGAAGATTTTATGGTTTCCATTGGCAGGTGTATGTGAAGTTTTTGTTAAGAAGTTGAATCTGTAAATGTAGAGATTTTATAGATTTATTATAACTAAAATTGAAAAAGTTTACAAGAAAAGATAAGTAACCTGCTATTAATCAATTTTTTATGCTTCAATAAATTTAGAAAAGTTTACAAATTTTTATATTCCAAATTATTACCGCTAAAAAACATTGACCAAAAAAAACCGGTTCTAATTGAAACCGGTTTTTTTTAATTACTATGGCGAAATTTTATTCTTAATACTTTACAATGCTCAGTTTGCTTTGGTAACGGTGCGCTCGATCAGCTCAGGCCATTCGGCCAGCTCCGGAATGCCAGGCTTGCGCTTTCCGAAAAACTGGTTGAACATTACACCGTCTTTATCAATCAGTTCAATACCAGTCACGATTCCGTCCTCCGTTGGTTTTCTCACCACCCAGGCCTCGTCAATGGCATCTTCCCGCAAATGCAGGTTAAACTCCGGGTCCATGATATTAAGCCACGGCCCCATGACAAAAATCTTGTTTACCGGCCCGGTATGGATCTGGATGCAATTGGGATTGGAAACAAAAACCATAATCGGCAACTGCGCAGCTGAAACTGCATCGAAAACCGGCTTCATACTTCCCGGCTCAATCTGATATGCATACCCGGCAGGCGCATGACGCAGCGCCTGTTTACGGGACAACTTATATTTGCGAAGAAGTGTAAAAAAATCATGTGTGTCCTTCAAAGCAAGCCATTCTGCCTGAAAAGCAGCGACATCCAGGTCAGGCAATGCTTCTGCTTCGACAGCTTTCTCAGGCTTTGGGGAAAAAAATAAATTCAGGTTCTGGTCAGCGGCTGAATACTTCCCGACCAATGCGTCGTATGCTCCCTTGTTGCTCTTTTCGGTCAGATAAATTTTGTGGGCGGCCTCGCCGTAGCTATTAAAAAATTGAAGACTGTGCCGGTCATTTTCTGAAACCGCAAAACCAAATTTCCAGTCGCCCAGAAATAACCTGAGATCAATATCGGGTCCCAGCACTAATCCAACATGGTTATTGAAAGAAATTTTCTCGTACGTGCCTTTACGCTCGTGCACCACGTGGTCATTGCGGGTGAGCGCCATCACGTGCCCCAGCAAGCCTACTTCCTTGATCAGCTCGCGAAAGTCTCCTTCGAGCAGGATCACATTTTCACCAATTCCGGCAGCCAGCAATTCCGCCTCTGTCGTGTTCAGTTCTCTGGCCGCATCACGAATCCTCGTTTTAGGATTGATCACCTTAAATTCTGACCAGCGCTCTTTTAATTCAGTTCTATCCGGTGAAAGGGTTGATTTCATTTTATTTATTTTTGAAGATGACACTTAATTTTCGCTTAATAAGGCCGCGGCAACCTGCGGCACAATGATCGGGTAACTGGTGTTTTCGGGCCGGATAACTTGCACATTTAACCCAAAAACTGCCTTAATGTGCTCTTCTGTCAAAACATCTTCCGCCCGGCCCGACGCAAAGGTTTGTCCGCCTTTCAGCATTAAAACCTGGTCTGCATACTGTAAAGCCTGATTCAGGTCATGCACCACGGCTACCACGCCGAATCCGCGGGAAGTCATTACTTTGGCCAGCTGAAAAGTCTCAAACTGATGCAGCAAATCCATTCCGGTCGTCGGTTCGTCGAGTAATAAGAGACCGTTTTCTGTTTCCCAGATCTGGGCGAGCGTGCGTGCCAGCTGTACCCTTTGCTGCTCCCCACCGGAGAGTGTAGGATAAAGCCTGTCTTTTAGACTTGCTATACCTACTTTTTTCAAACACAAATCAACGATAGCCAGGTCTCGTTGCTCAGGTTCGGTATCGTAAAACGGGTACCTCCCCATGAGCACGATTTCCTGCGTTGAGAATGATAATGTGATCGTATTTTGCTGAGCTAGTACCGCTCTTTTCTTAGCCAGTTCTTTCAGTTCATATTTTTTCAAATCTTTTCCCTGAAAAAAAACAGAGCCGGAAGCAGGTGCAAGCTCAGAAGAAAGCAACTTGATCAGCGTTGATTTGCCTGCACCATTTGCTCCTACAATGGCCCAGAACTGGCCGGGATGCACGTCGAAACTGACTTCATGCAAAAGCCTTCTGTTTCTGACCTCAAACCCTACGTTGCGAACCGCTATCATATCCTCTTTCTTTTTTGTTCCCAAAGAATATAAATGAAGAAAGGCGTGCCCAGCAATGATGTGAGAATACCAATCGGCAGCTCTGTCGGCGCTACTATGGTTCGAGAAAGCATATCCGCCAATGTTAAAACAATGGCCCCGCCCAACGCCGATCCCGCCAGCAATGTCCGGTGGCTGGGCCCGAATGTGGCCCTGATAATGTGCGGGACTACCAGGCCTACGAAGCCAATCGTACCAGCAACTGCTACCGAAGCTCCCACTCCCATAGTTGCCAAAATAATGACTTTTCGTTTGAGAGATTTCATATTAACCCCCAGACTAGCAGCCTGACTTTCACCCAGTACCAACAGATTTAAGGCCTTTGCCAGATAGGGCATAAAGAATACCGAAACTGCTACAAAAGGCGTTACCGCCATCACAGAAGTCCAGTTGGCACCACCGAGGCTACCCAGGTTCCAGAATGTAATAGAACGAAGCTGTTCGTCGTCGGCGATGTAGGTCATCAGACCGGTAATTGCCCCCACCAATGCGTTAATGGCAATTCCACAAAGCAAAAGGGTCGTCACACCGCCCCCATCGCCGGTGACTTTGGATAATTGATATACTAAATAAGTAGTGACAGCTGCTCCCAAAAACGAGACAAACGATATTCCGTAAGCGCCCGCTATCTCATTCAATATTCCAAAATATTTCACATTCAGCATGATGACGAATACCGCAAACAATGATGCTCCCGAGGTTACCCCGATTAATGTAGAATCGGCGATAGGATTGCGGAAAAGCCCCTGCAGTGACGCGCCTGCTATACCCAGGCCTGCACCTATCACTACACCCAGGCATACACGAGGCAGGCGAATCACCCAGAATACAATGGATTTTTGCTCTTCAACCTGGGTACTGTTCACAAGGCCAAGTTTGAATGCAATGATCTCGCCCAGTTCCGCTACCGAAATATGTACCGCTCCGTTACCTGCCGAAAAAACAACGCAAATAACCAGGAGCGTGCTCAGTATCCACATCATTTTGCCTTTCGATGAAGCCAAATGGTGCTTTTCAGGAATCTCTCTTCCTGTTTTTATAGAATCCGGCTTGCTTGTGATCTCGGCTATCATTCCAATATTATTTTGCTTTTTGCGAAAGTTCAAGCGCCGCTTTTCCAAGCCGGGGCCCAAAACCGGTCAGCAGCTGTCCGTCCATTGAAATGACTTTTTTGTTCTTACCAGCGTTCGTATTCGCTACGCCGGGCACTTTCAGAAGCCCATCAATCCCTTCCAGACTTTCCAACCCACTTGAAAAAAGCACGAGTACGTCAGGATTAGCGGTAATAAGCGATTCTGCCGTCAACGGTTTGAAATCATTGAAACCCTGCACCGCATTTTTGAAACCAGCGAGCAGGAACATTTTATCTGGCGAAGTGTCCGTACCGGCCACCATTAAGGTACCGGTGCCTCTCGCGTAAATGAACAACAGCTTTTTCGGACTGGTAGCGTTAGGAATTTTGGCAAGATCAGCCTGCAGGCTTTTTACCATCTTTTCAGCCTGCGCTTTGGCATTGAAATAGCTTCCTACTTCGCGAATGAGCTTGATCGCACCCTCCTTGGTATATTCATGTTTGAATTCAACTACTTTTTTACCGCTGCTATTCAGTTGTGTAATCACATTGGGCGACAACATACTTTGGTTCGTATAAATCACCACGTCCGGGTTCAGGGCAAGGATTCCTTCGGCAGCAATGCTCCGGTTGTGACCGATTTTAGGAATTTTATCCAGGGTTGCGGGATAGGTACTGGTTACGTCCACACCTACAATTTGTTTTTCAAGGCCCAGTCCGACCAGGATTTCGCTCAGCGTTCCGTTAGCCGAGACGATCTTTAAATTTACACCAGCAAATGCGCAGCTACCCGCGAGGTAGATAGCAAAAAGGACAATAAACGATTTAAAAAATTCACGGGTTTGCATGATCTATTTTTTACATGTGAATATTTATCTACTTCAATCAAAGGATTCCGCCATGGTCATTGTTGTTGGCAAATATATGTTTTTAATTTAGACCAAGTATAAATAGTCAATAAAAATTTACATTTACCGGGTTCAAATCCGCGCAGAGGCTTTTATTATTGTAAATTCAAAAGTTGCACCACCGCTTCAAAACGACATTTTCCGAACGTCCGGGTCGTATTCCTTAACCTTTATATCAGGCATACATTGAAAAAGCTATTGACCAACCTCACCTTCTGGGTTCTTACGGCCATTACCTGCGGGGCTCTTCTGGGCCATTATTATCCTGAAAAGGGGGTGCAAATGGAAATTTTGGGCAAGAGCTTTATTCAGGTTGTTAAGATCTTTATCAATCCTATCATTTTTCTGACCATTACGCTCGGGATCGTGGGCATGGGGGATTTGAAGAAAGTCGGGAAGGTGGGAGCTAAGGCACTTTTGTATTTCGAGATCGTGACTACGCTTGCATTAATAGTGGGGGTGATCGTGGCCAACATTCTTCGTCCCGGTGACGGCGTGGTGACTGGCAATCTTCAAAAAGGGGACATTTCGGTTTATGCCAATAAAGTGCACGATTTTAGCTGGCTGCAATTTTTTCTGGACAATGTCACTTTGCAGGTTTTGTTGTTCTCGCTGGTGCTGGGAACGGTTTTAAGTAAATATTCGGGTAAGGATCAGATCATTCACTGGCTGAATTTTGTCTCCAAATACGTTTTCCGCGCATTGCACCTGGTCATGATCTTCGCGCCGATCGGGGCATTTGGCGGGATGGCATATACGATTGGCAAGTATGGTATCGATACTTTGCTTCCACTTGCCAAGCTGATGGGCACAGTTTATGCGACGATGGCCATTTTCATTTTTGGCGTACTCGGCTTCATTCTCAGGACTTATAAAATCAGTTTGTGGTCGTACCTGAAATACATTCGGGAAGAACTGCTGATCGTTTTAGGTACATCGTCGTCGGAAGCTGCGCTGCCTTCGCTCATGGTAAAACTGGAAAGAATGGGCTGCTCCAAACCGGTGGTGGGACTGGTAGTACCGGCTGGGTATTCGTTTAATCTGGACGGAACGACGATTTACCTCTCCATGGCGACGATTTTCCTTGCGCAGGTTTTCAATGTACACCTTACTATCGGGCAGATTCTTTCATTGATCGGTATTTTAATGGTTACTTCGAAAGGCGCTGCCGGCGTTACCGGAAGCGGCTTTGTGGTACTGGCTTCTACATTGACGGCCATTAAGGTTATCCCGGTGGAAGGTCTGGCTTTACTACTGGGAGTTGACAGGTTTATGTCCGAGGCTCGTGCCATTACCAATTTCATCGGAAACGGAGTAGCGACTATCTGGCTTGCCAACAACGAAAAAGAATTCGACCGCGACAAAATGCACTACGCCTTCGAGAATGTCAAGGAAACGGAAAATGTGATCACGGATAATTTAACGGACCGGACTCAACCGGAGCAAACCAAGTTGTAGCTCTGATAATTTTTACTATTTTTAAGCAGTTTTTATCAACACCTTTCTTCAATGAAATATCAGGATTTCATCGTTTCAGACCATCGCGTGATGCTGGGTAAACCAGTCGTTAAAGGCACGCGTCTGACTGTCGAGATGATTCTTCGTAAACTTGGCGAGGGAGCAGAAAACGACGATTTGCTGGCTATGTACCCTCATTTAAGTAAAGAGGCAATACAGGCGGTGGCTCTCTAAAATGATTCTACTAAAACTTCTTTCTGAACGTACAAATGACTTATTTGGTCATTTTACGACTGTTACTATTCACAAAATTCGTTCGCGACCATTTGTATAAGTGATACACTTCTATCAATTTTAAATTGGATTTCTAATAGCATATAATCATTATGACAACTCAGGAAACAGTACATATACCAACCCGTTCGAAAAGGGTTTTTATTGGAGAAGAATTTGATCTGAAGAAATGGGAAGACCTGGAACCGTTCTTCGAAAATCTGAAAAATCGTGACATCAATTCTGCTGAGGACCTCAAACAATGGTTTTCAGACCGCAGTGAAATCGAGTCTTATCTGTCCGAAAACTTTGCATGGCGCTACATTCGCCAGACATGCGACACTGCCAACCAAAGTCTGATCAGCGCATTGCAGTTTTTCATTACTGAAATTCAACCTAAACTGGCTGAGTACGGAAATGCGCTTGACAAAAAAGTGGTAGATAGCCCATACCTCGACCAACTAACCGCACCCGGGTTTGCGATCACGCTTCGTGGCATGAAAAAAGCCATTGAAATATTCCGTGATGAAAACATTCCGCTGATTACCGAAATGCAAACCGAAGAGCGTCACTACGGCGCCATTGCCGGAGCGATGACAGTGACATTGGATGGAGAGGAAATGACTTTGCAAAAAGCAGCTGACCGACTTCAATCCACCGATCGTGCGATTCGTGAAGAAGCCTGGCGGGCGATCAGCGGGCGACGCTACGAGGATCATGGCAAACTGGATGAGCTGCTTAATAAACTGGTAGGATTAAGAAACCAGGTTGGTAAAAACGCCGGTTTCGACAACTACCGCGACTATATGTTCGCCGCAATGGGCCGATTTGACTACACACCTGAGGATTGCTTCAACTTTCACGGATCGGTCAAAAAAGCGGTGGTTCCGTTATTGAACGACATGGCGTCCGGACGAAAAGACGCATTAAAAGTAGAGCAGCTTCGTCCGTGGGATACCAAAGTAGACCCGAAAGGCCTGCCTCCATTGAAACCATTTTCAACTGGTGAAGAGCTACTGGATAAAACGATCCGTTGTTTTTCAAGGCTTGATCCATTCCTGGGCGACTGCCTGAGAATCATGAAAACGATGAAACACCTCGACCTGGAATCGAGGAAAGGGAAGGCTCCGGGAGGGTATAACTATCCGCTCGACGAAATTGGCGTTCCTTTTATTTTCATGAATGCGACTTCCAACCTGCGCGATATGGTTACGCTCCTGCACGAGGGCGGGCACGCGGTACATTCGCTGGTAACGCGGGATCTTGCATTGAATGCGTTCAAACATACGCCTTCGGAAGTGGCCGAGCTCGCTTCCATGTCGATGGAGCTGATCACAATGGATTTCTGGGATGAGTTTTTTGAAGATGAAAATGATCTGAAACGCGCCAAGATCCAGCATCTGGAATCGATCATTGAAACACTTCCCTGGGTAGCTACGGTTGACAAATTCCAACATTGGATGTACGAGAACCCGCAACATACGCCAGAACAACGGACGGAAGCATGGGTGCGTATCTACGAAGAATTTACTGACACGATTATGGATTGGTCAGGAATTGAAAACTTCAAAAAGTACCTGTGGCAGCGCCAGCTTCACATTTATGAAGTACCATTCTATTACATTGAATACGGAATAGCGCAGCTGGGAGCGATCGGGGTTTGGAAAAATTACCGTGAGGACTCCGCAAAAGGACTGAAAGGTTACCTCGATGCGTTGAAGCTGGGCTATACCGCTACGATCGGCGAAATATACCAGGCGGCCAACATTCCGTTCGATTTCTCGGAACAACACATTTCAGATTTAATGCAGTTTGTACGTAATGAACTGGAAGAGTTAAAAAAATAGCATTTCGTTTCACCGTAATTTGGTGGTTATGAAAATGGCGGTTATTTTTGCTGATAATACTATGAACGATCAAAGAAATGAAATTCAATAAAATAGTTGCGTTTGTTGCTTGTCTGGCTTTACTTTCTTCATGTGATTACCAAAAATACAATCACATCGAGCAGAAGGATTTGAATGCAGGCAATCAGACAGTATACGGCGTAAGCCCCGATTCATTACCTCGTCAGATGTCTTACAAATATGCAGCAGACCCTGCGTTGGATGTCCGCGTCAATGACATCAGAGCCAAATTATATGGCGGTGCTACCAGTTCGGTTGTAAAGCAATAAGACTATTTCTTAATATAGATGTTGAAGATATCCTCACTCAAAGGGGGATATCTTTTTTTTGGAACCATATTTATTAAGGATTGAACAATTTCAATATCGGTTTATACGTATAATCCTTTTGGCCCATGTCCATTGAATAAGTGAAGTTGTGACAATTGAACATTTTTAATTTACTTTACGTATTCGAGGCATATTGAAATCCTATTTTCAAGAATAACATAAGCAATTAAAAGTATACACAAACATGAATATAGCTTTGGTAACCGGCTCAGCCGGATTGATAGGAAGTGAATCGGTTGCTTTTTTGGCTGATAAATTTGATCTGGTCATTGGAGTTGATAATAACCTTCGGGAATACTTTTTCGGAGCAGACGGGAATACAGCGTGGAACAAAAGCCGGATCGAAAGCGCATATAGCAACTACAAGCATTATTCAGCCGATATTCGTGAAGTAAGCCAGCTGGAACCGATTTTCAAAGAGTACGGAACCGACATTAAGCTCATCATTCACGCTGCTGCACAACCCAGCCACGACTGGGCAGCCCGCGAACCCTTTACCGATTTCGGGGTCAATGCAGTAGGCACATTGAATATGCTTGAAATGACCCGTCTTCACTCACCTGAGGCTGTGTTCATTTTTACTTCAACAAACAAGGTTTACGGCGACAATCCTAACTACCTTCCATTGGTAGAGCTGGAAACACGCTGGGAAATTGACGAAAGCCACGCATACTTCACAAACGGTATCGACGAAAACCATAGCATTGACCATACCAAACATTCTATCTTCGGCGCTTCCAAAGTTGCTGCTGATATCATGGTTCAGGAATATGGTCGCTATTTCGGCATGAAAACAGCCGTTTTCCGCGGCGGATGTCTTACGGGACCAAATCATTCAGGCGCCCAGTTGCACGGGTTTTTGGCTTACCTGATGAAATGCGCGATTACCGGCAATCATTACACCATTTTCGGCTATAAAGGAAAACAGGTTCGTGACAACATTCACAGCCACGACCTTGTAAATATGTTCTGGCATTTCTACCAGAACCCACGTCCGGGCGAAGTTTACAATGCTGGTGGTGGCCGTTTTGCCAACTGCTCTATGCTGGAAGCCATTGCATTATGTGAGCAAATCACTGGAAACAAGCTTTCTTACTCTTATTCAGATACAAACAGGATCGGTGACCACATCTGGTATGTGAGCGACCTTACCAAATTCAAATCCCACTACCCTGGCTGGAACTGGGAATACGGTCTGGTAGAAACTTTAACGCAGATCCACGACGGTATCTCTTCCCGACTAGGCGTTAAAACGGTATAAATCATTTCAGAAACCTCCGAAGCAAAGTTCACTTCGGAGGTTTTTAATCTCCTCCCCCATGCCAGAAAATTTTGTCATTATCATTCCTCAATTCAATGACTGGGAGGCACTAAACCTGCTGATACAAAAGATTAATGCGGACCTAAACGCTCCGATATTAAAAAACACCACATTACTAGTTGTCGACGACTGCTCTTCCAAGTCAAGAACGCAGCCATTTGCATCGTTTGAAGGGAAAGAAATAAAAGTGCTCAGGCTCTACCGGAATCTGGGCCATCAAAAAGCAATTGCGATCGGTCTGTCGTATGTTGCGGAACACATGCCTACCGACAAGGTGATCGTCATGGACGCAGATGGTGAAGACGCTCCTGGCGATATCAACAAACTGGCAGCCAGATCCTTGGAAGAACCTGACAAGATTATTTTTGCCGAGAGAAACAAGCGTACAGAAAGTTTGCTTTTCCGCTCGTTTTATGTGATTTACAAATTGCTTTTCAAGCTCCTGACCGGGAAAGTGATCACATTCGGAAATTTCAGTCTGATCCCACAAAGCCGGCTGCAAAACCTGGTACGCGTTTCAGAGATCTGGAACAACTATCCGGGCGGTATCATTAAATCCCGCATTCCTTACGACTCGGTACTGACTAACCGGGCAACCAGATTGGCCGGCGAAAGCAAAATGAATTTCGTTTCACTGGTACTACACGGTTTAAGTGCCATTTCAGTAATGGTCGACACCACAGCGGTCAGGATCCTGATATTCTCGATCTTTATGTCCGGGGTAGCCATCGCATTCATATTTTTTATTGTTTTCCTGAAACTGATCGGCAATGCGACGCCGGGTTGGGCCTCTACATTAGGCAGCACATTAATGATCCTGATGCTGCAATCCTTTCTGATCTCTCTTTTTCTAGTGTTTATGGTACTTCAGTACCGTTCGCAGCAACATTTCATCCCGGCCGTACATTACCGCGATTTCGTAGAAAAAGTAGACACTTTCAACTAAGTTGTCATGATCACTTTCGACAGTTTCCCTCCGGTGTATTGGCTTCTGGGTTATTTATTGGCAGGAATTGTCATTCTTTCAGGTCATTATAAGGCTGTTCCAACCAAAGCCTACATTGCTCTGAGTATGCTGTTGCTGCTGGTGATGCGATTGCCGGTCATTGTTTTCAACCGGGAACTCAATCCCGATGAAAGCCAGATGCTCAGCCACGCCATTACATTGTTTCAGGACCCTATTTACTGGCGCTCGGTCGACGGTACCACCATTGGGCCGCTCGACAACTACCTGCTCGTTATTCCCAAATTATTCGGCTTTCAAATTGACTACACCTCCGGGAGGTTCATGGGGCTTCTTTGCGCTGGCGGCTCGTTGCTTTTTCTGTTTTTTACATTAAAAAACTGGTTCGGAACATCTCTGGCTAAGAAGATATTTCCCGTCCCGCTGATCTTCCTTGCATTTACACAAGAGGTTGATTTTGTGCATTATTCGAGCGAGCAGCTTCCGGTATTTCTGCTGTCTTTATGTTTGTGGCTCCTGTCATGTCTTGGCCAGCATGAAAAATCAAAGTCGGCAAATGCGTACTTTATTGGCTTTGTAGCAGGCACTATTCCTTTTGCCAAATTGCAGGCCGTGCCTCAGGCGATGGTACTGGTGTTGGCAGCGTGCTGGTTTTGTTACGAGGTATATCGTGAGCGAAAAGATTATCGCCCGTTTCTGGCACTCATCTCCGGCGGCTTGACATTCCCGGTCATTGTTCTTTTGTGGACACTTGCGTTTCACGTATTCACCGACTTCATCGATTTCTATCTGCTCGGCAATGCGATTTATGCCGAAGGAAAAGGCTTCCTCTCCATTCCTGCACAGTTTGCAGCCATTTTCCGTCGGACATCTGACTTTCAGTTTTTTACCCTAACATTGATCATTCCAATGTTTTTGGGATTAGTAAATATTTTTAGCCCCTCAAAAAGCAAAGCTCAGAACTACGCCATTCCACTTACCATTTTATTCTCAGTTCTTGCAAGCATCTACGCAGTTACCAAATCGGGTAATGATTTTATCCATTATTTCAATTTCTGCATTGTTCCCTGGACATTGCTGGCTGCATATGGTTTATCCAGACTGGAAAAATGGTCACTGATCTTTCCAGCACTTTTAATGGTCTGGTTTGCAGGAAATGATGCCTATTATTTTATAAAAGAGAGAAAACTAAATGATTTCCCGTCCGTAGGAGCCAGGGATCTTTGGCAAAGCCCCGTCGTGAAAGAGCTCAAAAAATATAGCAAACCAGGCGACTATATGGCCGTATGGGGCTGGCAATGTGTTTATTACGTAGAGGCACAACTGGCGCAGGGAACTGCCGAAAACCACACCGAGCGTTCGATCTTCGATCTGGCTATGCGGCAAACATACCGCGATCGCTATCTTACCGACATTGAAAGAACCAAACCTGCTGTGGTACTGGATGCGGTGGGGAAAAACAGTTTCTGGGTTCAAAACAAAAAAACCCAGGGCATCGAAAGTTACCCTGAGTTGTATCAATATCTCCTTAAAAATTATTCTTTGCTGGGTAGCTTCGACGATACGAGGCTTTACGTCAGAAAAGACCGGTTATGACTACGATAATATGTCCGTAGGCTCTGCATTCTCGGCCTGAAGAAGGTCATTCAATGTGGTTTTATCCAAAACCGCAAGATTAGCGTCTCTCCATCTTTCCAATACTGTGCGCAGGCTGCACGTTTCCTCATCCTTGCAATCGTCGCACCTTCCGTAGAAGAACATCGAAACGCAAAGTGCAGGAGCTATGGGCCCGTCGATAATCCGCAAGACTTTGGAAAAATTCACCTCGCCCGGCGGCACTCTTAATAAATATCCACCACCCTTCCCTTTTTGGCTCTGCAGCACACCATTATTGCGAAGATCGAGTAAGATCGCTTCCAGAAATTTCTTCGGAATCTTCTCTTTTTCAGCAATATAAGATATCAATACGGGTCCTTTTCCGTATTGCTCTGCCAAAACTTTCAAGGCCTTCAGGGCGTATTTTGCTTTTTTTGAAATCATTGTTGATCAAATGTACTTTTTAGGGGAATTAGTATGCGTAAAGATGAACCGGTTTCACTAAATATTTCAGTTGATTAATTCTAAATATCGAACATTTCACCGAATATCCTATTAACTCCAGAACATAAATTGGCTAAGCAATAATTCCCTAACTGCTGACGAGGCTAGTTGCGGGGCGGTTTCCCTCCATTCAATAGACCTTGCATCCTTTCCAACGTTTTCTTTTCGCCGCACAACGATAAAAATGCCTCCCGTTCCAGATCCAGCAAATATTGTTCGGTCACATTCTGGGCATAACTCAGATCTCCCCCATTGATCACATATGCCAGTTTATTAGCGATTTTGGCATCGTGATCGGTAATGTAATTCGCCAGTCGCATTTGCGCTATACCGGCCATGAACAACGCTATACCCGTTTTTCCCTGCACTTTAATGTCAGCTCTTTGCTTCGGTTGTGTATATCCATTGTCCGCCAGATCAATCGCCGCTTGCTTGGCTTCCGCGATCAGTCTCGACCGGTTGAGCACGATCTGATCTTTTTCCTGCAAATAATTCATTTCACGCGCATCCCTGGCCGACGTCGACACTTTGGCCTGTGCAATGTTCATAAAAGCAGTCTGAAGAATGTTCAATTCCGTGTCTCCTGCCTGGTACATGTCGGAGCAACGTAATGCCATCTCCTTGGTACCACCGCCAGCCGGGATTATGCCAACGCCGAATTCAACTAGTCCCATATACGTTTCCGCGTGTGCTACTATCTTGTCTGCGTGCAGGTTAAGCTCGCAGCCACCTCCGAGCGCAAGCGTGTGAGGCGCGGTGACAACAGGTATCGAGGAATAGCGCGCCCGCATCATGGTTTGCTGGAACTGCGCAATCACCATATTGATCTCATCAAACTCCTGCTCGATGGCAAACATAAACAGCATGGCCAGGTTGGCGCCCGCCGAAAATGCTTCAACCGATTCATTTCCAATCACTAACCCACGAAAATCCTTCTCGGCAATGCTGATACCTTTCTGAATCCCTTCGATTACTTCGGAACCCATTGTATTCATTTTTGACTTGAATTCCAGGTTCAGAATACCGTCACCCATGTCGTACAAGTTAGCCCCTGCATTTTTCCAGACAATGTTGTCCGACAGGTTACTCAGCAGGATAAAGCTCTCCTGCCCCGGTACTTTTTTGTAGGATTTGGATGGAATGTCGTAATAGTGCCGCTTTCCGGCTTCTACTTTATAAAAACTGGTATTCCCATCGGCGATCATTTCGTATACCCATGCCGCCGGTTTCAGGTCCAGGCTTTCCATAATGGTCAGCATATCTTTCACGCCAATCGCATCCCAGGTTTCAAAAAGGCCATATTGCCAGCCAAAGCCCGCCGTAATAGCCTGATCGATCCTAAAAATTTCGTCGGAGATTTCAGGGATCCGCATTGTGGCATACCGGAAGATATCGGCAAATGTTTTTCTGTAAAATTCGCCGGCCTTATCCTTGCCCGCCACCAGTACCGCAAAACGTTTTGAAACGTCACTGATCGCTTTGGTACCTTCCAATGTAGCAAACTTTACTTTTTCGGAAGGCTTGTATTCCAGTGTATTAAAGTCCAGCGCCAATATGACTGACTTACCCTTTTCGTCTTTGATCTTTTTATAAAAGCCCTGGCCTGTTTTGTCTCCAAGCCATTTGTTATCAAACAGCTTTTGCATTACATCAGGAAGAATGAATGCGTCACGCGACTCATCATTTCCTTCGCCCGCGGCATATAAGTTGTTGGCTACGTGAACAGTAGTGTCAAGCCCCACTACATCAGACAACCGGTAAGTACCTGATTTAGGGCGTCCCGCAACCGGCCCCGTGAGCTTATCCACCTCATCCACACTTAGGCCCATCTCCTCTGCTATCCGGATGGTTTGTATCAAAGCATAAATGCCCAGCCGATTGGCAATGAAGCCGGGCGTATCCTTACACAGAACAGTCGTTTTCCCTAAAAAAAGATCGCCGTAATGCATCAGAAAATCGATCACAGCCTGATCGGTATCGGGAGTAGGAATGATTTCCAGCAATCGCAGGTATCTTGGCGGGTTAAAAAAGTGCGTTCCGCAAAAGTTCTTTTTAAAATCTTCACTTCTCCCTTCGGCCATCAAATGGATCGGGATGCCGGAAGTATTGGAAGTTACCAACGTACCTGGCTTTCTCAGCGCATCCACTTTTTCATAAATGCTCCTTTTGATATCCAGCCGCTCCACCACGACTTCGATAATCCAGTCATAATTTTTAATATCGGCCAGGTTATCATCAAAGTTGCCCAACTTAATCCGCGAGGCAAACGAAGGGCTGTATAGCGAAGCCGGCGTGGCTTTTAATGTTTGTTGGAAAGAATCATTCACAAGCCTGTTCCGAAAAGCAGGATGGTCGGTGGTAAGTCCTTTCGCTTTTTCAGCCTCAGAAAGTTCCTTCGGGACAATGTCGAGTAATAACACTTCCACACCAATATTGGCAAAATGGCACGCGATCCGCGAACCCATAATCCCTGAACCCAGAACAGCTACTTTACGAATTGAACGATTCATTATTTAAAGAGTTAGTTTATGGCCGTCGGCTTTCAGTTTTTAGAATTCTCCGTCTACTTCTCCTATGTCTCCGGCTTTCAATTTTTGATTTTCTTCTTCTACGAGCTTGTTAATGTCTTTGATCACCTCAAAAAATGTCACAAGCTTGTCCAGGGGAATTTTATCACGGATCATCGTATTGAACGAGATTACTCCTTCACGGGCCAGCTCTCTCTTTTCTTTTCCCAGCTCGGTGAGTACGATCCTGACGAAGCGCTTGTCACTTTTACTTACTTCTCGTTGAATGAGGCCACGCTCTTCCAGGTTTTTAAGCATTCTCACGAGACTCCTGGGTTCCATTCCCAGCAGCGGGGCTATTTTGGTAGCCGGAGTACCATTTTCGATGTCAATATTGAGCAATACATAGCCGACGGCCATGGTAGTGTCAAACCGTGCCGCATACGCATTGTACATTCGCGAAATAGAATGCCAGGCCCATTTTATCTGGAAATCAATTGTTTTTTCCTTGCGCATGGTCTGAAAAAGCGATTTGGTGTCAGGTGTACCCCTTGTCACAAATGTAAGAAATCCCATTAGTATTATGCAAGCATACTAATTTTAGTTCAAGAAAAAACGCACCGGTTTTTGAGGCCGGTGCGTTCCGGACTTCTTACTTTTCGCTGATCAGTTTGTCCATCAGTGCATTAAAATCGGAGACAAAATCGTCGTAATATTTGCCAGTCCCCGGCCCTGAGAAGCCGGTATGTATTTCGCGGACTTTTCCTTTTTTATCAATAAAAATGGTGGTGGGGTATGACATTACCTTGTTGAGCATGGGTAACGCTTTTGCGGTTGCCGCATCGGTATTGGTTCCCGCCAGTACAATGGGGTAATCAATGCCAAATCTGGTGATCATGCGTTTGATCCTTGGGTTTGCGATTTCAGGTTTATCGGAGCGTTCAAATGCCAGGCCGATCACTTCCACACCGCGGCTTTTATTCTTTTTGTACCAGGGCGCTATGTAGTTGGTCTCGTCCATACAGTTCGGACACCACGAACCCATGATCTGGATGATCACAGCCTTATCTTTAAATTTCGGATCCTTCAACGACCATTCCTTTCCATTTACATCGGGAAATGTGAAGTCAACGGTTTCGTATCCTGGTTTCAGGAAAGTCAGTTTGGTCGCATCCGGCAGTTTCGCCTGCGGATCGAGCACTGCATTCCAGGTTTTGTAACCTTTCAGGCCTGTCCACATCGCACCTTTCAGCCTGCCGTCAGCAACGATCGCCGCTTTGAACAACATGGCATTGGAGCCGTCGAATGTAGATAAAAACAGACTGTCCCCATTCACACTGCCAGTCAGAAACCGGTAGTCGCCGGTAGGTGTCAGGAACGAGCCCGTCACGTCCGTACCTTGCTGTGCAAAGTTGGCAACTGCGCGGGTAGTATCCCCTGTGATTTCGTTTTTGAACAATGTCGCCCATTTGCCGGCCACATTCCTACTGCTTTTGGCTTCGCCTTTTTTATAGAATTTGTAGTCATCCCCGAACCTCGCCTCGAAAGGTATCGAACCCGCCACTACTCCGTTTGCCAGGCGATAATATCTTCCTTTTAAATGGTCGTCGTCTTGTTTCACTACAATTCTGGCATCAAAAAGCTGCATAGGGATTACCAACGAATCATTTTGAATGTATGTAGAATCCATTTTCAATCGCTCAGGCCCATTCACGACGAAAACGCTGAATGTTTTGCCATCCGGATTTTTGGAAATATCAAGAAGCAATGGGAGCCGGTGCGTATCCCTGGCTAAGGTAGCCCGCCAGATGCCGTTTTTTAATGTTGATCCGAAAGTTGTCTCAGGGGAAGATGTGTAGCTAGTTAATGCAATCAAAAACAACGAAGCAGCAATCCAATTTATATATCTCATATACAATTCGTTATTATAAAAACCTCCTTGTGGTGTTAAAATTAAATCACTCCTCAACCGTGATTCCTACGCTTGAAAATTGCTAAGTTTGTAACTGCCTCACGGCAAGAAATAGTTCCTCAGTACGTTGCTTTTAACAAATGGATCCACAAAGTACCTATCATGAACCTGTCATGTTATCCGAATGCCTGGATGGGCTTAACATTCAGCCGGAAGGCACTTACGTGGATGTCACCTTTGGCGGCGGCGGACATTCGAGGGCCATTCTCGAAAACCTGACGACCGGCAGGTTACTGGTGTTTGACCAGGACCCCGACGCAGTGGCCAATGCTGAGAAATTTAAAGACGATAAACGATTTACATTCATTGCAGCTAATTTCAGGCATATTAAAAGGTACCTGAAACTGCATAAAGCGGAAAAAGTAGATGGTGTCCTGGCAGATCTCGGCGTTTCTTCTCATCAGATCAATACGCCGGAAAGAGGCTTTTCAACACGCTTCGAGGCTGACCTTGATATGCGGATGAACCCAAATGGCGAAAAAACCGCACGGGAAGTTCTCAATGTGAGGTCTACGGCGGAGCTGCAGAGGATATTAGGCATGTATGGGGAGGTTACCAATGCGAAAACCGCCGCGGAGGCTATTTTCGCAGCCAGGCATAATTCGCCCATTGAAACGGTCAATGACCTGAAAGGCATTTTGATGCGCTATGCCCCCAAACATCGTGAAAACAAGTATTTCGCACAGGTTTTTCAGGCATTGAGAATTGAAGTAAACGACGAACTGAGCGTGCTGGAAGAGTTTCTGACACAGATACCTGAGGTCCTGAACCCAGGCGGACGGCTGGTAGTAATGTCATACCATTCATTGGAAGACAGGCTGGTCAAGAATTTTATTCAAAAGGGAAAATTCGACGGCGAAGTGGAAAAGGATTTTTACGGAAATGCGATAAGGCCATTGGTCAGCGTTACAAGGAAACCCGTGGAAGCGACGCAAGAGGAAGTAGCCAGAAACCCAAGGGCGCGAAGTGCAAAATTAAGGATCGCAGAAAAACCTGAGGAAAATGCCGGAAAATAAACGAAGGCCTAAACCGATCACACCAAAACCGCCCAAACGTAAGCGTCAATACTCTTTATTTAACTGGCTCAACCGTTTTTTGCCTCTGGATAAAGTGTTTGGCGAAAAACTTCCGGGTAAGGAGGAGCGGCTTCCGGTCAAATATTTCTACTATTTCGGGTGGGTCGTGATGCTGCTTGTGGCTTACGAACGGATTGGGTTCCAGTCTGAACAATATGTGCGGAATAGTATCAAACTCAAAAAGGAAGTAGATGATCTTCGGGCAGAGTACACATCCATTCATGCGGAATACATGAAAAGTGGCCTGCAATCGGTCATCATTGAAAAAGTGAAACCCAACGGTTTGGAAGAAAACCTGACCCCTCCCAAAAAGATCATTATCAAGGAAGAAGAAGAGTAACAGTTTCTGCTTTTATCCAAAACGGTCAAATTCATCAATCAAGATACTTTTTTCTTCTAAACAGGCTATGAAGAACGATATTGAAAGTGGTCAGAATAATAAGAAAGCGCTGATCAACCGGGCGAGGACGGTAGGCTGGCTTTTGTTTTTGCTGGCAATCCTGGTGTTTGCCAAGCTAATCCGTGTTCAATATTACGATACTTTCAAAGGAAAAACCTGGGCGGAATATTCAGTCAAAAACGACCTGAAACTGGATACCATTCCTGCGATGCGGGGAAATATTTATTCGGCCGACAACCGGCTGCTGGCTACGTCACTACCTTATTATTTTGTTGGGTTTGACACCAAAGTAGCTGACTCTGCCTACTTCTACAACAACATTGATAAACTGTCTGCCCTACTGGCCAAAAATTTCGGGGAAAATACTGCTGCCGGTTACCGCGCCAAGATCATGCGTTACCGGGTAAGCAAAAGTAAAAGATACCTAAGGCTTAAATCCAAACAGATCAGCCATTTGGACAGAGAAAAAATCAAGCTGTGGCCATTCTTTGCAAAAGACAAAAAAGGTGGCGGCGGAAAGTTTGAAACCATTTACAGAAGGTACAAACCATTCAGTCCAATGGCCGACCGCACTATTGGCGGTATCGATCCCAAAAGTGGAAGAGGGTACATTGGTATCGAGGCAAGTTTTGATAAAAAACTGGAAGGGAAATCGGGTATTGGCTGGGTAGAAAAAGTGGAAGGCGGCATGAAAATCCCGGTGGGCGACGCGCTGAATGTGCAGCCGGAAGCTGGAAGGGACATTTACACGACGCTGGATATGAATTTCCAGGAACGGGCTGAAATGGCACTACGCAGAAAATTGACCGAAATGCAGGCAGATTTTGGCTCGGTAGTGGTAATGGAAGTTGCCACTGGGGAGATCAAGGCGATGGCTAATCTGACCAAACGCGGCGACGAAAAATATGAAGAAGTCTTTAACTATGCTTTGGCGGGTAGCAACGACCCGGGTTCGACATTCAAGCTGGCGACGATGATGGCGCTGCTGGAAGAAACACATATGAATCCGGATCAGGTGATGGTGAATACTGGTGCGGGCGCCCTCAGGTTCCGCAATCACGTGATCAGGGATGCGCACCGGGGGGGTTTCGGGACCATTACCGCATCTCAGGTACTTGAAAAATCGTCTAACATTGGGATCGTATTGCTGATGCAAAAGTATTTTGCATCAAAACCTGATAAGTACCTGAATTATCTCAAGCAGTTTCATTTGACTACACCAACCGGGATTCCAATGAAGGGCGAGAAGCCTCCATTGATCCGCGACCGGACTTCGAAACACTGGAGTAACTATTCGCTTTACTTCATGGCGCATGGTTACGAAATGCAAATGACGCCGCTGCAAACCCTCGCCTTGTACAATGCTGTTGCAAATGATGGTTATTGGGTGCGTCCGATGATCGTTAAGGAGATCAGAAACGCGGAGGGAGTAGAAGATAAAATGATCCCATACGTGGAGGAAAAGCCGATTTGCTCGCCAGAAACGATCCGAAAAGTAAAGAAAATGCTCGAAGGCGTGGTGCAAAACGGATTGGCAAAAAACATTAAATCAGATCTTTATAAAATCGCGGGCAAAACCGGTACTGCACGTAAGCTGATTAATGGAGTGTACACGGAGGGCAAGAATTACACCTCTTTTGTAGGTTACTTCCCAGCCGATAAGCCTAAGTACAGCTGCATTGTTATCATTGATAATCCCAAAAGCTCCGGGGCAGATTACACGCGTTATGCGGGAAGTGTTGCCGCGCCTGTGTTCAAGGAGGTAGCGGACAGGATCTACGCCTATGACGCCAGCATTCAAAAACCGGTGAAAGATTCGATCCCTGAAACTTCGCAGGACGTGAAATGGGCGGGAAGATCGTCGGACCTGAAAATTATCAGCAGCGAACTAAAACTGACACCGGCTCCCGAAGACGCTGAATACGCCTCTGCTTCATTATTTAAAAAAGGGAAAACGAAATGGAAATCGCAGAACATTGATTCCAGAGATATCCCTGATTTGCAGGGAATGCCGATGCGCGACGCCCTGTACATTCTCGAAAACAAAGGTTTCAAGGTTACATTTAAAGGATCTGGCAAAGTGGTGGAACAATCGTTACCACCCGGGTCCAATAAAAACGGTATTAAAACGATCCTACTAACATTACAGTAATTCCATTCATGGAAACCAATCAGGAGAAAAATTTAAGCAGCATTCTTGGCGATCTGAAAGACGCCACCATTCATGGTTCCGGTGATGTTATTATTAAAAATATCATTTTAGATTCAAGAAAAGTATTGCCCGGCAGTTTGTTCGTGGCGCTAAGAGGAACACAAACCGATGGCCATCAGTACATTACCACTGCTACCGGACTGGGTGCTTCGGCGATACTTTGCGAAGAGCTGCCAGAGAATCCGGTAGGCGAGGTTACTTACATTCAGGTTGCAGATTCGGCAGAGGCGATGGGTCAGATAGCTGCGGCTTTCTACGGTTATCCTTCCGGTAAACTGACTCTGGTGGGTGTGACAGGCACAAATGGCAAAACTTCCGTCGCTACATTTCTTTTCCAGCTGTTTCGTAAACTGGGATACCGGTGCGGCTTGCTGTCAACTGTGCAAAATCAAATAGAGGACGAGATCATTCCTTCTACCCACACGACGCCCGACTCGGTTGCGCTCAATCAGCTGCTTTCAAAAATGCTCGCCAGCAATTGCAGTCACGTTTTTATGGAGGTAAGTTCACATTCCGTAGCTCAGCATCGCATTACCGGCTTGCAGTTTGCGGGAGGAATTTTCACCAACATTACCCACGATCATCTCGATTTTCACAAGACTTTTGACAATTATATCAAGGCAAAAAAAGGTTTCTTTGACCAATTACCGAAAACTGCTTTTGCCCTGGTCAATGTGGACGACCGCCGCGGCTCGGTAATGGTTCAAAATACGAAGGCTAAAATAGAAACTTACTCGCTGCAAACTCTGGCCACATTCAAGGGCAAGATCATTTCCGATACGCTCGCCGGTATGCATATGGAGATCAATCAGCAAGAGGTATGGTTCCGCGTAATCGGGCGATTCAATGCTTATAATCTGCTTTCGGTTTACGGAGCAGCGGTTCTATTGGGTGAAAAACCTGCGGAGGTGCTTACTGAGCTTTCTAACCTTAAGAGTCCTCCGGGCAGGTTTGAACAATTTCATTCCAAAGATCACATTGTAGGTATAGTCGATTACGCCCACACACCAGACGCATTGGAAAACGTACTGGAAACGATCACGCATTTGAGAAATGGGAATGAAAGAGTCATTACTATCGTAGGATGCGGAGGAAACAGAGACGCAGAAAAACGACCCAAAATGGCCGCGATCGCTTGCAGATACAGCAACCAGGTAATCCTGACTTCCGATAATCCGAGATTCGAAGATCCGCTGAACATTCTGGAACAAATGCGCAAAGGTGTACCACCATTGGATTACAAAAAAACAACGGTCATCCCGGACCGGCGTGAAGCTATTTTGAAAGCCGGATTAGAGGCAAATCCGGAGGACATTATTCTGATCGCGGGAAAAGGTCACGAGAATTATCAGGACATTCAGGGGGTAAAGCACCATTTTGACGACAAAGAAGTGCTTTTAGAGGTATTTGAGAAGCGGTATTCCAATTAAAAACCTGCCGGTCTTTTGCACAGTCTTTGAAAAGACGCAACTTTGCAGCCGTCATCCCAACATGCTTTTACATGCTCTATTACTTATTTGATTATCTAGACAAGAATTTCAACATACCCGGCGCCGGCGTATTCCAATATATTTCATTCAGGGCGCTTGGAGCCACTGTTTTGTCTTTATTTATTGCAGCCACCTACGGCAAGTCAATCATTAATCTGCTGAGAAGAAAGCAAATGGGCGAGTCGATCCGTGACCTCGGCCTGGCAGGGCAGATGGAAAAAGCGGGTACTCCTACCATGGGAGGCTTTATCATTCTGGCCTCACTTCTGATCCCGGTACTGCTTTTCGCCAAACTAAGTAACGTTTACATTGTCCTCCTGATCATTACAGCACTATGGACAGGGTTGATCGGCTTTATCGATGACTATTTAAAGAAGTTCAAAAACAATAAGGACGGTCTTCACGGCAGGTTCAAGATCGTGGGCCAGGTAGGATTGGGACTCATTGTGGGACTTACATTATCATTCAATGACAATGTCAGGATCAGGATTTACGACAAACCGTTGCTGAGCTCTAATCTGGGTGAAATACAGCGGTACCGCGACATTATTCATCCGACGGTAACCACCATTCCATTTACCAAAAACAACGAATTCGACTACAAGGCACTACTTTTTGGCCTGCCAGAAGAATACACTTGGATTATCTACACCATTGTAGCTATTTTTATCATTACAGCCATTTCCAACGGAGCTAACATTACCGACGGTATTGACGGTCTGGCGGCGGGCGTGTCAGGGATCATTGCGCTTACGCTGGGCGTTTTGGCCTATTTGTCGGGTAACACCAAGTTTTCGCAGTACCTGAACCTCATGTACATTCCTAATTCGGGAGAGCTGGTGATTTTTTGTGCCGCATTTATCGGGGCCTGTGTCGGGTTTCTCTGGTATAACGCGTACCCTGCCCAGGTTTTTATGGGCGACACCGGGAGTTTAATGCTGGGGGGAGTGATAGCAGTAGTAGCACTGGCGATCCGCAAAGAATGGCTTATCCCAATCATGTGCGGAATTTTCATTGCTGAAAACCTCTCGGTGATCGTGCAAGTCAGCTATTTTAAATATACCAAACAGAAATACGGGGAAGGGCGAAGGGTACTACTCATGTCGCCGCTGCATCACCATTATCAAAAGAAAGGAATTCACGAATCCAAAATCGTGACCCGGTTCTGGATTGTAGGGATCATTCTGGCAATTCTGACGCTTGCTACTTTGAAATTGAGGTAGGCTTTGTCAGACTGAGCGGAGTCGAAGTACATGCACTTCGACTCCGCTCTGACAATAATAATTATCTTCCAACCGCTTCGCTATATCTTCTCGGATCATATCCTTTCGCAAATAGCGGGTACTGGTCAAAAATACGCCTTACTACGCTTCGGTAATGGTTATTGGAACTTTCGACACCCTTGAAGATACCTGACGCGTATCCTCTCCACACTACCTGATCACTTTCAGCGTCGATCAAAGAAACAATGAGCGTTCCTTTGTCCAGCGCATATTTGATAGGCTCATACCTGAAACCTTCATTTTCCGTATCCACCCAGTTTTTGATCACCGGCTGCATATAACCCTGGTATCTCAGGTTATCATAAAAAATACCGTAGTTAACCAGCAATGTAGGTTTTTCAGCCGTAAGCTTATAACCTCTTACCTGCATCTGGCGACGGATCGCTTCGTAAATTTCTGTACAAAGATTATTGGTATCTCTCTCACATTCCAGAAACGTATAGGAAGAGTAATCTTTAAAGTTGGTTTCGTAACTATAATCGTGCTCCACAAACACTTTTCGACCACTGGAACACCCCGCAATTACAATCACCAGGAGCAAAACGGAATAAGTTAAAATAGACCTCAGCATAAGCATTTAATTTTGTCAGGTTGTGAAATAATATATCGAGAATGTATTGAATACTCTTTTACTCAACCAATAGCTTATGCCAGATGCCACTAAAACTATCCCAAATAATAGGCTATTGATTTACGCATTTCAGAAGCAGAAACCACTATATCATACGCACATTGCCCCGCTCCTTTCAGCAATGAAAACCGCACTTCCTTTCCCTTATTTTTCTTGTCCTGGCGCGTCAAAGCGATGATTTGCTCTACGTCCTCAGGTTTTATGTTCACTTTGCCATAGGTGGCAAAAAGAAATTCTTCAATGTTTGTCAGCGTTTGCTGGTCGATCATCTTTCTCTCAAAAGACAAATAACTTTCCATGATCATCCCCACTGCAATGGCTTCTCCGTGGTACAACCGCTGATTTGCTGCCTTGTTCAAAAAGCAGGTTTCAACCGCATGTCCCAGTGTATGACCGAAATTGAGGATTTTTCTCAAACCTTTTTCCGTAGGATCCTGGTCCACCACCTCTTGTTTGATCTTCACCGAATGTGCAATCAGGTCTTGCCAGTTTTGTCTGTCAAAATCCTTTTGCCTGATCTCTTCCCACTTCGTCGCATCAGCTATCAGACAATGCTTGATAATTTCTGCGAAACCTGACCGAATTTCTCTTTCCGGTAATGTCTTCAAAAATACCGGGTCGATTAAGACGCTTTTCGGAATATTAAAAACACCAAGATGGTTTTTAAACCCCTGAAAGTCAATTCCTAATTTGCCTCCCACACTCGCATCAACCTGTGAAAGCAATGTCGTCGGCACTTGTATAAAATCTATTCCACGCTTGTAAACCGCCGCACAAAAACCGCCCATATCCCCAATCACTCCTCCACCAATATTAATAACCAACGCATGCCGGTCCAACTCCTCATTCGTCATCGCTTCCCAGATCTTCTCGCAAGTTGCTAGCGTCTTATGCGCCTCACCAGCCGGAACGGATACGATGCTATGTTTTGGTAAAAAAGCCTTCAAAATGGGATAACAGTGCCTTTTTGTATTATTATCCGCTATCACAATTACTTTTGAATACTGCGATGAACTTAAAAATGCCGCTAAGCTTTCGCCTACCGGTGCAATTACTACTGACTGATTCATTCTTACTTTAATTGAGACAGGCTCATCACATGTACGATGAGAGCATCCAAATGGATGCGTTGAAATTCAGCTTTCTAAAATAAAATTCTGGAAATCTCATTTAAAGATAGGAATTATTATGTTTATCAAATAATCAATTAGGTTTTGTATCCCAAGAAAATTTTTCCACACTCCACAATTTTCCACAAACATGTCAACAGATGTCTGGTTTGCTTTTTATTTCGTAAAATTGCCGACTATTTAAAAATCTGGTTTACAGATATCCATCCTTTATTTAATTATAATCTCGACGAATGAGTGCTCCGCTGATTTCAGGAATTCAACAAGTAGGAATTGGTGTTCAAAATGTGCCCGACGCATGGAAATGGTACCGCCAGGTCCTGGGTTTCGACGTACCGGTATTTGATGAAAAAGCCGAAGCCCCGCTGATGACGCCCTATACCGGCGGCAAAGTTCAACAAAGACATGCCGTTCTGGCGCTCAATATGGCCGGTGGCGGTGGACTGGAAATATGGTCATTTACAAGCCGTACCTCACAGCCCGCCAATTTCAAACCCGAACCAGGTGATCTTGGCATTAACGCGATCCGTTTTAAGGCGCCCGACGTCAGGAAGGCACACGACTGGATCAAAAGTAAATCCAAAGAAGCGGTTGGGCCTTTGGTAGCATTACCGGAAGGCGAAGGTTTTTGGGGAAATGATCCTTATGGAAACACTTTTCAGATCACCAGCGACAATTCCTGGTTCCAGAAAACCGGCAGCGCTGTTGGTGGAGTAGCCGGAGTAATGGTAGGCGTTTCTGACATTGATAAATCTGTCGTTTTTTATAAAAATCTTTTGCAGCCGCTGGAAGTGGTTTATGATAAAACCGGCGTTTTTGAAGATCTGCCGGTATCGATTCCCGGCCAGCGTTTCAGAAGAATGCTATTGCGCAAAAGTTTCACGCCAGACGGTGCATTCAGCCGGTTGTTGGGTGACATTCAGATAGAGCTCATTCAGGCGCTGGACAGAACGCCTAAGAAGATATTCGAAAATCGCTTCTGGGGAGATTGCGGTTATATCCATTTGTGTTTCGACACACTGGATATGGTTACGTTGAAAACCAAATTGCAGGCTCAGGGTTATCCATTCACCATTGACAGCGAAAGTTCATTTGGAATGGAGTCGGCTGCGGGACGATTTGCCTACCTGGAAGATCCCGACGGCACATTAATAGAATTAGTAGAAACTCACAAACTGCCCATTTTGAAAAAAATCGGCTGGTTCCTCGATATTCAGAAAAGAAAGCACCAGAGACCATTGCCCAACTGGATGTTGAAATTGATGGGATTGAGCAGGGTTAAAGATTGAGAATTACTATGATTAATTAAATTAACCATGTAAATTCACCAGTCAATGTTGAATTTACATGGTTAATGATATCAAGAGTTCTTGAAAACCGAATTTTACGCTCGCTCCGCTTTTTCCCTGCGGTTGGAATTTTAGGTCCAAGACAGGTTGGGAAAACTACTTTGGCACAAAAGTTAATGTCGGAGCTAAACAAGCCTTCAATCTATTTCGATTTGGAGCTGGCTGAAGATTTTCAAACAATATCTCAAAATACCTCCTGGGTGATCGAGAATAATGTTGATAAAACCATTGTGATTGATGAGGTTCAACGCCTGCTTCCTCTTTTCCCCCAACTTCGCGCTTTAATAGACCGAAAAAGAGAAGCTGCAAGATTTATTCTACTAGGATCAGCTTCTCCCGACTTTCTGCAAAAGAGTTCTGAATCTCTTGCAGGTAGAATTGCCTACCACGAGTTGTCTCCGATTTTGGCAAGTGAGGCCGATTCCATTGAAATTCCTATGCGGACACATTGGCACAGAGGCGGTTTCCCAGACGCTTTGCTTGCACCAGACGATGGTTTTTGGCTGCAATGGCAACAAAATTTTATCAAGACCTACGTTGAGCAGGACTTATCGAAACTCGGGATATCTATTTCAATTCCACTACTGAATAATTTCCTCCGAATGATTTCGCACGTCCATGGATCATTGCTTAACTATCTGACAATTAGCAATTCCATAGGAATTTCCGCAACATCAGTTAAAAGATATATCGAAATTCTGGAACAGGCATATCTGGTAAGAAGACTCGAGCCGTGGTTTGTCAATGTGAGCAAGAGAATTGTGAAAAGCCCCAAAATCTACATTCGAGATACGGGTAACTTACATTTTCTTCATAACATCAAACAACCGGATGACCTTACTGCCCACCCGATAGCTGGTGCTTCGTGGGAAGGTTACGTAATAGAACAAGTGATCAATGTGCTTGATCCGGCTATTCAACCTTTCTTTTACCGTACATCAAATGGTGCTGAAATGGATCTTGTTCTGGTTGATGGACTTACACCGGTAGTTTCGATAGAAATAAAGATATCATTAGCTCCCGCTCTAAAAAGAGGATCGTCGGAATCCGTAAACGATCTGAAGACTGTAAATAATTTTCTAGTTACCCCAAAAGGAGGAAATGTAGCCGTCAAACCCGGTTGGCTCCATTGTAATTTGAATGAGCTGCTCCAAAACCTCAGAACTCTTAAAATTATCAACATTTAAGATTTACCGATACCTGGCCCCAATCCAAGCTAGCAAAGGCAATGCAAGGAATAGTCCCAGTCCCACAGGCCAGCCCGCGATGATACCTACGACGATCGCGAGTAGCGCAACAATGGTCGGGTACAAGTACATGAGCATTCCAAATAGTACCGAATCATAAAAGACCGATCTAGCCGTCAGTTTGGCTGTTTTCTTGACAAAAAATGAATACAACGGCTTGTGAATCAAGCGTCCGATAGAACCGATCGCTTTAAGCAACGGATTACTCCGCTCAGCGACAGTACAATTTCCGAAGAAAGCATTCAGTCTGTCTTTTTTCGCCGTTTGAGACAAATCGTCTGGTATCGTCAGAATTTCATTATTCATTTTCCGGTCGAGGATGTCATTGAATTCCCGGAGCCATTTCTCGTAATCCTGCGGGCTGGTTTGGATATCCTCGTGACCGATTTCTTCTCCAAAACGCAATGAAACACGTTTCCCGGGACCGCGGAAATGCTCATAATTGAGGCCGGTGGGAATCACTTTCATACTTTTCAATGGATCATCGCCATACCAGATTTTGTAGGCCATGCGGGCGGTACCTTTCCCCAATGGCCGTAATCGCCATTCATTCACACATATTCCCTCTGAGAATACAACTACCGCGTCACCTTTTTTCAGCGCATCATGGCTTTCCTGAGCGGTAACATCGTGATTTTTAACATACTGCCGCCCTTCCGACCCTCTGAACACCGGAATGAGGTTAATCTGCCTGAGCCAGAAAGCCGCCGCAGGTTTTTTGAAAACATCACCACGGGTCAATGTATGAATAGGCTGCTCCAATACAGAGCCTATTACAACAGCATCAAAAAATGAATCCGGATGATTGGAGGCCAGCATGAGTGGCGCACCTTTGGGAAGTTTATCAAAATTGGCAACACAAAGCTTTTTTAAGTAAATAGGTAGTGCCAGACGAACCAGGAAACGCGAGAAATAGTAAAACAAAATCTGAAAGGTAAGTTTTTACAAAATTATGGGATTATTTTTTTATTCTGACAGTCCAGGTACCGTATTCCGCTCCCGCGAAGTTGCTACCTTTGACTTTCTGTATAATTTCCCTCAGTAGCTTAACATCAACATGCTGCAAGGCCTAATGCAAAATCAGTAATGCGCTTAAAAGATTATCCCGAAATTATCCGCCAAGCCTGGGCAGGTTTTGATAATTCCATCGGAGTGAAATTTGTGGAGGATATCAGTGCCAAAGTATCAACCAATCACGTATTCAGGGTAACGCTGGACAATGATGATAAGGTCGTGGCCAAGCTTTCCTATTTCGGGAAATATGAACATTTCAAAGAAGACCACCGGATCATTCAAACCCTTTCCAACAACCTGTTGTACCCCTTTGAAAATGTGCTCGCCAAGTCTCTTGTAAAAAATAACCAGGTCTATACCTATCGCTACCAGGAAGATTTTGTGGACACCTGGGTGGTGTTTTATAATCCGATCAGGGCTATGAACCGGCTTCCTAAGCGGCTCAATGAGGATCAGATCCGGAAACTGGGTACCGAAGCAGCTAAGTTTCACCTGGCTTGTTTCAGGGCGGGGAAATCAATTCCGAAATCGTCCAAGAACCTGCGCACAGATATTCAGCATTTGCTTGACATTCTCGAAACGGACACCGGCCAATACGAGCATCGCGGTTTTATCCATATTTTGAAAAAGCAATGCGATATTTTCATGAAGAATATCCAGCGGCTTAATGTGAGTTCTTTTGATCTTATGCCTGTTTTTGTGGACTGGAATATTGGCAACTTTTCGGTGACCGACGACATGAAATTGTTTTCACGCTGGGATTACGATTGGTTCAGGGTTTCTTCGCGGGTTATGGATTTCTACTTTTTTAGTCGTGTTTGTTCCAATGTCGGGGACCGCACGGTGTTCAGCTATCTCATGGGCCCATTGATGGAAGATCGCTTTATGATTTTTCTTCAGGAGTACCACAAAGTTTATCCATTGACGGAAAGAGAGGTCCGGTTTATGAAAGAGGCTTACCGCTTCTTTATTTTGAATTATGTGATCAAATACGGTAAATATTTCTTCCACAGGTCATACTGTACCAAGCTGCAAAAAGAAGCATATGAGCTCTATTTTCCTTCGATAGATGGTTTTGACGAAGAGAAAATCCTGAGAGTACTGAACTTATAGCGAGTTGGCCCTCCATTTCTTTTACACTCCAAGACACCAATTACTATGATCCTCGACAATTTTAAATCAGTAATATCCAAGTACGATGTTATTTTCTTCGACGCTTTCGGTGTTCTGAAAACCTATAATGGCCTCATACCGGGAATAGAGAACACTTTTGCGTATCTGAGAGAGACCCAAAAGGATTTCTATGTCGTGACCAATGACGCTTCCAGGAGCCCGGAGCAACTGGCCGAAAGCTACGTAAAACTGGGTATTAATGATGTAACGCCCGACCGCATTATTTCTTCCGGTATGCTTGCCAGGGAGTACCTGGACCTCAAAGTGAGGAAAGGGATCGTGGCATATCTTGGAACAGATAATTCGGCACATTACATTGAAACATCAGATATAAAAACACTGTCAATCAGAGAGTTGGATCTTAATGCCGTAAGCGACGTGAATGCCCTAGTATTTCTCGACGACGAAGGTTTTGACTGGAATACGGATTTGACAAAAACGCTTAACCTGCTTCGTAAACGTAATATTCCGGTGATTGTCGCCAATACCGATAAAACCTACCCTGCTTCCAAGAGCCGTTTATCGATCGCCGTTGGTGCATTGGCCAAAATGATCGAAGATACGATCGGCCGACAGTTTATCCGCTTCGGAAAGCCTGATCCTCAGATGTTTATATTTGCTTACCAGCACATTAAAAATTATCCCAATGTCGATAAAAGGGACATTCTGATGGTGGGCGACACACTGCATACCGACATTTTAGGCGGGAATAAATTCGGGCTGGATACTGCCCTGGTTTTGACTGGGAATACACAGGCGGAAGACGCGGAAGTGCGGATCAGGGCTACCGGGATCATTCCTACTTACATTTGCGTGTCGGCGGTGGTGGAGTAGACTTTTAGAGAGACTTGGCAAGTCTGGGAGACTTACCAAGTCTTACTCCGTCCGCAAACTTTTCACAGGATTCATACGGGCAGCTCTTACCGATTGAAATGCAATGGTCAATAACGTGATCAATGCTACCAGTCCGGCTGTTAATGCAAAAACCCACCAGCCCAGATTGATTTTATAAGCGTATCCCCGCAGCCAGTTTTGCATCACAAACCAGCCCAATGGAGCGGCCACTACAAATCCTATCAGCATTAACCTTGTAAATTCCTTTCCAAAAATCCATAGTAACTGATTTTTCGTCGCCCCTAGCACTTTCCTGACCCCTATTTCCTTTGATCTCGACTCGGCCATGAAGGTGACCAACCCGTACAATCCAAGGCAGCCAATGAGAATAGCAATGACAGAAAATACCTGGATTAGGCCCAGCAGAATGTTTTCAGTCGCATAAAACGACTCCATCTGATCGTCCAAAAAACCGGCGTTGTAGACACTTTCCGGAAAAAGCTTGTTCCATGTATTTTCAATGTCCCTAAGAGTTTGAGGCACGCCAGCAGGACTGATTTTAATGGCGGCCATTGTATTTGCCCTGCTTTCATTAACGATCGCGGCGGGCGGAATACCTTCACTCAGCGCATCTACATTGAAATCCTTGACGACACCTACAATAATTTTCTCCTGCCCCAAAACCTTCATACTCCTCCCAAGAATTGCCTCGTGACTGGCTATGCCCAATTGCTTAAGCATTGTCTCGTTCACAAGCACCTCATTCCGCGTTGAATCATTGGAAATGAAATTACGACCGGCCATTATTGTCAATCCAAAAACCGGCACGAAACTCATGTCGCCTACTCTTACGCGCACCGGAAACTTCTCTCTTTCGGAGCGATGATCAAACACAAACGGTTCATTATTCTGCATCTGCGACATTGGTGGCTCTGCACCTAATGTGAGCTTTTCAACACCTTTTATTGCCGCCAGCTGGTCGCGTAAAGTTTGCTGTTTATTAACTCCGGCAGGAGGAATGCGAACGGTTAGTATGGCATCTTTTTTAAAGCCTGGATCAGCCGTTTTCAAGTATTTCACCTGGGCGGACATGACAATAACCCCAATGATAAAAAGCTGGTTGACAAAGAATTGAACCACTACCAGACTTTTGCGGACCGATACTTTGCCAGCCTTTTGCGTAGTCAGCTTCCCTTTCAATGCAGCTATCGGATTGAAACGTGCAATCACGGCTGCCGGGTATAATCCTGCCAATACAATCACTCCCACTATCAGCCCTCCAAACCAGAACAATGCATTGGGATGAAAAAGATTAATAACGGAAATATTGGCATGAAGCATCGACAATGCATTGTTCAGCATCGGTAAATTGAGCTGTGTAATGATCAAAGCCAATGCGAACGCGGCTAAACAAAGCAAAGCCGTTTCGGTCATAAACTGGCCGATCAGCTGGCGTCGCGTACTGCCCATTGTCTTGCGAACACCCACTTCTTTCGATCGTTTGATCGCCTGTGCTGTGGAGAGGTTGATAAAATTCACACAAGCAGCCAGAACCAAAAATAAGCCAACCGCGATCAGCGCATACAGGATTGGGCGGGGGGCGGGTCCGTAGCCGGGTGTATGGAACATTTCGCTTAACGGAATCGTATGGAAACCATACATTTTTGCCTCTTCCTGTGCGTAATATTTCTTCCCCGTTTGAGCCAATGCATTGATCAATTTGGGCAAATCATTGCCTTTTTTCAAAGCTACCCAGCACATCGTAGATGGCTCTGCCCACACATTCAGCATGCCAGGATCTTTGTTTAGTGCAGGCAATGTGCTGTAAGACACCAGAACATCGTAGCGAAGCTGGGTATTGGCAGGAGGGTTTTCAATGATACCCGTCACGGTAACGTCCGTTTTATTGTCAAAACGAAGGATCTTGCCCACTACGTTTTCCTGTCCGAAATACTTCACCGCATAGTCGCGGGAGAGCACGACTGAATTGGGGCTTTTCAATGCATCAGTGGCTTTTCCTTCCACCCATTGTGTGTCAAAAACCTCGAAAAATTGAGGCTCCGTAAAGCAAATGTTTCGTGATTCCTCGAATTTTTTAGCAAAGCCCCCTATACCGTCCGGAATGCTGATGACCATTCCGAAAAGATTGTTAAGCCTCACCGCACTTTCGACAAACGGATATTCATTCCTAAGTACTTCACCAAGCGGACGCGGCGTCACATCGGTATGCTGGGTTTGGTCGCCGATAATGTCGGTCACTATCCAATGAATACGGTCTGCTTTGGAATGATAACGGTTAAAGCTGAACAGGTAACCTACCAACAGAAAAATCACAATTCCGCTCGCAAGACCCACAGATAACCCCGCAATACTGACCAAACTCGTAGTCCGGTTTCGCCAGAGATTGCGAAGAGCAACTTTGAAGTAGTTTTTGAACATATCCGATCGTGTTGTTTACCGTTGAACAGCAAAAATTATTATGCCAAATAATTGATACCTCTATATATCAATTATTTACATATAAAATTAAAAATTTATTTGTTCAAAAGCGGACATTTCCGAATGATATCGTACAAAAAATGAAGAGCTATTTTTTGGGAAAAACAACATAATACTCTCTTGCCCGCTGCGCTTCCTGTTCCGCCTCTTTTGATTGACCTCGCATTTTCAAAATCGCAGCACGGTTCGTGTGACATTCGGCAGCTACATAAGAATCAGGAAATGAGCGCACGGAACGCGTGAAAAGGTCATATGCCTGCGAAAGCGACGCCGTATCCTTCTTTGAGAACAATGTTTGTGCCTCTGCAAAGTCTTGCTTCCAACGTTTGGCGATCGGCGTCATGCGTTCCGCTTCTTGAAATACCTTGAAAGGAGGGATGACGGGAACAATGCTGTTTTTAGCGGCGATTTTTTCAACAGGCTTTGAGAAAAATGCTTCGATCGCCTCAGTGTAAGCTAGCGCTTCCTGGCGGTTATGTGCTTCGTTTTTCAATTTTTGCTCTTCGGCCGCATTTGTAAAAAACGATGCTTCTGCCAGAACACCTGGAATGCCGTAGGTATTACGCAAAACGGAAGCACCCGCCTCCGCAAAAATGGTGAAGTCGGATACCAGCGAAACCGGCGCATTAGGCTGATGTAAATGTTTTAATAAACCCGCTGCCAGTTTCCTTCCAAAATCGACGCTGGCTACATTCTCGGAGGCATTCCCGTGAAAATAAATGATCGGAAAATTAACCGACGAGTCCGCCGTCGCATTATGATGGATCGAAACAAACAGGTCTGCCTTGTTTTCAACAGCGAGTTTGGCCCGGTCAGGCAGAGACACAACTTTATCCTCAGTCCTGGTAATCAACACTTTGGCTCCTTTTTCTTCCAGCATTTTTTGAAGCATCAGCCCTACCCGCAAATTAATCCATTCTTCACGTTCGCCGGAAGGTCCTACTCTATAACTGTCTGTCAGCGCCGTACCTCCATGTCCGGGATCAATACAAATGGTCTTACCGGTCAAAGTTTTAGCCATTTTTTGGGCTGTCCCTTGAAGGGCTAGCAGGAAAAAGAGAAGTACAAACAGTTTTTTCATGAGTGAATATTGCCAATTTGATGATAAAATAGGGATCATTCCGCGGATCGGCAAGCAATCTTATTTTAATGATTTGTTTCTCCGATTTCCTGCTATTTTTGCCAAATCTTGTTAGTACTTATTACTCATAACACACACAAATGTTAGCTAAAACTTACGGAAGTGCCGTCTTCGGCGTGGATGCCACTGTGATTACCGTTGAAGTAAATGTCGGCCAGGGACTTGGTTTTTACATGGTTGGCCTTGCCGACAGTGCGGTCAAAGAAAGCCAGCAACGGGTAGAAGCCTCCCTCAAATACTTCGGATACAAAATGCCCCGCCAAAAGCTGGTCGTCAACCTGGCGCCAGCTGATATCCGCAAAGAAGGCTCCGCCTACGACCTACCCATTGCGCTTTGTACGCTGCTTTCCTCCGAACAAATTACCCCTGAACGTAATCTTGAAGACTACATAATCATGGGCGAGCTGTCGCTGGACGGTATTCTCAGGCCGATTAAAGGCGTACTGCCCATTGCGATCGAAGCGCGAAAGCGCGGATTCAAGGGCTTTGTTTTACCTGCCGAAAACGCACATGAGGCTGCTATTGTCAACAACATGGATGTAATACCGGTAGAAACGCTCACCGAAGCCATTGCTTTTTTTGAAGGAAAGCTGGCCATTGAGCCTTTGACGATCGATACTCGTGATATATTTTTCACCTCCCAAAATGAGTATGACGCTGATTTTGAACACGTCCAGGGGCAGGAAAACATCAAGCGTGCGCTGGAAATAACCGCTGCCGGTGGGCACAATGCGATCATGATCGGTCCGCCGGGTTCTGGAAAAACGATGCTGGCCAAGCGCATTCCTAGCATACTTCCGCCGCTGAGCCTGCCCGAAGCATTGGAGACGACCAAAATCCATTCGGTAGCAGGGAAGTTAGGCAAGAAGGCCACGCTGGTTTCAAGACGACCATTTCGCTCTCCGCATCATTCCATCAGTGATGTTGCTTTGGTGGGGGGAGGCAGCTTTCCGCAACCGGGAGAAATCTCCCTGGCTCATAATGGCGTACTTTTTCTTGACGAGCTTCCTGAATTCAAAAGATCGGTATTGGAAGTAATGCGCCAACCATTGGAGGAACGAAAAGTGGCCATTTCCAGGGCAAAAATGACGGTCGAATTTCCATCCAATTTCATGCTGATTGCGAGTATGAACCCTTGCCCATGTGGCTATTATAATCATCCCGAGAAAAACTGTGTCTGCGGACCGGGTGTTGTTCAAAAATACCTCAACAAAATCAGCGGACCACTACTGGATCGCATTGATCTTCACGTCGAGGTGACGCCTGTTTCATTTGACCAGATCGCTTCAACACGAAAGTCTGAAAGCAGCGAACAGATCCGCGAAAGGGTCATTCAGGCTAGAAAACGCCAGACGGAGCGGTTCAAAGACAAAAAAGAAATTTATTCCAATGCCATGATGACGCCTGAAATGGTGAAAGAGATCTGTGTGATTGAAGATGTCGGCAAGGCCCTGTTACGCAAAGCAATGGAACGACTCGGCCTTTCCGCGCGTGCTTACGACCGCATTTTAAAAGTTTCAAGAACCATCGCCGACCTGGCAGGAAGTGATGATATTAAAGTTGAGCACCTGGCGGAAGCTATTCAATATCGTAGTCTCGATCGGGAGAATTGGGCTGGGTAACCCTGGGAATAACTTTCTTTACACTTAAACTTTATTAAATTTGGAGACACAACTTTTGACGAAGGACATGGGCCGCCGCATTTTTTCTAAAATTTTGGACAGACCGGATGCTTACTTGATTGTACAGGCTGTTCAAGCCGCGTTGGATAAAGAGAAGGAAATTCGGTCGAAATTTTACGACGATATTACCGAAGACGACAAGGCTGAATTTATCAATGGTGAAGTCGTAATGCATTCACCAGTGATGTTACGACATAATTTGGCAACCGGATTATTACTTAACCTTTTAAATATATATGTTGCCAGAGAGCAACTAGGTTTTGTAGGATTTGAAAAGCTTATGATTTCGCTGACACGCAATGATTATGAGCCAGACATTTGCTTTTTTCGTCAGGAAAAATCGACGCAATTCACGGACGAACAAATGCTGTTTCCAGCACCTGATCTCATCATTGAAATACTTTCCAGCTCAACAGAAGTCCGCGACCGTGGCGTGAAGTTTAAAGATTATCAGGCTCATAAAATCGAAGAATATTGGATTGTTGATCCGAAAGACAAGACAATCGAACAATACCATCTATTCGGAGAAGAACATCAGCTGATCCTTAAGTCTGCTGTCGGCAATGTAAAGAGCTTTGTAGTGGAGGGCTTTCAAATTCCCATTGCAGCTATTTTTGACGTTTCTGAAAATTTGAAAGCACTTCAAAATATTTAGCTCAAAGTTCCTCTATACTAACTCCTCCCAGTTCCTGAAAAAGGGTCTGCCAGTAATGTGTAACGTGCGGGTTATTTTCTTTGGTTGATGCGGTGGGTTCGAAGGGAGAAATGATCGTAACCTGCGGTGAGCCGATCGCATACTTTTCCAACTTTTTCATATCAGCCTTAGCTTCTTCTTCTGCCTGTGAATCGCTTTTGGGCGGATTAATGTGAAAATCCCTTCTGTCCGAGCCTTTTACACTTTCAATCATATCGCTGAAATAATAAACCTTCACCTGCGCGCCACTTTCACCCGCCTTGGCAATGACTGGTAAGCTCGCCCAAATGTCTGTTGACAGATTGGAAGCACCTGTGTTCTGCTGGTTCAACTTGGCCAAAAGCTGTCGGAGGTAAATGCTCTTTTCCTTCTGCAATGACAACTGGAATGCCGTTTCGATACCTTCCAGATCCGTTGCGTTGGCACCGTCTGCATTATCCTTCTCACTTCTGACAGCCAGCGACAACGCTCTGGCTTTGGAGGTGTTTTCGTGGATAAAATATACTTCCAGCTTATCTCCCTTATTTTTCATGTTACCTTCAACAATGTCGGTCAGCGCCTGGCGGTACTTATCATTGACATAGTTTTTATCCACGTGCACACTTTGTGTTTTATCCATAAACACCAATGTATAAACCGGCGCGTCGGCCACGGCCTTGGTGGCTTCCTTGTCACTCCCGCAGGAAGCAAGGGCAAGTAACATTCCCGATAGCAGCACTAACTTTTGATGCATTGAATTTTTTCTGAAAAGGGGGTGATTTCTTTGAGGATTCATAGATTGAAATAATTTAGCGAAACTAATTGGTTCACAAATATCACACAACGCCAAACGGACGTACGGTAGATATATTTTAATAAAAAAAAGAAAATCCCTTCAAAACACGTGCCTTGAAGGGATTTTCGTCTTAATATTTATTGCTGAACCTATTTGTGCTGGGCTTGTATCATTTCAACCAATTCTTCCGAAATACCGGTTGACGAATAGCCCCCGTCATGAAACAGATTTTGCATTGTCACGAAACGGGTGAGGTCGGAGAACAATGTAATGGCATAATTGGCGCAATCGTCCGCGGTAGCATTGCCCAGCGGGCTCATTTTTTGAGCAAAATCATAGAATGCGTCAAATCCTTCGATACCGGATCCCGCTTTCGTTTTGGTAGGCGATTGTGAAATGGTATTAACCCTTACATTTTTTGCTTTTCCGTAACGGTACCCATAGCTGCGCGCAATGCTTTCAAGCAATGCTTTTGCCTCGGCCATATCGCTGTAGAAAGAGTAGGTACGCTGAGCCGCAATGTAGGATAATGCCACAACTGATCCCCAATCATTGATAGCATCCAGTTTTTCGCCTACCTGCAAAAATTTGTGCAGTGATAACGCAGAAATATCCAGGCCTTTCTGGAACCATTCGTAGTTAAGGTCGCCATATGCCTTGCCTTTACGCACGTTTACGGACATACCAATGGAGTGCAGAACGAAGTCGATCTTGCCTCCCAAAATCTCCATCGACTGAGTATACAGGTTTTCAATATCTTCAACAGAAGTAGCGTCGGCAGGAATGATCTGAGCGTCGCACTGTTTAGCCAATTCATTGATAGCACCCATTCTCATCGCGATGGGGGCGTTGGTCAATGTGAATATAGCACCTTCTTCTTTTGCCTTTAACGCTACTTTCCAGGCGATTGAGTTTTCGTCCAATGCCCCTGAGATAATTCCTCTTTTTCCTTTTAATAAACCGTAAGCCATGTTTTCCTTTTTATTGTAGATTAATTAGGATCTGTCCGTTTAGGGCGGCAAAGTAAAGCATTTTTAGCGGGTTAAACCAGATTCAATGCCTGATCTGAAATTTGCCGGCTACCTGTTCAAGGTTGCAAAACGAGTTTTTCTACTGGTTTCAAATGAAGCTTTTCCTGAAAAAACTGGTCTGTCGCATCATAAACGCCTTTTACATCTTTGGAACGCAATCTGGACCCGATCACGTGATCGCCACTTTCCGGGAATGCTTTTTCAACTTTTAACTCGTCAGGCGTTCCCAGCAATGGAAACATATCCTGAATGGCCTTAACCGAAACTACTTTATCCTGCTCTTCTTCATTTTTGTAATAATATCCCACAAAAATCGGCTGCTTGATCTGCGCAAAAACTTCGGGGCGCGAGATCGCATCCATCATTTGCTGCAATGTAACCAAGCCATTGGTATGGTAGCCCTGCAGCCAGAAATTCGCACGTTCCGGTATACTATCCTTTGATACATTATGTTCTCCGATCACATTGTGCAGGATTTGCTTGCCCCACGGGCCGGTTATCAGTTTGAGTGTGGAATTGGCCACCTTGATACACGGCGAATAAAGCACAACTCCTTTAATCTCCGGATGTGTCGCTGCGAGGTAAACAGTAAGAAGACCTCCCGCCGAGGTTCCGATTACAATTACACTATCCCCGATCGCCTTTCCGATTGCCAAAGCTCTTTTTGCTCCTGCCATAAAGTTAGCCGGGGTAAGATCCTCCAAAGCATTCGTATCGGCGATACCGGCATCGTACATACGCGACAGATATAAATTAGCGCCGTATCTTTTTGCAAGATCCTTATGTATCGGATCACCCTCTGCCCAGCTGGCCCCGAATCCGTGAATGTACACAATGCTATAAGGCGTTTTTTCCTTTTTGGAACTGTCAGCCCAAATAATGCGCGCCTCATTATCCGGTTTCAGATTCGGCGTGGCTTTTTCAGCTTTCTTGACTTCCTCTTCCAGTTTCGGTAAATCAGAGGTGATCGTTGGCAAAACCGGAGTAAGCTTTGCTTCCGGAACTTTCGGCCCGACAAAGTACACAATGCCCAGTACTACGAATAGCGCAACAATCCACAGGATGAATTTTAACATTTTTTATGAGTTAAGAAGGTTTATCAATACTATCTTGCAAACATATTTAATTATCCATTCCAATGCCCAATCTTTTGCTCGTAGAGGATGATGCCAATCTTGGATCTTTACTTCAGGAATATCTGATAGATAAAGGCTTCCCTACCGACCTTGCTACTGATGGACAGAAAGGATGGCAGTGTTTTGTTGATAAAACTTACGATCTCTGCATATTCGATGTGATGATGCCGAAGAAAGATGGTTTTTCACTGGCCAAGGAAGTCAGAATGAGCGGACGCGACGTGCCCATTATTTTTTTGACTGCCAAATCAATGAAAGAAGACACTATGCAGGGGTTCCGGGTAGGTGCGGACGATTACGTGACCAAACCTTTTGACCGTGAAGAGTTGCTGCTCCGCATTGAAGCCATTCTCCGAAGATACAAAAAACAACCAGACGCTCCCGAAGAAGCAAAGGTTTTTCAGGTGGGACAATTTATTTTCGATTACAGCCACCAGCAACTGACTGCCAACGATAAATCAGCGAGGCTTACCAGTAAGGAATCCGAGCTCCTCCGACTTTTCTGTCAAAATCTTAATCAGCCCATTAGCCGCAGTTTCGCTCTCAAAACCATCTGGGGCGACGATTCGTATTTCAATGCAAGAAGTATGGACGTTTATATTACCAAATTGCGGAAATATTTAAGAGAAGATCCATCCATTCAAATCATGAACCTGCACGGAGAGGGTTTTAAGTTGATGGTGGGGTAAGGAACTTCCGTTTTCGCGGGTTGGTTTTCCATTCAGTTAAACAGAGTAACAGCTGCAAGTAAAAAAGCCGACAGCCGAAAGCTGATCGCCGAAAGCCCAAATGATCAATTTATCCCGTCGCCCACGACGCAATAGAAAATCCGCTGCCGTCAGAGATCTTGTGCAGGAAACAACTCTTCAGGTTTCCGATTTCATATACCCCATGTTCGTTGTGGACGGTACCAGCCAAAAAAGCGAGGTGAAATCCATGCCAGGCATTTACCGGTATTCAGTGGATAACCTGCTGGAAGAACTGAAAGAAGTGACCGATCTGGGTATTCGCGCCATCGATCTTTTTCCCAACTATCCTGAAAGCAAAAAAGATAAGTTTGCTTCCGAAAGTTACCACGAAAATACATTCTACCTTCGGGCCATTACTGCTATCAAAGAGCGTTTCCCCGAGCTTGTGATCATGACTGATGTCGCAATGGACCCGTACAGCTCCGACGGACACGACGGACTGGTAGAGCACGGCAAAATATTGAATGATGCTACGCTGGAAATTCTTGGTAATATGTCTCTCGCACAGGCAAAAGCAGGCGCTGACATTCTCGGGCCGAGCGATATGATGGATGGTCGCGTGGGTTATATCCGCAAGCATCTTGATAGCCAAGGATTTACAGATGTGAGCATTATGTCCTATTCTGCCAAATATGCCAGCGCTTTTTACGGTCCTTTCCGTGATGCCCTGGAATCTGCACCAAAGTTTGGTGACAAAAAAACTTACCAGATGAATCCCGCAAACAAACGCGAGGCTTTGCTGGAAGCACAACTGGATTTCGAAGAAGGTGCTGATATGCTAATGGTAAAGCCTGCGCTCTCCTACCTCGACATTATCCGCCTTTTGGACGAAAATTTCGACATTCCCATTGCCGCGTACAATGTTTCCGGTGAATACGCGATGATCAAAGCCGCTGCGCAAAATGGCTGGCTGGATGGCGATAGGGCCATGATGGAAGTCCTCACCAGCATCCGTCGCGCCGGTGCAAAATGTATCCTGACATACTTTGCGAAGGAGGCTGCTGTGATTTTGAATGGGTAGAAGTGTTGATCCCCTAAATGATTTCTGTTTAAACAAGAAAATGTTATATTTGTCTAAACAAGAAATACGACTATGCATCACACTTTTCAGATCAACACGTCACAACTTGGCTCATCTTTCGTTGAATCAGTCAAATCTATTTTTGGCAATAAAGAGATCAAAATAGTCATTGAAGAAGTCGAAATAAGTCGTCAGGACATAAATCAGGCTGAGATCAACAGATTTTTAACTCACAGAAAAACTCACCCTGCGATTACGATTTCTGATCAAGGTGATTTTAATGATTTTGTTCAGGATTTGAATTGCTGACCAGTGCGATATTTTGACTCCGATGTGATCTTTAATTACATAGTAATACAGGATCCGGCTAAATACGACCGTGCCAATCGGCTAATGCTGGACGCAATTGCTCACAATAATTTCATAGCTTCCACCCTTGTAATTCACGAAGTGGGCTATGGTCTTGCGCGATTTGAGGTTGGCAATGACCTAATTAAAGAAGAGCTGGATTATCTGGTTTCTCTGAATATCACCGAAATACAAAAGCAGCATTTGTCGAGGGCGTTGGAGCTTTCGAAAGTGATCGGATTCAAGCATATCAATGATTGCGTTCACGTCGCTGTTGCCGAAAGTTTGAATTGCGAAGTTCTGTATACCTATAACAAGTCGGATTTCAAGCGAATCCAAAAACTTACCAGTTTGGAAATTGTAATTTTATAAACATTCCTTTGAGATAATTTTACAAAACTTTACCCTTTTAGTAATGAAAAGAAGTAGTCCATTGATCGCCCTTTTAGGATGTTTGATCATTTCAATTCCCGCATTCTCCCAAAAGAAAAACACTACCCTCCCCGAATTTCAGATCAAAAAAGCGGATGCGGAGGCTCATATGCGGTTTTTGGCGGCGGACGAACTTCTTGGGCGGCGTACCGGCGAGCAAGGTAACTTTGTTGCTGCCAGGTACATTGCCGAGCAGTTCAGGAAGCTGGGTGTGGTTCCTGTTCCCAGCGCCACTGCTGGTACATCTTCTTATTTTCAGAATGTCCCTTTTGAAAAAATGGGGTCCAATGGTGCTGGACTCATTTCGGCCGACGCTGAGATCATGAAAAGCGGAGAAGATTGGCTGCTGATGAATGGCGAAGCCGTTGATCTGAAAGCTCCGATCGTTTACGCCAGTTTCGGGCTTGAAAATGCTTCCAAAAATTGGGACGATTACAAAGGTCTTGATGTAAAAGACAAGATCGTGCTTGTTGAAAGCGGCACGCCCGAAACGCAAACGCCATCAGAAATCATCGCTACCTCCGTTGAGAAACGTAAAATAGCCATGGATAAAGGTGCAATAGCCGTTATAGAGCTTTTCAATGCCCCTGTTCCCTGGAATATTGTAACCCGCAACTTTGCAGGAGAAAAAATCTCACTGGCAGAAAGCAACAAAGCAAAATCCATTCCTCACGCTTGGGTGAATGGCAAGGAAGCTAGATATGCACGTGCTTTACGCGCTGTGAAAGAAGTGGAATTTAAAACCGCCGGACGGAAATCAAAGTTGGTAAACAGCTACAATGTCGTCGGGTACATTCCAGGAACCGATCCTAAGTTGAAAGAAGAGTATGTTTTGCTCACCGCGCATTATGATCACGTAGGGGTAGGCAAGCAGGGTGGCCAGGCATTCACGCCGGAGGACAGCATTTTCAATGGCGCCCGTGACAACGCATTTGGTACTGTCGCCTTGCTAACAGCTGCCGAGGCACTTTCCAAGAATCCTCCTAAACGTTCGATTTTGATCGTGGCACTGACAGGCGAGGAAGTGGGGCTGCTGGGAAGTAAATACTACGCCGCTCATCCATTGATGCCTTTGAACAAATGCATTTTCAATATGAACTCGGACGGAGCTGGTTATAATGACACGACCATTGTGTCCGTAATGGGGCTTGAAAGAACGGGAGCAAGAGCTGAAATTGAAACGGCTAGCAAGGCTTTTGGACTGGGCGTGTTCGCTGATCCTTCGCCGGAACAAGGCCTGTTCGACAGATCGGACAATGTGAGTTTTGCCAAAGAAGGCGTTCCTGCGCCTACATTCACGCCTGGTTTTAAGGAATTCAACGGTGATATCATGAAAAACTACCACCAGGTTTCCGACAATCCTGAAACGATTGATTTTAACTATCTGCTGAAATTCAGTCAGGCTTATACTTATGCTACGAGATTAATCGCTGATCGCAAAGTGGCTCCGCAATGGTCAGCGGGAGACAAATATGAACCGGCTGCGAAGAAATTATACGGAAAGTAATAACCGTTTAAAAAAACGAGGGCTGGCTGAATGATTCAGCCAGCCCTCGTTTTTATTTCAACCCATTATAAAACTTAAACAACTGCACGACGTCGTATTCGTTTTTGAAGTTTATATTCTTCTCCTTCACATAAGCTTCCACATCCTTCTGTTTTTCCTTCATGAAAGCCAGAATGCCTTTCTTACTTAGCGATGCTTTTTCCGCAGTACCATTAGAAATCACATAATAGTCGCTTCCCTGGCGGACAACCGTGTTTTTCTCGCCGGTATTAAATCCTGGGTTGTAGTTGGGCTTTGTGATTTTTGGATAAAAATATTCAACAAGCGATAAATTGCCGTCTGCCACCATTCTTGCAAAACCCTTCAATGGCTTATCGGATTTAAACGCCGCGGCATTCACATACATGACCGGATCAGTCCCTGCATTTATCGTAAAGTTTTTCAGCTGACTGCCGCGGATCACCCGGATGTCATTTTTGCTTTTATCCGCCAGTACTTCCAGCTCATCATTCAGCGTGTTATAACGCATTTGAATTCCAGCCAAACTATCTGAATTCCAGCCGCCTAACTGCGGTACAATGGAGGTAAATTTCACTTTCCCTTCCTGCCACAACGAATCAATGTAAAAGTCCCCGATCACGTTGGGTGCCTCAGTAGGCGAAGTCCAGAATACGTCTGATTTTAATGCATTAAGGCCTCTTCCACTGTTTATTCCAACTTTGGTCCCGTCAGAAACTTGCGCAAATGCTGCTGATGAACTGATTATTAAAGCTAGTAAATAGCCAGTGATATGCTTTTTTTTCATTTTTCTAACTTGCCAGATCACCTCCCGCCGGGAGGACAATTTTTTCTTAAATAGTCGGTAAATAATGTTCTCAAATGCTGCGAAGTGCCTTCCCCTTCATAAATCCCGTGTGACCGGTTCGGATAAGGCATAAACTGAAATACCTTATTGTTCTTGATCAGCTCATTAACAAGCATTTCTGCATTTTGATAGTGTACATTGTCATCGCCGGTACCATGGATGTAAAGCAAATTTCCCCGCAGGTTTTTAGCATACGTGATCGGAGATCCTTTTACAAAATCCTCCCGGTTTTCCTGCGGAATGCCCATATAACGCTCCTGGTAAATGTTGTCGTACGTTAGCTGGTTGGCCACTGCCGCTACCGCAATTCCGGTTTTGAAATGCTCCGGATATTGAAACAACAAATTCAATGTAGACGAACCACCTCCGCTCCAACCATGCACCGCCACGCGACTGGTATCAATGAATGGAAATTGCTTGAACATTGCTGTCGCAGCTCCGTCCATATCCCTGATGTTAATGGTCCCAATATTTTTGTAAATCGCCTTTCGCCACGCGCTTCCCTTCGGCGAAGGCGTTCCCCTGTTGTCCATAGAAGCATAAATGTATCCGTCATCGGCCATGCTTCCTGCGTACAAGCGATTACGTCCGGTTCCATAGACATCCTTCACGGTACTACCCGCAGCTTCGCCGTAAACCGTAAACACAATTGGATATTTCTTAGCCGGATCAAAATTCGTCGGCTTCACCATCCATGCGTCGACTTCGACACCCTCCGCGGTTTTTACTTTAAAAAACTCAATGTTGGTTTTGGCTGAATTAATTTTCGAGGCCGATCTTGCGATTGAATGCTCAGGATCAAGAGCTATATGCTTCGGCAACGCCAGCCATTCTCTCAATGGAGCTGTTTTCGCATTGGAAAAACTGTGTTGCGCAAATTTTGCAGCCGGTGAAATCTCATAAGCGTGCGTACCTGACTGGTCCGCGGGTGTCAGTCGTTCCGCTTTTCCTTTACCGTCCAATGACACTTTGTACAAATAGCTTTGAGTTGCATTATCCGGTGAAGCCATGAAATAGTAGGCGTTATTTTTTTCATCAATGCGCACCGGATTGATCATATCGAAATTGCCGGCAGTAATGAGCGTTTCCTTCTTGCCGTCACGACTCACGCGGTAAGTATGTCGCCAGCCGTCCTTTTCACTCACCCACAAAAATTCCTTTCCTCCATTGATCCAATCCCAGCCCATCGGGTCATCCTCCCAGCGGCTTTTAATGTCGATCCAGGCTGCATCTTTTTCTGTATAAAATGGCTTGGCGCTGCCGTCTTTGGTATTGATATATAATAAAGTACTTTCATTTTGCTTACGGTTCAGCTGCTGCACGACGAGCTCATCCGGCACTCCCGACCATTCCATTCTTGGCAAATAAGTGTTCTGCGGATCTCCCGGAATGTTCATCCACTTGGTTTGGGCCGAAGCCACGTCCACTACCCCGATCTTGTAAGGTGAAGGCGTTTCGCCTACTTTGGGATATTCCACAGGGACATTGAAAGAATAAATAGAATCCGTGGTGTTGATCATCAGGAAATTACGGATCTTCCTTGCATCCAGCTGCCAGTACGCGACAGATTTGCTATCGTCGCTCCACCGGAAACCGTCACGGCAATCAAACTCTTCCTCATAAACCCAGTCGAATGTTCCGTTGATAACCCGGTCGGTACCGTCTTTAGTCAGCTGCGTTACTTGGCCACTTTGCAGATCTTCGGCATATACATTGTGCTGGCTCACATATCCGGCCTTTTTACCGTCAGGCGAGAACTTTGCAAACATCAGGGACGATGCCGGAAGTCCTTTTCCAAGCTGTTTTAATGTCTTGGAAACCATATCAAAAACCCAGTAATCGCCACGCGTATCATAGCGCCAAACTCTTTTTGTGTTGGTATAAATCAGCACCTTGTCACCCGTCTTGCTAATCGTATAACTTCTTATAGTCAATGGCTTATCGCCATTTTTGAGCTGAGCATTCGAAACCAGGATTTTTTCCTGCATCGACGGCAGTGATATTTCCACGATGCCATCGTCACTCACATCACGATAACCGCTCCCGTCGGGTAGCCATTGAAATGTATCAGGGATTTGTGCAAAAAGTTGAACTGAAAAAAATGCGAGGATCAATGTCCTTATAATGTGCTTCATCGGAGCTCTAAAAATTAGTACGACAACTATAATTACACAATTTTAACACATAAATTATTCTTTTACATCTTCCGGACCCGTTCCTTTTATTTTTGAACGTTTTTGTTTCTTCAAAGCCTCGCTAAGCAAGAATTCAATCTGACCGTTCAAACTACGAAAATCCTGCTGTGCCCAGGCTTCCAGGGCCTTGAGCATATCAGGATTTACTCTTAAAACAAATGGTTTCTTCTCTGCCATATCAGGGATACAAAGTACCGGCGTTTAAAACGGGCGTAACAGACTTCTCTCCACACAATACCACCAACAGGTTACACACCATCGCCGCCTTCCGTTCCTCGTCCAAATTTACAATTCCCTTATCCGACAGCATAGCCAAGGCCATATCTACCATCCCAACCGCTCCATTCACGATTTGGCGGCGTGCAGCGACAACGGCTGATGCCTGCTGGCGCTGTAACATTGCTCCGGCAATTTCCGGTGCATAGGCCAGGTGGCTGATCCGTGATTCTAACACATCCACACCTGCACGGCTAAGGCGTTCGGTCAATTCAGCTTCGAGCATTTCGTTGATCTTACCGCTTCCGTCGCGTAATGTCACTTCATGAATTTCGAGTTCCTCTGCCTCCATCGTGTCATAGGCGTATATCCCGGCAAGGTGCCTAACCGCCGCTTCCGACTGAATTTCCACGTATTTGATATAATCGTCCACTTCAAAAGAGGCCTTGGCAGTATCTCCCACACGCCATACCACTACCGCCGCGATCTCAATAGGATTACCCAGCTTATCATTCACCTTTAATTTCTGACCATTCAGGTTTCGGGCACGAAGGCTCATTTTTTTTCTGCGAAATAATGGGTTAACCCAACGCAGGCCACTTTGTTTCATAGTACCCATATAATCCCCGAAAAACGTGGTAACCACCGCTTCATTGGGATTAATGACCGTCAATCCGATTAAAATAATGAATCCGGTAACCGAGATGATAATACCGGCAATAGGGCTGCCGGTTGTCACTACATAAATAACCCCGCCAAACAATAAGACCAGGCCTATCAGGAAAAGAAAATACCCTGACATCGAACGTAATTCTTTCTCATTCATAGCTTTAATTGTGATAGTAAAATGATATCACAATATTATCAAATCAAAATCATATTCCGGTTAAATTACGGATAAAAAAATCCCGGAGCTTTTGATCGGCTCCGGGATCGGATAAATGGTATATATGATTGTAAATCAGTTGAGCTGGAAGTTAATTGGTACGTTGTATCTCACACGCACCGTCTTCCCACGCAGAGAACCCGGCTCCCACAATCCATTCATTTTCTTGATAACCCGCAGAGCCTCGTCGTCAAGGCCAAACCCCACACCACTCTCCACCTTATATTCACACATTGTGCCGTCTTCGCAAACCACAAAAGAAAGATTAACCTTCCCGGTAACGCCAAGCCTCGCGGCTTCGACTGGGTAGCGCATATTGCTCCCAAGAAACCTGTAGAACTCTTTGATACCTCCCTTGAACTGAGGATTAATTTGCGACTGGGTATAGTTTCGCTTCTCCCCGTCATAAAAAGAAAAGCCCTCCCGCAATACGCCCATTTCGTAATTTTCCTGATAAAACAAGGTGCTGTCCGCCCATTTGCCTATCCACCGGCCGGTTTTAGCCCCAGCCACTACCCGCCCTTGTTCCACCAGCAATTTTCGATCATTAGTCTCGTCTACCGACCGCCAATAACCATCGCCGTCTTTGATCAGCTGCGTACCATTCCTATCCCACGCATTAACATAAATCGACTCCACAAATTCATTCTGTTTACTGACAGGCGTTTCTATTACGCTCTTAATCTGCCCATTGTCAAACCACGAGAGCTCTGATGTCAACGAATCTGAGAAAAGGCGTAATACCCTCACCATACCAGTCAAATCATACTCTTTATGCATGGATGCCTTGTTGTGCAATTCATATTCCGTGTAAGAAAGCAGCTTGCCGTTCATTTGAAAAATGGCCTCAGAGGAATGGCTAGCCAAATTCTTATCCCTTGCGGAAATCCAGTAAGCCTTCACCGAGTCCGCGACACTTCCTGCATATCCGGTCTTGTGCCATATTTCCTTTTTCTCAAAATTCGCCTTCCCGATTTCCTTCCATTTGCCACTCCTATACTGCTCGTAAACGACATCTGCCCTGATATAGCCATTATCATCAACCGGTAAAATGCTGCGGTATTCGTATTTTTTGGGATCAGATACAGGATTATATTTTTCGTCAAAGTAATCTACCAGCGCTGCTTTGGTACTGTCATAGGCGGTTTTTGCACGGGATTTGAATGGCATCGGGTAATGCACAAACTGCCGGACCTTCTCCCCTTTGATCGTGCCCGGTTTCCAGGCGCGGAACAAACTCATGACCCGGATCGCTTCCTGATTGCACAATGAGTCGATGCCCCTGGTAACTTCTATCTGGCTCATGCTACCATCCGGCTCTACTACGGCTTTAATGTAAACACGTCCATTAAGCCCCTTGATGGCACTTTTGAAAGGTATCTGAAGATTGGATGCAATGAACTGATTCAGATGTATTAATCCTCCTGCTGGCTCAGCCTGTTTTTCAACTTCGTGCGGGAGGTAAATATTTTGGCCAAAAACAGCCGTACTGCAAAGAACGAGGATTAAAAAAATTCCTTTCATAGTTGATGAGTTGATTTAAACAAATATAAAAAATGTATCCATTTTTCTTTATTAACTCATAGTTACTATTTATTAATTACCATGGCTACTTGTAGAACTAGTTTTTAGTAAAAACTTAACCAACTGATAACCTGCCAGTAATATCCAGGTAATATTAAATGAGAAAATTTGTATCATGGGAGATACAACTCACTTTCGGACAATAATTATTTCTGATTTGCACCTCGGCGCGGGTGGTTCAAAGGCAGAAGAAGTCACTAATTTCCTGAAAAGCTATTCTTGCAAAAAGCTTATTTTGAATGGTGACATCATTGATGCCTGGCAACTTAAAAAATATGGTGTGTGGAAACGTAAACACACTATGTTTTTCAAGCGGGTGTTGAAAATGATCGAGGAGAATAAAACAAAGGTCATTTATATTCGGGGAAATCACGACGATTTCCTGGATCAGATCATACCTCTGCGGTTGGGTAAACACTTCCAGATCCGCAAAGATTATATCCTCAATTCGGGCTCCCAGCGCTTTTACGTTACCCATGGCGACGTATTCGACTCCATTACCACGCATTTGAAATGGCTGGCATACCTCGGCGATATGGGTTATACCTTTTTGCTTTGGGTCAATAAATTTTACAACAAATACCGTGCATGGAGAGGGTTATCCTATTATTCCCTTTCTCAACGGATTAAGCAGTCGGTGAAGATGGCGGTGAATTATATGACCGACTTCGAAGAAAAACTGACCGAACTTGCTCGCTCACGTAACTGCGACGGCGTGATATGCGGGCACATTCACCATCCCGCAATCCGGGAAATTGATGGTGTTATGTATATGAATTCCGGTGATTGGGTGGAGACACTCAGCGCATTGGTGGAAGATTTCGACGGTAACTGGAGTCTTTTGTATTACGACCAACACAACATTGTGCCGATGCCGGAAACTAAAAAGACACCGGACCAGCCTGTGGTTGAAAATTTCCCGACTGTCGAAAAACAAGTGGCTTTCACCGGATTTTTGACTGGGAGAAACCAACGTTACTTATAATATGGAGATCCTTTTTTTGGTACAGGGAGAAGGCCGCGGTCATTTGACCCAGGCTATTTCAATGGGTCAAATCCTGCGTTCGCGCGGTCATAAGATTGTGGCTGCTATGGTCGGTACTTCACCAGGCCGGCAGGTCCCATCTTTTTTTGACGAACAGATTTTAGCTCCGGTACTTCATTTCGATGCCCCAAACATCATTTACAATGCGCAGGGCGGTGGAATGAACCTCAAAAAAACGCTGTATACCCATTTTTCCAACTTACCGAAATATCTCAAAAGCCTCGGTAAGATCAACAAAGCCATTCAGGAAATCAGGCCCGACCTGATCATTAGCTTTTACGACACTTTTGGTGGCCTGTACAACCTCGTTTACAGGTCGAGGATACCGATGGTTTGCATTGCGCACCAGTACCTGCTCATGCATCCTAAGTTTATTTTCCCCAAAAACAGCCTGATCAACCAGTTGCTGATCAATCTTAATTCAAAATCAACATCTTGGTTTGCAGCCAAGCGTCTGGCACTTTCCTTCCGTGAAATTCCGTCACGGCCCGACCTTAAAATCACGGTAGTACCGCCGCTCTTGCGGAAAGAAGTTGTACAGCTGGTACCAACCAGGGGAAATTTCTTTTTGGTATACATGACCCACCACAGCCTCAGCCGCCAAGTCATTGACTGGCATCTGGCCCATCCGGAGGTTGTGCTGCATTGTTTTTGGGACAATGCCGATGTTTCCGATGAGTTTGCCTTTGACGAAACGTTGACATTTCATCGGATCAACAGCCGTAAATATCTGGATATGCTGGCTACTTGTGGCGCATTGGTCACTACGGCTGGTTTCGAATCAGTTTGTGAGGCTATGTATCTTGGCAAGCCGGTAATGATGGTCCCGGTACCCAATCATTTTGAGCAGGAATGTAATGCGATCGACGGTGTAATTTCGGGTGCTGGCGTCACTACCAAATCCTTCGATCTTTCCATTCTGCTGGATTACCTTCCCAAGCACATTGATCAGTCAGAGAAATTCAGGAATTGGTATCATTCGGGAGAGGAAACGTTTGTCAAAGAGATCCATACATTTGACAAACAGGCTTCCGTTAACCCAAAAGTTAAATCGGAAGCCTGATCATTTCGGTTGCTATAACCTTATTTCTGCGTCTTTTTAAAGATCATTCTTTCAGCAGCATTCGGGTAGGTAAGTATGAACTTGCTTTCTGAAACCTGGAAATTAGCGGTCGCGTTTGAATTGAGCCATGCTTTTCCGCTCCATCCCGGTTCTCCCACTTTTGTTCCTCCGAATGCCGTGATCTTCACGGAGCAGCCACCCATCAAAGTGTACGCTCCACTAATTTCATTGGCGAATGTATGCCCGGTTATCGTCCCCTCTTTTTCATCATCTTTAAAAGTGAATACCGCGCCTTTTCCCTCAGGTTCCGGGTCTTTTTCCTCTGCACCGGTGGAAACGTTCTGGTAGCTTTCCAATCGCCAGGTACCTGTTAAAGTAGCCTTTTCACTGCATGCCGGCATGACGCAGCAGTCAACATGGTTACCACATTCAAAAGCCGTCAGTCCAAAAAAGGCGAAGATTGCTAGATACGATGCTATTTTTTTCATAGCCAATACTTAAAAACTAATTCCTAGTCTGATTGCTAAACGATTATAAACTCTTTCTTCAGATCGCTCAGTCTGATCCCAGAGTGGTGGTTTGCTGATATCCGCTTCCTGCCTTTTATAAGTAAAGGCCAGGGTTACTCCGGTAGCTCCCGGTTTGCCAATTCGCAAACCAACTCCCGGATTGACCATTAAACCTCCTTTGGTATTAAATCCTTCCGCATCATCGTGAAACCACGCAAAAGCATAACCAACATCGGCGGTACCATATATTTTCACGTTCCCTTTTTGCGTCAGATCGTACCGGAATCCGGCCGCAACGGGGTTGAGCAGCGCAGTCTTATACCAATCCATGCCAATGGTTACGCCCGCCGACATGCGTTTGGTTAATTGCATGCCGTTGAACGTCTGTATCGTCATACTAAGCCGGTTATCCACCTGCTCCTGGTTCCCGTTGTACTGATTGGGAAACTTAACCCGGCCAAATAACCCGCCGAATTCAGTGTGATTGACATAGTGCTTTACAAATTGGTCCTGCGCTCTGAGTGCATTGGTGATGAACAACAAGCCACAGAGGAAGTATAGGGATTTTCTCATGTTATATGGTGGCTTTGCCGACGGGTATTTTGCTAAGTAATTTCAAATCGAGCGGGTTCGACGAGTCGTATTGATAGAAGCCATCTTTACCGATCAGTAGTAATGTTTTTCCAAGAGAAATCACATCATAGGCATCCATATCCTTGAAATGCGCCAGTAAGTGTTGATCCACTGCGAATTTGTCTTTTACGTCAAACACTTTAAGACCATTCTCGCCTTCGCAAAGGTATAATGTCGGGAAATCGATACTTAGCCCATGCGGATTCTGCATTTGGTAGCTTTTGATCAGCTGGGGGGCTGAGGGGTTGCTAACATCCACCAGATCCATTTGATTTTGTGTTCCTGCACATGCCGTGCCGGTACGCAATGTCACGTAGGCAATGTCGCCTTGTACGACCACGGGATCGCAGGCTCTGCCGTGCTGAAATGTTGAAAGTTGTTTAGGGGCGGCTGGATTACTGTTATCGTAAATGAACATGCCTGTGGAAGACCCAATGAAAAGTTTGTTCTCATAAGGGAATATCGTCTCTATCCCCCAACCTACATTGACTATCGCGAAATCGACGGGTTTGGAAGGAGTGGCAATGTTGAACAAATGGAGATCATTCTGGCTAACGGTATAAAGAAAGTTATGATGCAACGCAAAACGGGCCATAGAACCGGCCTGGCCGCTGCTTCCGCCTGACGATTGTGGCGAGGCAGATGACGCTGAACTGCTCAAAAATGCTCGATCGGCCAAAGCCCAACCAGCAGTCCACCAAAAATTAGGAGAGACATTTTCTTCGCAGTTAACGGTCACTGTTTCCGTAACATACTCTACATTTTGATCATTAATGGCGCCAACGGACTCATTCAAAGACCACGAACCACCGTCGAACAGACCGAATTTGAAGACGTTTTTGATCCTTTCCACTTCTTTCGGCTTAGTAGGATCAGCAATATCCAATGCTACCAGATCAGAAAAGCTGTCGGCATAAAGGATATTATCGCGAACGGCAATGTCTCCATTGCCCGGGATTTTTATAAACGATACAAATTTCGGACTGGAAGGATTGCTGTTGTCGATGACATGAATACCTTCTTTTATTTCATTGACAAAAAGGTAGCTACCCTTAATGTACATTTTACCGGGTCTTTCCATGGCTCGCGGAGCTTCCGATTTGACCTGCGTACGAAGCTCCATGAGGGAGCGGGTAACATTGGAAAAGCGCCGGGTAACCCGGGTTTCTTTGCACTGGTCATTGCACGACCAGAGTGCAGTAGTAGCAAAAAGAAGAAGTAGATGTAAAAGTTTGAGTTTCATAGCATTGAGAGTTAGAGGCTAATAATTATTACATTCCGACTTGGCATAATGATGACACCGTTTAATAATAATTGGTTGGAACACCAAACAAAATCGTCCGAAAGCAATGCCTCCGGACGATAACGCACCCCGAAAATGCCGTAACTAACGGCATTTTTTATTTTTGATTTCTTTAATGGCTAATAGATAGAACTGACGAGTCAGTCATTGAAATTCCTTTTTACTTGCTGTACGGGTTTTTGATTCTTCCCATAAACAAAATCGTGTTGGACGTGTTTTCACTGATCACCAGTGCGAACGGTCTGTCACAAATGTATCTCGGACCTTCCGGGCCAGCCGATGTAAGGCCAATCCCGATGGTCGTCACGGCCGCAGCCTCGGTTCCCTGCTCGTCGATGCCCAGGTATGCATCCTGTTTTACAAAATCGACGAATAAATCCGCAGTTTTATTGATTTTACCAAGTTCTGCTGCATTTGTAAATACTTTTTGAATACCCATTTGCTCCAACGTCTTGTTCAGCTTTCCTGAATAGTCCAGCTTAAACCGCGGGAGACCCACCGTCACAGCTGCTTGCCTTAACCCAGTTGATTGCAAGTCATTCCATTGTGAGGCTGTGAATTCTTTCAGTACCTGATCTATTGTATTTTGACCACTTGGTATCAGCAGCGTCATATTGAACTGCCCGTTGGCGTAAGGCAATCTCACCGCATTATATTTTGATGTGCTGGCAACATTAAAGTCAGACTTCGCATACATCATTTTTACATTCTTATCCGAACCGTTTTCCAGTTTGAATGATGCATCCAGTGTTTTCTTACTATCAAACTGAGTTTTCCAATCGCCTTTGAAATACAGCGCATTGAGCAGGAACATTACATGTTCGGGACTGATCTGGTCGATTACCTTGGTGATTTTTCCTTTGGTTTTATCATTCGCCCATTGATTGATTTTGTCTTTGGCCGCATTGTCAAAAGGAAGCCCGGTTACTTCTGCATTGAAATCATTTTTCAACACATTCTGAAAATCTGATTCAACCTGAAAACCACTTTTGTACCAAACTGAGTTAGCCAAACCCAGACTTACTTTTGAATCTGCAACCGGTAAATCGTTGATGAGCGTTTTGTAGGCATTGTTCAGATCTGAAATAGAAACCCCTTCCATTTTGAGTGTTTTCAGGATTTCCTGAGCAGTTCCATTCTCAGCGCCGTTCAACAGCATCCCCAAAGCCATGTGCAGGCTCAGTGGCGACACGAACAAATTGTCATTAGCTGGCTGGGTTTCTTGTAATGTGTGAAGAAAATCGAAGGCAAAGGCAGTAGTCCCCTCTGAAACACCCGTTGGAATGCTAACCGGGTTAACCTCTACGTCGGGACCAACATTACCGTCATTGGTACATCCAAACAAGAGGCCTGCCGAGAGAACAGGTACTATTAAGGATCGTTTAAGAATTTTATTCATGGCTAATAAATGTTAGAGCATTCTCTCGAAACAAATAGTCAATCACTATCTAGTCCCTCAAATAAATCTACATTAGTTAGATTCAAAAAGCCGCCCGATGGTTGGAAAGCCTTTTATATTATTTCAAAAAGAATAGCGCACACCCCACGCCACTCCATACAAATAAGGATGTGATTCGAGGCTTTGATTCGATCTGAAACCGGAAGTAATCGCCTTTTGATATGATCCTGTCAAACTGGCTTTCCATTTGGTCGAAAGCTTGTAATTCAGTCTTAAACCGGTGGTCGCAGACCAGTTTGTGGTCCTATAAATCTCATCATTGGCTGTTGTCGTAATAATTTCACCCGACGCTGATTCCAGTTCATTGGTCAGGAAAAAATTAGCCGACATTCCGCCCAGAACCGAATAGCTCAACTTTTTATCAGGATTAACCGTAAATCCCGCCTGAACCGGTAGCTGCAAATATTGATAATTGTTACTTACTTTCTTCGCAACATCAATGTAAAGCGCTCCATTGTTGACAAAGCCCGCAGACTTATCGGAACCAGGATTGGGGCTTGCTGCCAAACCTGCCAACGCATCTTCCAACACATTGGATGATTGGCTATTATAGGCACTTAACACATATCCACCTCCTATATAATCCGAATTCCCTTTCAGATAGCTGACACCCAGCTCAACGGACCAATGTTTGGAAAGTCGCATCCCTCCTTGCGTCTGGACGGCGTAGGACACACCCGATTCGCTTTCTCCCGACACAGATTTTTTGTTCGCTACCGATTGATTGGCAAACGCCATCGGCGCTTCTTTTAATTTCAGATCCGGGTTAAATGACGCCGGCATCAGGTTCAGGCCTGCCCAATATTCTTTCTGTTTCGATAATTTGACCGGTTCTTCTGATTTAATGTCCGGACGAAAGAATACATATCGTTTTTGTACATGCACATCCAAATCACTGTAAGGCAATGCCGCCAGAGATTCAGCAGCGATATTCGACTGCTGCGTAGCTTTGGCTGATACATTCTCATTGGAAGCAATTTTCGCCTGATTGGGCAGAATCTGATCAGCAGCAGGATTTAATGCTTTTTGATCTGCAAATGATTTGTCAGAAACTTTAACATTCTCCCCCGCAGACCGGGTAACGGCAAGCTTTTGATCTGCTACTGCCGCAGCAGATTGGCTTGCAGCGTTCCCTTTTAACTTCGCCGCTATGCTATTGGCGTTCTGTGACTTACCTTGATGAGCAATTTCTACATCTTGCTTCGTTACTTTATTCTCTATAGCCTTATTTCCAGCAGAATTCTTCGCAAGTTGAGCGTTTTCTGAAATTACTTCAGGAGCATTGGTCTTAGTTTCAGGCAAGACTTCCTTTTCAGTCACAGCCTTTTCAGCATGATGAGTTGCGGCAATACCGGTATTGGCCGCATCGTTTTTGACACCCGAATTATTATTATACCAGATTCCTCCACCTACCATTAAAATGGCCGCAATAGAAGCCGCTGCATACCAAACTTTGCTGGATTGCCACCAAAGCGGAAGTATTACCCCTCTCTTGTTACCTTCATCAAGGCGCGCCTCTATTCCCTCCCAAACGGATTGAGGAGGTGTTTCAGAGGCTTCCTTGAAAGCCTTTCGCCACTGATCTTCAAAATTGTTTATTTCGGACGGATCCATCGTCAAATCTTTTTTCCTTGTTCAATTTTTGTTGAAGTATCCCCCTTGCCCGCGCATACTGCGACTTGGAGGTTCCTTCGGAAATGCCCAACTTTTGAGCGATTTCATTGTGCTGAAAACCTTCAATTGCATATAAATTGAAGATCGTCTGGCAGCCCGGAGGCAATTCCTGGATCAGTTCAAGCAACTGCTGCATCTGAAAATTGCCGAGCGTAATCTCTTTGTCGGCAATTCCATTATGATGGATATCAATATCATCCAGGTCTTTCCAATATTTCTGCTGTCTCAAATGATTCAGCGCTGTATTCACTACAACAGAACGCAACCAGTACTCTAATGGGCTATCGTTCCTGAAAGAATCTATATTTTCGTAAATTTTAATAAACGCATCTTGTAAAACATCTTCTGCATCTGTACGGTTTTTGGTATATCTAAGGCAAATAGCAAACAACTTACCCCCAAAAACATCATAAAGTTGCTTCTGGGCGATGCGGTTGCGCTGCTTGCAGCCTTTCACCAATTCCTGTTCGTTAAAGGTCATCCGAAGTTTAGGGGTGCTTCGTTCGGTTTAGTGTTAAAAATCAGCACCGCTATCCCAAAGATAAGTGAATACTGCCTGGCCAGGCACCGGACCGAAATCCTGAGCGCTCTAATTCGTATAGGGTATGACACGTTCATGATCAGAATGGTTGGAAAATGTCCGAAGGTTTTATTAAATATTTAGTACATTACTTGCAGGAACTAATCAGTGGTACATATCCTTTTAATACAAGTAATGTAAAATGTAAGGTATTTTTGAACACCTAACTTCTATCGCCCATGAGCCAATATATGGTTGAAATACAGCTTCCGGCTGTCATGTCGGAAGATTTCACAGCGAAAATACCTGCTCAGAGAAAAAAGATTAACGAGTTGATGGAGCAAGGCAGACTAATGTCTTATGCCTTGTCCGATGATTACGCCAGACTCTGGTGCGTGGTAAGAGCTGAAAGTGAATTTGAAGTAATGTCACTTGTCTCGGAGTTTCCTTTGATTGATTATATGGACCCCAAGATTTCAAAGCTGATGTTTAATAATGTTGTTGCCCTGAGGTTACCAATGTTTTCATTGAACTAATAAATGACCTTATTTTTTGAACCTCACTAATATATTTTAGTGGGGTTTTTATTGAACTACAATTTTCTTTCAATCAGTTTGATAATCCTTTGCAGACCAACAGCGTCTGCTTCGCTGAAATCATCCAGACGATCGCTATCTACGTCCAGTACCATGGCAACTGTGCCATTCCTGTGAAAAACAGGCAGCACAATTTCTGATTTGGATGCTGAACTACATGCAATGTGCCCCGGGAACTGCTCTACGTCAGGCACTATAATGGTTTCCCGCCTGCTGTAACTTGCCCCGCAAACACCCTTATGAAACGGAATTCTGGTGCAGGCGATCGGCCCCTGAAAAGGCCCAAGTACCAACTGTCCTTCTTTTACAATATAAAATCCGACCCAGAAAAACCCGAAAGCCTCTTTGAGCGCAGCCGCTACATTAGCCAGATTTGCAGTCAGATCACTTTCTGTTTCAACCAATGATTGAATTTGTGGAAACAACACATCATACAATGTCCCGCGATCCGTATCTGTTGGAATTAATAATTCTTCTGCCATTTCAATGATTCTTTTATTAGCATGAGAAACACCAATGTGCAGTAAATAGTTACATGCTAGCCTAAAAACAATATTGACTTTAAATACTACCCGTAAAATGCCCCGACTGAGTATATTTGGTGCATAGTTGCATTGCGATTTTCAATTGTCATTCCCAAGATTGCTTTTTAATGGTTCAAAGACATATTTTACTCATGGACGGCCCCGATCACAAGGGCCTGATTTATCTGGTAACCAAGATACTTTTCGCTCATAATCAGAATATTATAAGCAATGACGAATATGTGAGCCCGTCCAAATACTTCTTCATGAGGACGGAATTTGAGGGTGAGGCTGATGTTACTGAGCTATTGCAAACGCTTCAAGCCGAGCTACCTGCCGGACTAAACCTTCGCATTAATCCCAAAAAAGGCAAGGATATCGTTCTACTGGTCACCAAAGAGCATCATTGTCTCGGTGAACTGCTGATCCGGTACGCATTTAACGAACTGGACGCGACTATACTGGCGGTTATTAGTAACTACAATACATTACAGCCACTGGTTGGTAAATTCGGGATACCTTTTCATTTCATTTCACATGAAAACAAAACCCGCGAAGAGCATGAGGAAGCTATTTTGAGAACGCTTGACGTATACCGGCCCGAATATCTGGTACTGGCCAAATATATGCGCATTATCACGCCTGAGTTTGTCAATCATTTCCCCAATAAGATCATTAATATACACCATTCATTTCTTCCCGCATTTATCGGGGCAAACCCTTACCGGCAAGCTTACGAAAGAGGGGTGAAAATCATTGGTGCAACTGCCCATTTTGTCAATAATGATCTGGACGAAGGGCCAATCATTGCTCAGGACGTAAAGGCCGTCGATCACAAGCAGACTGCGTCTGATATGGCAACTCTGGGGAAGGATACAGAAAAAGCGGTTTTATCGAAGGCGTTGAAGCTCGTTTTTAACGATCGTGTCTTCATTCACAACAACAGGACGATTATCCTTTAGGCAAGAAAAAAGCCCTTAGTCAGAATCACCGAGGGCTTTTTGCAATCTGATGGATGTTATTGAATATGTAATGTTACAAAAAAATCTTTAAAACATCAAATTCAGATTCAAGGGGTTAACTAATTCTAATGATATTCTAATTCAGACAGGAATAGCCGTCCTGGCAAGATCAACAAGATCTGCATCGTTCACCTCTTTCTTCAAATCAGCTACCTCCAGAAACCTTGTGTAAAGTTCATCCAAGGCAGTTTTATCAAAACTGAACCCTAAAAGTTCAAGGCGATGCTTCAATGCATGACGTCCGCTTCTGGCCGTCAAAACGATGTCTGATTTATCTACACCCACATCATGCGGGTTCATAATCTCGTAATTCAATGTATTTTTCAGGAAGCCGTCCTGATGTATCCCCGATGAATGCGCAAATGCATTACGGCCCACAATCGCCTTGTTGGCCTGGACCGGCATACGCATCATTTTGGAAACAAGCTGGCTGGTTGGATATATAAACTGGGTATTAACACCCGTTTCCAAACCAAGCTCTTTATGAACCTGAAGTGCCATCACTACTTCTTCCAGCGAAGTATTTCCAGCGCGCTCTCCAATACCATTGATTGTAACTTCCACCTGACGTGCCCCCTGGTTGATTCCCGCAATTGAGTTTGCAGTCGCCAGACCGAGATCATTATGGCAGTGAATGGAGATAGTCGCTTTATGAATGTTGGAAACGTTTTCAAATATATACTTGATCTTCCCACCGTATTCGTCAGGCAAGCAGTAGCCGGTCGTATCCGGAATGTTCACAACCGTTGCACCTGCACCAATAACAGCTTCAACCAATTGAGCAAGAAATACAAGATCCGCACGGCCTGCATCCTCGCAGTAAAATTCGACATCTTCTACTTTCGATTTCGCATACTTGGTAGCCGAAATCGCTCTTTCAATGATCTTTTCGCGGGTCGTATTGAACTTGTGCTGAATATGAATATCCGAAGATCCGATACCTGTGTGAATCCTTCCTCTCTGCGCATATTGCAGCGCATTTGCAGCCGCATCTATATCCCCCTGTACCGCACGTGACAATGCACAAATAATAGGTTCGCGCACTGCTTTTGAAATCTCTACCACCGACCGGAAGTCACCAGGACTTGATACCGGAAAACCGGCCTCAATAATATCCACCCCTAGCTTTTCGAGTTGCTTGGCTACAACAATCTTTTCTTCCGTGGTTAATTGGCTGCCTGGTACCTGCTCGCCGTCTCGTAAAGTTGTGTCGAAGATTTGAACTCGATTACTCATTGGTGGGTATTAAAATTTTAATGGAAGACGAATTTAATAATTTTCAAACAATATAAAACCCTTTCCGGATTAGAGAAAGGGTTTGGAACGAATCAAAACATAACCTTTCCCGTTATTACGGAATTAACAGAATGAGAAGATTTAGGTTTCTATCGAGTGCGTTCATTTTGTGTTTGCGAAAATTCGCTGGCCGCGAGTTTCTTCTGCAAAGAAAACATAAGTTTTGCTTTCAACAAATATAATTTGGCAAAACTTGCTGTAAATTATATTCTTTTTAAAAGTTCAATACCAGCAGCTTGCGTGTTCAGGATCAGTTCGGCAGGAGTGCTTGCATCGGCAATATCCCGGGTTCTGAAACCATCTTTCAGCAATTTGTCAACTGCCGAAATAATCGCATCCGATTCTTCCTTCAGACCAAATGATATATCGAGAAGCAAAGCAGCTGAAAGTACTGACGCTAACGGATTTGCAATTCCCTTTCCGGTAATGTCATGGGCCGATCCGTGAATCGGTTCGTATACGCCGGTACTGTCCCCAACAGAGGCAGAAGCCAGCATACCCATTGAACCTGCGATCTGACTTGCTTCGTCTGTAAGAATATCTCCGAACAAATTGGCTGTTACAACCACATCAAAACGGCGTGGATCTTTGATCAGCATCATCGCCGCAGAATCTACAAACTGATGTTCAACTTCGATATCAGGATACTCAGGAGCAAGCGCCTGGATCACCTCACGCCACAGGCGGCTGGTTTCCAAAACATTTGCCTTATCTACCGAACACAATTTTTTGCCACGGGTACGTGCTGCCTCAAATGCCTTACGACCAATGCGCTCCACTTCGTACCTACTGTATTCAGCTATATCGAATGCTGTATTATTATCATTTTTCCGTCCTTTCTCTCCGAAATAAATGTCTCCTGTCAACTCACGGAAGAAAAGAATATCCGAACCTTTCAGAATTTCAGGCTTGATAGAAGATGCTCCCAATAATTCGTCGAACAACTTGATAGGACGTAAATTGGCATATAATCCCAGCTCTTTACGCATTTTCAGCAGCCCTTGTTCCGGGCGTACTTTCGCAGTAGGGTCATTATCGTATTTTGGGTGACCCACCGCTCCGAAAAGGATTGCATCCGATGCGCGCATCTTTGCCAATGTTTCATCAGGAAGCGGGTTACCTGTTGCTTCGATCGCAACGTGTCCCATCAATGCTTCATCGTAGCTGAATTCATGGCCGAATTTCTCAGCAATTTTTACCAACACATTCTTTCCAACCTCTGTTACTTCTTGTCCGATTCCGTCTCCCGGAACGATTAGGATATTCTTCTTCATTAAGTGGTTTTGATTGATAATCAGTAAAATAAAACATTATCCGGGTTGAGGCCCGGATTTCATAAAGCATTAACCAAAGGAGGTTCAGGTTTTAGCGCTACGCTGTCCGGAATGCCAATCAGGTTGAGCATTTTTTGAGTCGCCATAATCGCTGAAACTGTCTGATCGGAGTCAAGGCCGCGGGTTTTTACTTCTTTGCCGTTGATCTCCCAGGTAATAATGGTTTCGCAAAGGGCATCCGTTTTTCCCCCTGGCGGAATCCGTACCGCATAGTCGGTCAGCATCGGTAAGCTGATCCCTTTCAGACAATATATCTTTTTGAGCGCATTCATAAACGCATCATACTGACCGTCTCCCTGCGCACTTTCCTCAAAAACTTCGTCTCCGAACTTGATCTGCAGCGTTGCAGAAGGTTTCAGGTTCTTGGAATGGGTCAGCACGTAGTTGACGATCACTACCTTTTCCTCAATGGCATTACTCGCCAGAACATCAGAAATAATGTAAGGGAGATCCTCAGGAGTTACAGCTTCTTTCCTGTCGCCCAGTTCAATAATCCGCTGCGTAACCTTTTTCAGGTCCGAGTCCGACAAATATATTCCCAGATCACGCAGGTTATTCTCGATATTGGCCTTTCCAGAAGTTTTGCCTAGTGCATACAGACGTTGTCTGCCAAATCTCTCGGGCATTAACTTACTGAAATACAAACCATTCTTTTTGTCTCCATCAGCATGGATACCAGCAGTCTGTGTAAATACGCTCTCTCCGACAATGGGCTTGTTGGAAGGAATCCGTATCCCCGAAAACGTCTCGACCAGCTTGCTGACCGAGTAAAGCGATCGCTCATTAACGGAGGTTTTGAATTCCGGCATCAGATCGTTCAAAACAGCGATTGTGCTTGCCAGAGGAGCATTTCCAGTTCTTTCACCCATTCCATTCACCGTTAGATGAAGGCCATGAGCACCTGCACGCAATGCTTCCATCACGTTTGCCACACTCAGATCGTAATCGTTATGGGCATGAAATTCAAAATGATGGTTGGGATACTTGTCCACGATCGCCTTCACAAATGTGTAGGATTCCGAAGGGGTCAATATTCCTAATGTATCAGGAAGAAGAATTCTCTTCACAGGCTGGGTTACCAGAAAATCCAGCGACGCAAAAACGTAGTCCGGAGAATTCCGCATACCATTACTCCAGTCTTCCAGGTAAACATTACAATCGATTCCTTTGGACTCGGCCAGTTCAATTACAGCCCGAATGTCTTCAAAATGCTCCCGAGGGGATTTCTTTAACTGGTGAGTCAAATGGTTTAGCGAACCTTTCGTCAAGAGATTCATCACCTTCGCTCCCGACTGCAGCATCCAGTTGATAGACTGTTCTCCATCGACGAAGGTCAGAACTTCGATTTTATCTAAAAAACCATTCACTTTCGCCCAGTCCGTGATTTTCTTAACTGCCTGAAATTCACCTTCCGACACCCTGGCCGAAGCGATTTCAATGCGGTCAACTTTCACTTCCTGAAGAAGGATTTGAGCGATTGTTAATTTTTCTGACGCAGAAAACGACACTCCGCTGGTTTGTTCACCATCCCGAAGCGTCGTATCCATTATTTCAATATAGCGACTAGTCATATGCGGCTGTCGGCATTCAGCTGCCGGCTATCGGCGATTCAGTATAAACCGAGAGCCGAAAGCCGATAACCGATAGCCAGATTAATATATTCTCTCTGCTTCGAACTCCTTAATTTCTCCCTTCATGGCCTGCAGATAGTCGATATCATCGAACCCATTAGTCATGTTATGCTTTTTGTAACCATTGATATCGAATGATTCCGATTCACCCGAGCCGAGGATTGTAATGGTCTGTTCTTCCAGATTTATCTCAAATTCTGCATTAGGATCTGCCTCGATAGCAAGGAAAATTTTGTCCAGGAACTCAGGACTCACCTGCACCGGTAAGATACCAATGTTCAACGAGTTACCTTTAAAAATGTCTGCAAAGAAGCTGGAAACAACGCAACGGAAACCATAATCGTAAATGGCCCAGGCAGCGTGCTCGCGACTTGACCCGCTCCCGAAATTGTGACCGCCTACCAGGATTTTTCCTGAATAGATAGGGTTGTTCAATACAAAATCCTGTTTTGGAGTATCATCTCCATTGTAACGCCAATCGCGGAAAAGGTTGTCTCCAAATCCTTCGCGCTTAGTCGCTTTAAGAAAACGTGCCGGGATAATCTGGTCGGTATCAACGTTTTCAATCGGCAAAGGAACTGCCGTACTTCTTAAAACTGTGAATTTATCGTAAGCCATGTTAATTGGCTGTCGGCTGTCGGCTGTCGGCTGTCGATCTTTTGGATCTTCACCTTAACCTTAGACTTCAGCGTTTAGTTTTTTAATTAAATGGTATAACTGCTTTTTTATCGATACAATCTCGATTTGAATCGGATCATAACTTCGTTCATTTAAATATTCAAGATCCTTCGCGAGTAACATCAGATATTCGATTTCCTGACACGATCCAAATGAAATTCCAAGAAATCTTGCAAAATCCTTTTCACTAGCCTTTCCGCATCCTTCACAAATATTAGTTGGAACGGAAACAATCGCTCGCCTTATTTGCGATACTAAGCCAAATTTCTCTTCATTTGGAAATCGGGCAGTTATCTGGTAAAGTTCAAGAACTAACCTATGGCTTTGTTCCCAAACCGCATACTTGCGAAAATCTCTCATATATCAGTGTGTGTAAAAATCTCGACTGCCGAAAGCCGACAGCCGAAGTACTCAAAGAAGCTCTCTTGGATCCGTTACTACTCCGGTTACGGCTGCTGCTGCTGCTACCAACGGGCTAGCCAGAAGCGTACGGGCACCGGGGCCCTGGCGACCTTCGAAATTCCGGTTTGAAGTACTTACTGCATATTTTCCTGCTGGTATCTTGTCATCATTCATGGCAAGACAAGCCGAGCAGCCTGGCTGGCGAAGCTCAAATCCCGCCTCAGTAAGGATATCCAGGATACCTTCTTCTTTAATCTGTGCTTCAACGATATGTGACCCCGGAACCACCCAGGCCGTAACGTTATCTGCCTTTTTACGGCCTTTTACGATTGATGCGAATGCGCGGAAGTCTTCAATGCGTCCGTTTGTGCAGCTACCAATGAAAACGTAATCTATTTTCTTGCCTAACATGGATTCATTTTCATGGAAACCCATGTAGCTCAGCGATTTATCATAAGTTGACTTACCGCCTTCAACCTGATCGGAAGTAGGAATCGATTTTGAAATTCCCTGGCCCATTCCCGGGTTGGTACCGTAAGTAATCATTGGCTCAATGTCCGCAGCATCGAAATGGTACTCTTTGTCAAAAGTAGCTCCTTCGTCGGTTTTAAGCGTTTTCCAATAAGCCAACGCCTGATCCCATTTCTCTCCTTTTGGAGCCTGCTCACGGCCATTGATATATGCAAATGTGGTTTCGTCGGGAGCGATCATACCACCGCGTGCCCCCATTTCGATACTCATGTTACAAACCGTCATACGGCCTTCCATGCTCATATTTTCAAAAACATCACCTGCATATTCCACAAAATATCCTGTGGCACCAGCTGTGGTCAGTTTTGAAATAACATATAATGTAACATCTTTTGGAGTAACACCTTTGCCCAGTTTACCGGTAACATTTACACGCATTTTCTTAGGCTTAGGCTGCATGATGCATTGCGAAGAAAGCACCATTTCAACCTCAGAAGTACCAATTCCGAATGCTATCGCACCGAAAGCGCCGTGGGTAGAAGTATGAGAATCACCGCAAACGATGGTCATTCCAGGAAGCGTAATACCGTTTTCAGGTCCTACTACGTGCACAATTCCGTTTCTGGCATGGCCCAGGCCCCAATGTGAAATTCCGTATTTCAATGAGTTGGTTTCCAATGCTTTCAGCTGATTCGCAGAAAGCGGATCGGCAACGGGAAGGTGTTGGTTAATAGTAGGAGTGTTATGATCCGCAGTGGCAAATGTGCGCTCAGGATACATTACACCAATGTTTCTGCTTTCCAGTCCTAGAAAAGCAACCGGGCTGGTTACTTCGTGGATAAAATGACGGTCAATAAAGAAGACATCGGGACCATCAGCGATTTTACGGACAACGTGTGCGTCCCACACTTTGTCGAAAAGGGTACTAGCTTGATTACTCATTTTTTATAAATTAAAATTTCGCCTCTCCAAGACTGGCCTTAAAGAATCAATCAAATGATGTACTGCTTCTTTAAAGGAGTATTGAGAATACAAATTACCACAAATTCAAGCGAATAAGTATAACGGTAAAGGCTCAAAAAGTAGTGATTTTGGTTTGAACGTGCAGTTTGAGCGAAAATTGGCACTTGCGGGGTTGGTGCTGGTTAGATTCTCAATAATGCCCTTTCAAAGAATGAATAAAAATCGTTCCGTCTCTCACTTCATAAACTAAACGATGCTCCTGATTCATCCTTCTTGACCATAGGCCAGAAAGCTCATGTTTAAGCATCTCTGGCTTACCAATGCCGTCGAAAGGCGTTTGTTGTACAGATTGGATTAACAGAAGTATCTTTTTGAGAATAGATTTATTACCTGATTTAACCCAGAAATCCAGATGTTCCTTGGCCTTAGGCGTGTAAATTATTTGCATAGACCTTCCAGGTCCTCGAGAGTCATTGGAATTCCCTTTCCATCTTTTAAATCTTGCTTCCCTTTTGCGATCATCGCAACGAACTCAGGGTCATAAGGTTTTTCTTGTGTTTCAAAAGACATTTTCAAAGCCTTAGCAACAGCTTTTAAGGCATCCAACTTTTCCTGACTGTCAGAGCGAAATATCAGCGTTTCCATGAATTTTCGATTTTTTGAACGTATAAAGTTAAGATTTTCTCCTTATTTCTTTACATCAAACACCTTGCAATCAGCTTGAATGTTAAGTCATCCCTGCCTCTTAGGTGTCATCCCAAACTTCTCTTTGTAGGTTTTTATAAAATGAGAGACGCTCTCATACCCGATCTCTGTACTGATTTCAGAAACATTTTTGGTACTGTTCCGCAGCAGAAAATCCGCATAATCCAGTCGCTTGTTTTTCAGCCACGATGCAGGGGAAGTATTGAATTCGTCCTGAAAATCCCTTTTAAATGCGGAAAGACTGCGTCCGGAAAGTCGGGCCAGCTCGTTTAATGTCAATGGTTTGAGATAATAACTGTTCATTAAAAATGACAGATCTACTTTTTCACCTTTATACAAACTGTAAAGAATGGCGCGAAGCTGCCGCGAATTGTCGAGTTCCAGCAAATGCAAAAGCAGCTCTTGAAATTTTAGTCGAAGAAAATGGTTTTTCAGTTCTGTTCTGGACCGGAAATAGGGGAACACTGATTGAATGAACTTTTCAAAGTTATCATCCGATTTCAGGATCAGGATCGGATTTTCAAGAATGGTAGTGCCTTCCTGCGGATCAAAAAGTTCGGGATGCAGGCCGACAAATTCCTTCAATAGTTTTTCGTCGAAAAAGAAGACCAGGCTTTTGTAAGACTCATTGATTGACTCCGACATTAAATAAAAACCACGCTGAATAAACAGGATATCCCCTTTTTCAACATGTACTTCCTGTGTCGGGCTAGTGAATTTCTTCTCCCCCTCCAAAACAACAATCACCGCGTGCTCTTCAAAGAACACGTCATATTTCGATGGATACACTTCATTGCGATAAGCAACAAAGGTCATATCCTGAATCTTCAAAGATTCAAATTCCTGTGAGCTGATATCGGAGGGAACTCGTAACATACTTTCTAAACCATAAACTGAAACAAATCCGGCTGATCATTCAGGTATTCATAAACGATCCTGTTATCATTCATTCGTTCGATCAATGGCACAAAATCTTCCCGATTCTTTAACTCGATCCCTACTAATGCTGGCCCTTGTTCCCGGTTTGTCTTTTTAACATACTCAAATCTGGCAATGTCGTCGTTTGGCCCGAGTACATTCAAAAACTCCCGGAATGCTCCGGACCTTTGCGGAAAACGGATGATGAAATAATGCTTCAACCCTTCATAAAGCAGCGACCGTTCCTTGATCTCCTCAGTCCGGGTAATGTCATTATTGCCTCCGCTGATCAGCGCGACCACATTCTTGCCTTTTATTTCATCTTTGATCAAATCCAGAGCAGCCACCGTGAGTGCGCCGGCCGGTTCTGCTACGATCGCCTCTTCGTTATATAATTGCAAAATCGACGAACAAACTTTCCCTTCCGGAACGAGCAGGATCTTGTTCAGACTCTTACTGCAAATTTCAAATGTAATGTCCCCTGCGCGCCGCACTGCTGCCCCGTCCACGAACTTATCAATGTGATCCAGCGTGACCACATGCCCTTCGGCGATCGATTTTTGCATCGTCGGAGATCCTTCCGGTTCTACGCCTATCAAATGTGTTTTGGGCGAAAGCTGCTTGAAAACCGTAGAAATTCCCGATGCCAATCCACCACCACCGATCGCCATCAACAGATAATCAATCTTAAAATCGGCATCCTTGAAAATTTCCAGCCCCACCGTTCCCTGGCCCTCAATTACTTGCAAATCATCGAAAGGATGCACAAAAATCGCGTGGGTACTGTCGCGATATTCCATTGAAGCGTGGTAAGCATCGTCATAAGTATCTCCCACCAAATGAATCTCTATCCATTCCTGACCAAAAAGCCTTACTTGCTTCACTTTCTGGGCCGGAGTGGTTGTAGGCATAAAAATCGCCCCTTTTACTTCCATTTTCCTGCATGCATATGCAACGCCCTGCGCGTGGTTACCTGCACTGGCGCAGACTACCCCGCTCGCAAGCTCCTCCGCACTCAGGCTGGCCATTTTGTTGTACGCACCACGGATTTTATACGACCGGACAGTCTGCAAGTCTTCCCTTTTCAAATAGATATTCGCCTGATACTGCTCCGATAAATGCGCATTGTAAAATATAGGAGTATGATTTATAATGCCCCTGAGTCGTTCGGCAGCGAGGAAAATGTTGTCGAGTGTAGGAGCAGTTTGTGGGGATGACGTCATGATTTACTAGTGTTAAGGAGCTGTATTTTTCTGAATTCGGATGGGTTCAGCCCTTTGTATTTTCTGAATAGCCGGTTCAAATGACTTTCATCCGTAAAATTAAGTTCATAAACGATTTCATTGATTCGCATGTCGCTATGCAAAAGTCTCGTTTCGACCATTCTTAGTTTATAATTGATAATGTACTGTTTCAAAGTTTCGCCCGTCTGCTTCTTGAAATATTTACCAAGATAGGTCTGCGAAATCCCTAAATGTGCCCCAATTACATCAATTTTCAGGTTTTCAGGGCTAAAAATATTTTCCTGAATGTAATGCAGAATGTCAAGTACCGGCTCTCCCGTGGTCTCTTTGATATTCTTCGGCAGCTTCAATGCAATGTTCCGCGCTACGACCAGTATAATCGTATTCACGATCTGTTCCGTTATTTTGGAATGATATAGCTGCCGGTTATTATCCTCCTGCATAATGCTTTCCACCAGCGACGCAATCAGCGGTTTATCGATCCGGTTCTTCAATATACATCCCGGTCTGTGGCTCGCATTATGCAAAATAAAATCCATCTGCTGCCCCCAATCCGTTTCACGCCTCTCTTTAATGTAGGAACTGTTGAAACTCAGGAAAAAAAACTGTGAGGAATTCGCGATGTCAAACGAATAAGTATCCTGTGGCGTGATCAAAAACAAATTTCCTTTCCTGTAATTGAACCGGTGATTGTTGAGATATTGTATCCCCGTCCCTTCCACAATGTAAATCAGCAGGAAAAAATTATGCTGATAAGTACGCTTGGGAAAAATGGACAACTGTCTGAATTCAAATTCAAAAGGCTGGTGTAAAACGCTTTTGGCCTGTGACATCAAAAGTACAGAATTAGTGATTTTTTGTACAAAAGTAGCGATTCAATATTTGTATAATTTTGCCTTGATCAAAAAATCTTAACGTATGAAAATCTTAATAATAGGAGCCAGTGGCATGATTGGCCGCATATTGCTACCGGAATTGCAAAAAAAGCATGAAATCATTACAGCCGGGAGAAATAGCGGCGATATCAGGGTTGATATTTCCTCTTTTGCTTCCATTGAAAACCTTTTTAAAGAAGTAAAAGAACTGGATGCCGTGGTTTGCGTCGCCGGTACTACCTTCTCTGGGCCCATTCAAAATGTTACAAATGAACATTTAATCTCAGGCATACAGAATAAGGTACTCGGGCAAACGGGCCTGGTTATCGTCGGGCAGCATTATCTGAATGATGGTGGTTCTTTTACGCTCACTCCGGGTAAAATGGGCGAATTGCCTGCCCCTCAAAATACAGTGAAAGCACTCGCCAATGGTGCAATCAACAGCTTTGTAACAGCCGCCGCAATGGATTTGGAAAGAGGCATCAGGATTAATGCTGTAAGTCCGGGACTCGTTTCCATTATTCCTCCTCAGGATGTTTTGAACGCCTATTTCCACAGCATTGAAGGCACCGCGTCTGGGGAAATTATCAAACTTGGTTACTAAAATCTTAACGATATCACTAATGAAAACAATGTCACTTCTCTTCTTGATAATCACAACTATTTGCCAAACTCATGGGCAAACTGTGTCCGACAAATCGCACAAAATCAGCCCATTGGAAGGAATCTGGTCGTTGGTAGCCGTAGAAAACACTAATCCTGACGGTACCAAAACATTCCCGTATGGGCAAAACCCCGTCGGTATGCTGGTACTGGCTGACCGGAATTATGCCATTCAGATTTTGAAGGCTGTCCGCCCGAAAGTGGCTGCTAATGATAAAAACAAAGCAACACCGGAGGAAAACGCTGCGCTCGTTCAAGGGAACAACTCTCATTTTGGAACTTACTCCCTGAATGAGTCAAAGCAAGCCATCACGTTTCATGTTGATCATGCTTTTTATCCAAATTGGGAAGGTACAATTCAAGAACGAACTTACACGCTTTCAGACAACCGGCTTTCTTATGTCGTCACGAATACGACCAATGGAGGGGCCGTGACGGCGGTAGTTGTCTGGGAAAAGAAAAAACCTTAGCCTGTCAAACGAAAAATCCCGGAAGCGTAAACTCCCGGGACCTTGAAATAGCATTTAAGCTGATTAGCTACGTTCCGGACGAAGGCCACGAACCGTAGAACCTGCCTGCCACATTTCTGAGTCACGCAATTCTGCCAATTCAACTTCCAGTTTCACACGGTAGTCGGGTTGTGAGTTACGTGTGATAGAGATTGTCGCTTGCTCGCCACTTTTTACAGAGTTGTAAAGTTGTTCGAAAACAGGCTTAGTAGCATCACGGAAAGGTTTCCACCAGTCAAGCGCACCACGTTGAGCGGTAGTTGAACAGTTGGCATACATCCAGTCCATTCCATTTTCAGCTACCAATGGCATCAATGATTGGGTCAATTCTTCCACTGTTTCGTTGAATGCTTCGGATGGAGTGTGTCCGTTTGAACGAAGTACTTCATACTGAGCAGCAAAGATTCCCTGGATAGCACCCATCAAAGTTCCGCGCTCGCCGGTAAGGTCAGACGTTACTTCACGGTAGAAATCTGTTTCGAACAAATATCCTGAACCAACACCGATACCCATAGCAATACATTTTTCACGTGCTTTGCCAGTTGCATCCTGGAAAACAGCGAAAGAAGAGTTCAAACCTTTTCCTTCAACGAACAAGCGGCGAAGTGATGTTCCTGAACCTTTTGGAGCAACCAGGTACACATCCACGTCCGCAGGAGGAATGATACCAGTCTGATCTTTATAAGTTACACCGAAACCATGTGAGAAATACAATGATTTTCCGGGAGTAAGGTTCGCTTTTACAGTCGGCCACAATTCAATCTGAGCAGCGTCAGAAAGCAGGTAGCAAATGATCGTTCCTTTTGCCAATGCTTCTTCCAGTTCGAAAAGTGTTTCGCCTGGTACCCAACCGTCAGCAACGGCTTTGTCCCATGACTTACCACCTTTGCGTTGACCAACGATTACATTAAAACCGTTGTCGCGCATGTTCAAGCTTTGGCCTGGGCCTTGTACGCCGTAACCAATTACAGCTATGGTTTCATTAGAAAGTACTTCACGTGCCTTTTCAAGAGGAAATTCTTCACGGGTTACTACTTCTTCTTCGACCCCGCCGAAATTTAATTTTGCCATTGATTATTGATTGGATTATTGATTTACTACGAATTAAAAAACAATACTACTTAAAAGTTGATTGACTATTGATAATACTCCCATTCAGCTTCCGGAAGATAATCTACCAGGGTTTGAGGCGATTTGCTCACCGCTACCCGTCCCGATCTTACAAATTCCAGAATTTCGTGAGGTTTGATATAGTCAAAGAATTCAAAAATCTCTTCTTCCGTACCCGTTTTCTGAATGATTACATAAGTAAGGTGCCAGTAAACGACCCAAGCCTTGTACACTTTATTAATTGTTTCAATGTCAAGCGGTTTGGCTCCGATAGGTGTCGAAATTTTGAACATTGCAATTTCGTTGTACACGATATCGTCATTGAGATACCCAAAAACAGCCAGTACTTCTATCACTTTACGAATCTGGCGGACCAGTTTCTCCACTGCCTCGCGGGATTCGTGATGAATGACGATTGTAAAGCGTGATATACCCTTACGTTCTGTCTCAGAAACCGTTAAGCTGTCAATGTTGATCCGTCTGCGGGTAAAAATCGTTGTGATCTTATTCAGAATACCAATGGTATTTTCAGTAAAGACACAGATGGTGTATGATGTCATAATTTTATGAGTGTCTGATTATTCAAGTCTGATATCCGCCACACAAGCTCCGGTTGGAACCATCGGGAAAACGTTCTCTTCTTTTTCCACCAATACTTCCAGCAAATACGGCTTGTCGGAAGCGAGCATCGTATCCAGTGAATCGTTCAGGTTTTCGCGCGCCGAACAAGTGTGCCCGTTGATACCGAAACCTTTGGCAATCGTGATAAAATCAGGGTTTTGAAGCTCTACAAACGAATAGCGTTTTGCATGAAAAAGCTGTTGCCACTGGCGCACCATTCCAAGGAAGTTGTTATTCAGGATAATGATCTTCACAGGCAAGCCACTTTGTGCAATGGTACCCAGTTCCTGAATGGTCATCTGGAAACATCCGTCGCCAATGATCGCCACTACTTCACGGTCCGGCGCTCCTACCTTCGCTCCGAAAGCAGCTGGTAATGCATAACCCATTGTACCCAATCCACCGGAAGTGATAAACGAATTCGCCTTTTTGAACTGATAGTAACGAGCCGTCATCATCTGGTGCTGGCCCACATCAGCTACTATTACTGCCTCACCTTTGGTTTTATTCGAAAGTGTACGGATCACCTCCGCCATCTTGATTTTCTCGGTAGTAGGCGCCAGTTCAGGTTGCGTGATCTTCTGATCTTCAATCACATCGAACTTTTTGAACTCCGCTCTCCAACCTTCGTGATTGTTTTCCTTCACGAGGGGCAGCAACATTTCCAAAGCAATTTTCGCGTCTCCCACAACAGGAGCGTCTGCTTTCATGATTTTATCAATTTCCGCAGGATCAATTTCAATGTGAACGACTTTCGCCTGTTTCGCATAGCGGCTCAAATCTCCGGTTACGCGGTCATCGAAACGCATACCCACTGCAATAATGAGGTCACACTGATTCGTCAGCACATTGGTACCGTAGTTCCCGTGCATTCCCAGCCAGCCTACGTAATTCGGGTGATCAACTGACACAGAGGACAGTCCCAATAATGTTGAAGCCGCAGGAATATCTGTTTTCTCAATAAATTTGATCAATTGCTCCTCAGCCTTAGCGATTTGAACACCGTGACCGAAAAACAGGAACGGACGTTTCGCCTGGTTGATCAATTTCGCAGCAGCAGCCACCTGATCTTCTTTCGGAGCCAGACGTGGGTGATAGCTAATCAGTTTTTCACATTTTTTGTGAGCAAAAGGCTTAGTCATCAATTTCTGTTGCGCATCCTTGGTAATGTCAATCAATACCGGTCCCGGACGGCCAGATTTGGCTATATAAAATGCTTTTGCAATAATTTCAGGAATTTCATCCGCGTAAGTGATCTGGTAATTCCACTTGGTAATAGGAATGGTAATTCCCATCACGTCCGTTTCCTGAAATGCATCGGTACCCAACAAATGCGAAGCTACCTGCCCTACAATGCAGACCATTGGCGTAGAGTCGATAATCGCGTCAGCGATCCCGGTCACAAGGTTTGTCGCTCCCGGTCCTGATGTTACCAGACACACACCTACCTCACCGGTGGTGCGTGCAAAACCTTCGGCAGCGTGTGCAGCACCTTGCTCGTGACGCACCAGAATGTGGTTCACCTGGTCCTGATAATCGTAGATAGCGTCATACACAGGCATGATCGCACCACCCGGATAGCCGAAAATGGTTTCGACACCTTCTGCTATCAGCGACTGGATTACCGCGTGAGAACCATTGATCAGTTCCGGCTTTGCTACTGCAACCGCCGGCTCAGCAGCCTGAATTGTTTGTGTTTGATTTTCATTAAATTCCATGACTCCTCAATTTATTTAGTCGGATGAATTTTATGTTCTTTACGCTTCGTCGGTCACACAGCCTTCGCTCGCTGACTTCACGGTGCGGATATATCTTCCTAACATTCCTTTTGTAAAACGTGGCGCGGGCTGAACCCACAGTGCTTTGCGAGCTGCCATTTCTTCGTCGGAAATATGCAATGTCAATTGGCGCGTATTTGCGTCGATGCTAATTCGGTCGCCGTCCTTTACCAGTGCAATCGGTCCGCCGTCAAATGCTTCCGGTGTAATGTGGCCTACTACGAAACCGTGTGTTCCGCCTGAAAAACGCCCATCCGTGATCAATGCGATCTTGTCGCCCAATCCCGCTCCCATTACAGCAGACGTAGGTTTCAACATTTCCGACATTCCTGGTCCGCCTTTTGGGCCTGCATTACGGATCACTACCACATGTCCTGCTTTGATCTCTCCTTTTGACAGCATTGTAATAATTTCCGACTCATGCTCACAAACCTTAGCCTCTCCGTCGAAAGTCATCCCTTCTTTCCCTGTAATTTTCGCAACAGCACCAGTTGGCGTAAGATTGCCATACATGATCTGAATGTGGCCGCTTGATTTGATTGCTTGTTCCAGAGGGAAAACCATTTTTTGTGTGTCAAAATCCAGATCAGGCGCTTCTGCAAGGTTTTCAGCAACCGTTTTGCCTGTCACTGTGATGCAATCTCCGTGGATCAAGCCTTTGGAATATAAATACTTGGTAATAGCAGGAACACCGCCAATCGCCAAAATATCTTCCATGTAGTACTTACCGCTTGGTTTCAGATCCGCGATAAAAGGTGTGCGATCCGAAATCGCCTGAATGTCGTCCAATGTCAGCCAAAGTCCTGCTGAACGTGCGATCGCCAGATAGTGCAATGCTGCATTGGTAGAACCTCCAAGCGCCATAACCACTGTCAATGCGTTTTCTAGGGACTTTTTAGTGATAATTTCCTTTGGAGTGATATTCAGTTCCAAAAGGTTTTTCATTGCAGCGCCGATTTTTTTGCACTCTTCCTGCTTGCCTTCGTGGGTAGCCGGGTAAGAACTGCTAAACGGCAAGCTCATTCCCATCGCCTCGATAGAAGCAGCCATGGTATTGGCAGTGTACATTCCACCGCAAGCTCCCTGGCCAGGGATTGAATTTTGTATAACTCCTTTGAAATCTTCGTCTGAAATATTATTCGCAAACTTTTTACCGAGTGCCTCAAATGCAGAAACGATATCCAGTTTTTGTCCTTTATAATGTCCCGAGCGGATCGTTCCGCCATAGACCATGATCGCCGGACGGTCCAGACGAGCCATCGCCATAACAGCACCGGGCATGTTTTTATCGCAACCTACTACTGCAATCACACCGTCGTACCATTGCGCGGCAACAACCGTTTCAATGGAATCAGCGATAATGTCGCGGCTTGGCAAAGAGTAACGCATACCGTCATTTCCGTTGGTCATCCCGTCGGAAACGCCGATTGTATTAAAAATAAGGCCTACCATATCATTGGCAGTAACGCCTTGCTTCACATACACTGAAAGACCATTCAAATGCATGTTACAAGGGTTTCCCTCATAACCTGTACTGGCAATCCCAATCTGTGGTTTTGCAAAATCTTCTTCCTTTAACCCGATGCCGTAAAGCATTGCCTGCGCAGCCGGATTGGTAACTTCCTGAGTAAGGGTTTTTGAAAATTTGTTTAGTTCTGTCGCCATTGGTGAATATATATGTAAATAAAAACACCTCACTCATTTGCAGTGAGTGAGGTGCCAGGTTATGTGCTATCATCCCACTCACGCGAAACGCGTGACGATAATTAGGGTCGGGACGAAGAGATTTAAAATCATTTCAGCGTAACAACTAAGTTCAGCGAAATTTCGCTCATTTCTTGTTGGTGATACAAATTAGCAGGCTATCTTTTTATTTTCCAAACATTAACAGCTTTTTTTGTCAATATTCTACGATTAATACCAAATTTAACATTGGTAAAGCATCATATACGGAAAACAATTAATTTTGAATTTCAAAATCACCATTCAAATGCTTACCACCGAATCATCTTCCAACTACCATGATCTTGAAAAAATGAGCGTTCAGGACATTCTGACTTCCATTAATAACGAAGACCAGACCGTCCCAAATGCTGTTCAGAGATCCATTCCGCAAATAGAAGCCCTTGTTGAGCAGATCGTTCCGCGCATGAAAAAGGGAGGCCGCCTCTTCTATATCGGCGCCGGTACCAGCGGAAGATTGGGAGTGGTGGACGCATCAGAATGCCCGCCGACATTTGGCGTACCTTTTGATCTCGTGGTAGGAATTATTGCAGGAGGAGATACTGCCATCAGAAAAGCGGTGGAAAATGCAGAAGACGATTGGAACCAGGCCTGGATTGACCTGAAACCGTATGAACCCAATGAAAACGACACATTAATAGGCATAGCAGCATCAGGCCGCACACCTTATGTGATTGGCGGACTGAATGAAGCGCAAAAAGCACGTCTGCTGACGGGCTGTGTGGTGTGCAATGATGGCTCACCTGTCGCCAAAGCAGCCGAATTTCCCGTGGAAGTAGTAGTAGGCCCTGAATTTTTGACAGGAAGCACGAGAATGAAATCCGGTACCGCTCAGAAACTGGTCCTTAATATGATTTCAACGGCTGTCATGATCCGGCTGGGCAAAGTGAAAGGTAACAAAATGGTGGATATGCAGCTTACGAATGAAAAACTGGTCAATCGGGCGCAGCAAATGATTATCGACGAGCTGCATGTGAATGCGGCCGAGGCTGAGAAATTGCTGAATCAATATGGAAGTGTTCGGGGCGCCATTGAATCGTTGCAGAAATAGATTTTAGATTTTCAGAACAATTTTCCCAAACTGCTGTCCCGAATCCATCAGACGCAAGGCTTTTTCAGCATCATCGAGCCGAAAAACGGTGTCAATGATGGGTATTATCTCTTTTTCTTCCACAAATTTTATCATTTCCTGAAACTCTGACTCTGTGCCCATTGTGGTTCCGAGGATGTTGAGCTGCTTGAAAAATACTTTGGCGGGAACAATGTCCGTGATGTTGCCAGTTCCACCTCCATAGAAGCAAATTCTCGCGCCGGGGGCTGCAATGTCAGTCAGCTTGGCGAATCCCGGACCGCCGGCGCTATCGATAATGACATTGAAATAACCCAATTTCGGACCGCGCGCTTTTACCAGCAAATCCCGAAACCAGGTTGGATTTTTATAGTTAACCCCACCCTTTGCACCCATTTCAATGGCTTTCTGGATTTTTTGATCCGAGCCGGAAGTAACCCAAACTTCCGCACCGGCTGCGATGGCAAACTGGATTACGAATAACGCGACGCCTCCGCCTGCACCAGTAACCAACACTTTGTCTCCTGGCTGCCACTTCGCCCGGGTATGCAATGAACGCCAGGCGGTTAACGCGCCAAGTGGTAATGTGGCCGCTTGCTCGAATGAGAGATATGCTGGTTTTTGAACCAGATAAGGGGCTTCTACTTTGACATATTCTGCAAAAGTCCCGTTATCCGGCAAACCTAGTATTTTGTGCTCATCTCCGTAAAAATCAGGATTTTCGCCCCAATTCTGAGATGGATTAATGATCACTTCCTTGCCCAGCCACGCGGAATCCACGCCTTCGCCAATTTCACTTACAATGCCCGCACCATCCGATCCCGGAATAATGGGCGTAGTGATTTTGGGATAAAGTCCTTTTTGAATCCAGACGTCGCGGTGATTTAATGAAGCTGCTTTCAGCTGAACAATCACCTCACCAGCACCGGCCTGTGGTTTTTCAACGTCTTCAATGACCAGAGGCTCGTGAAGGTTTTTGATAATTGCAGCTTTCATTCAATTCGGGCTTAGATATCTGAATAGTCGGTCGGCGTTAAATAGAAGCTCGTGTTTTTGGACACATTATTCTGATACTCGGGGTTTACTTTCAATTTGTTCCACTCCGCATCGGCACTGAATGCTTTCCAATGCTCGTCACGGGATGCCTTGTTGTCGAATGTGGTCATATACATCAAGTTTGGCTGATGGCTGCCTGCAATTACTTCTGCATAGAATACCGCATTAAAGCCAAGTCGCTCAAAAAGAGGAACTTCTCCGCCGTCGTTGAACATTTTCACCTTGTTCCGATAGATTTTTTCAGTGTGGCCTTCGTAGCTGCGCAATTCATAAACGCGCTCCGATTTTGGACCGGTTAATGCTGGCTTTTTGTGCATCGGCATGCCTGTAAATGCTTGCAAAACAATTGTTTCGTAGCGCGCGTAAGGCGCATTTTTGTATTCTGCGTCAATGTAATCTTTGCCGGCAGAAGCGTAGGCTGCATCTTTTGCCAATGTTTTTGGTATATCCAGCAATTGTTCCAGCGATTTCAAAGGCGTAAAAACGTAGATCAATTTTCCAGCCATTGTATCGGAAGCAACGGGTTTGAAAACGCCTACATTCTTAATTCCTGCGCGGTGCATAGCCGGAATATATGCGTCTTTCAAATAGTTTTCTACTCTGGTTTCCTGATCGGAATTTTTCAAGTGATATATCTTGATTTCATAAAACTCTCTTTTGGGAGGTGCGGCAAAAGAACTCAGGGTAATGGTAAACAGCAGCAATGCAACGATTGCATTTAGCTTCGAATGTCTGGTCATAATAATTGGCAAATATTGAATGTGGATTGTTGGTAAAAAAAGACCGGCATTTATCTTGTTTACCCTAAACACAATTAATATTTTACCTATCCTGGCAAAAAAGTCTTAGAATTTGGGACAGGAGAGCTGTTTTTTGCTGCTCTTACTACGCTTGGGCTTAGGCTCCAAAGGTGCGAATATGTAGGAAAGTGAAATCTCGTGAGCTCCGCCGCTGCCAGCCCCCAATGTTGAAATAGTGAGGTCGTAGCTGTAACCAATGGAAAATTTATCCTGCCGAAAACCCGCGAGAAAAATCAGGGATTCGTGGTTGTTGATGTTCTGCTCATATTTTTTGAAAGGTATACCACGGTACCAGGCACCTAAAACAAGCGGCTCGATGGTTGCATACAAACCGGCATCAAACTGATCGTATTTTCCTTGCTTTTTGTACATAATAGCGGGAGAGATCGTCTTTTCCTTATCAATTTCGTCGCCAAGAAAAGTGTATCCCGCAAACGGAATGCGCAAACCCGCCTGCAAACTGGCTTTTACCGGAAGTCTCGCTTCCGACAACGATGAAAACGCCTGGTTAGGCCTGTTCAAATGGTGAGCCGAAACCCCTGCCCAGTACCAGTCGGAATAAAGCATTGCGCCCGCCCCGAAATCAGCATAAAAAACATTGGGCCCGCCTTTCGCAAAAGGATCCTCCGAAGGTTGTCCTGTTAGCCCGCCATTATTATACTGGTCACCAAATGTCAGTCCGAAATAATCCAGTGTCCGGGAGGCAAAACCGCCCTGAATACCGAGCCTTAACGAAGTAACATCATTCATCCGGACCTGGTAGGAATATTGCAATGCCGCCTCGGTCGATTTAAGGTTGCCCAGGCCCTGGCTATCCATCGTCACCAGCACGCCGACACCGCTATTGAAATTGGACAAAAACAGATCAGCACCGATAGATGTAGTAACAAAATTGGCCGAAAGTGATGGCCACTGGTTACGATAATTGATGGTTGCACGCGGCGCCAATGCCCCTCCTGCCAGTGCCGGATTAAGGTACAGGGGATTGGCGTAAAACTGTGAGAATTGAGGATCCTGGCTCCAACCTTTCAGGCAGGACAGTGTCAATATGAAAAGGAGAAGTATACGCTTGATCATATATTTAACTAGTTGCTGCTCTTTAATTAGCAGCGCGATTTCAGGCTGAAAAAAATAACAGGATTAATTTCACAAAATATCTTCAAATTGCGTATTAATATTCAAAATAGAGTGGTTTTACCGACATTAGCACACAAAATTTTAACATTTTATTTTCGTTAGTATTGTCGGGTGATCTGAATATTAATTGTGGTGGCCGGGGGTGTTTGAACAAGTAACGAAACATGGGGCGATTTTATAATAAGTACCAACAAATATTTTATACATTTTTCTTTCTTATGCTGTTGTCAACAGTGTATGTAAAGGCGCAAGCTCCGTTTCTGGTGGAAGGTCAGTGTATGCAAAATCCTGACTGCGAAGCTGACTCTACTACATTCAAGGATACGCTAAGTACAGCCATTGCGTGGCGCTGGAGTTTTGGAGAAGGCGGTGCTTCGGACACACGCCGCAATGCACAGCACTCTTACATGGCACCCGGCTCATACACAGTCACATTGGTACGGACGATCCGCGGAGGCAGCCAGCAGACGGTTTCACAAGTCATACAAATCGGCGAATTGCCTCCCTCATTCCAGCAATGGAAAACTGATACGACCATTTGCCCGGGCGATACGCTCATTCTCGATCCTTATCCCAATGGCGCTCCCGAAGGAGCCCGGTATGTTTGGTACCCGAAAGGAGATACCACCCAGACGTTAAATGTCGATAGCTCAGGCTGTTACTCTGTGGAAGTGATTTTGCCCAATGGCTGTAAAATCCAGGACAGGATCAATGTGAAGATCTGTATGGAGCCCGTGAATCAGGAAGGTGCCAAATGGTTTTTCGGAGGTAATGCAGGGCTTGATTTTTCCAATAGTCCCCCCACACCCATCACCGACGGCAAACTGAACACCCCGGAAGGAACCTCAGCCATAGCCAATTCGAAAGGGCAGCTGCTCTTTTACTCTGACGGTATTACGGTATGGAACAAGAACGGGGACGTCATGCCCTGTTTTGCGCCGGGGAATTGCGCCCCGTTGAAAGGAAGCCCGAATTCCACGCAATCCGTCCTCATTGTGCCCCAACCAACCTGTAAAGGCTGTGAATACCTGTTCAATGTCTTTACAACATCAGATATCAACGGTGAAAAGCTGTTAACGGTAAGTGTTGTGGACATGCGGAGAAACAATGGGCTGGGTGCAATTGTTGAACAAAACACAACATTGCAGCAACCTACCACCGAGCGTATAGTGTCCGCACGTAACGATCGCGACAGTACATACTGGGTTATTTCACACGATTACGGAACTAACAAATTCCGCATTTACCACGCTACTACCGGAGGATTGGTAGAAAGCAGCGCACCTGAACTGGGTATGGCCCATGACAGCGTCGGAAAAGCGCAAGGTTATATGAAATTTTCTTCGCCGGATACTACTACCGGTCAGCGCAGACTGGCAGTGATCATTCCTGGTCCTCCCAAAAATTATGTAGAATTGTTCAGTTTCAATGATTCTACCGGTGTATTAACCTATGATAAAACCATTGACCTCGGCCCCGCTCCACCCACCGCTTATGGGATAGAATTCTCACCCAGCGGCGAAAAAATGTACATTTCATTCACGGGAGAAAACGGTACCAGTTCCTATCTGAAACAATACGACCTGACATTGCCCGATAGTCTCTTAACGGAAACGGCCATCACCATTGATAGTTCGGCTACCCGAAAGTTTGGCGCATTACAATTTGCGCCTGATGGGAAGATTTACATGGCCATTGAAGGCAGTGACTACCTCGCTGTCATCGGCGAGCCGGAAGGAAATTCCCTCACAGGGGTTGAATATGAAAGAGATGGCGTGAACCTGGGTGGTAAAAAGAGCGAGCTGGGGCTTCCTAATATGGTTCAGGATTTTACGCAAGAATCGTCGGGACCCGGTTTCGAGGCCGATGGGTTTTGTACCAATGAACCTACCAATTTCACGGCCAGCCCCATTTGCGACCCTATTGAAGATAGTTATCAGTGGGATTTCCTCGGTGACGGCAGCTTTACCGCACCTTCCAAAGAAACAAAAGCTACCTACACCTACACAAAACCGGGTACATATATGGTACGCATGCGCGCGACCAATAAATGCAAGGACACGACCGTAGTGCAAGAAGTAACGATTTATGAAACACCGCCGCAAATCAGTCTCGGCGCTGACAAAGATACTTGCGGCGCATATGTGCCGCTGGATATGAAGGTAGAGGCAGAAGTGTACGCCTGGATTCACCGCGGAAGGGTGGTAGGTCGCCAGAGAACTTACCGCGCTATCGCCACAGGCCGTTATATTGCCGTTGCTTTCAATGGCCCGCAAGGTCAGTGTTTTTCTGCCGATACCATTGAAATTACATTAAGAAGGCCTCCCGCGTTTACCATCGGGCCTGACACCACACTCTGCCGCGACAGTTCTATCGTGCTAAGAGTGCAAAGTGACCGATGGATCGAGTACAACTGGAGTACCGGCGAAAAAACAAGGGAAGTGACGATTGCGCAGCCTGGCACATACATTATTACTGTAAAAGACAGAAACGACTGCTTCAATGCTGATACCATTCAGGTGGGCGAACTGCCTTCTCCGATACTGAATCTTGCACCGGAAAATGTGATCTGTATTCCGGACGGGCAGTCGGTAATCCTGGATGCGAACGGGCAAGGGCAGCTTTCCTATCTCTGGCCGGCGTCGGGCGACACCACCCGTACCATTACGGTAGACAAGGAAGGGCAGTATATAGTCCGGGCTACCAATAGGGAAGGCTGCGTGACCGAGCAGGTTACCGAAGTGGTGGATAAATGCGAACCGCGGTTTTTCATTCCTGATGCATTTACCCCCGACGGAGAAGGCCATAACGAGATACTGGAAATTTTCGGAGCTTATTATACCAATTTCTCAATCCGCATCTATAACCGATGGGGAGAAGTTATTTATGCTACCAACAACCTGGAAGCACGCTGGGACGGTACCTACAAAGGGTTGAAAGTACAGCCCGGAGCTTATCCATATGTACTTTCTTTTGAGAGTCTCTACTACCCCGAGCGTGCCCCGATCGTGAAGCGCGGCTCCGTGATGGTGATCAGATAATCCTTCTTTTTGCAGATTAAAACAATTATTTTTGATTAAATAAATTTTCAGTCGCTGCTCACCGGCAGCGACTGTTATAACTGCCTATCCAATCCATTATGCGCCAGGATTATCTGTCCGGAGATAAAGAAAATCTATCCAATACTGAAAAAGAGATCGAACGTGCATTGCGTCCGCTGACTTTTGACGACTTTACCGGACAGGATAAAATACTCGAAAACCTTAAAATTTTCGTTCAGGCAGCCCGCCAGCGGGGAGACGCATTGGATCATGTTCTCTTACACGGTCCTCCGGGTTTGGGAAAAACCACATTGTCCAATATCGTTGCCAACGAACTCGGAGCAGGCATTAAAATCACTTCCGGGCCCGTGCTGGATAAGCCCAGCGATCTGGCGGGGCTACTTACCAATTTGCAGGAGCACGACGTTCTTTTCATTGATGAGATCCATCGTCTCAATCCAATTGTGGAAGAATATCTGTATTCGGCAATGGAGGATTACAAAATCGACATTATGCTCGACAGCGGGCCCAATGCCAGAAGCATTCAGATCGGACTAAACCCGTTCACTCTCATCGGAGCCACTACCCGGGCGGGAATGCTCACGTCGCCGCTGCGCGCCAGGTTCGGGATCAATGCGAGACTTGAATATTATGACGCTCAGTTGCTTTCGTCTATTTTAAAACGTTCAGCGGCCATTCTCGGCACGCCCTTGGAAGACGATGCTGCATTTGAAATTGCGCGGCGCAGCCGCGGGACACCCCGTATCGCCAATAACCTGCTCCGCCGTACCCGTGATTTCGCACAGGTAAAAGGCAATGGAAGAGTAACAGTCGCCATCGCCGAAATGGCATTGAAAGCACTGGATGTGGATCAGAATGGGCTGGATGAAATGGATAACCGCATTCTCAGTACCATTATCAATAAATTCAAAGGCGGCCCCGTTGGCTTATCGACCATAGCAACGGCTTGTGGAGAAGAGGCTGAAACGATCGAGGAGGTTTACGAACCATTTTTGATTCAGGAGGGCTATATGAAACGCACTTCACGCGGCCGCGAGGTGACCGAAAAGGCGTTCAAACATCTGGGCGTAATACCACGTCGCCGGTCAGACGAGCTGTTTTGATATCTGTATTTTTTAAGAAGTTTTAACAATTAAATGCAAATACGATCAAGAAATAGTAACTTTGCGGTAAATTACCGTAACCGCCTCTATGATTGAAGTATTGGTTTCCGAAAAGTTGGTAGTGAGAGTGCCTTGTGCTGTGATCGAACATAATGGAAAAGTACTGGCAGGTCAGCGTAGCGCAGCATTATCTTTCCCTTTACAGTGGGAATTCCCCGGTGGTAAGCTCGAAAAAGGTGAGACCGACGAGGAAGGTCTGGTCCGCGAAATCAGAGAAGAACTCAACGTCGAAATTGAAATTATCCACAAGCTTCCTGTAACTACCAAGGACCAGGGCTGGCGTGAAATTGTGTTGGTACCATTCGTTTGCCAGCTAGCTACCCTCGACATTACGCTTACAGAACACGAGCAAATCCTGTGGCTCGATCCCGAAGATCTCCCCTCCCTTGACTGGACCGAAGCAGACCTAAGCGTGATCCAGGACTACTACGATTACCTATCGGTTAAAAAGTAACCGTTTCCCTTTTACCTCTTCATTGAATTTTCCGTTTTCAAACACCAGATTTCCCGACACAAAAGTGTGCGTGATCTGAGAATGAAAATCTGTCCCTTCGAAAGGCGACCACCCGCATTTGGAATAAAGATCCGACGACTGAACTTGCGTTACTGCATTCACATCCACCAGAATTAAGTCCGCCCAGTAACCTTCACGAATGTATCCCCGGTCACTGATCTGAAAGCAATCGGCCACGGCATGGCTCATTTTTTCAACGACTCTTTCCACTGAAATCTTGCCTGCTCGGCTTAGTTCCAGCATGACATTTAACGTATGCTGTACGAGGGGCAATCCCGAGGGAGCCTGCCAGTAAGGCTGCGCTTTCTCCTCAATCGTATGCGGCGCGTGATCCGTAGCAATCACATCAATGCGATTATCGAGTACGGCCCGCAAAATCGCCTCTTTATGATGTGGCGCTTTGATCGCCGGGTTACATTTGATTTTGTTACCCAATGTATGATAATCCTCCGCGTCGAACCATAAATGATGCACGCAAGCCTCAGCCGTCACCAGCTTGGGTTTGCCGTCAGCGAGCAGGATTTGGCCGTTGCTACGGTTTCCTACTTCAAACAAATGAACTTCATCGCCGGTTGAAATGTGCAAAATGTGCAGTCTGGTGCCGTGTTTGTGTGCCAGGGAGCTTGCGAATGATGAAGAGGTAAGGCACGCTTCTTCATTTCGGATCAATGCGTGAATGTTGTAAGGAACATTCTCCCCATATTTCTCCTTGAAAAAAGCCATACGTTGTTTTACCGTAGGCTCGTCTTCACAATGTGTCGCGATAATGCAGGGCGCATTGGCAAATATTTTTTCCAAAACCTCAGGCGCATCTACCAACATATTACCCGTTGACGAACCCATAAAAATCTTGATCCCACAAACCTCAGCAGGGTTAGTACGCATTACTTCCTCATAATTATCATTGGAAGCACCCATAAAAAATGAGTAGTTCGCCAGCGAAGTATCCGCGCCGATCTGGTACTTATCAGCCAGTAAATGTTGTGTGAGCGTATTGGGAACCGTATTCGGCATTTCCATAAAAGAGGTTACGCCACCTGCTACCGCTGCTTTGGATTCTGTATAAATATTGGCTTTGTATGTCAGCCCCGGTTCGCGAAAATGTACCTGATCATCAATCACCCCCGGCATGAGGTACTGTCCTTTGGCATCAATTACCCTATCCGCCGACTCATGCTGCAAATCTTTTCCGATTCTTTTAATGTGACCATTTTCAATTAATACGTCCAATTCCTGAACCTTATTTTCATTTACTAAGAGTGCATTAACGATCAGCGTTGTCATGTCCGGATAAGTAATTTATGTCGTGCAAAGGTATTCAGTCGCTCCGAAATTCACTCATTGAACACTGTAAAAATGAATCTGAAAAATATTTTAAAGGATTTTATTGACCTGATATTCCCCAGATGTTGCGGAGGCTGCGATATGTCATTGAAGGGAAATGAAGAAACATTGTGCACCGCTTGCAGGATCACACTACCCAGAATCGGCGTTAACAGTCTCAGCAGCGACGTAATGCAATACAAATTCATCAATGTACAGCAAGTAGTCTCCACACATTCATTTTTACTTTTTACCAAAAAAGGAAAAGCACAAAAGCTCCTGCATGCATTGAAATACAAAGGCTGCAAAGAAGTAGGTGTTCTGCTGGGTTTTATGTTTGGACAGGAAATGCTGGCCAGCGGCAACCTCCCCGGCGCAACTCTGATCATCAGTGTGCCGCTACATCGTAAAAAGAAGAAAATCCGGGGCTACAATCAAAGCGATCTGCTCGCAGAAGGATTTTCCCAAGCAACAGGTATTCCGTGGACAGGTACTGCGCTTGAAAGGGTCAGGTATACCGATACCCAAACAGGAAAAAGCAAAAGCGAACGGAGGGAAAATGTAAAAGGCGTATTCGCCATGAAAGAGCCGATTGAAGAACAAAGCGTCATTATCATAGACGACGTACTTACTACCGGCGCCACGCTCGAAGAATGCGCTGAGACATTGTTGAGGGCCGGTTGCAAACAACTTTACATTCTCACCATTGCATTGGCCAGGCATTAAAACAAAAAAAACCGCTACCCGGAAGAGCAGCGGTTTTTCAAAACGAGTAATATTATTCTTTGTGACTTCCGGTAGCGATCATTGCGCAACGGAAACCTACCATTGCAGTCGCTGAATCCTGATCCATATAACGGCGTGTTCCCGGAGATAGCCAGTAAGCTACATCTGACCATGAGCCGCCTTTATACACTCTCAGTTTATCATCCACCAAAGAGTTACTGTTTTTAGTATCGTAGTTTTTAGATTCATCCTGGTAGCCATCGCGACGGAATGAGTTAAGATCGTTCACATCACTGTTGGATAATGGACGGTACACGTCATACACCCATTCGCTCACGTTCCCGGCCATATCATACAGACCATTGTCGTTGGCAGGATATGAACGGATCTCCTGAGTAATGATCGCTCCGTCATTGGATTTACCGGCGATACCGGCGTAGTCACCAGGACCGCGTTTGAAGTTCGCAAGCATAGTTCCCTGCTTCCGGCCACGTGGCTGGCGCATGGTTGAACCATCCCATGGATAAATTCTGGAATTAGCCTGGTTTTCATCGGAGTACTGAGTTCCGATCATCGCCATAGCAGCGTATTCAAATTCTGCTTCTGTCGGAAGGCGGTAAGGAGGCATTACGTAGCCGCTTTCAATTCTAAGCTGCGGTGCGGGACCAGCCTCGGCTGTCGCCACTGCTTCGGCTGCCTTCTTTTTCTTGCCAAATGAAAATCCTTTTTTCTTTTTACCGCCAGCTGCTGCCGCTCCGGCGGTATTGTTAGCCTGGCTCACTGCAGCCGTACGCCATGCGCAGTAGTCATTAGCCTGAACCCACGACACACCCACAACAGGGTACAGACGGAAACCCGGGTGACGCAGATACATGGTCACGTAAGAATCATTGAATGATAATTCGTTGAACCAAACGTTGGTATCTGGTAAAGCTTTGCTGTAAAATTCCTCAGATGAATCTCTTTGAACTGCGTTTAAGTATTCAAGATAGTGAACGTTGGCCACCTCAGTCTGGTCCATATAGAACGACTGGATGGAAACTGTTCTTTTGGGATTATCCCTTCTGCTCATTACATCTTCTTCCAAAGATCCCATCGTAAAACGCCCTCCTTCAATATAAACAAGGTCAGGACCAGCAGGAAGTGCTTTGTATTGTTTCACTTCAAAACCATCTTTGCCGTTGTAAGCCAAGCCCGTTTTAGAACTTGTTTTACCTGGCTTTAAGCTGGTAGGCCTCTTGTTTTTACTACATGAAGTAGCCGCTAATAACACAATCAAAATCAACGCGATCGACCGGGTACCCATCTTTTGCATGCAAATCATTGCTTTAAAGTGACTTAAGTGTTTGGTATTTTATAGTATGCGAAACCGCAAATGTATGAAATCAATCGAAATTAATTACAAAATCAATGATCTGATCTTTTTAACAGGATCACTGCTTTTAATCAATGTGACCCAGTCATCGTGACCCGGTCAATGTGACCCAGTCATCGTGACCCGGTCATCTCCATTAAAAGGTTACGTGCCTGGTCGATGTTTTTAACATCCTCACAGATCAGCATCAATTTACCTTTTTGATCTTTTAAAGCAATTTGTCTCGGGTGTTTTTTTATGTAGTCAATCACCAGCCCGAACTTTGCTGACTGAAAGAATTCATCGTTCTGCGAAGTAACGAAGTAGCCTTTCATTGTATTGCTTTTCAAAGTTAATTTTTCAAAGTGCAAAAGCTCTGCCTGCCAGCGTAAACGCACCGTTTTCAAAAGATCCTGAACCTCTGGCGGTACCGGACCGAAACGGTCGAGTATCTCTTTCTCAAACTTAGCCAGTTCTTCTTCTGTTCCGATATTGTCAAGGCGGGTATATAACGACAATCTTTCGGAAATATTTTTGACATAATCGTCCGGTATCAATGTAGCATAATCCGTTTCAATCTGACAGTCGGGAACCAGGTTCTTCGGAAGGCCTAACGCCCCGGCAAACAGGTCTTTAAACTCATTATTTTTCAATTCCTGTACCGCCTCGTCCAGCATTTTGTGATAAAGCTCATAACCCAGATCATTCACAAAACCACTCTGCTCAGCTCCCAGCAAATTACCCGCGCCACGGATATCCAGATCGCGCATCGCTACCTTGAAACCATCTCCCAGCTCCGAGAATTCTTCCAATGTCTGCAAACGCTTCCTCGAATCACTAGCCAGGGTGGAAGCAGAAGGAGTAAGCAGGTAGCAAAATGCCTTCCTGTTCGACCGTCCTACCCGGCCGCGCATTTGGTGCAAATCCGACAACCCAAACATATGGGCCGTGTTGATAATGATCGTATTCGCGTTGGCAATGTCAATTCCCGATTCGATAATGTTCGTCGAAACCAGTACGTCGTACTCGCCTTCAATGAAATTAACCATCACCTTTTCGAGCTTATCGCCATCCATTTGCCCATGTGCCACGCCTATCCTCACATCAGGAACCAGACGCAGTATAATGTTAGCAATGGATTCAATGTCATTTACCCGGTTATGGACGAAGAAAACCTGCCCGCCGCGTTGTACCTCAAAACTGATCGCATCGCGGATAAACTCTTCACTGAATGAATGTACTTCGGTTGTTACCGGCTGCCGGTTTGGCGGAGGCGTCGCGATCACGGAGAGATCCCTGGCACCCATTAAAGAAAAATGAAGCGTTCTTGGAATCGGTGTCGCGGTTAATGTGAGCACATCTACATTGACACGCATTTCTTTCAAACGATCCTTTGCTTTTACGCCGAATTTCTGCTCTTCATCGACGATCAGCAGCCCCAGGTCCTTGAATTTGACGTCTTTATTCAAAATCCGGTGGGTACCGATCAGAATGTCGATCTTTCCCTCTTCTGCCTGTTTCAATGTATCCTTGATCTCTTTGGGAGATTTAAACCGGTTGATATACCCAACTTTCGCAGGAAAATCCCCCAGCCGGTCACTGAATGTTTTAAAATGCTGCATGGCCAGGATAGTGGTAGGCACGAGTACCGCCACTTGTTTGCTGTCGCAAACTGCCTTGAAAGCCGCCCGTATGGCAATTTCTGTTTTACCAAAACCCACATCTCCGCACACCAGGCGATCCATCGGATGCGCTTTTTCCATATCCTCCTTCACATTGGCCGTAGCAGTGGCTTGGTCAGGCGTGTCTTCATATAAAAAGGATGATTCCAGCTCGGCCTGCATATAATTGTCCGGAGAAAAAGGGAATCCCGGAGCCTGCCTGCGTTTTGCATAAAGCGCAATCAGCTCATGTGCAATGTCTTTAAGCTGCTTCTTGACTTTGGATTTCTTGTTCTCCCATTCGCTCGAACCCAGCTTGCTCATAGCAGGCGGTGTACCTTCCTTACCGGTATATTTCGCGATTTTGTGGAGGTTATGCACACTCACATATAAAAGGTCATTGTCACGGTAAATCAGCCGGATCGCCTCCTGTTCTTTACCATTCACATCCTTCCGCTCCATTCCCGCAAACCGCCCTATACCGTAATCGACGTGGGTCACAAAATCGCCTGGTTGTAGGGATTTCAGTTCTTTCAGCGTGATCGCCTTCGATTTACTGAATTTCTCCTTTAACCGGTATTTATGAAAACGGGCGAAAATCTGGTGGTCCGTATAGCAGGCGATCTTCATGTTATCATCCACGAATCCCTCCCGCAGCGAAATGTGCATGGGCCTGAATTTGACGAATGGGTCAAGGTCTTCGAAAATCCTTTCCAGCCTGTCGAGCTGCCTGGGCTGCTCGGCGACAATGATATTAATATAGCCTTTGGACTGATTTTCTGACAGATCGTCGAGTAACCTTTTAAAATCTTTATTGAATGATGGCTGTGGCTTCGAAGAGTAGGGAAGCTTACTTTCCGTTTTGAAATAGGTTTTTTTACCAAACTCGACAGTTTTGAATTTCTTGACCTGTGTCAAAAATCCTCTCCTCGTTTCAAAAAGGTCCTGAGGATTGGAAACGATCTGTATCCCCCCGCCCGTTACTTCCTGCAGTGCCTTTTCCGCTTTTTCAAAACAATTTTCAATGACTTCCAGCGTCAGTTCCGCGTCTTTGAACCACAATGTGGTCTCGGCGGGAAAGAAATTCAGAAATGACTCCCGTGTCTCGTGCGAGAGCTTTTGCTGAATGTCAGGTACAATGTTGATCTGCTTGGCCGTTTCAATGGACAGCTGCGTGTCGGGATCAAAAGACCTGATGCTTTCTACCTCGTCCCCAAACAGTTCGATACGAAAAGGGTGCTCGCTGGCAAATGAAAAAACGTCCAAAATACCGCCGCGAACCGAAAATTGCCCGGCTTCGAACACGAAATCCGTGATCTCAAATCCGTAACTATTCAGAAATTCGGTGAGAAACGAGGGATCCAGTTTTTCACCAACCTTTACCGAGAATGTATTGGCTTTAAGCGACCGCTTGTTGATCACTTTTTCAAACAACGCCTCTGGGTATGTTACGATCTGGATCGGTGTAGACCGCCCCACATTGAGCTTATTAAGGATTTCGCCGCGCATCAGCACATTGGCATTATCCACTTCCTCGTAATGGTAAGGCCTTTTATAAGATGTCGGATAGAAGAGTACCTCTGTCTTTCCGATCAGGTTTTGCAGGTCATTTTGAAAATAAGCTGCTTCCTCCCGGTCGCTCAGGACGTACACTGCCGGGCCTTTTTTTCGCTGCTGAATAGCTGCACTAACCACGGCATCCAGGCTTCCTACCAATCCCTTGATCTGAACATGCGCCGCTTCCGGTTCTTTGGAGGCAATCTGGTTCACCAGAACATCCAGGTAACTATCGCCTCCGTATAGTGTCAATAAGTCTCTAACTTCCAATTAATATCGATGATGATGCGGCCAAGTCCGCAGTGAATGTAAACGCAAAAAGCCGTTCCGGGAAATTACCCCGACCGGCAAAAAAGATAACAACAGTTTTTCCGATTTTGTTGCTGTCATTGTAATGCTACAAAAATAGCCCTAAATGAACGAGTGCACAAAAATCCGGTTTATCATTTTACTTTTACCGTATTAAGATTTTGTTACTGATGATCGACTGGCTCAATCACTCCATTTCCCTCGCCGGGCTGCTTACTACTCCTCTTGAAATTCTGGGATTCCTGACCGGGGCGATCTGTGTTTATCTCAACACCCGGCAGAATGTACTGGGCTGGTTTTTCGGGATAGTCAATGCAGTGTTGTACGCGGCTGTTTTCTGGCAGGTCAGGCTCTACGCCGACATGGGTTTGCAGGGTTACTATTTCCTAACGAGCATTTACGGCTGGTGGATGTGGAAATTCGGAGGACAGACGCACAACGGGGTCAAAGTAAGTTATACACCAGCGAAACTGTATCCGGTATTCGGGCTGATTTTTATCGTAATAACCATTTCCTGGGGGTTTTTGCTCGGTCGCTTTACCAACGCAAGCCTCACTTATGCCGACTCTGCGTTAACCATTGCCAGCCTGATCGGCCAATGGATGATGGCCAGAAAGTACCTCGAAAACTGGATTATCTGGATCGTGGCCGATGCCTGCTACGTGGTCATGTATTTTTACAAAGATCTGCACCTGACGGCCATTTTATATGCAGTGTTTCTCGTGTTAGCGGTAATCGGGTATGTGCAGTGGCGGAAGGATGTTGTCAGGGTTAGTCAGTTGTAGTCAGGAATGGTCAGACATCGTCATTCATCGTCAGGTGTGGTGATTTATCGTCAGAAATAGTCATTTGTAGTCAGATGTGGTCATTTATTGTCAGTTGTCGTCATTAATGTTATACTAAAAATGACAATACCTGACCTCATGACTATCAGTGACTCTTATGACTAAAAATGACGATTTTAATCAATTGTATCAAACGGTATTTCCTGCTCTTCCAGTAAAGCACGGATGCGGGTTGAATCCTTAAATACAATCTGCAATTCTTTCTTCGCCACACCTTCCTCCTCTTCATCCATCCATTTCCAATCCTCAGCAGTAGCGTCAAAAATATCGATTACCGAAAGGATCTTTTCTTCTGATTTTTCTTTGGATAACCAGTCCGACGAGTGATCAATGTAAATAATCACTTTTTGTTCCTTGATCCATTCCAGATCATTCAACATCTCGTCCAATGCATCCAGGTTTTTCCCTGAGTAATCCGGGAAGTTCATGGCAACACCAATTTGGTCATGAAAATCCTTGATCGACATTGCTTTTTGACCATCGATGTGTGCTATAAATGCACCCAGAAATGTTTTGCGGATATCTGATTCCTCCTTGGCGATCAGGAAGTGTGTGTTTTTCATACGTTGGTTCGGTTTTAAACAGCACCGCAAGTTATGGAAAAATACAGGTTCAAAACCACCCCAGCCTCCCCGATTTACTTCAAATACCGCTTTCTTAACAATTGCATCATATGTACGTTAATCGCCCACTGGTCAGCGAGTGGCTGGTGTGTGAACGGAACCGTGGGTAAATAATTGGGTGGGCCAAACTCTGTCAATACCGTCAATGTTTCCCCGGCTTTCACTTTTTGCTCCACTACCACATCCCACCAAGCCAAATGTGCCTTCACCGCCGCTTCCCATTCCGGGGCGCGGGGATCATTTACCTGCGGGCCTTCTTCGTGGCCTATCCGTGAGTGAATGTGACCCACGCGGGATAATGCCAGTTTCACCGTTTCCTCCTGGTCCTGCAATAGGCTTTCATGCACATTGCACCAATGCGAAATGTCGAGCGTCAATCTCAGTTCCGGGTTTTTCTCAATAAAATTTCTCGCAATGTGCGCCGCAAAAAGCATACGTCCGCGATGCGTTTCGTGGTAAATAGGTATACCGGTTTTAACTGACGCCTCGGTGGTATGGTCTATGAAAGCCTTGTTTTGCTCATAGGTGAAAAAATCCCGTCCGCTGTGGCAATTGATGTATAAAGGCTTTTGTACGAACTCTGTCGTAGCTGCATTTATCTGCTTTTTAAATGCCTCTAAATGAGTCTTGTGATCCTTTTCTCCCGAGCCGCACAAAATTCCTACCTGCAAATCATATTTCTTCAATGCATCAAAAAGCTCCTTTTGTTTTTCCTTCGAACCGGGCCACCACATTTCCGTACCGTCATAACCTTCTTTCTTAATTGCGGCACAAAAAGCATCGGTAGTACCAGGGTAACCCCAGTTGGTACCAAGGACTTTCAATGACAATTTGTTTTCAAACTGAAAGGGGGCCTCGACGGAACTTGCAGCAGCATCCAAACCAGCCACAACTCCTGCGGTAGTAATAGCAGTATTAATAAAATTCCGGCGATTCATTGATTTGATATTCTGAAATTGAAAATTTTGAAAAGGAGCAGACTACGGTTTCTTTACAGGTTCATTCGCGGCAGTGGCAGTAGTATCCCCCGCTTTTAAAAACTGGGCAACCTCTGCTTCACTGAATCCATTAACCACCAAAAGTCCCGGATACTGTTTCGTTACCTGGCTCACAGCCGTATCGGTAACCGCCGATTCCCAGACATATACCGAACGAAGCTCTTTCATACCGGCAACGCTTTTGAGCCCTGCGTCCCCGACTTTGGTATCCACCACATTGAGATAGCCCAGGTATGGCAGATTTTTGAGTTCAGCAATGCCCTTATCCGTAACAATGGTATGTTCGAGGTGCAGTTTGTTCAGGTTTTTAAATTTGGCAATATCCTTCAAAGCCGCGTCCGTAACCTTGGTACCGCCCAATTTCAGCCATGTAATTTGCTCTGAAACCGGTGCCAGTAAGGCCATTTCTTTATCACCAAAAGCAGGCGCATTCACCGCGCTCACTTCCAGTAAATTCTGGTCCTGAGATAATGTATTGACAATTAATCCTGCCTTCCTCAATGCCTGAATGTCCTTTTCATCCGCCGGCGGCACTTTCAGGCTGAATACTGCCGATTCAGGTTTTTTGGAAGAACCCGAAGCCCCGCCTTTGCTTAACGACGCCAATACAGGTTTAACTTCCTCAGAAACTTTCAAATCCGCTACTTTTTTGTCCGATGGCGCTCCCTGATCGATCCACCAGGTGAGCAAGGTGATCTGATCGGTGGTCAGCTGTGGTTTGCCTTTGGGTGGCATATGGTCGTCATCGTTTTCTTCGAGCAGGCAACGTTTGATCATATCACTTTCTGTGCTTTTACCGGATACAAAAGCTGGGCCGCCCTCGCCCCCTTTAACCAGCAAAGCCAGTTCGTCCATCCGAAGATCACCCTTTTTCTTGCTCGCATTGTGACACTGGACACAACGTGCTTCGAGTATCGGCTGCACAATGTCTTTGTACACCAGCGCCTGCTCCACATTTGCAATAGGTTTAATTTCTTTCGCTTTTTCTTCCAGCGGGTCCATTCCTGCCAGGCTGCGAAATGGCTCAGGCGTGTATTGCGTCAGGTAATCCGCGCCGTGCGTGAGCGAACCACCGTCGTGCCCTGCGCTCATTGTAAGCACAACCGCAATGCCAAATGCAGGCAGGTGGACCAGCTTGCCAAAAGGAATAACTTTCCCGACCCGATCCGACTTCACCAGCCACGCTACCCAGGCAAATGCCGCCACACCAATGCCTTTCCACATATGGTCGCCCAGCAATTCCTCGTCATACCCGCCTCCCAGCGAAAGCATATAGCCCGCAATGCACGCGAAAGTGGCGCTTATTGCTGACCAGAAAAGTATAAATACGACTGTCCCTTCGCCGATATTGATCTTACCGCTTCTCCTGCCGATTTCGAGCAAGGCGGCGATCAACAAAAAACCAATGGGTAAATGCACCAGCACCGGGTGAAACCTTCCGATAAAAAGTGCCCAGGAAGAAGCCTGAAGTAGAGGGAGTAACATACCGAAATCCAGCATTAAGACGTCAATTCAAATGTTTAAATAAGTTGGGGCTCTGATTTTATAACCTGAAAACTTCCGGGCAGGATACCGCCACGGGCGAGTTATCAGCATTGACTTCCATAATATCGGCCATATGGTCCCACCATTTTTTCATGATAGGCAGGCCCGCGAGACCGGCCGTTTGTTCATTACTTCCCAGTTTTTGAAAAGCAAACAAGGCCAATGTTTCTTCGTCGAGAAAAATATAGTACTCTTTGATACCCGCTTCGATCAAAAGCTGCGATAATTCCGGCCAGATTTCATCGTGTCGTTTTTTGTATTCTGCTTCAAATCCCGGTTTAAGCTGCATCCGGAATGCTTTTACTAAGTCCTGGTCCATTTTTTGGCTTTATTCGACGAAAAAATAAATGTTTGATCAGGCAATTACGTCTTTGACAACCTTGCCTTCTGTATCGGTTAACCGGAAGTTTCTGCCCTGGAATGGATAGGTAAATTTCTCATGGTCAAAACCCATCAGACTAAGGATCGTGGCCTGCAAATCATGCACATGAACCCTGTCTTTTACGCCGTAGTAACCCAGTTCATCGGTTTGTCCATGGCTGTGTCCCCGTTTCACCCCGCCGCCGGCCATCCACATTGTGAATGCATCCAAATGGTGATCACGGCCCATAAATGGCATCACCAGTCCATTCCTGTTTTCCTGCATCGGCGTTCTTCCAAATTCCGCACCCCAAATAATCAGTGTCTCTTCCAGAAGACCACGCATTTTCAAGTCTTTGATCAATGCAGCAATCGGCTGGTCTGACTCCCGGCATTTCTGACGCAAGCCTCCTTCCACATTATGGTCTTTCGAGGTACCGTGTCCATCCCAGCCCCAGTCAAACAGCTGTACGAAACGAACATCGTTTTCGACCAGTTTACGTGCTAAAAGGCAGTTCATAGCGAAAGTACCCTCGCCCGGTTTCACGCCGTACATATCCAGTATGAACTGAGGCTCTTTGGAAACATCCATTACCTCAGGCACCGACATCTGCATTCGGAAAGCCATTTCGTACTGGCTGATGCGGGTCAATATTTCGGGGTCTTTTACGTCCTCGTAAGTCTGGCGATTTATTTCATTAATTGCTTCAATGGTCTGTTTACGCATATCGCGGTTCATCCCACTCGGGTCACTCACATACAAAACCGGATCGCCACCTGTACGGCATTGCACGCCCTGATATACCGACGGCAAAAAGCCGCTGCCATAAACGCTCTTTCCAGCATCAGGCTGTTGTCCTCCCGACGCCAGCACTATGAAGCCCGGCAAATTCTGGTTTTCAGATCCCAGCCCATACACCGACCACGCTCCCAGGCTTGGTCGCCCCAGCCGCGCACTTCCGGTATGCATCAGCAGCTGCGCGGGTGCGTGGTTGAACTGGTCGGTATGCATTGCTTTCATGAATGTGATCTCGTCCGCAACAGTTTGCAAATAAGGTACGTAGTCCGACATCCAAGCCCCAGATTGACCGTACTGGGCAAATTTTCCTTGCGGACCCAGCATTTTGGGCACACCCTGGATGAATGCGAATTTTTTCCCTTCCAAAAACTCCGCCGGACAATCCTGACCGTGGTACTTCACCAGTTCCGGCTTATAATCGAACAATTCCAGCTGCGAAGGCGCCCCCGCCATATGAATGTATATTACCCGCTTTGCTTTGGGAGCAAACTGCGGGATTTTAGCAGCGGCAGCATGCTCGGCAACGCTAGTACCAGCGCTGGAACTGCCGCAGGAACCCAGCAAAGAACCTAGCCCCAACGCTCCCAATCCAAATCCTGCCGACTGCAGAAAGTGCCGGCGGGTTTGCCGGTGCAGATCTGCATATTGAAGTTCTTTCAGTAGTTTTTCCATTTGTTTCTATCTAGGTCTGCTGCATCTCTAGCCCCAGGCTAAAGCCTGGGGTTTGGGGGATTCCGGTATCTCCGGCGGCCTCCGGCTCCCCGGTATCGCCGGCTCTCCGGCATCTCTGGCTCCCCGGCTCCGCGGTATCTCCGACTCCCCCGGCATGTCCGTCTCCCGGGATCTTCTCCGGTATCTTCGGCTTCCCGGCCCCGCCGCGCCCCAAGGCTGAAGCCTTGGGCTACTCCTTGGTTACTACATTGTCCAGGTTTAGCATTACGTTGGCGGAGATCGTCAGGGCGGCAAGCTCGGGCGATCTTTCCTTGCCGTAGGCCAGAATGCTGTCTGCATCAACCGGTTTCTTTCGGTAGGCGCTCAATGCATCCTTGTATACTTTTACCAGCACATTCAGGTTCTTTTTCTCGATTGGCTGGAATGTCAGCATCCGGTATCCCTCGGTCAATTGCTGCTCAGGTGTTTTGCCTCTTTTCTGCATTTTAGTGGCGAGTTTTTCAGCAGCTTCGAGATACACCGGATCATTCAATGTCACCAATGCCTGCAAAGGTGTATTGGTCAATATTCTTCTGGATTGACAAAATTCGCGGCTAGGCGCATCAAACGTGACCATCGAAGGATACGGAGCCGTACGTTTCCAATAAGTGTAAACGCCTCTTCTGTAACGGTCCTCGCCTTCACTCAGTACCCATTTTTCACCGCTATAAGGCGATTGCCAGATCTTATCGGGCTGGGGCGGCATGACACCGGGGCCGTACATTTTGTTTGAAATCAATCCGCTGCATGCAAGCGCCTGGTCACGTACTTGTTCGGCGCTCAGCCTTACCCGCGGGCCGCGTGAGATATAAATATTGTAAGGGTCCTTTTCGAGTTTGTCATGATCCGTTTTGGAACTCTGCCGGTAGGTCGCCGACATTACAATGGTTTTCAGCAGCTTTTTAACACTCCAATGATCGGTTTCGATAAAATCGGCTGCCAGCCAGTCCAGCAGTTCAGGGTGGCTTGGTTCTGCGCCCTGGGAACCGAAATCCTCCACTGTTTCCACGATTCCTTTACCAAAAAGCTGCTCCCAGAAACGGTTTACTACCACTCTTCCAGTCAATGCATTGTCGCGGCTTACTATCCATTTGGCCAGTCCGAGGCGATCGCGGGAATATTCTTTCGGCATCGGTGCCAGTAGTTTTGGCACGTCCGGCTTCACTTCGGCACCTTTTACCATCCAGTTTCCGCGCACGAAAACGTTGGTTTTTCTTGCAAAATCACCTTTCCCCTCCCAAATCACCGGCATACTTTCCGTCGGGCGAGTGAGTACTGTCGCATAGTCGGCGACAATTTGTTCATACCCCGGCTGACCAGCTCCCGGCAACCCTTTTTGGAAAGAAGCCCAGCTGATCCGCAGCCATTCGGTGGGCGTTTTCGGACTGTTTAACGATAAATAAATGTCATGCTTTCCAGTGGTTTGATTCACCGGTGCAATAACTACCGTATCTCGCATCGGAATCTTGATCGTGGAAAGTACCGGTCCGTCCAATTTGTCCAGATGCAATGTTAATGTCGCGTTTTCAGCTTTCGTAGACACATTCATTAACACATTATCCACACCCGTGAGGTTAACTTGTGGAATTCGTGCATTGCCTTTGTCTTTGACACCATAGTAAGAAATTAGCAACACCGTAGACTGATCCCCTTTCACAAAATTGTGCGCATTGATCTTTGGCTCCATCACCTTCATGAACTTCGTTTTGGCTTCGAGTTCCTCCGGCTTGTATTTTTTGATCCAGCCTTTGACCCGCTCTACCCGGGCCGAATCCTCGCCTTTGTAAAACCTCAGTTTCGGCCACTCGTCCCACACATCTTCGTCACGGGAATTGTTAAAAAACGCTGCATACTTATAATAATCTTCGTGCGGGATGGGATCATACGGATGGCTGTGACATTGAATGCAGCCAAATGTAGTTCCCTGCCAAACCTCCCAGGTTGTGTTCACACGGTCGATCAAAGCGGCAGTACGAAACTCTTCGTCGTCTGTGCCACCTTCATTGTTTGTCATGGTATTACGGTGAAAACCAGTGGCTATCATATTCTCCTCTTTGGGAAAACCGTCCTGCGATGCTGGTAGTAAATCACCGGCGAGCTGTTCTATCGTAAACTGATCGAAAGGCTTGTCTTCATTGAATGACTTCACCACATAGTCGCGGTAGCGCCACATGGTGCGGCCACCATCGCTTTCATAGCCTTTTGTATCAGCATAGCGGGCAAGGTCCATCCACATCGACGTCCATCTTTCGCCGTAAGAAGGAGATTTCAGCAGGCGGTTCACTACTTTTTCATACGCGTCGTCAGACTCGTCGTTTTCGAACTCGCTCACTTCCTTTTCCGTAGGAGGCAATCCTGTCAGATCGAGACTGACCCGGCGGATCAATGTAGCCTTATCTGCTTCCGGGGAGACGGACATCCCCTTATCTTTTAATTTCGCCAGTACGAAATGGTCTACTTCATTTTTGGCCCATTTTTTATCCCCAATGTTGAGCAGGCCAAACAGGTTACCAATGCTGTTTAAGGAAGGTACTTCCGGTCTTTCTATTCGTTTGTAAGACCAATGCTTTTCCCACTCAGCGCCTTCATTGACCCATTTTTTTAATGTATTGATTTCGCTTTCATTAAGTGGCGTGCCGTTTTTTGGCATACGGTCGTCAGGATCATCGCTCAATATGCGTCTGATCATCTCACTGGCATCCGCATCGCCGCGCACAACGGGGATCTTACCCGATTTGCCCGGTTCCAGCATCTCATGTTCGAACAAGAAGCTTACGTCACCTGCTTTTTTCACCCCTCCGTGACAGCCCATGCAGTGCTTGTTGAGGATCGGTTTCACCTCCGTGTTGTAGTCCGTTTTCGAATCAAAAACTCCCGACAGGAAAAAAGAAAACAGCAGCACAGCTAATCCGATAACACCCAGTACTATACCTTTTACCATTGTCCGGTGAAAAATTATTATTTTAAAACAAATGCTTGTCAAAGAATGTAAAAGACCATTCCCTGAAAAAATTACCCTTTGCAATTTTACTTCATAACCTTGGGAATATGTATGGACAAAAGAACTTTTTTGATAGACAAAAATGAAGAAACCCCGGGAATTTATCTCCCCGGGGTTTCTTCGTTCATTTATTCAGATCCCTGATCTCGTCAGGTTATTCCAATTTCGAATACTAATTCCAGCCATTCGCAATGTCTTTTGCTACGTTCGGATTATAGTTTTTCTCAACATCCGGAATAGGTAGCAACACATTTTTATCAGCGAATGGCTGCTTGCCGTCACCCGGCTCCGCTGCCCGCTGGCTATTAATGGTCTGTTTGGCAATACCCCATCTGATCAGGTCAAAATAGCGGCTCTGTTCTCCGCAAAGCTCCACTTGCCTTTCCCGAATGAGCAAATTTGTGGCAGCAGCCTGAGCGCCGAGAGTAGTGTAAGCCACCGCACCGGACCTTTTCCTCACCTGGTTGATCAGTGCCAAAGGTTCATCACCGGTTTTGCCTTGTTGAATGTACGCTTCTGCCAACATTAACAACACATCGGCATATCTGATCACCTGGCCGTTGATCGAACTTTGAGGGCCGCCATAAGATGCCACTTCATTATAGTACTGGTATTTTTTCCAAACAAAATACCCCTGAGGATCATCTGCTTTGAATGGAAATGCGATTTTTCCGCCTTCACATTTCTGGCAATATTCGGTATCACCGCCACTTTCCTTGTTTCCGTAAAATGTAAACTTAGCCCGTGGGTCTACGTAGGCAGCGCCTGTTGACGGGTTCGGGTATTGAAATGCTTTTACGGTAGTAGTCGGTACATACACATTGAACCAGTCTTTGAACCCATATTCCTGTGCACGGTCCGAGTGACTCGCTTTTCCACCCCAGGTTTCCTGTCCGCCGAATACATAGTACTGGTTACCAATGCCCCAATCCGTCCATTTCGCATTCATGATCTGAAAAACGTTTTCAGGGCTGCTCTGGTTGGTCGAACTGAACAGGTTCTCGTACGAAGGATCGAGCGAGTAAGTATAGGGTGCGGTCGTGAGCTGTGCCAATGTAGTCTGGGCCTGTGCCCATTTCTTTTGATACAAATACGTTTTCCCAAGCAACGCAATGGCCGCACCTTTTGTCGCACGACCTAGTCCAGTGGCGGCATCATAGGTTACCGGAAGGTCTGCAGCAGCAAGGGTAAGGTCGCTTTCAATAAAGCTCCATATGGATTCCGCAGAAGAACGGCTGGGATAATTGTTGGCCACCGTGCTATCATATGCCGTGATCAATGGTGCTTTTCCCCAAAGATTTACAATGTTAAAATAGGCATATGAACGCAAAAACCTCGCTTCCGCGATGTATTGTTTGGCTTTCTGCTGATCGGCGGCGACGGTTGGCTGCCACACATTTGCGCGGTCAATAACTACATTGGAGCGCAGTACCAGCCGGTACAAGCTGTTCCAAAGCTGCCCGATCTGCGCCTGGCTGGTACCGAACGAGTAGTCTGCCAGTTGCGCCATGTCTCCTTGCAGGTTGGTAGTCTTTTTGGCTTCATAACCCAATAAATCGAAAATAAAATAGTACTCTCTCGACCACAACCCATTGTGCAGCAGGGTAGCATACGTCGCGATCACGGCCTGGTTCAATCCATCGCTTGAATTAAAATAGGTAGAGAAATCGTAAGCGCTCTGGCTTTTCAGGTCCAGTTTCGATTCGTCGCAGGCAATAATATTGATCGCTGCTATCAATCCGGCAAAATATAATATTATCCTTTTCATATGTATTTCTGATAATTTTATTCCAATGATTAAAACCCTAATTGTAAGCCTGCAAGCAATGTTCTCGGCTGTGGTAATTGCTGTCTGTCATCAATTCCGCGTGAGAAAATGTAGCTTCCACCGTTTTGCGTGCTTACCTCAGGATCATATCCTTTGTACTTGGTGATTGTCAGCAGGTTTTGCGCTGCAACATATATCCGGATGCCGCTGAACACTTTGCCGCCTCCAATACTGCTCACAATGCTTTGAGGCAGTTTGTAGCCCAGGGTAATGTTCCTTAGTCTCAAATAGCTGCCGTTTTCCAACCACCAGTCGGATGGACGCAGGTTACCATCGCCGGTAGCGCTCTGGCCAGCTCTCGGAAGTGTAGCCACGTCGCCTGGCTTTTTCCATCTGTTCAGGATTTCAGTTGAAGCGTTGTGTCCGGTAGATTCATTCTCGGTCACGAATTTGAATGCATTAACCAATTTCAGGCCCGAAACACCGGACACTACCACATTCAGATCAAAGTTATGGTAGGTAACGCCTCCGTTGAATCCGTATACGATTTTTGGAATAGGGTTGCCCAGGATTTTCTGATCCGTAGTAGTTACTTTGCCATCGCCATCAATGTCTTTGAAAATAAAATCCCCGGGAAGCAGTCCAGCCTGGTATTTGGTGGTCGCATCACCGCTTTGCTCCGCAGCTTTGGAATTCAGGGCATCTACTTCTGCCTGATCTTTCGCTACGTGATCCAGCGTGTAGCCGTAAAATGAACCAATCGCCGAACCTGCTGCCGTGTAAGTGAATGTTGGCAAATTGCTGAATGCACCCGCCTGTATCGGTGCCGCAAACTCACTTCCCAGCGAGTTCACAACGTTCTTGTTATAGGCAAGATTGGCGCTGATATTATAGCTCAATCCGCCGCTCGTCACGTCACGAAAGCCTACAGAGAACTCCACTCCTTTGTTCTGCGCACTGGCCGCATTCGCATATTTGCTGGGTTGCCCACCGCTACCTGACGCTCCTGTACTTCCCGAAACGGGTACACTTACGAGCAAGCCGCTACTTTTTCTGTTGTACCAGTCTACCGTCACGCTCAGTTTGTTGCGCAGAAAAGCGAGGTCAATACCAATGTCGGTCTGGTCTGTTGACTCCCATTTAATGTTAGGGTTAGCCAATGTATTGATGGTCGTTCCGGGATTGAAGCCTTCATTGGTGCCCAGCGAATACACCAGGTTCCCGTTCGGGCTGCCGCTGTAAGTAAGTACCGAGGTAACACCGGTTGTAGGAATGGTATTGTTTCCAGTCCGTCCGAGGCCGATACGCAGCTTTCCGTCGGTCACGAAAGGAAGATTGCTTTTGATAAATTCCTCATCCACAAACCGCCACGCGAGTCCTAGCCCATAAAAGTTACCAAACCTGTTGTTGGCACCAAAGTTGGACGCACCATCACGACGAAAGCTTCCTGAAAGAATGTATTTGTTGTCAAAAGTATAACCCAGCCTAGCGAAGTACGAGATCACCGACGACCGTGCATAGCCGTAAGAGCTTCCAGTAACCGCCTGGGATTGCGCCACGCTGATATTCTGAATGTTGTTGTTCGGAATATTAGTACCCGTCGCATTCAGGCCGGAAGAATTGCCCGGATCAAGATAACTGTTACCAACAGTTGCGGAAACGCTGTGATTTCCAAATACGCGGTTGTAGGAAAAGTAATTTTCAAGTGTATAAAATGAATAGTTACTATACCCCAATGTGGCTTGCTGCGGATTGGTAAGGTTGTTTCCAGCCGTGTAAGCATATTGGTAGCTATTGGTTTTCGCTCCGCCAATCTCTGCTGAAAGCTGAGTCCTGAAACGCAGGCCACCAATAATGTCCACCTCTGCAAATACCTGTGGGAAAAATACGAAACCTTTATTAACCGGATGGTTCAGATTGATCGCCGCCAGCGGGTTGTTACCATTGCTGAAATCGTCGACATTGGTCGTATTGGAATACCCTCCCGGGATACTCGCGTCGAAAATTGGTTTGTAAGGAGCAAAATATACCGCATCCGAAATGCTAGCCACCTGGCCGTCGTCTTTCGTGTGGCGGATATTCAGGCTTTGTCCCAAATGGAACCTGCCCAATGTTTCGTCCAGACTGAACCGCGCATTGATCCGGCTATTCGTAAAGTTTTTGACAATGGCCTGTTGTTTGATATAACCCAATGAAAAGTTATAAGCCACTTTTTCGCTTCCTCCGCTGATATTCACATCATTTTGAGAAACCAATGCGGAGCGGAAAATCTCGTTCTGCCAATTGGTACGGTCCTGCGTCACATCCGGAGTATTGAACTTCGCTGGTAGCACCGAATTGGTAGTCGACGCGAAATCTCTCAGCAGATCAATGTACTGGGATGCATTCAGCAGGTCCAGTTTTTTCCAGGCACTTGCAACGCCCCATTGCGTATTGAAATTGATTTTCGGAGCGCCAGCCTTGCCTTTGCGGGTAGTAATGATCACCACACCATTGGCAGCTGCCGAACCGTAAATCGCTGTGGAAGAGGCATCTTTCAGGATCGTTATGTTCTCAATGTCCTGGGTCGCTAATGTATTGAACATCGTTTTGCTGCCCTGAATACCGTCGATCACATACAATGGGTCTACACCTGTGAAGGAGCCCGTTCCGCGGATCAGGATCTGAGCGTCGGAGCCCGGGGTACCATTGGATTGCAACACCTGAACACCCGCCGACTTACCGATCAGCAACTGTGAAGGATTGGTAGCGGTCGTAGAACCTGCGTCCTTGGCAGAAACAATGTCCACCGAGCCTACCACGTCCTTTTTGCGGGAAGTACCATAACCGATTACCACCACTTCATTCAACGATTTATCGTCTGGTGCGAGGCTGATTACCAGATTCGTCCGGTCGCCCACTGCCACTTCCTGAGATCTATATCCCACAAAACTGAACACCAGTACCGCCGCTTTATCAGTTACTTCCAGTTCGAAAGCTCCGTCGGCGTTGGTAAGCGTTCCCTGCTGAGTGCCTTTCAGGCGGACACTGACACCCGGAAGGCCCTCCCCCTTTTCGTCATTTACCTTGCCTTCTACACGGATCTCCGCAAAGGTTTTATCCTCCCAGAGCAATTCTGACTGTTCTTTCGGGACACTGGCTTTCTTTGAAGTAAGCAAGATTCGGCCCGATGGCGTTACCTGATAGGAAATCTCCAATGGGGTCAGCAATGAATTCAATGTCGCTGAAAGTTTCTGGTTCGAAGCGTGGATAATCACAGCGCGACTCGCCCGGATCGCCTTATGACTGTATGCAAATTTCACGTCCGCCTTTGCTTCTATTTGGCTGAGAACTGCCCTGAGCTCGGTGTTATCAGCATGTAGCGTAACATTACGTTCCAAAATCTCCTGTGCTTTCCCGTCGTGAGCCGCATATGTGAAGCCTCCGAAAGCAATAGAAAAGATAATTTGGGTCAATGAAATTTTCATGAGCAGATAGAGTGAGGCTCGATTTTTTTGGTATCGATTTTTTTTCATAGTTTAGAACGGTTTTTTTATAAAAAACTAAATTGATTTTCTCCCTCTCATATCTTGGAGGATCGTGAGCAGAAAGGAGATTCTTAATGGCCGGCAGTGTTCCACCACTGCCGGTTTTTGCATTTATTTCGCGTCACATCCTTCTCCGTCGATCAGGATGCGGGTACCTTTTACTTCATATGTTGCCATGTTTGATTTACAGATCAGGTCCAGCTTGTCGTACAGCGACATGTCGGAAACATCTCCGGTGAATGAGCATTTTTCGAGGTGATCGCTGGATAGTACAATTTCAATTCCGTATTCACTTTGCAGCTGCGCCATGATATCAGTCAGCAGTTCATTGTTGTACACCACTTTCGGCGCAACTACCGCCGCAGCAATGGCGACGGGCTTCTCAACCAGGCTGGTCATGAGGTGTCCGCTTTCTGTGAAATAGGTAACCCGCTGATTTGGAGTGAGTACGACACCATTGTTTGGCTTGTGAAGTTTGCCTGACGGTTCCTTGGTCACTGTTGTATGAATGTTTTCAAAAACAGACACTTTACCGGTAACCACTTCTACTTCCACTGCATTGTCACCGGCCTTGGTGATAATCCTGAAACTGGTCCCTAGTACTTTGGTCACCAGGTTACCGCTAAAAACTGAAAATGGTCGGTGAGGATCTTTGGTTACTTTGAAAAACGCATTGCCCGTCAGCTGTACTTCGCGTTTGTCTCCGGGAAATTTATCAGGGTAAATGATGCGGCTGCCCGGACATAGTTCAATGACGCTCTTATCGTCGAGCGTAATTATTTTAGCTTCCTTGGTTTTGTTTTCAGTGGTGATCAGCTTGCCGGTACTAATCTTGACCAGGATCGGCTCCGAGTTTGCTAATGTCCGCACTACCTCCTTTTTGTTAAAAAACAGCAAAAAAGACAATGTCAATATCACCGCCGCAGCAACACCTGAGTAGAACACCGACGAAAATCTCCACGAAGCGTTTAGCGGAACAGGTTCTTCCATAAACCGCGGCTCCATTACTTCCTCCCGGATATTCTTCAACAACTTTTCTTCCAGCGCCTGCCTGTCGTCATCTGTCAGCGCGATCGAAGAGCCCGCATTCAGGCTTTCATACCATTTGTGAATTTGTTCAATTTCTTCCTCCGTACAGTTGCCCTGTCGGTATCGTAAGAGTAGTGTTTGTAAATCTTTTGTATTCATCAATGAAAGGGCTGGGGTGAAAGAATAGGCAACAGAACATAAGAAGACGTTCTGAATGATAAGCCGATTATTTCGTTGAATGCCCTAAATCATTTTAAATTTTCTTTGAAAGATTATATGAATACTCCAAAAAGGAACCAATGTTCTTTAAATAATAATAGGGAGGGAACGTGGAGAAAAGGCAGGCGGAGAAATCAGGAATTGAAAAATGTAAGCAGTGCCAGCAGCGAAATCAGCGATTCTTTGAGGTACGACCGCATCGATTTGGTGGCTTTGGTAAGATGGTACTCGACGGCTTTTTCGGATAAATGCATGTGACCGGCGATTTGAGATATCGACCAGTTTTCCATGCGGCTCAGCCTGAAAACCTCTTTGGACTTTTCGGGCAGCGTGTCCAGTCCTTTGTCGATGTTTTCGACGAGCTCGTTGAACGCAATGGTGTTTTCGGTATTGGTTTCTTCAAAATTGGTGAATGCCTGGTAGTAGCTCAGGTAGGCATTCTGCGGCCCATAGGCCCTGATGTAGTCAATCACCTCGTATCGGACGGCTGAAAAAAGGTAGTAGTCAAGCGAAATGATCTTTACGCTTTCCCGCTCTTTCCACAGCCTTGTAAAGATGTCCTGGATAAGCTCCTCGGCGACTTCACGATGCTGAAGTTTCCGGTAAGCTACCACAAACATGCGGTACCAATATTCTTTGTAGATCGTGGTAAAGGCTTGCTCATCGCCGCTGCGCAGGGCTTCTATCAGAATTCGATCGGATAATCGCGTGCTTTCCAACTTCTTCTATGCCTGAAAAGGTGTCAAATTAACATTTCTTCAAAGTTATATTAATTAATACAATAATTCTATTTTAAATATTTTATTTAATTGGAATTTAACCACCGGATTACTTTCACTTGAAATTCAAAAGATAACCCGTCAAATCTGCCAGGTCCTGCTCATTCAGGCCCAGCGCGGTGGGTTCCGGCATGAGGGATGAAGGCATTTTCTCCCTGCTTTTTATCTGGTCAGCCTTAATGGAATGCTGCTGCCCGGCGGCGTCTTTAATTACCACATTCGCGCCGTCGCTGAGCAAAAATCCAAAGTATGTCTCTCCCTTTTTAGTAACGATCGTGTAGCTTTCATAGCCAAAAACCATACTGGCCGAGGGGTTGACAATAGCATCGAGCAGTCCTGCTTTATCAAATTTTTTGTGGATTACCGTCAAATCCGGGCCGATTTCGGCTCCATTGGTACCGTGCTTGTGACAAGCAGCGCAATTCGTAGCGAACAATTTTTCACCTTTGGAAGGATCCGCGCTCATTCTTGCTATAAAATCTGTTTTCAAAACTTTTCCATTTCTCGGGAAAAACTGGCTTGCTACTACACGTACATTCTGATCGGGATTTTTGAAAATAATCTCGCTTACTGCCTTAGCGATCGTGTCGGGCAGCTGCCCCTGTACCCGCATATCTACCAGCATATTTCCGCCGTTGACGTCCGCTGCCATTTTTCGTCCATTACCTATCCGATCGCCCATTGGCTGGTTTTTGTCGGCGACTTTTCGCCTCAGTTCCAGCATTTTCTGATACGCCGGCGTGACGACGACCGCATTCTCTTTTTCCCAGTTCAACAGGTCGGCCCAATCATTGGATTTCCGGAAATTCAGCCACCACGAAGCCTGCGACGCCACATCAGGCAAAGTCGATTTGGACAATGCTACCATCGCTTCCGCCGCTTTTTTATCTTTTATAAAACCGATGGCAGTTAATGCTTTTCTGCGTTCGGTTACCGCCACTTTTGCAGAACCTGCCCTTAGTTTCAAATCATTAATCGCTTGGACGGGGTGAAGTCGCCAAACCAGATTTGCATGTTGCGGTTTCCAGTATTCGGGATCGGCTTTAAATGTTTCTCGCACATTTGCATAAACCTTCGCTTCTTTTCCATCCGATGCAGTACCAATCGCTTCCAGCATCCAGGGGTCTTTCCCGTCGTAATTTTTGATGAGCTTTGAAATAATGGAATATGATTTTGTGAAATCAACGTCCCTCAATGCAATACCTACTTCGCGACGAACAGCGGGGTCAGCATCGCCAGCCATTTGATCCAAGTAGGCGGTCGCTCCATTCAATGCTTTTAATGCGCGGAAAGCCGTTAAACGATGCGATTCATCGGCGGATAATAACAACTTTTCCACCTCTCCCTTACCTTTTTCACCCAGCTGAGAAAGCAACCATATAGCCCTGGCCTGATGGAATGGATTTTCGGCTGTCAGCAATTTCTTTACGTCTTCAATCACAGGTTCTCCGTTTTTTCTCAATCCCTCAAAGCCCAACGCCCGCACATTCACCGCCGGATTTTTCAATGCTTCTATTAATCCGTTTGTCGACGTGAGGTCAAATGTCGGGACTGTCAGTTTTTTACCTTTTGGAGTAATGCGGTAAATTCTTCCGTAGCCTTTTTTATCCTTCATCCCATGCCCGCCCACGATCGGATCGTACCAGTCCGCAATGTAAAGCGCACCGTCGGGCCCGACGGCCACATCGGACGGACGAAACCATTTCCTATAATCATTATCCGTTTCGTACCATTCATATCGTTCCGATGCTTGGGGAAAAGAACTGATCAGATCTCTTCTTTTAAGTGCAAAACCAGCACCTTGCTTTTCAGGTTTGTAGGCGAAAATCACATTACGGCCAGCCTCGCAGCTTAGCAATGTACCTCTGTAATTCTTACCCAAAGCATCACCTTCATAATACACAATGCCCGTCGGCGAGCCCGCACCCGTGTTGTCGCCCGCTGGCATCACCCCCGGATCTTCCTGGTGCCAATGCGTTGTAAAAATGTCCTGCCCTGGTCTGCGGTCTGCCTGCCAGTAGCGGGTTCCGTCCGCCGAAAAGTACCCGGCATTACCGTTTTCCTGCAAAAAAGAAACCCTGCAAGTGATCACCTGGTCGTCGTTATCATTCTGCCACATGTTGCCGTAGCTGTCGAGGCATACTTCATAACTATTCCTGAAATTGTGGCCCAGTACTTTCAGTCCCGTCCCGTCCGGGTTGATACGCAGAGCGAGCCCACCTACCCACACACGACCATCGTCCGATTTCTGATTTCCGTTATTGGACTTGTTGTATGGCGTTCCTCCTGTGTACAAACTTCCGCTTCTGAGCGTCCAGCCACTTTTGTCCGTCACATGGTGCGGCCCAGCATTGCCTGTATTGAAATAATAACGTCCGTCCGGCCCGGTTACCAGCGAATGCAGTGAATGGTCATGGTCAAATCCGCCAAAGCCGGTAAGTAGTACTTCGCGGCTATCGGGCTTGTCGTCACCGTCGGAGTCAGTATAAACAATGAGATTGGGGGCGCAGGAAACTATGATTTTATTCCCGATCACGGCTATACCCAACGGTGCAGTTAATAATGTGTCTTCTATGAATACTTTGGAGGATTCTGCTTTTCCATCCCCATCGCGGTCTTCCAGGATCATTACCCGGTCACCTTTTTGCTTGTGGCTAAGCCGCTCCGCAGGTTTTGTGTTAAAATCCCTATAATTCACTGCCTCCGTAATCCATACCCGCCCCTTGGCATCAATGTCCATATTGGTCGGATTGAAAAACATCGGTGCTTCCGCCCAAAGCGTGGCTTCCAGATCGTCGGGGAGGTATAGTTTTGAAGAGTCTTCGATGGAAACCAATGGGGTACCGGACCGCTTTGGAAGGTCAGGTTTTGGGTTTATCAAAAACAAAGAAGATAAGGACAGCAACACTGCCCCACTGAAAAGTAGGCCGAATTCAGGCGATATGGTTGTATTGAAAGTCATAACTAAGGGTGGTTCGAGAGACTTGCCAGGTTTATTAATAAGACTTGCCAAGTTTCCAAAACTTGGTAAGTCTCGTTTTATTTAAAAGAAAATAATCCTTCGAGATACTTCCTGTTTTGCTGGTAGCATTCAATGATATCGGCACCTTTCGGCGTGGCTCCTTCGATCTGCATCCAGCCCCGGTAGTCAATGTCTTTCACCATTTTAGCGATTTTGGGCCAGTCTAGCGTGCCTTCTCCCAGGCGTTGGCCATTTTCTTTTATGTGGAGTTCACAGATCAGATCTTTACCGATCATCGGCACTTCTTTGAAAACATCATTGCCGGCATCAGCAGCATTGCGGAAATCGTAATATACTTTCACAGCTTTGGAACCCACACTTTGAATGATGTCTAAATGCTCCTGAGCCGTGAGGTAAGACTCTATCCCCAGTGTTATGCCTTGTTTTTCGGCGTGAGGCGCTACTTTTTTTAGTCGTGCTATTACTGCTTTTTTGCCTTTTTCATCATTCCGCAGATCTCCATCAGAAAAGAAAGCCAGCAAAATCACCTTGACATTCAATGTCTTGGCAGCATCCACACTATTCCAGACCCATTCTTCGGTCTTGGGCTCTGATTTATAAGGAACGCGATTGAGTTCTCCGATCGCCAGGCTGGAAACTTTTATGCCTGTACGCGCGGACGCATCTTGGATGGATTGTAATGTAGCGGGAACAGATAGACCGGCATGATTTTGGCCGGAATTGTAACTTACCTGAATGCCTTGCAGGCCTATTTGCTTGGCACGATCGAATGCTTCGGGATTAAGGCTTTTACCGACTGACCAGTCGCAGGCGCCCAATTGCAGCTTGGGAGCGGGCTTGAAAAGCAAACCGGAAGATGAGGCAGCCGCAAACAGGGCTGACTTTTTGATCATCTCCCGACGATTAATCGCCAGGCTGTCGTTCATGATTTACGGAGTTTAGGATCTGCTGTTTACTCTTTAAATATGTAAACAAAAAGATTCTACTTATCCGCAAATCCGTAGTCATCACTTGCTAAATGCATCTTCAATGTGACGGATCTCTGTCTGCCCATTGGTGAAGATCAAAATAGAAACAATGTCGAACCGGACGTCGAAATGCCAGTCTTTGTCATAAATGTAATTTTCGGCCGCCCGCATGACCAGCCCGGCTTTGGTTGCATTGACAAATTCCTCGGGCATTCCATACTGAATTCCGCTCCTGGTTTTCACCTCAACGAAAATCATCATTTTACCTTTTTTGACGATCAGGTCAATTTCGGCATGCCGGTACCGGTAATTTTTTTCTATTATTTCAAATCCATTTTGGATCAAAAAGGCCGCAGCCTGCGCCTCTCCCCAATTTCCAGTATCATTGTGTGTAGCCATTCGAACATTTTTTGAAGTCTAGGGAAGTTCTTTCAATAACTGAAAATTGCTTCTGCATCCCGGGCTTGTAGTGATCCCTTTTTAATCTGATGCATTTCCCCGACTGCTTCCTTCACATCATCCGGTACTTTGGCCTGATACGGCGAGAGAGGTTTTGTTTTAACAAATGGAAGTCTTTGGAGAAGCCCCATTACGAAGGCTGCTTTATTGTCCTGAATATCCAGTATTACTTTCATGATTTTCTATCTGAATTAGTTGAAGAGAACATTTCAGTCATTAATTCGTGTTATCCTTGTGGGAAGCCTTAAACTTGCCTGTTAAAAAGGTTACAGAATTGCGTGACTGAATTTTCTACGGATAATCATTAGACGTAAGTTGTCTGGAAAAGTCTCTAAATTTTTTATCAAACGTAAAAATACGTTTACATTTCAAACATAAATGAATACCCTCATCAATAAACAGGTGCAATTCCAGGATCTGGGACTGATTGATTATCAGGAGGCTTGGGACTATCAGGAGAAGATTTTTGCTGAGACGCTTTCCATTAAAACCGGTAACCGCGGCCTTGATCCCGAAGATCAAAAGCTGACGCCCAATTTTTTGATTTTTTGTCAACACCCACACGTTTATACTTTGGGAAAAAGCGGAAAACCGGATCATTTGCTTCTGGCGGAGGAAGATCTCCCGGAAAAACAGGCCAAATATTATAAAATCAACCGCGGCGGCGACATTACCTACCACGGCCCGGGCCAGATCGTCGGCTATCCGATACTGGATCTTGATAACTTCTTTACGGATATTCATTTGTATATGCGGACGCTGGAAGAAGCGATCATTCTCACACTGGCGGACTATGGCATGGACGCGGGACGAATCAAAGGCTTGACCGGCGTGTGGCTTGATTATGAAGCGCAGATCAATCCGAGAAAAATCTGTGCATTAGGCGTAAAAGCCAGCCGCTGGGTTACCATGCATGGTTTTGCGTTGAATGTAAACACGGACCTTACCTATTTTGGTAACATTGTTCCATGCGGAATTGAGGATAAAGCGGTAACATCCATGTGGAAGGAAGCCGGCCATGAGTTGGATATTCAGGAAGTTTCGGATAAATTAAAGTATCATTTGGCAGCGTTGTTCCAAATGGAATTGTAAGTAGTAAAATTCAATGAAAAAGGATATCATATTTCACCCCGTGAAGGGGATACAGGTTGCGATTGTACGAAGTAACAATGAGCCGGACAGTGAGGAATGGAATGTAATCGTCATCAACCGGAATGATGAACCGATCACCAATGTGTTTGTAACGTCTAAAGGATATAGTAACAGCGAGTCAGGGACTAATTCTGAGCAGCGGACTTCTACATTAAGGCACTTTTTTGCAGAGGTCAGCCCGGGCGGGCATGCGGTGGTAGAACCGATCATGCCGGACGTTTTTCACCTTAATAATGAATTCTGGGTAAGCTATTTCATTGGAAACCAGATATACGATAAAAAGTTTATCTTCGTGCCAGACAGTATCATAGAGGCTCATCTGACCCATATTGAACCGCTGGGGTTGAAGGGGGTTTTGCATGAATGACAAGGCTAGGTTATTTTTTAGTCGTAAATGGTCATATTTAGTCATGAGTCGTCATTTTTAGTCATGAATGGTCATTTGTTGTTAGGCATCAATGACAATAAATGACAACTCCTGACTACAAATGACAATCCCTGACAAGACATGACCACGCTTGACTATAATTGACGATCACACTAATAAACTGTACACACAATGACCGACGAATTTCGAAGACGTGCCAGGAACTTTCTGCTTCTGGATATTGAGACCGTAGCTGCATTTAATTCTTATGACAAGCTCCCTGAGCGAATGCAAAAGCTTTGGGACAAAAAAGCTGCAAGTCTGAAAAGAGGCGATGACACGCTGACCAACGCTGAATATTTCTACGATCGCGGTGCCATTTATTCCGAATTTGGCAAAATCGTCTGCATTGCATTCGGAGGTTTTTATTGGAATGACGCTGACGAGATTGCATTCAAGGTCAGCAGCTTTTCGGGAGACGACGAAGTAGTGTTATTGAATCAGTTTAAGGCATTGATAGAGAAATACCCTGCCGATCAACTGATCCTTTGCGCCCATAATGGCAGAGAGTTTGACTTCCCTTTCCTTTGCCGCAGAATGCTTATCCACTGCATTGAGATCCCGAAAGCCTTACAGATTACCGGAAAAAAGCCCTGGGAGATCCTGCATCAGGATACAATGGACCTTTGGAAGTTTGGCGATTACAAGAGCTATACCTCGCTCGATCTGCTGGCAGCGGTTTTTGACATTCCCGGTAGTAAAATTGAAATGAGCGGCGACCAGGTTACAAGGGTTTATTGGGAAGAAAATGATCTCGCCAAAATTTCCCGATATTGCAGAGAGGATGTGGTGGTACTGGCACAGCTTTATTTGCGATTACATTGCTTTCCGACAGTGAAAGCAGAAAATATTGTCAGGATCGAGTAAATTAAGGCTGCACCTGACAAATTCAGCTTCGCAGCATTGCGGAGCATTTAATACAATTTAGAATACATGAAAGATAAAAAATTTAAGAATAAAGTTGAAAGAGAAAACAGGGAGGCCAAGTCTCCTCATCATATTGTTTCTTATATCGATAACCTGAAAGCAGACATTGCTGCTTTCTTCGACCTGAACAGCGAACACACATTTCGCCCGTTCGATGTCCATGACCATTTTGGGGTACAGGACAAAAAAGTCCGTCATTTAATCAACGAAATCGTTCACGAACTGGAAGAGGCCGGAAGGCTTGTGTACCACCAGAACGGAACATACCAGGCCGGGCCGAACAAGCCGGTAAACAAGGGATTGACCGGCCGCGTCGACCGCGTTAACAAATCCTTTGCCTTCGTCATTATTGAAGGCCGGGAGGATGATATATATGTAGAGTCTGAATTATTGAATGGGGCCTGGGATGGTGACATTGTCAGCATTCAGCCTTTGACAAAAAATAGTCGCGGATCGAGAAACGGTCGCGGCGATTCTGGCAAAAACCGCGTTGAAGGACGGGTTACAGATATCGTGGAGCGTTCCAATGCTGATATAGTAGGGATTATTGAGGTAAATCCTCGGTACGCTGTCGTTCAGCCGGACAACAAGAAGCTTTTTGATCCGATCTTCCTCGAACCGGAGGAAATTAAGGATGCGCAGCACGGGGATAAGGTGATTGTGAAAGTAACGCAATGGCCAACCCGCAGAAGCCAGGCGGAAGGAGAGATCGTTGAAGTACTTGGAAAAGCGGGGAACAATGATGTGGAAATGCATGCTATCCTCGCAGAGTTTGGCTTGCCGTATCATTTCCCTGAGAATGTGGAAGCGGAAGCGCAGAAAATCCCGGACAAAATTCTGAAAAAGGAGATTGCAAAACGAAAGGATATTCGTGATGTACTGACGTTTACCATTGACCCGGTGGATGCCAAAGATTTTGATGACGCACTGTCCGTCAGATATTTGGATGAAGGAAATGTGGAGATAGGCGTGCACATTGCTGACGTGTCACATTATGTACTCCCAGGTACTGAGCTGGAAAAAGAGGCTTACAGACGAGCAACCTCGGTTTATCTGGTTGACAGAACTGTACCGATGCTTCCTGAGAAATTGTCGAATAACCTCTGCTCACTTCGTCCAAACGAGGATAAACTGGCGTTTTCCGCGATTTTTGAAATGGATCCGAAAGGAAAAGTTTTGAAACAATGGTTTGGACGTACCATTATCCATTCTGACCGTCGGTTTTCTTATGAAGAGGCGCAAGCGGTTCTGGATTCAGGCGAGGGCGATCACCCGGGCGAGCTTCAAACGCTGAACAAACTGGCTAAGATTTTAAGAAAAGACCGCTTTAAGAACGGAGCAATCAATTTCGAGACGCCGGAAGTACGTTTTCGATTGGATAAAGATGGTACGCCGTTGGGAATCTACCAGAAGGAGCGTCACGATTCCAATAAGCTGATCGAGGAGTTTATGCTTCTTGCGAACAAACGGGTAGCGGAATATGTGTACGCATTGTCCAAAGGAGAAGTGAAAAACACGATGGTGTACCGGATTCACGAAGCCCCGGACCCCGACAGACTCAAAACATTCGCCACATTCGTCGCTAAGCTGGGCCACAAATTGGAAGTGGACGAAGAAAACAAAATTGCCAAGTCGATGAACAGTATGCTGGCCGAAGTAGAAGGTAAGCCGGAGCAAAATCTGATTGAATCACTGGCCGTGAGAACCATGGCGAAGGCGCGGTATAGTGTCGAAGACCTGGGGCACTTTGGCTTGGCTTTCAAACGCTACTCACATTTCACATCCCCCATTCGCCGGTACCCTGACGTAATGGCGCACAGGCTGTTACAACATTACCTGGACGGCGGCGCTAATGTCGATAAAGAGGTTTACGAAGCGGCATCGAAGCATTCGTCCGAACGCGAAAGACTTGCGGCTGAGGCCGAACGCGCTTCTATCAAGTACAAGCAGGTCGAGTTTATGAGTATGATGGATCGCGACAAGGAATTTGACGGTATCATTACGGGTGTTACCGAGTTCGGGATTTTTGTAGAAATAACCGAAACTGCCTCCGAAGGTCTTATCAGGATGACTGATCTTGGTGACGACTATTATGAACTTGAAAAGGAGAATTACCGGATCGTTGGCCAGCGCACGAAGAAAATATATACGTTTGGTGATACCGTGAAGGTAAAAGTGAAGGATACCAATCTGGCACGGAGAAGTATGGACCTTTACCTGGCCGGGACAGTTCCGTCACCAAGTCGCGACAATAATAGCAAAGATTCCGGCAGGAGGTCACGCGATACAAAACCCAGGGAATCACGTTCTTCGGGCAGGAGCCGCAAACCGGCTGGTGCGGCTTCATCGTCTCCGAAACCTAAGAGGCGGAGGCGATAGTAACAGATTCATTTTAGTTACCAGATTCATTTTTTGCCGTCTAATGTATTTATCTAATTAGACGGATGGAAATAATATACAAAGAGGAATCCTACGAGATCATCGGTAAATGCATGGAGGTGCATAATGAATTGGGTCACGGCTTCCTTGAAATCGTTTATAAGGATGCGTTGGAAATTTTATTCAACCAGGGTAATATTTACTTCGAAAGAGAGAAAGAATATCCGGTTTATTTTCGCGACATTTTGCTCAGACATAAATTTTGGGCGGATTTCGTTGTTTACGAGAAGATCATTCTGGAAGTCAAGTGCGTAACATACCTTACCGACGAGCACATTGCTCAAACCATCAACTATTTAAAAGTTTCTGGCAACAAGCTTGGGCTGCTAGTTAATTTTGGACGAGGTAAGTTAGAATATAAGCGATTGGTACTTTAAGTTTTAAAGCCACGGATGCACGAATTTTCACGAATACATTATTGTGAATTCGCGGCCGCCGCTGCGGTGCATCCGTGGCAAAAAAATCTACTAATCCATATGACGACTCCAAATTTCAAGCTCCTGCTCCTTCTACTCCTAATCTCATTCGTTTCCAATGCCCAAAAAAAAGCCGATAAAGAAGAATGGCAATCGCTATTCAATGGAAAGGACCTGACAGGCTGGGACATTAAAATTGCGGGCCATAAGGTGAATGACAATTATAAAAACACATTCATTGTGGAAGACAACATGATCCGTGTGAATTATAAGGAGTACGAACGCTTCACAACAGAATATGGCCATATGTATTACAATAAGCCATTTTCGCATTATAAAATCCGTTTACAATACCGCTTTACCGGCAATCAGGTACCAGGCGGCGCGTCCTGGAATGTGAGAAATAGCGGCATCATGCTTCACTCCCAATCTGCTGCCAGTCTCGGGCTAGATCAGGATTTCCCTATTTCCCTTGAAATGCAATATCTCGGCGGATTGAATGCTGGCGAACGCACAACAGGCAACCTCTGCACGCCCGGTACCATTGTGGATATCGACGGTAAGCTGGCTGAGGCACATTGCATTAATTCCACATCTAAAACATATAATGGCGACCAATGGGTAACCGCGGAAGCCATCGTTCTGGGCGACTCCATTGTTTACCATATGATTGAAGGCGACACGGTCCTGGTGTTTACCAATCCGAAAATAGGCGGTGGATATGTTGGGAAAAACCACACTTTCAAGGATGGCAAGGTTGGTGGTGAAGCCGAGTGGATCAAGAAAGACAATACGCCGCTAGGAAGTGGCTATATAGCACTGCAAGCTGAAAGTCATCCCATCGACTTTAGAAATATTGAGCTTTTGAACCTAAAAGGATGCATGAATCCGAAGGCGTCCAACTATAAATCTTACTACCAGGTCGCCGATAACACTACCTGTACGTTTAATAAGTAATTGTCAGACACATAGCTGTATCGATCAGAAGGCGTGCCAATTTCGCTATATTTGAATATGTTGCCCAAACTCTAATCTCTATACACCTTATGAGTATTATACAGCGCATCAAACGCAAAACAGAAGTACTGAAAGACAAGTACTTCCCGCTCAAAGAATTCGATGCAGCGACACTGCCATGGATAGACAAGCCTAATCCGGACATTGCCGGATTTCTAAAAAAGAATCCTCCCAGGTATGATGTACCTTACGACATGGCCGATAAGCTGAGAAGCTGGGAGCAAAATGGTTATGTTGTCCTTGAAAAAATCATCCCTGAGGCTATGATCGATAAATTCTGGGGCGATTTTCAGGAGCTGGTCAACAATCCCGACAAATACGACCTGTCAGTAAGAATAGATCTGGATGAATTTAAGCCCAACCAGGAAAGGAACATCAAAGATTTTCCCAAAAAAGCGTTGCAAGGCAAGTATGTGAAGATCAACGACTTTCACAATTCTTCGGTGGCTGGCAAAAAACTGATGACGCATCCATACATTGTTTCTTTTCTGGAAGCTATTTTCAATCAGAAAGTGGTGGTGATGCAAAGCCTGGTGTTCATGTACGGAAGCCAGCAACCATCTCACCAGGATTATCCCTGGGTTACCGCCAAGATTCCAAGTCACCTTGCAGCGGCATGGATTGCTTTGGAAGACATTAAAATTGATTCTGGCCCACTGTACTACTACATTGGCTCACACAAAATGCCCAAGTTTAACTTTGGAAGCGGTATTTTATTCAAACCCGATTCTACCAAAAGTCCGCTCGAATTTGCAGACTATCTTGATAAAAAAGGACCTGAAATGAATTACCCAAAGGAAACTTTGCTGATCAAAAAGGGCGACGTATTGATCTGGCATTCTGCTTTGGCACACGGTGGCTCAATGATCACCAACCCTGACCAGACCAGAAAATCGTTTGTCTGCCATTATTCTACAGAACAAGCACTTCCATTTCACCGTAATTTTCCGGCACAAGTCCCTGTCAAACAAGACTATAATGGGATAGCTATCTACAATAACCCTATTTTCCCGCAGTCAGAGGATGTATTGAAGTAAGGATTAATAACCAATTGATTTTTGGATTTTTATATTTTTGCAAAAAAGTGGACGTTAATGCTGTCAAACAGAATCGTCCATTTTTTGTTTTATCCATCTCCTGACGGTTCCCGTAACCAATGAAAAATACCTTTATTCGGTTTATACTGCTTATAGTCGTTTTGGCCGGGGTCAACTGGTTGGCGTCGCTCCTCTTCGTAAGGCTAGACCTCACGGAGGACAAACGTTACAGCATTTCCGACGCGACCAAACAGCTTCTCAGCGAACTGGATAAGGATATTGTCATTAATGTATATCTGAGCGGTGAATTTCCGGCCGGTTTTGAACGCCTTGAAAATGCGACACGCGAAACCCTGGAAGAATTTAAAACCTACGCAAACGGCCATTTAACCGTTAACTATTCTGATCCTTCGCAAGCCACGAGCGAAGAGCAAAGACAAAAGCAGTTCGTTAATCTCGTCGACAGAGGTTTGACACCCACCAACATTTTTGACAATGAAGACGGAAAGCGTACAGAAAAAATAATATTCCCAGGTGCGATCGTTCAGGCGGATACCTTGTCGGTACCTGTTCAGCTATTAAAAGGAAACAAGACCAGTTCCCCCGAAGAGCAGCTCAATCAATCCTATGAAGGTGTTGAATTCGAAATTGCTTCCGCTATCCGGCTACTGAACAATCAGCAGCGGAAAAAAGTCGGGCTGGTAGTGAGCCATACCAAGATTTCACCGGCCAGGCTAAGTGATCTCATTGCCACCATTCAGCAGAATTACGACGTTTTTCTGGATATGAACAATCCCGCGTCTTATGAAGGATTGGACGCATTGCTGGTGCTCAAACCTGACAGCGCCTTTTCCGACGATGACAAATTCAAACTCGATCAATATGTCATAGGCGGCGGAAAAGCAATTTTCCTCGTTGACGGCGCGAAAGTGGATAGCGTAAGCCTGGACGGAAGTTATGCGCAGCCATTGGATCTAAATCTGAACGATTTGTTTTTCAAATGGGGTGTCCGGGTTAATACCAATTTGGTAAAGGATCTTGTTGACTGCGCCGAGATTTTGCTGAATGTTGGCAACGTAGGCGACAACCCGGAAATCAGGCCGGTACCCTGGCGCTTTTTTCCATTACTCAATAATTTTGGCCGCCACGTCATTACACGGAACGTGAATCCCGTTTATACCCGGTTTCTGAGCACTATCGATACCGTAGGCGGCGCTCAGGCCGTTTACAAAACGCCATTGCTAATGACGTCGCCTTACACGCAGGTTTTGAATACACCGGCTTTGGTGGGTTACAATGAAGCCCGCAAAGAACCACAACGGGCAGAATACAATGGCGGTGTCAAATTAAGTGGAATATTATTGGAGGGTTCGTTTACCTCTTTATTTCAAAACAGGATTTTACCAAGTGACCCACGTTCCGCCAAATTTAAACCAAACGGAAGCGGTGGAAAAGTGATCATTTGCGCCGACGGCGACATTGTCGTCAACGATTATGATTATAAAAGGAATGCCCCACTTCCATTAGGTTATGACAGGGTTACAAAACAAACATTCGGAAACAAAGACTTTGTGATGCATGCGCTTGATTACATGACGGATGCGAACGGTTTGATCAACGCAAGAAGCAAACAGATCGTAATCCGTTCATTGGACAAAATCCAGATTCAGGAAAAAAGAAAGTTCTGGCAATCACTCAATTTATTGCTCCCAATCGCATTGATCGGAATTTTCGGAGCATTAAGATTCTATTTTAGGACCCGAAAATTCGCTTAGAGAAGGCTGCTTCGTCGGTAATTTTTTATACTTTTGTTCCCTACAAAATGATTTTGGGAATCCGTCATTTATATTTTTCATCTAAACACTTACATCAAGAATTATGAAGTTTGTCGTTTCGTCATCAGTTCTACTCAAACAGCTGTCTGCTATAAACGGTGTCGTTTCAACGAACCCAATTGTGCCAATTCTTGAGAATTTCCTGTTAGCACTCGAAGGAAATTCTTTGACTGTTACTGCGTCCGACCTGCAAACGGTAATGATCACGGAAATTGAAGTGGAATCGTCAGAAAAAGGCGCCATTGCAATTCCTGCCAAATTGTTACTCGATACACTTCGGGGACTTCCTGAGCAACCTATTACTTTACAGGTTAACAGCGAAACTTTCGGTACCGAGATTATTTCGGACAATGGACGTTATAAGCTTTCCGGTGAAAACCCGATCGATTTTCCTAAAACACCGGCTGTGAATCGTGGCCAGTCAGTTGATTTTTCATCCTCTTCGTTAGGATCGGCCATCGCCAATACGCTTTTCGCTACCAGTACCGACGATCTTCGCCCAGCCATGACGGGGGTTTTCGTTCAAATGGGAACCGAGAATGCAACATTTGTAGCAACTGACGGACACCGTCTGGTTCGCTACCGTCGTACGGACATTAAATCTGACATGGATACATCGATGATCATTCAGCGTAAAGCGTTGAATCTCCTGAAATCATGTCTTCCTTCGGACGATGTTCCGGTTAAGGCAGAGTTCACGTCTTCCAATGCATTTTTCAGTTTTGGAAATATCCGCATGATCTGCCGCCTGATCGACGAACGCTTCCCGGATTACGAGAATGCGATTCCGACCAATAACCAAAATACGCTGACGATTAACAGAATGGAAATTCTGAGTTCGCTGAGACGTATCTCTATTTACTCCAACCGCACTACCCACCAGGTAAGGTTGAAAATGTCGTTGAATGATCTCGTGATTTCCGCGGAAGATCTTGATTATTCCAACGAAGCCAATGAGCGCCTGATGTGCGAATACAATGGTGATGATATGGAAATTGGGTTCAATGCGAAATTCCTCATCGAGGTACTGGGTAACCTGTCAAGCAAGACCATCACTTTCGAACTTTCTGCACCAAACCGCGCCGGATTGATCATTCCTGTTGATCAGGAAGAGAACGAAGATATCCTGATGCTGGTGATGCCAGTGATGCTAAACACGTACGTTTAGGCTTCAAATTATTTATAAACGGAAAAAATCCAGCTGGTATCCAGCTGGATTTTTTCGTTTATAACGCACTAGCACATAACATTTTAACAAATTTTAACGTTAATTACGAAAAAAATCGTAGTAGAATCTTGCAAGTACGATTTTTTTCGTAGACATTTGATACGAAGATTATCGTACTAATAAAATCTGCCATGTATATCAAACCCACCGACTCTGAACTTGAAATCCTGAACTACTTGTGGCAGGCTGGTCCAAGTACCGTTCGTTCAGTTCACGATGCCCTTTCCGTCACCAAAGATGTGGGTTACACCACCACTTTGAAGCTCATGCAGATCATGCACGACAAAGGCCTGCTCTACCGAACCGAACAAGGACGCTCGCACATTTATGTAGCCCTTCTTGGTAAGGAAGAAACGCAACAAAATCTTTTGGGGAAATTGGTCGATACCGTTTTCCAGGGCTCGGCCGCTCAGATGGTCATGCAGGCACTAGGGAACCACTCGACCTCAAAAGAAGAATTAGACGAAATTCGTGAGTTATTAAATAACCTGGAAAATAATCGTTAGCCATGCAAATCATCTCCAACCTACTTTCCGATTCCGTTGTGTCTGCATTCGGATGGACACTGATCCATTCTCTATGGCAAGGTACCTTGCTCATGATTTTGTCAGTTGCGACATTTTATTTTCTGCGTCGCTACACTGCTAATCTTCGGTACGCAGTCGGTGTTACATTGCTTTCGCTGCAGGTGATTGCGTCTGTCGCCACGTTCTTCTATTATCAGATAAAATCATCGCCCGTTGCCCATTATGGAAAACAGCTTACGTCCTACACAGCGACAAAAGTTCCGGTGGTTTTTAATCCAACCAATTATCCGCTCCCGGTCACATTTAAGATTCAAATGTGGCTTTCCGCTCACTTATACGAGTTAGTTGTTTGCTGGCTCATCGGTGCGGCATTTCTGTTACTCAGGTTTGCGGCTGGCTGGATATTTACTGAAAGATTACGTTTCAATGCGCGTGTGGTAATGGACAAAGAATGGCGGGCAAGATTTGGCGTAATCATTGCCAAAATGAATATCTCGAAATCCATTGAGTTTCGTGAGACGGCCAAAATACTAACCCCTATGGTCATTGGTGCATTCAGTCCGGTTGTGTTGATCCCCATTGGGTTGCTCTCTGGATTTTCAACTGCACAGGTAGAGGCAATACTGGCCCACGAGCTCGCCCACATTCGCAGAAATGACTACCTCATTAATATGTTCCAATCATTTGTGGAAGTGCTGTTCTTCTTTCATCCCGCTATATGGTGGCTTTCTGACCGCATCCGTGCCGAGCGCGAACATTGCTGCGACGATATCGCCTTGGCGGTTTGTGGAGACAAAATGTCCCTGGCGCATGCATTGGTAAAAGTAGCTGAATGGCAAACTGCTCCTCGCATGGCGATGGCATTTGCATCGAAGCGACCATTGTTGCTTCAAAGAGTTCAAAGAGTATTAGGACTTACACCAAAACCTTCCAGAACGTTTGGTAGCCTGCCTATTATGCTGTTTGCGATGACGCTCGTGATTGGTTTGTCGGTATATGCTGTTGCCCAGAAAACCGAAAAAGCAAAAGAGAAAGAGAAAAAATCCACTAAGCATATCAGCCAGAAGCGCAAAGCCGTGCTTGCGGAAGTCAATGTTGAAAATGAAGTTTCGGAAGTGCCAGAGATTGGGCACCTTGCAGAAATAGATGTGGAAAATAATATCAACATGGATTTTGAAGGTATTTCTGAAATGCATATTGATTTTGACAATGATTCATTGAATAAGAAAATGAATGAGATCCATAAGAGAATGCAAGCCCTGCAAACTGAAATGGAACCGTTGAATCAGCGTATGGAGGAAATTAACCTTGAAATGGAAAAGCAGCGGTTTGAAGTTGAACGCTACCAGCGGGAAATGGAAAAGATCGAATGGAAAAAAGAAGGTGCAAGGGAATTGAGACAAGACCTGATGGAAAAACGGTCGACGTTACTTGAACAATCTAAATCCAGCCAATCAAAAACCAACGAATCAGAACTGGACAAGCAGTTGGCTGACTTCGAGCAGCAGATCAAAGTGCAGGAAGAAATCATTTCACAATTAAATGCTCAAATTGCTTCTTCCCGCAAAGAGGCTTTCAAAGCAGAAGAGCCAATTCGGAAAATGGATTCGGAAATTCGCGACATTCAGGAAAAGATCGAAGAAATAAACGGAAAGATCGGCGTGGAGACACTCAGCTTTGAAAAAAGCATTGAGAGATCCCCGAGAGTGAGGGTCGCCCGTACCCCTTACGCAACCAGATCTATTCGCGCAGTTCGGACTCCCCATGCACCACCTGCCCCGGAAGCCGTTCGCGTCCGTCCAGCTAAGCCGGCCAAAGTACCGACAACTCCTCTACCGCCACCTCCACCACCTAAAAAACTATAAAAAAATGGGCGATGATTAATTTCACCGCCCATTTTCCTTTTTGATAGTTATTCCACTTCAATAATCACATCGTCACTCATCGGATGCGTCACGCAGGTTAAAATGAAACCTTCATCCAGCTCTGCCTGCGAAAGTGCATCCTCCTCATCCATTTGCACTTTCCCGGAAACGCACCTACCCAAACAGGCGGTACACATTCCTGCCTGGCAAGAATATGGCAGATCAATGTCCATATTCAATGCCGCTTCCAGAACGGTTTCATGCGGTTTGATAGGAAGCTTATACTCCGTTCCCTCGTAAAACAGCGTTATTTCCCTGGTTTTCAATGTATCATCATCCTCTTCCATAGTCACCTCCCCCGGCTGTGCCGCCGTGGCAGTCATGAAACTCTCCTTGCGGATTTTACTGTCGGGAACTCCGAGAATCGACAAAGCCCGATGCGCTTCCTCCATCATATCTTCCGGTCCACAGGTAAAATACTCAGCCTCCTTTTTATTCAATGAGGGGAGACCTTCCATTATTTTCAGAATATGGGACTTATTCAATCGTCCTCTTTGCCCCTCCCATTCCTCCGACGGCTGACTTAATGTATGAACAACCTTCAATCGCTGGCCGTACTTCGCTTCAAGTGCCGCTATTTTGTTTTTAAAAATAATGCTATCCTCATTGCGGCTTCCGTAGAGAAGAAAAACTTCACTTTCCGCTTCAACCATTAATATCGATTTCAATATGGAGAACAATGGAGTAATGCCACTGCCTGCCCCGATAAAAACAACTTGTCTGGTTTGATCGTCAGCCTGCTTTGGAAAAAATGCACCGGCTGGCTCCATGGTTTCCAGTACATCCCCTTCCTTGATGGTATCCAAAAGCAAGTTCGAAGCGTAGCCGCCGGGAACACGTTTAATGGTAATAGCCAGAGAAACATCCGTATAGGGTGAGCTGGACATCGAATACGATCGGCGGATTTTCTTGTCGTCGACCGGCAACAGCAACGTCAGGAACTGGCCCGGCCGGTAAGCCACTACTTCATTAAGCGGATGCCAGAAATGTATGGTAGAAGCCTCCTCGGTCTCTTTTTCTATTTCCTTTACTTTCAAAAAATAGTATTTACTCATTAGTTAGTAGCTTTTAGCTGCTGGCTATCAGCTTTTAGTGCGAATGATGGGCGTATTGAATACAAAAGCCTCACAGGTAACACCCATGAGGCTTTTATGATTTCACTTTTTGTTATTTTAAAGTTGCTACTGCGTCCTTAATGCGTTGTACCGCTTCTACCAACGCCTCGTCAGCGGCAGCAGTTGAGATACGGATACAATCCGGTGCCCCGAATCCGGAGCCGGCAACTGTGGATACGAACGAATTGTTTAGCAACCAGTTCGCAAAGTCGTCAGAACCATTGATGGTAGTAGTTCCATCCGATTTTCCGAAGTAGTAGCTTACATCAGGAAATGCATAAAACGCTCCCTGCGGCATATTCACTTTGAATCCTGGAATCTCTCTCAACAAACCTACAACCAGGTCGCGGCGACGTTGGTAAGCTTTTGCCATTTCTATGGACGGCTCCATTGTTCCATTGAAAGCTGCGGTTGCTGCTTTTTGAGCGATAGAGTTGGTTCCGGAAGTTACCTGGCCCTGCAATTTTTCAACACCATCGGCGATCCATTTTGTTGCAGCAATAAAACCGATTCTCCACCCTGTCATCGCGTAACCTTTCGCTACACCATTCACAGTGATCACGCGGTCTTTCAATGCTGGGATAGACCCAATGCTGAAATGTCCTTCTTCCGTGAAATTGATATATTCATAAATCTCGTCGGCCAAAACATAAATGTCATCATGTTTTTCAAGTACCGCTGCGATTTCTCTCAGTTCCTGCTCAGAATATACGGCTCCGGTCGGATTGTTTGGAGACGCATACATTACAATTTTAGTGCGCGGCGTAATCGCTGCTTCCAGCTGTGTTGCCGTTACTTTGAAGTCATTGTCAAAGGCACCATCTATAATGACAGATTTACCCTCGGCCAATTTCACCATTTCGGAGTAACTAACCCAGTAAGGAGCAAAAATTACAACCTCATCTCCCGGGTTGATCAAAACCTGGATCACATTGGCTAGTGAATGCTTCGCACCCGTAGAAACCACTATATTTTCAGGTTTCCAATCTATATTATTGTCGCGCTTTAACTTATCAGCAATAGCCTTTCGCAGATCAGGATAGCCTGCTACCGGTGAATAACCATGAAAACCATCATCGATGGCCTTTTTAGCAGCCTCGCAAATGTGTGCGGGCGTCTTGAAGTCCGGCTCTCCCACGCTCAGACTGATTACTTTGTGGCCTTGGGCGGCCAATTCACGAGCCATTTTGGTCATCGCCAGCGTCGAAGATTCTTCGAGGGCGTTGATGCGGTCGGCCAACCGTGGTTCCACCTGGGTTTGCTCTGCTACTGCGGACATTGCAACAAATAATTTAGTTAAAGAAGGTACTGCTATCTGTATCAACAAATTGCCCGCAAAGCTACGTGTTTTTTAGAAGTTGCATTGTGTAATGCAAAGAAAGATTGTGAAAAGTTGTTGTTAGTTATTGAATGCTGCTTCACCACGACAATGCGTCCTTGTAGCATTGTAGCATCAACTTTAAACAATTCCCTAAAATTAGGGACGTTACAGGAGGGGAAATGGCGAGGATTAGTAGACAAAAATTGTTAAATTTGAAAAAACACGGTTATTATGAATGCCTTACGATTTATTGAAAAACCTCAAAATAGGGAAATCAAGATTTCCCTTCCTGACTATTTTAATGACGATTTGGTAGAAGTTATTATTCTTTCTTTGGACAAGAAAGAATCAGAAACTTCAAGACTAAACATTGCTCAAACTTACCTCGATCAATCTCAGAAGTCATCTTTTGATACAGGTAAATTTGACCCGCATGAGCAATAGCAATCAGATTTTCATCGACAGTTCAATTCTTGTTGAATTTAAGAAACATTCAAAACCAGAACTCCTTCTGCGTCTTTTATCTATGCCGGATCTTGAACTGGTAATCAATCCTATTGTGCTTAGCGAATACACTTTTTATCTGCTCGCTATCCAAGGTGAAAAGTCTCCAAGATCTGTCAAAGAAAGCCAGGAAATCAAAAAAATATTATCACAAGATCGGCCAGAGGCATTCTTGTCCATTTTTAAGGTCTTATCAAATGGCAATGAAATTATTCCAAAATATCTGGAATTGATGGGTACCTATAACCTTTTGCCCAATGACGCACTGATTCTCGCTACCTGCAAACTTCATGGCATTAGAAAGCTTGCCACTTTTGATGTGACTGATTTCACTCGGGCATGTTCAGCTGAGAACATCCAGCTTATTCAACGAGTCTCGGACCTTAAAGTCTAAAACACCTCCCCCAAATTCACAAACAACCCCCGCGACCCATCCATACCGAAGCCGTAATCAATCGCAATGTTGGCGCCGGATGTTTTGTTGACCTTGATCCTGATTCCGAAACCGCCAGCTGGTGAGACTTTTTTGAAATTTTTTGATGGCCAGTCTGAAACACTTTGAGCATTTGCAAATAATACGCCGCCGAACAGCCCGTTTTTGGTCAGTGCAAAGCGATATTCAGATTCAAAATACAGAAGATTTGTACTTCGAAAGCGGCCTTGAATGTATCCACGACCGATGTTATTCGACGGGTCCCATCCGGTGCTGGGCAAATCCAGGTAGGGCGGCTTTCCTCCTACAGTCAGCCAGTTGTAGTTCCAGAACGCCAGCGTATTTTGACTTCCTCGCGGCAAGTTGAAGTATTTCCTGATGTCTACCACGAGGGACTGCCAGCTGTTTGTACTTCCTAGCGTCTTCATATTTGCCCTGAGCTGTACATTGGTATATAAGCCTTTCAACGGATTGATCGAATTCGTCCTGCTATCGTAAGAAACAATGGCTGCTGGGCCGGTAGAAGAGGATTTCTGCCCCAGTCCATACTTCTCAATGTCTTCATTTTTGCTTTCGGGGTCCAATTCTCTGGTTATATCCCAGCGCTTATCAAAGAAAAAGCCTGCCCCCACAAAAAATGACTTCCCAATTCTCTTCAACACTGACTGATGCATACGCAGGTGCTTAAATTCCAGCCCGACAGCATCCGTCAATTTCGAATCCGAGCCTAAGCCGTAGGTATCCTGAGGATATTTGAAAAAACGCCAATCGACGATAAAATTGTAGTTATTATTCCTCGTCCAGATGTTCGCCTGTACGGGGATCGTCATTTGTTTGTATTCTGTGTAAATAAAATTGGTCGTGATACTGGAAATATTGGTCGTTTTAGGGTCGCTGGTGTAAAAAGCAGTATTAACATTGATCGAGCCCGTCAATCCTGACGATAATGTATAACCAGCCGCCGGCACGACCGAAATTATCGGCTTGCCCGATCGAATTTTGGTAACCCGAACAGACGAATCCGACTTATTCTTATTTTTCAATTGCCTGAAAACATCGATAATGTCTTTTTGCATTACTTTCCTTACCGAATCGCTGCGGGAAAGTGTATCCTGGCCATATTCAGCCTGCAACAAACCACTAGCTGAAACCCTGCCAGGCGAGATCAGTAGCATTATAAGGGCTAATATGTGGTTTGTCTTTATCAAGAGTCAGGTTTGTATTGCAGGTTTGTAGTAATATATATTAAAATGATACCTGCAACAAAAAAAGCCACCGGTTTCACGAGGAAACGGTGGCTTTCTGCAACAATTTATTTTTATTATGCCAATGCAGCTTTCAAATTGGTATCGATAGCTTCAAGGAATTCTTCTGTATAAAGGTAATGATCGCCGTGTTTCACGTCATTGCCATAAATACCAACAGCCAAATCCTTAGTCATTTGACCACTTTCCACAGTTTCGATACACACTTTTTCAAGTGCCAAACAGAAATCGATCAATGGTTGGTTGTCGTCAAGCTTGCCACGGAACGCCAAACCACGTGTCCATGCGAAGATGGATGCGATTGGGTTAGTAGAAGTTGGTTTTCCTTTTTGATGCTCGCGGTAGTGACGTGTCACTGTCCCGTGCGCTGCTTCTGCTTCCATTGTTTTGCCATCAGGCGTAACCAAAACAGAAGTCATCAGACCCAATGAACCAAAACCTTGTGCTACGGTATCAGACTGAACGTCACCATCGTAGTTTTTACAAGCCCAGACGAAGTTACCTTCCCATTTCAATGCAGAAGCTACCATGTCATCGATCAAACGGTGCTCGTAGTGAACTTTACCTGCATATTCCTGCTCGTAAACTTCCTGGAAAATATCCTTGAAACGACCGTCGTATTTTTTAAGGATTGTATTTTTAGTAGAAAGGTACAAAGGCCATCCTTTGCCCAAAGCCACATTGAAACAAGCATGTGCAAAACCACGGATCGACTCGTCAATGTTGTACATTCCCATTGCAACACCAGCTCCTTTGAACTGATAAACTTCGTGCTCGATCACTTGTCCGTCTTCTCCTTCGAACTTAATGGTCAACTTTCCTTTTCCAGGAACAACAAAATCTGTTGCCTTATACTGATCTCCAAAAGCGTGACGGCCAACAATGATAGGAGCTGTCCAGTTGGTTACCAAACGAGGAACGTTACTCATTACGATTGGCTCACGGAACACTGTACCATCCAAAATGTTACGGATCGTTCCGTTTGGAGATTTCCACATTTGTTTCAGGTTGAATTCTGTTACGCGGTCTTCATCAGGAGTGATGGTAGCACATTTGATACCAACACCGTATTCTTTGATCGCATTAGCAGCGTCGATTGTAACCTGGTCATTGGTTTCGTCGCGATACTCCACACCTAAATCGTAATACTTGATATCTACATCCAGATATGGTAAAATCAGTTTTTCTTTGATAAACTTCCAGATAATCCTGGTCATTTCGTCCCCGTCAAGTTCCACTACGGGATTGGCAACTTTAATTTTGCTCATGTCTTATTTCTAAACTATAGTTAAAGATTTAAAATGCGAGCGTGAAAGTACAAACAATAGCGTAAAAAGGCGAAAAAAGGAGAACATTGTTGATCCATTTGCAGGATGGTTCAGATACTTGCGCATTTGTTAGCGTACCATCGGGAATTGGAACCATTGGTCTAATTTTCGATATTGCCAGCCGGCACAAAACAGATAAGTGATGGACAAAGCTTTATTGCGAAAGGATTTTCTGATGAAAAGAATCCGTCTGACGCAGGAAGAAGCTTCCATTAAAACTGATCTCATCATAAAAAACCTGCTGCAAAGTCTCGAATTACTGGCCTTTGAAACGGTTCACATTTTCCTGCCGCAACTCGGTAAAAATGAAATTGACACCTGGAAAATCATCCCGCAACTTCGCATTTCATTCCCGGACGTAAGCATCGCTGTTCCCTACGTGATTCCCGGCACGAGGGAAATGGAGCATTGCCTACTTGATTCCCAAACTATCCTGATTCCTAACCAATGGAAAATCCCGGAGCCTGATCCCCAGTCTTCTAAGATCATCTATCCTGAAAATATCGACGTCGTGCTGGTACCATTGCTGGCATTCGATCTGAAAGGGTATCGGGTAGGTTATGGGGGCGGTTATTATGATCGTTTTTTAGCTCAATGTCGCCCTGATACAATCAGAATCGGTCTTTCCTATTTTGGTCCGGTGGATGAAATTGGAGATATCGATCCGTATGATGTGCCGCTGCATTACTGCATTACGCCGGGTCAAACGTATCAGTTCTAAGCTTTATGATCACCTTATTGGCATGATCCAACGGTCGGAATTGCTTGTTGGATGCTGAATTTAAATGCATTAAAAAACGAAAATCATGATTCATTCTAAATTTCGTCGTATTTTTGCGGCACTTTTCGCCTTAGGTAAGATCCTATATGGCACAGAGTAAATTATATTTTATCCATTTTTAATCTCAATGCAAGAATGAAAATCGCAGTAGTAGGCGCTACCGGTTTGGTGGGCGGCGAAATCCTCAAAGTGCTCGAAGAGCGTAATTTCCCGGTGACGGAATTATTAGCCGTTGCATCTGAAAGATCTGTTGGCAAGGAAATTACATTCAAGGGTAAACAGATAAAGGTGATCGGATTTGAGGAAGCGATTGCAGCTAAGCCTGACATAGCCATATTCTCGGCAGGCGGCGGTACCTCATTGGAACTTGCTCCACGGTTCGCAGAAGCTGGCATTACGGTGATCGATAACTCGTCGGCATGGAGAATGGACCCTACCAAAAAACTGGTTGTACCTGAAATCAATGCTGGTGAACTGACCAGAGAAGACAAAATCATTGCAAATCCAAACTGCTCTACCATTCAAATGGTGGTCGTTTTGAATCCTTTGCACAAAAAATATAAAATCAAACGTGTGGTTGTTTCCACTTACCAATCTGTAACCGGAACAGGTAAGGCGGCGGTTGATCAGCTTTTCTCAGAACGTGCTGGCGACCATAGCAAAGGAAAAGTTTATCCACACCAGATTGACCTGAATGTACTGCCCCACATTGATGTGTTCCTGGATAACGGCTACACCAAAGAGGAAATGAAGATGACCAACGAAACGAAGAAAATCATGGGCGACGACAGCATTGCTGTTACCGCTACTACGGTTCGTATCCCAACCATCGGAGGTCATTCAGAAGCAGTTAACATTGAGTTCGAGAATGAATTTGACCTGAACGAAGTTCGTCAGATTTTGAGCGAAGCAGAAGGTGTGATCTTGCAGGACGACCCCAAGAATGCTCTTTATCCAATGCCATTGACTGCACATGGAAAGGATGAAACATTTGTAGGCCGTATCCGTCGCGACGAATCTCAGCCTAAGACATTGAATTTGTGGATCGTAGCTGATAACCTGCGTAAAGGTGCTGCTACCAACACCGTTCAGATCGCTGAATTTCTTGCGAAACATGACCTGGTAGGCGTTGCCGAAGAGGCATAAGCCTGACAATGTTTTTGATATATAACAGAAAAGCCGCTTTGAAGCGGCTTTTCTGTTTAACGGTCTACCTCGCCCATTACCACATCAATGGAGCCTATAATGGCTACCAAATCCGCCAGTAACGATCCTTTTGACATTTCTCCGATCACGGACAGGTTATTAAAAGAGCAAGCGCGGGCTTTACAGCGGACCGGGATATCAGACCGGCCATCGGTGCGGAAGTAAAAGCCAAGTTCTCCTTTCGGATTTTCCGCTCTTACATAAAAGTCCATGGCCTTCGGACGAATTTTCTTTGGAACAATGGCTTGTGGGTCAAAATCACGGGTACGCTTGAAAGCTCCGGTAAGCTGTACCAAACTTTGCTCGATCATTTTCACTGATTCCCAGCATTCTACCACGCGGACCCAGGTACGGTCCCAGCAATCGCCAACTGTGCCCATTTTGCCTTCACCAATCGGTACCTCAAAATCCAACTCTGGATAGACCGAATATCCGTCAACTTTTCGGAGATCATAACGCAAACCCGAGCCTCGGAGCATTGGCCCTGTGCAGCCATAGTTGATCGCAACAGGTAGCGGCAATACGCCCACATTGGCAGTACGCTGGATGAATATTTTGTTTTCGACTACAAGTTGTTGCAATTCAACCAGTTTTGGCTTCAAATATTGAACAAATTCCAGGCATCGTTCTTCAAAACCCACAGGAAGATCGTAAAATAACCCTCCTATCCAGACATAATTATAAAGCATTCTCGCCCCGCATGTCCATTCCAGCAGTCGCAAGATCTGCTCACGATCCCGCATCATCCATAAAAACGGCGTATAAGCGCCAATATCCATAGCATAAGTACCGAGCGCGACAAAGTGAGAGGCCAGCCGGTTCAGCTCTGCCACCACTACCCTGATATATTCAATGCGTTTTGGAATGTCATTCTCGATACCCAGCATTCGTTCCACGCCCATTACATAAGCATGCTCAGAGTTCATGGCCGCCACATAATCCATACGGTCCACATAGGGTATGATCTGGTTAAATGGCAATGCTTCCGCATGCTTTTCGAAGCACCTGTGCAGGTAACCGAGGTGTGGTACCACATCCACCACCACTTCCCCATCCGTCACCACTTCCAGTCGCAGAACCCCATGAGTAGAAGGGTGTTGCGGCCCCATATTCAAAATCATTTCCTCAGTACGAAGACTTTCGGAGTTGTATTTTGTGGGGGCAGAAACCTTTAAATATTCGGGCTTGTATTCGTATTGTATAGAATTGCTCATCGCTCTAAAATCTGACTAACTTTTGATCATGAACCTCTACTTTCAATGGCCCGATCGGTCTTCCTTCGTTGTGAAGACGATCGACAGCCGTCACATAGTAGACATAACGTTTGCCAGATTCGGCACTCATATCCACAAATTGCTCCCCTTCATAGCACATTCCAATGATGCGCCTTGGGTCGTGGGCTGTTGCTTTTTCTTCGGGTGGAAACCGATAGATCACATAGTACCAGGCCCGGTCCCCGTCCGCCGCAGCGTCTGGCTTTTCCCAGGTAAGTTCAATGCCTTTCGACAACAACGTCGCTTTCAGGCTTTTGGGAGAAAGTGGCGGAACGCGATCTTTCCAAGGCATTGTCGGAACCAGGGCCGGATACTTGAAAAAATCCCTGCGCAACGAATCCACAAAACCCAGGCTGTTGCCCCGCAAAGAGCGAGAGCTGAAAAAGATAGCCCCATCCGTCTCATTTTCCCTGAAATAACGGATCTGGTTAGGAATTTCCACCGGGTTGGACCAATGCGTATCTTTATCCTTATATCCGACACGGTAAGCCCCCATACCTATATACAAGTGTCGCTCGTGATTGTTTTCAGTCCACCAATCCACCAGGTTCTTATATGGTACTCTTCCAAAACCGGAAGAAAAATAAACCTGCGGCGCTATATAATCAACCCAGCCTTCCTTCACCCATTTCCGGCTGTCAGCAAAAAGGTCATCATAAGAGGCCAGCGCGCCGAAAGTTTTCGATCCTTCTGCATCCCGGTCTTTATTTCGCCAGACACCAAATGGGCTGATACCGAATTTTAGTTTAGGTTTGGTGGCTTCAAGTGCGTCATGAATTTGTTTTACCAATAAATCCACATTGTGTCTTCTCCAATCTGCTTTATTGGTGTAGCCGTCGCTGTACTTTCTGAACGTCGCTTCATCCTGTATTACCTGTCCCGGAGCTGCATATGGATAAAAATAATCGTCAAAATGAATGCCGTCCACATCATAGTTCTTGGCAACATTAACGGTCATCTCAGTAATGAATTTGCGGACTTCGGGGATTCCAAAATCAAACAATTTATATCCGTCATAAGTCAGGATCCATTCGGGATGCAGCTTACTGATGTTCTCGGAAGAGATACTAGTGGAAGATTTGTGAACCAGCCTGTTCAGATTCAGCCAGGCGTGAAATTCCAATCCGCGCTTATGTGCCTCTCCGATCATAAAATCCAGCGGGTCCCACATGGGGTCCGGCTGCCTGCCTTGTCTGCCGGTCAACCACTCTGACCAGGGCTCAGGACTTTTGGCATAAAACGCATCTCCCGCCGCACGAACCTGCACGAATACCGCATTCATTCCGACTCTTTTATGAAAATCCAGAAGTGCGGAAAACTCTTCCTGCTGCTCTTCTGGTTCAAGATTTTTACTGCTAGGCCAATCGATATTATCAACAGTAGCTATCCAAACCGCTCTGAATTCTCTTTTGGGAGGTAAAATATTTTCAGTTTCCGCAGATTGGGCAATGCAACTTTCCATTAAAAACATCATGAGTGTAAGGGAAAGCGCAACTATTTTAATTTTTTTCACTATCTAACCAATGCAAAATGTTAATCCAACCAAAGTAACGTAATTTGGAACAAAGTTAGCCGAGAACACACTTAAATTCATGTAATGAGGGTTTGAATTGCCCTCCTCAATGATTTTACGGATTCCGACAGCATTCTTGTCTTTGTCATATTTTGACCTCTTAAAAGTCGTCTGCGCTTTCAGAAACGGCAAAGAAACAAACGACAGATTGTTGTAATTGTGAATAATTTTTCTGCATATTTATTGTGTAATTACAAGGATTTTTGTGACTTAAAGGAAACACCACTCTTTGCAAATGCAGCTAGTAACGTTTAAACCTGTATCCCGTATTGGAACCATTTGTCAAAACCACTAAGAAAAACGTCCTGTTTGAAATTGCATGGGAGGTTTGTAATCAAGTTGGAGGAATTTATACTGTTATAAGGACAAAGGTGCCGGCAATGGTTGAAAAGTGGGATGATAACTACTTTTTACTTGGCCCTTATTTCGAAAAAAAAGCATCATCCGAATTTGAAATAATCACTGACCTGGACGATTCCCCGGCCGGTCGTGTCGTGAAAAGAATGCGCGAGATGGGTTATACCCTTTTCTACGGCTACTGGCTGGTAACAGGAAAGCCGCGCGTCGTATTATTTGAGCTGGACAGCATTGCTCCTGAACTGGACACGATCAAGTTTAACCTCTGGGAGCGCAGCCGCATTCCGACGATCAATGTTGAGCCGCTGGTAAACCAGACACTTTGCTTTGGGGAATTAGTGCGCATTTTCCTGAAAGAGTATGCGGAAGAAAATGCCAAGCGGGAAGAAATTTACGCACAATTTCACGAATGGATGGCCAGCAGCGGTCTGCCGGATCTCAAACGTGACAATGTAAAAATCGCCACTACTTTCACTACCCACGCTACCATGCTGGGCAGGTACCTGGCACAAAATGTGGCTGGTTTTTACGGCAAGCTACCATTTTTTGACTGGGAACAAGAGGCCAAAAACTACGGTATTCTCGCACAATGCTCTGTCGAAAGGCAGGCGGCGCTCAGTGCCCATGTGCTGACCACAGTGAGTGACGTCACCGCCAGGGAATGTGAAGTTTTCCTGGGTAGAATGCCGGATCTTGTTACACCTAATGGTCTGAATGTTGTTCGTTTTCAAGCCGTACACGAATTCCAGAATCTGCATTTAAAACACAAGGAGCGAATTCACGAGTTTGTATTGGGCCACTTTTTCCCAAGCTACTCTTTCGATCTTGACAAAACGCTTTACTTCTTCACGTCGGGCAGGTACGAGTACAGCAACAAAGGTTACGACCTTACATTGGAAGCACTGGCGAGGCTGAACTGGAAAATGGTGCAGGCAGGAATGGACATGACGGTGGTGATGTTCATTGTAACTAAACAGCCTTATTATTCCGTCAACCCCGACGTTTTACAGTCCAGGGCCGTTTTGAATGAATTGCAGGAAACCTGTACGGCGATTGAAAAGGAAGTGGGTGAAAAACTTTTCCTTGCTACCGCTTCCGGAGCCGATCACAAAATGCCCGATCTCAATAATTTCGTTGATGAATACTGGCGACTAAGATTGAGAAGAACTATTCAGAGCTGGAAAACCGATAAACTCCCCGCATTCGTAACGCACGATTTGAAAGAAGAGGACGGTATTACTGATTTCTGTAAAAGAGCAAATCTGGTCAACAACGAGCGTGACCGGGTGAAGATCGTTTACCACCCTGACTTTATATCTTCCACCAATCCACTTTTTGGCTTGGATTATGGCCAGTTTGTGCGCGGTTGCCATTTGGGCGTTTTCCCAAGTTATTATGAACCATGGGGTTACACACCTTTGGAATGCGTGGTAAGGGGTGTACCAACAGTAACCAGTGACTTGTCAGGCTTCGGGGATTACATCATGCAGATTATGCGGGATTATGAAAACCGCGGTATCTACGTGATCAACAGGAAATCGCAGACATTCTCGCAGGCAGCTGACCAGCTCGCTGATATTCTTTTCAAATTTGTAAGAATGCAACGCCGCGACCGCATCATGCAGCGTAACCGCGTCGAAAACATTTCTGACGTCTTCGACTGGATGAATTTGCGGTCTTATTACGATACTGCACATGATCTGGCGGCTAAGAGGCGGAAGCCGTAAGTTGCTTACAAAATAGTATTGCTAAAAAAGCCATTGATATCTACACATATCAATGGCTTTTGCATTAAATGGCTCATTATCAGCAATTCTATCGTACTCAGTCCAAGAATTAATACCGGTAATTTAAAATCAAATTTTAAATTACCGGTATTAATTTCCAAGTTTTCGCGATGCTCATAACCAAAAAAATGCAACTCCCAATTCTGAACATCTTTTTATAGCATATAAGAAATTCGTTAACTTCCAAAATAGAAATCAAGAGCTGGTATCTTTGTATATCTCCCTTATAAATTCGTTAAATGACAATAACACAGGATCAGAGATTTAAAGTACTTGCCAACCGTATCGAAAAAGAATTCCCTGGTTCGACAGTTAGTGCTACATTTTTTCCCTCTCAGGCCGTTTCTTTAGAGATTCGTTTTGAAAATCGTTTTTTCATCATTGATTATTCATCCTCTTTGGGTTATGGAGTCGATGAGTTGAAAGGATCAAAAGACGAAGCTTTCAATTCCGGATACACATACTGTTATACTGATTTTGATGAGACAGTAAATAGTCTGTACAAATTGCTAAATAACTGTTTATATCAAGCCAAACTTTAATATCAAATTACTATCAATCAATGAATTACGTAGAAGTAGATTTAAAAGTAGATTCGGAATTTTCGGAAATATTGATGGCGGAGCTGGGTGAGGCTGGTTTTGAGTCATTTGTAGAAACAGATGAAGGGTTACTCGCATACATTCCGGAAGGCGATTTTGACGAAAATAACCTGAATGAAATCACTGCCAAATACCAGGATTTAACGACAATAGCCGCAACCTGGAAATCGTTAGAAAGAAGAAATTGGAACGAAGAGTGGGAAAAAAGTTACGAACCCATTGAAGTAGGTGACCAAATCCGGGTAAGGGCCACATTTCACGAGCCGGATCCTGCATTCCAATATGACCTGCTGATCCAGCCCAAAATGTCATTCGGCACCGGGCACCATGAAACTACCTGGCTGGTTATGAATGAGCAACTTAGCCTTCCGCACGAAGGCTTGTCAGTGATGGATGTGGGGTGCGGAACAGGTATACTGGCGATTTTGGCTTCTAAACTCGGTGCGGCAAATTTGCTCGGTTTCGACATTGATGAGTGGGCCGTGGAAAATACCCGTGAAAATTTCGCAATGAACAATCTTTCGGCAACTGCGGACGTATTTCAGGGAACAATTACGGGGGTACCAGCAGGGCGAATTTTCGGTGGAATACTGGCGAACATTAACCGTAACATATTATTGAGTGAGATCCCCAAATATGTAGCACATCTCAGCCCGGGCGGATGGCTGGTTACAAGCGGCTTTTACGAAACAGATCAGGCTGATATTGAGCAATGTGCCGAGGAAAGCGGTTTGAAAAAATTAAGATCAAATACTCGAAATCAATGGGCGACCGTTGTATTTGAAAAGCTTTAATACTGGCTGTATTATTAAAAGCCAATAACCCATGAAAATCATTCGTTTTGCGCTAATACTTTACCTGCTGACGCTTATTGGAGAAACTGCATCCGCCCAGAATCTGAAACTTTCGGATGAACCCGGGCAATTTATGGTGCAGTTCCGTAAACTCATGGACGGCAGCCGCAACCCGCAATATATCCGGGCGGCGGCACAGATGGATAGCATCTGGATGTCGGCGATAAGTGCTCCGCAGCAAGCGAAATTCATTGGTATCATCAAAACACAGGTCGCAAAGGGGCAAAAAGCAGGCCCCGTACTCTTCCTTCTGACGAGAAATACGCATTCTTTTGCCAAACAATCTCCTGAAAACCTGGACGGATTCTTGAACCTGGCGACCATTTCCGGGGAGAAATACGACGGGAAATCTTTACAAAAAGTGCTGGAAACGATACGTTCCGTTCATGAAAGCAATAAACTTTACGCTGCTAATTACAATTCACTGTACTTGCTCAGTGGTACTTATCAATACCGCTTTGATACAACAAATGCAGCTGCTGCTAACGTAGAAGCTAACATTGCGGCAGCTAATGACAGCTGGAATACGCCTGTGGACACCAATTTTGTGATAGCGCCCAAGTCCAATCCCTTACCTATTGTTGCAGGCGCACTGATGGATTTGCAAAATGCCACTTTTGCAATGGTTGCCGGCGGAGACTCCGTTGTTTTCGGCCCTGCGAATGGAAGCGTGTCTTTGAAAGACGGAATTTTTGTTGGTAAAAACGGGAAGTTTAATTGGCAGGCAGCAGGTGATTCGACCATTTACGCTGATCTGGATAGTTATTCATTCAATATCTCTCAGCCGAAACTCGTCGCTGAAAATGTCACGCTTCATCACGAGCGGCAACTTGCGGCGCCAATAAAAGGTACATTAGAATATCGGGGCGTCAAGAAAATAAAGGGTCAGCCGGTACCTTACCCTCGTTTTGTATCAAATACCATTGATGCAAAATTGAAGGAAAATCGTAAAAACATTGACTACAAAGGCGGATTTTCATTGATCGGGACTAAAATGTACAGTTCCTCGCTCAGCGACCTGCCTTCTACCATTAAGGTGAAATATAAGGATCAGCTGGCTTTCAAGGTACTTTCCAAAAAGTTTGTGCTGGAAGATTCCGTGATTTCGTCCTCATTTACCACTTTTTCAATGCCTTTGGGTGCCGATTCGCTCTACCACCCCGGTGTTACATTTAAATATAATGACGATGAGGGTCTCGTAAAACTCGGTCGTGCTGACAAAACAGACTACGCGCCGCTTCCCTATAAGGATTCGTATCATAAAATGAACATCTGGTCGCAGGCAATGCGATGGCGGTTTCCTACCCTCAAAGTCGAATTTCTGCGCATTGATGGCAAGCAGGTGGTTCCGGTGAGTTTGGAGTCTTACGATTATTTCAAAAAGGAGCGCTTCAAGGATATCAGCAAAGAGTATGGCTTCCAGCCGCTCATTATGGCTGCTAACTATACCCAGACCCAGAAAAAATCTGCATTCCTTCCCGACGAGCTGGCAAAGCAATTCAAACTGAATCCTGTTATCATCAGGAATGCTTTACAGCGACTGACATTGGCAGAATACTTTGTTTATAACAAAGAAACGGACGAATATGCGCTGAGCAAAAAGGGTGTATTATATGTACTCGCTAACCTGGACAGGGCCGATTACGACAATTTTCAGGTCGCCTCACAGTACACAGCCAATGAAGAAGTAGCCAATGCGACCATTTATTTGCCTGATACTTTGCTTACGGTTCTGGGCGTTGGCAGGTTCGTAGTGAGTGATTCCCTGAAAATATTTGCTGTTCCATCCGATAAAAAACTGGTTATCGGGAAAAACAGAAATTTCACATTGAATGGACAAATGGTAGCGTCCAACTATCAGTTCCGGGGCCAGAACATCAAATTTGACTACAATCAGTTCTTTGTCAATGTCGCTCCGTCTGACTCCATCACCTTTACCCCGCGCGAAAAATTCGCAAAAGGACAGAAAGGCGAAGTGGGTGGGCACGTGAAGTATGACAAAGGTGGTACATTCTATTTGAGTGATCCCAAGAACAAATCTGGTCTGCAAAAAGGGGTCAAAAAGTCGCCACGGTTGGTGGTAGAAGATGGTATGACGGTGTATTTCGACCAACCTGAGCGCGGTACTGTGCTTTATCCGCGGGAAGTGTTCTTCAAAATTCCCAAGATCGATATGGGCGGGCTGGATGAGCGCGATGTGATTTTTGAAGGAAATTTCAATTCGAATGGCATCATCCCTCCTATTAACACCATCTTGAAAAGTATGCCCGACAACTCGCTCGGGTTCGAATACAAGCCTCCTGTTACCGATATCAAGCTCTACGGCGGCAAGGCGCTCGCTAAGTTTACGGATACATTGACCATGGACAATAGCGGCTTACATTCAAAAGCGATTCTGAAGTACATGTCGGCCTCCATGACCGCCAAGAATGTACTGCTTACCTCCGATTCACTCATGGCGTCGGGTGATGTAGCAAGCATTAAGGAAGCCACGATCGGCAAAGGCTATTTTCCGGGTGTGGAACTGAAAGATTATGCATTGAAATGGTACCCTAATGCTGATAGTATGTTTATCAACACGCAGGGTAAGTCATTTTCATTTTATAAAGGCACTACCAGTCTCGAAGGAAGTCTTTTGCTGCGCTCGACGGGCTTATATGGAAATGGAAAACTAAAAAGGGCTGATTCTGAGCTTTCCTCTCCTGATATCAAATTCAATAAGGATGGTTTTCTGGCCAATCGCTCCTCGTTTGCGATCAATAGCGGCGACCTGAAAGCTACCAAGAAGCTGCTCACCGGTAATAATGTCAACATTGATTTCAATTTCAAAACTGGAATCGCCAACTTTTTGACTGACGAAACTGGTTTTGGTAGTGATTCATCCGGTATGCAGATTCCGACGGCTTCGTACCAGACATTGATAGGAAGCGCGAAATGGGACATGACCAAAAAGACAATCCTGATGAAAGGTTTTGGTGAAACTTCCTCGTATACGTCGATGGACCCGGATCAGGAAGGACTGACTTTCAATGGCTCCGAGGCCATTTATGACATTGAAAAAGTGACGTTGAACATCAAAGGTGTGCCTTTTATTCAAACCGCCGACGTTAAAATCATTCCCGACAGTGGTATGGTCAGTGTCGATAGCAAAGGCAAGATCAGCCCTTTGAAAAAGGCGCGCATTGAAATTGATACATTAAAAACATCGCACCGGATGCGTGATGCCGACATTCGCATTACCTCGCGTAACCATTTTGAAGGCTCAGCTACATATCAATACATTACAGCAAGAAAAGACACTTTCAATATCAAAATGCAGAATTTTGAACTGGTTGAAATGGGTGCGACCGGAGAAGGAAAACGGTCTCGCAATGATAACAAAGCACCTGCTACCGCAAAGTATTATACAACCGCCCGGGCTGACATCAAGGAAACAGAAAACCTGATCCTTTCCCCACGTATTCAATACAAAGGCGGCATTAACCTCATCGCCTACGAACCGTCCTTGCAACTCGATGGTTTTGTAAAACCCATCATCAAGTTCAGGAAGAATTTCCAAAGTTCATGGATCGTTTATAAAGAATCTCCCGGCGAGACAATCGCTATCAAGATCAATAAAGATCTCAAAAACGAGCATGAAATACCGCTTTCTGTGGGCTTGCATTATAATGAAACGCGTGGCATGTACATGAGTTTCTTGTCGCCAAAGGAATCGGATGGGGATGAAGATATTTACCAGGCACAAGGCGCATTGAACTACGATGAAGATGCCAAAGCATTCAAAGTTAACCCGCCGCCAGGCGCCGACGGCTTGATAGATGAGGCTAATGCCCTGCAATTCGATGATAAAACGGGACTTGCGACTTTCTCAGGACCATTTAAACTGACGGCTGCCGACTGGCTACAAACCGTGGGTACTGCGGAAGTGCAGGTAGATAGTGCCAAATTCGGGTTCAATACAATGTTATTGATGAAAATGCCCGCGCTTGAACCGATCGCACAACCCATGGTTGCCAAAATCGTGGAAACAAATCTGGAAGAACAGAATAGTACTGCTGCCGACGACGATGCGGATCAGCTGAATCAGAAATTGTCAGCATTGATCGGATCAAAAGCGACGGATGCTTACATTAAACTGACGGCTGCCGGTTACAAACCACTTTTTGAAGCTTCACCAATTTTGGACGTTCCGATGGTTTTATCCAATGTAAATCTCCGCTGGTCGGCCGCGCATAACGCTTATTACTCACAGGGACCGATTGGAGTTGCCCATTTCGGCCGTAATAATGTGAATGCGCAAATGGATGGTGTACTCGAAATTCGCCGGGGCGTGGAAGGCGACGAGTTCAGTCTCTATTTGCAGGCGTCTCCCGACATCTGGTATTATATAGACTACAAAGCCGGCGAGCTGGGAGTGGTTTCTTCGCAGGTTGATTTCAATGATCAGATTACCGCCAAGTCCAAAAATGTGAAATCGAAAGACATGACTTTGGTGGGCATTGGAACAGAAGAGAAGGATTTATTTGTTAACCGTTTTGATGATTTTTATCAGCCCGCTCTTAAAAAAGCGAAACTGGTTAAAGCTGCCAAGAAAAAAACTGTTGCTACTCCTACAGAAGAAAAAAAGAAAAAAGCGGAACCTACCGAGGGATTCTAAAGCCGAACGCTCTATTGGCAATACTTTATACCATTTTTTGAAAAATCGCATGCAAAATCGTACTTTTGCATCGCATTTGCTTGTAAAATCCTTCAACTATCGTATTTTTGAGAAAAGCTTATTGTAATTTTATTTTATCTTTGAATAGTACAAAATGAGTGTTGCCTTATTAATAGTTACGATTGTTGCTGCCTATTTGCTAGGATCTATACCAAGTTCTGTTTGGTATGGTATCGGTTATTTTGGAATTGATGTGAGACAGCATGGTAGCGGAAATGCAGGTGCTACCAACACGTTCAGGGTTTTAGGAAAACGCGCCGGTACGGTCGTAATGCTGATTGATGTGCTTAAAGGATGGACAGCGACTTGCCTTGCTTCCATGTTATTTTATATGAATACAATCGGCGAAACCGAACTGTTGATGTACAAGATCATCTTCGGGATTATCGCTATCGTCGGTCACATTTTTCCGGTGTTTGTTAATTTCAAAGGCGGAAAAGGAATTGCAACTTTACTGGGTATGGTGCTAGCAATTCACCCCGAGCTTGCGTCGGTTTGCATTACCATTTTTATTCTGACACTAATTGCTTCTCAATACGTTTCATTGAGTTCTATTCTTTCCACATTGGCATTTCCGGTACTTTCATGGGTGGGTGTTTTCGGGCATCCCGAGCCACTATTGATCGTTTTTGGATTTACGATGTTTGTTCTGGTTGTTTTTACGCATCAGAAGAACATTGTCCGCCTCTGGAATGGAAACGAAAACCGGGTCAATATTTTTGCAAAACAAAAAGCCCGCAACCGTCATTCCTGAAAAGAATATTCACGAAATACCAACCCCTGAGGCAAGACCTTAGGGGTTATTTTTTTATATTGGCCGCCATTTAAACAAGTAATTCCGATCAACAGATGCTTAATTATATAGAAAAAAACCGCGACAGGTTTCTCAATGAATTGCTGGACCTGCTCAGGATACCGTCCGTGAGCGCCGACTCCAAGTTCAAAAATGATATGCTTAAAGCAGCTGAATATGTCCGCGACCGGATTTCAGAAGCTGGTGCAGATCGGGCTGAAATTTACGAAACAGCGGGGCATCCCGTCGTTTATGGTGAAAAGATCATTGACGCCGCGCTTCCTACCGTACTCATTTACGGACATTATGATGTGCAGCCGGCCGATCCCTATGAGCTTTGGAATTCGCCCCCATTTGAGCCGGTCATTAAAAACGAGCGCATTTATGCAAGAGGCTCCTGCGACGACAAAGGCCAGTTTTATATGCATATCAAAGCATTGGAAACAATGCTCGCTACCGATTCGCTTACCTGCAATGTGAAAATCATGATTGAGGGTGAGGAAGAAATCGGCTCATCACATTTGGGAACATTCGTGCAGGCACACCGCGAAATGCTGAAATGTGATACCATCCTGATTTCCGATACCAGCATCATTGCCAACGATGTCCCCTCCATTGAAACAGGTTTGCGTGGATTGACTTACGTGGAAGTAGAGGTCGTAGGCGCCAACCGTGACCTGCATTCCGGTGTGTATGGCGGCGGAGTAGCCAACCCGATCAATGTATTGTGTGAAATGATCGCTTCATTGAAAGATGATAAAGGCCACATTACCATTCCCGGATTTTATGACAAAGTAGAGGAGCTGACGACCGAACAACGCGACGCACTGAACGCCGCTCCTTTCGATCTGGAAGAATATAAAAAAGATTTGGGTATAGACGACATTCTCGGCGAGGATGGCTACACGACCATTGAACGGACTTCGGTAAGGCCGACGCTCGATGTAAATGGAATTTGGGGTGGCTATATCGGCGAAGGCGCGAAAACGGTACTACCATCCAAAGCCAATGCCAAAATTTCAATGCGGCTGGTACCTAACCAGACGGACGATGAAATTTGTGAATTGTTCACGAAGCATTTCGAATCTATCGCCCCCGCTTCGGTGAAAGTAAAAGTGGTTCCGCATCATGGCGGGCTGCCTTACGTGACGCCTACCGATTCATTGGAATACAAAGCTGCTGAAATGGCGATGGAAGAATCGTTTGGCAAAAAACCCATCCCGACACGTGGTGGAGGAAGTATTCCCATTGTTGCACTTTTTGAACAGGAATTGGGTTGCAAAAGTATTTTGATGGGCTTCGGCTTAGACATTGACGCTTTGCATTCTCCGAACGAAAGCTACGGTCTTTTTAATTATTACAAAGGCATTGAAACCATTCCGTTGTTTTTCAAGCATTATGCGGAATTGAAGAAATAGGGATTGTAAAGAGACTTGCCAAGTCTTGTAGACGGGGTCGCCCAGACTTGGTAAGTCTTTTCTACCTCTTCCTCCGCTGCTCCCTTTTCATTTTCTTCAAATTAGCAATAGCAGCTTTCGCCTCCTTATCCTGACTAGACTTCTTATCAGCCTTATCATCTGCCAACTTATAGTAACGCAACGCTTCATCAAAGTCCTTCCTGACTTCCGCGATCTTGCCCAATCCAATGAGCGACGAAATGTAATATCCCGCATTCATCGAGTTGGTCTGTGTTGAAAAGTCTATCGCTTTTTGATAGTACTGGCTCGCCAGCTCGTAATTGCGGTGATAGTTCATATTATAGTAAGCGAGCACATAAGCTGCATTACGTCCGCTGACCCCTTCGTAGCCCGGTAACCCCTGGCTGATTTTATCGATAATGTTCTGCGCAGCTTTTTCAGCTTCGCCCATTTTGCCGGTCACAAAAGCGGTCCTGCAAAAGTATCTTTCGAAATAAGGATTATTAGGGTATGTCTGCCACATGTACTTGGCCATTTCGTAGGCTTTGCTGTATTCATTTTCCATACTGTAAATCTGCAACAGAAAGTACCTCGCCTCTACCCGCGTGTAAAAAGCATTGTTCCCAACTTTTTCCAACTGCTGCTCACCGAGTTTTTTATTTCCCTTCGGAAAAAGCGCGAGTACCGGTTTCAGGATCGGATACTCTTTGGGAACCCATTCAGCATAGTAATTATAAAGCCCGTCGCCGAAAAGCAGCTCCGGTGTTAGGTCGCCATTCCCTTTGCATTGCTCGAAATATTTCAGAGACTTTTTCCCTGCAAATGCCGCTTTCGCCCAGCTCTCACGCTCTGCGTACAGTCGCCCTTTGAATGCATACGCAGCAGCCAGGAAAAAGGCAGGTTCTACTTTATTCTTTTCATTGTCGTACAATTCCTCAGCCAGATTGATCGTAGAATCCATTTGCGCCAGGAAAGCCCTGTCATGGGATTCGTTTTCCGTATTCGGCACGATCTTCCACCATTCGGCCAGTCCCATCAGAAAATGAGGCATGGGATGCTTGGGATACCGGTATTTGAGCCACCGGAATTCGGCATCAGCTTCTGCAAACTTGTAATTGTAAAGCATATTAATCGCCTCTGTCGACTCGATTTGTACGCTCGGATTTTTGAGGATCATATCGTAATTCTTGTCCAGATCGGAAGAAGAATACAATTGAGCCGAGGCAGAATGAATGGTTAATACAGTTAAGCAGCAGAATGTTATGGTGTTAATTACTAGACTTTTCATATTAGGGGTAAAATCTGTCCTATTTAACGCCGGATTTATATTTTACGTTTGTCATCAGCCGGGTTTTTGAAAAAAGAGTTAATATTGATCCTCAGAGTATTCGTTAATTCTGATAGCTATTAATATTTTATCAAATCTTGTGTTCCACACGATCATTGATAAAGACATGACACCTCAAATATGATCAACATTCTGGATAAAACGTTCGTCCCTTTTATTTCACGGGATACGATAGAAAACCGGATCGCAGAAATGGCCGCTCTGATCAGCAAAGACTATGAAAACAGCTGCCCGCTTTTTGTTGTGGTTTTGAACGGAGCTTTTCTTTTCGCCAGTGAGCTGGTTAAAAAAATCCCTCTTTCGTGCGAAATTACATTTATCCGCCTTTCATCCTACGTACAAACTGAATCCACCGGCACGGTAAGGCAAATTATTGGCATGGAAGAAACCATGACGGGCCGCGACGTGATCATTATTGAAGACATTGTCGATACCGGCCTGACGATGACGCAGCTGCTCAAACAAATTGAAGTATTAGCTCCCAAATCCATTGAAATAGCCACATTACTTCACAAACCGGAAGCTCTCAAAACACCATTAGAGATGCGGTACGTGGGTTTTGAGATTGAAAATAAATTTGTGGTCGGGTACGGGCTCGATTATGATGGTATCGGACGTAACCTCGATTCATTATATGTCCTCGCCTGACAACATTACAATAACTCAACATTGATATGTACATACAATTTTTTGGTGCCGCAAGAACTGTTACCGGAAGCAAGCATTTGATTACGACCGAAAAGGGTACTAAAATACTTTTGGATTGCGGGTTATTTCAGGGCATTCAGACAGATGAATTTAATCAGACTTTTGGTTTCAAACCCTCCGAAGTTGATTATCTGGTTCTTTCTCACGCCCATATTGACCATTCAGGCCTCATTCCAAGGTTGGTCAAAAAAGGATTTAATGGCCCCATTTATTGTACCTCAGCGACGGCAGATCTGTGCCGGGTCATGTTGCTCGACAGTGCGCACATTCAGGAAAAAGACCTTGAAAGAATCAATAAACGTCGTCAGAAACAGGGGCGACCGTTGTTGGAAGAGCTATACAGTTCCGAAGATGCGGTACATGCATTGAGTTTGCTCAAAACAGTAAAGTACGGTCAGACTTTTTACCTGGGTGCCGAGAATGAGGTAGCCGTTGTCTTGACTGACGCCGCACATTTGCTGGGGAGCGCCGCGGTACATTTGAGTATTCCCGATAAAGGTACATTCACGCAGCTCACATTTACCGGTGATATCGGTCGGCCGGAGGATCGCATTTTGCGCAAACCTGACGTTTTTCCGCAAGCGGACATCATCATTTGCGAGTCCACATATGGCGACAGGCTGCACGAAAAGGAAATAGATATGCACGCTCATTTGCTGAAAATCGTGCAGGAAACCTGTGTGGAGCGCCGTGGCAAACTCATTATTCCCGCATTCGCCATTGACCGTACGCAGGAGCTAATTTATGCTTTGGATCAATTATCAAGCTCAGGAAAACTGCCGCAGATACCGGTTTACATCGATAGTCCTCTTGCAATCCGCGCTACGAGTATTATGAAGGAGCACGACGAATGTTTCAATCCTGAAATATTGGAATACATTGAAAAAGACGGGGATGCGTTTGCATTTCCGTACCTACATTATGTATCAGACGTAGAACAATCCATTGCACTGAATGCAAAAACGGAACCCTGCATTATTATTTCCGCGTCAGGAATGGCCGAAGCAGGACGGATTAAGCACCATATCAAAAACAACATTGGTGATGAAAAATCCACAATTTTACTGGTAGGCTACGCATCCGCTAACACACTGGCCGGCGCATTGAAACGAGGCGATCAGCATGTGAATATTTTCGGGGAGCAGTTTGAAGTAAGGTGCCAGGTAGCCACAATGGACTCATTTTCAGGGCACGGCGACTATAATGAAATGCTGGCATTCCTCTCCTGCCAGACCGCTTCGAGAGTCAAAAAGGTGTTTTTAGTTCACGGAGAATACGAAACGCAGGTTGCGTTCAAACTCAAACTGGAAAAAGCAGGATTTCAAAACGTGCACATTCCGGCATTGTACGAAAGTGTAGAAATCTGAGAAAATTAGCTTTTCCGCATTTTGAAACCTGGAAAGGCTTGGAAAGTCCAGAACATTATCACTATTTTTGCGCACCGATTTTTAGGCGGAAGTGGTGAAATTGGTAGACACGCACGTTTCAGAGGCGTGTGGGGGTTGCCCTGTGTGGGTTCGAGTCCCATCTTCCGCACTACTCTAAGACCTCAATAAGCTGGAAGCAGCAAGTTGAGGTTTTTTTTGTGCATTAGTGGGGAAGAAAACGGGGGAGTTGTGGATCAATTCAAAAAACTTGTGGAGGGATAGGATTTTTGGTTAGCCTGTATAATGAGTCTCGTTAGCACTTTCTGCGTCTAGAAGTTGAAACAAGATGGCAACAATGGCGAGTGCCCTAAGGTAAGTTTTTGGATTAAGGTAAAAGTCCCTCGGTGTCAATATGCTTAGAACTTCTCATGTCAGGAACTGGAATCTTTAAATCAAGACGTCCTAACAGTTTTAGGGCTTGCACAGGAATCCTAAGCACAGTCGGTACTAGGATTTGGGAATAAAAACTATTAGTTTGTTAAAAACTCTTTAAGTTGAGCCAACCTCCGACGAGCAGCTTTAGCTAGGTCAATAGACACTTTGTATCTCTTGTATCTTGCATTCCAGCAGCTATCGGATAGAAATCTGTAATTCGTGAGTGCAACGTTAAAATGAACTTTAACTAATTCATCGGTAACTGAGTGCTTATTTATTGTCCTAGATTCGTTTTTTAATCTGTAAGCAAAATAATCATCAAAGTTTTCCCATGTATCATCACCAATAGTTAAGGGGAATATCTCATGCTGGACGAAATGAAGAGCAGAATAAAAAGCAGTAGTAACTACCCAATCATTGTATTTTTCTGATTCTAGTAAAAAGTCACACGCACTTTCATTGTGTTCAGCATGTTCTTTTGTCATTACTTCTCTTGCGCGTGTTTTAATCTCAAACCATAACCATCTATCGTCACGCACTTCTCACTGAAGTCGTCCCCTATGTCACATAGTGATATATGTACTGAATAATAATCATTCTTGAAATTATCTTCAATTTTTGAAAGAACTGAATAAACCTCTAAAATGCGATCATCAAGGAATTCAGATTCAGGTATTGTGATAAGAATATTATAGATAGCCCAATCGGAAATTTTAAGGTAAGCTGAAATAGGGGAAAATCCAAGTCGTCTTATTTCATTAAATGCAGCATGAGTGACAGCAGATGAAGAAGTAACATTAGATTTTATTTTATCTATAATTAGCGCTCTCTCGTCCTTTACGCCATCTTTTCTTCCTTTCATGTAAGCATCAATAACATGATCACTTGAAAAGAATTTTTCGTTTTCTGGTGTGGCCTCCCATTCGTCGTGGTCTACGATGTCGAATATTTCAGCGGATTGTTTCATGTTTATGAGGAAATAAGGTAATCGTGTCATTAAGCTATCGACAACTTTGCACTAGTTACCAAATGTTGTAAAATGCATGCCAGCGAAAATACTTGCAACGTTTTTAAAACTGACCGCAAAGGTACGGGATTACGATTCAATATTCTAATAACGATAAAAACAATTACTCTACCTTATATTTTTTATCAAAACACGAAAATATTTATTATTAGTTGGTTTATAGCCAATTATGCCTATAAAAATATTTCCTAGTAGCTACAGATGTCCAACTACTTTCTACCGACTGTCTCGCAAAAATCCCTACCGAAGGAAAATTCTTTTTGGCATCCTCAACCAAATATCCTAGGTTTACCACGCTCAAATACAGTCGAACGAATGGCCTGGATCTTCTCTTTGGAGGTCAGGAGGTACTATTACTTTCTACGTCTACCGATTAACGGTGTCGTGGCTACCGTAATGGACATAGTACCATTGCCCGTTTGACTGGGTTGAGCAACGGCAAGCGCGGCACCGTTTATAGTTGCGCATCATGCTAACCTCTACATGCACGATGGCATTCTTTCAGGATCCCCAAAAGTACATTCGCACCAAAGAACAAGTTGTCGAAAACTTCCTCGGCACAGAATACGACCTGCTCGAAATTGAAAGACTCTTTACCGATATGGTAAAGCACTATGTGCATCCCAACAACGACTGGAACCTAAGTCCTTACAGAATTGCCGAAGTGTTAGAAAACAGTGAGGTGATCGAGGATTTGATCCGCGGACTGATCAGAGCCCAACAGCATTTGCAAAAGGATACTCTAAGACCTTAATGAGCTAGGGATAGCTCATATCTTTATTGAAATTATTTATTCAATTTTACATAAGTCATCATTCCCGCAGTCCCCATTACGGACATAGTATCGGCAGAGATAGTACCCGTGTAATTGAAGCCATTGCCGGCATATACGACGGTTTTTTCTTTAAAAGTGTAGGGAAGTGCCGCGGGGATTGACACCTCGCTCTTAAATTTTGAAGAAAATTCTACTTCCTTTCCGTTTTTGAATTTCAAATAATTGAACAGATCCGGATTAATGGTCCTTTGCCAGGTTGTGCCCACGAGTTCATTCGTTGGGTCGATCGTTAATTCCGGCTCCGTATTATCTTTTTTGGAACAAGAGACCGATAACAGTACGACGATGAGTAAAAGTAAGGCTGATTTCATGGCGCAAAATAGCTTGATTTTCAGCGGTCATCTATTTAAATTTCTCCTAAAAATCATCATCATGTCCGATCTGGGATTTATCGCGCCTTTTTTTATTGTGGCCGACCTTCGGGAATCGGTGGATTTTTATGTCGATAAATTGGGCTTCGAGGTGCTGTATATTACCGATGACGAGGATCCTTATTTCGCGATGCTGGGCCGTGGCCAAGTCTCCATCATGCTCAAAGCGAGCGGGCAACCCATACCTAATCATACCCGATATGAATGGGCGGTCTGGGATGCGCATATCAGTGCTGCCGACCCAGAGGCGTTATTTGCAGAGTTTAGCTCCAAAGGTGTAAATTTTAACCAGCCCCTCGAAGACAATACAGATAACCTCCGCGGATTTGCAGTCACGGATCCCAGCGGTTACCGTCTCTTTTTTGGACGGCCTAACGCCTGACATTCCCTTTCATTGCCAATTTGATAGCTTTCTCCCAGAACATACCCTATTACTATGCGTGTCATATTAATTGCACTGATGTTTTTAGGCTTTATTCCCCAGGTGCGTTGCCAGGATGGCTTTGTGAAGGGTTTTCCTCGGCTAGCATATTGGAAGCTGGGTGACAAACCACAAGTAATTATTGTCTTACATGGTGGCCCAGCCGTGCAGCACGAATATCTGCGTCCTGAGTTTGACCTACTAAATAAACATTGTTCTGTTATATATTACGACCAGCGTGGCTGTGGCCGTAGCCAACAAGACACAACCTACATTTGGGAGGAACATGTGAAGGATTTGAAACGGGTAATAAAAACTCTCTCTGCAAAAAACAAGGTGTTCCTGGCTGGCTCATCATGGGGAAGTACATTGGCTATGATTTATGCTTACAAACATCCGGAAGATGTGAAAGGTATTATCCTCTCCGGTACATACCACTGGGAAGGAATGAATCAGGTCTATCACAAAAAAACTTACCGCCAACCTGTCCGATCTCACAAGCAAATCGTGCGAGAATCCGGGATCTTACTTCGGCAAAACGTTGACCAATCAATTAGCGAGGAGCCACTTTCGATATTCAAGGAAATTGAAATGTACACGGATGCTCCTGCCTTTGAGACCCGAGATAGTTTTGTATCGGCGCCGACAATAGATAGTCTTCGGAGGGTCAATCTTCCCATTTTGCTTTTCAATGGCAGCAGGACCTGTCAGATAGATTGTGCTGATGAATACATGAATGTTTTTTCCAAGGCTGAATTGTATACCATTAAGGGAGCCTGTCACGACCCTTGGATGAGCGATCCGGAACTTTTTGCAGCGACCTGCAATCGTTTTATTTTGAAACACAAATAGTTACCCATTGAATCGTCTCATGTAAAGGCTCATTGTTTTGGTGGGCCTTTTTCCAATAGCGACGATATCATCAATTCCAATGTGCGGTGATTGGAGTTATCAATCCGAAAATCTTTGAAAATAATCTTTCCATCCTTGTCGATCAGAAAATTTTCAGGTTCACCATATACACCATAGTTTTTTTCAGCAAACGATGAGTTGCCGCGTAATGGAATAAACGAATATTTGTTATTTTTTATAAAAGGAAGTACATAACCATCTTGCGATGGAAATACATTAATTCCAAGATATACCAAACTGTCACCTTTGAATGAATCAACTACCGTCTGAAAATGCGGAAATTCCTCTTTACAAGGAGCGCAGCCCGGAAACCAGAACGTGAGCAGAATTACTTTGCCCTTTAGCGCATCCAACTTTAACTTGCCATCACTGGTATAAAGGCCCAGCTCAAATGGATATGCAGCAACAGCTTTGGTATTCCTGATAACTTCAATGTCCCTTACAACCTGCTCTTTATTCTTACCTATTTTCTTCCCGAAGGTTTCAAGTGCGCCATAAAGCGCATCAGTCGGTAACTTTGCGAATTTTACAGAAAGGCTGTCATAAGCACCTTTCACATCACCTGTTTTTTCTTGCAAGGACGCTTTTTTCAATGCTATAAAGTCATTTATGTAATTAAACCTGGGCAGTTGAATCTGATTAAGTTTACCAATGGCATCTTTATAGTTTTGATTCTGTTCCAACTGATCAATATTAATTAATGATTCAGCCACTTGTTTTCTGATCTTCCAATCACCCTCCCAATCCAGCTCATTAATCAATACTAAGGCTTTTTCAGGATCTGTTTGCAGATAGGCATCAGCTAATCCTACCATTCCGGATGCTGACCACTTAAATTTTTGTGGGGGATACAATTCACGGAGCAGTTCAAGATAGTGAATCTTGTCATTCAGATTGGTACTGCGCTCTCCCAACCAATATATAGCGGTTGCGCCAAGTTCATCTGCCGGAAAACGCTGTACAAAATCAAAGACTTTCTTCTTGTAAGTGTCCGGATCGCCATTCATAAAAGACCTAACGTAGCCGTACTCATATTTGGCATTTGAAGGATCCACTAACCCTGCCTTTCTGATATAATCAATTGACAAATCATCTTGTCCCCACCTAGCAGCATCTGCCGAAAGCATAGCCCATACTTTGGCATTATTAGGATCCATTGCAGCAGCTTTTAGCAAAAAATCTTTTGCTTGTGGCATCTCAGCATTATGATAATTTGTGCCAATTGCTAGCGGAATATTTACATTTCTCGGAAATTTTTTCATCCAGACTTCGTATTGCGCCAAAAGAGCCGGATTACTATAGCCCATCTCATACATGTATTTTCGGTGGGCTTTCAAGTCGTCTAAATTAGCTTCTACAACAATTAGGGCTTTTTTAATTTCCTCATCGGATCCGGGACCTAAGCGATTAGGTGTTTGGGCCAAAACCTGCACGCCAGTGCAGATTATTACCAGTAAAATTGCAAATCTCGCTTTCAAATCTCCCATCGTTGACATTGCTTTCGTTGAGTTCCAAATATATAAATTAATTATATATTTGGAATCGAAAAAGGGATATTTCCCAATGCTTATTTGTTTGATGCGTATCCTCAATCTCGAAATCATCGCCAGCCCAAAGCAACTCCCACTCCCGCATGCGAAGCGAGAATATTAGGCAGTAACGGGGGAGTGTAGCGCAGTTTTAGAATATAAATCCATCTCTTCGTTAAGACGTTGAAGCGAAAACCGGCTAGGCCTGATGGCGTCAGCAGTCGTTGTTTATTGGTTCCGGGATAAATGCCGTTGTCGTAACGATCCACCGCAAAACCGCCTAATCCCATTTCAAAGTAACTTTCAATCAGATAATTCCCTGGCCGGGGAACACAGGATTTGCGTTTGTAGGGGTTTAAAATGAAGCAATGCGTTAATGCAGCAGAAAGGGTTGGACTACGAAAATCCCCCCTATTGACAGCCCCAAGTCCTGCCTGAACATTCCAGAATGACCTTCTTAAATAACCAAATGCCGCTTCGGCAGTAACAGCACCTCTCGGTGTGATACCATATAAGTCAGCGCCAATTGCACCTCGCATACGCGTATAATTCGGCTGTGCGGATGCATACTGGGAACAGAAGAAAACGAATAAAAAATATCGTAGGAACACGCAACAGGCTTTGTCCTTTAACGGTCGAAAGGAATTAGTAATTATGCTGGGAGTTACATTTACAAGCTAGTTTGCTTTGGTGATTAGCAAGGCCGATGTCAGAGGTGATTTTTGTAAGTCTTTCCCGTTATGCTGAAAATGGGTGAACTCATATAGCGTAAAGCATTTGGTATTCCTTTGCTGATACCAAACATCCAATGTGTCGGAATCCAGGCTGTTCAATTGAAGTATTAATGATGATTTCCCTTTGTTATTTTTTCGACAATCCGCCAAAAAAACGTATCCCCTCTCAGCGGGAATATATTGGGAGGTCATATATAACCACTGCTTCTCTTCAAGATCGAAAAGCTTTACGGAATCAACCGAATAGTACGACCGGGTCGAATCCACGAGGTTCTTTCCCGCAGCGTCAACAATTGAGAACCTGATAGGTGTAGACACCGGAGCATCGACCGTGTCTGAGCAATTATCACAAGCTAGAAAAGCTAGGCTAAATGCTGCAAAGAAGTGCAATATAATGGGTCGGATACAGTCTGCTTTCATTTGCATCTAGTTTTCAGTATCGACACGGTTAAACCGTCTTTCGTTGCTTACTGCTTTTCCCATTAACGACAAACGCGACCCGAATGAAAGATTTAGAAATAAGACTGAAAAACAACCCCGATTCACTGGTTACCATGGACCAAATGTGCTTCATCGCCAATTCAGTCAATTTTAAGGTACATCATGAACCGGTTTGTAAAGTGGCCGACTGACAGCCATGTTTTTTAATCCCCTACTGACATACAGTTGTTACAGACAATCCTTTATTTTGCCATACGTTTCAGGATACGAGTACCGGGTCGGACATGTGCATGACATGCCTGATCAATGTACTATATTTTCACTCAGCGCGGATAGTTTGGAACATTTGGGAAGTCAAAATCACGGGTTTTCGTGGTTCTTCAAAAATCCTGACCTGCAATCCATTCTGATCAAAGCTACTCCTGAGACGGAATATCTTCACCATCACATATTCCGGATGATGGGCCAGCCACGGTTTCATCGCTTGCTTGCCGAAAAATTAATCACAGGCCTTTTCCTGAAGATACTTTCGTCTTCTCAAAATGATACTTCCAGGTTTCAGCTGAGCTACAAGCAAAAACGAAACTACCTGCCGGTAATAGAACCGGTGATGGCCTTCATTAATGAATCGTTTGCTGAAAATCTCTCCTTGTCGCAGCTGGCTGACATTGGAAATATGAGCCCCTATCATTTCAACAGGGTATTTAAACAAATCACCAATGCCAGTCCGTACAATTATCTTCTGCGTGTCAGGCTGCAACAGGCCAATCTTCAAATAGCCAATACTGATCTTCCGATCACGCCCATTGCTTTTTCGTGCGGCTTCAATAGTCTGGAAAACTTCTCGACGGCTTACAAAAATCAGTTCGGCCAGGCGCCCAGAACCGGTCGTTCGTTAAAACAGCAATTTTCCTCAAATGAATAAAATTGCTTCGGGATAGTTTTGCTCATCACTAAACAACAATGCGATGACAGAGCAACTGAAAACTATCCTTCACAATTCTAAAAATTATACACTGGCAGTAGCTGCCGCAATGCCAACGAACTCATTATCAATGAGGTCGTTTTCTTTTTACAGTCTTTTCACCAAAGTAAAATCATGAATTTATGTGATTTACAGGCGGCTATATAGTGGGGAACTTTGAAATGTAGATTCAAAAATCAATCAAATCATTTTAAACGATCCTACCATGAAAACGTTGACATCATTTCTGTCTCTCTGCTTTTTTGCCTGCGCCTCACACATGGCCTCTGCCAATGTGCCTGTAAATCCCTCGCTCATTACGGCCGACACCTCCGCCATTCCGCAGCGATTCCGCGTACTCATTCCCGCTCTTGAAAAATACAGAGGCGAGTGGCCGCTGGAATTCCTTATCGCCTGGATCAAAAAAGAGTCTGACGGAAGCATTGCGAGCCATACCTCGCTCGACGAGCGCGGTTATTTTCAGCTGCATCCCGACGAATCCAAAGCATTAAAAGTAGATCATGAAAAACTAAGTACCGACCGGGATTATTCTATTTATGCAGGTGTAAAACTGGTGGACCTTCGGGGCGCTTCGGCAGCCAGATATGCAAAAATACTGGGTATAGACGCCTCAGGAGAGGTTTATCTGGGTCTTACCAAACTCATGCACTGGCTTCCTTACGGAGTTGAAAATATCGTTGAAGTCATGAAAAAGAAAGAGTTTGCCCCGGACAGCTGGGATGCTTTCAAAGCTTTTTGTGAAGAGAACAAAGACGAGATCCAGGCTGGTATTAACAGAAAAGGAAAATGGCCGCTGGAAAGGGGAATCAAAAACGCGGACGACGTACTTTCCTATGCCCGGTCCATCAATGTAACACCTTGATTTACCGCTTTCTAATATCATCAATTTATGCGATTTACAGACGCTTCAATAGTCGCCAACTTTGATGCATCAAGTCAAAAACCGGTCATTATAATTTAAACAAATCGAAACATGAAAACAGTGTTATTTCTATCGATCATCACCTGCTTTGTTTCCTTTCGCACATTGGCGCAGGCGACGGACCCGGCCATCGAGTTTGAACTCGAAAAGGACGATGCACTTAAAATACGTGAGATTTCGACCCGTGTACTCCAAATTAATCAGGATATGCTCAACAATTCTGCCTCCGCATTTGATGCAGTTTTCAGCAGACTGGACGGCGTCAAGGTTGAATCCTCGGATTTTGAAAGTGTCTGGACATTCAGTTTTACAAAGGTTTTGGAGAAAGTTTTGCAAAATACCGTCATCGATCACATTCCTGGGGCTTCGTTCGGTGTGGATCTGTTGAAAGACGTTTACGCGCTGGATCAGGCCCGGCAAGAGAAGGAAATACGGATCGAAAATGCATTGGCAACTAACCGAATGAAAGAAATTCTGGCCCAGATAGCCGAGCGCAGAACGACAACGTTTAGCCTTGACCGTACAGGTATTGAAGCTATTCTACTGGCCAAATTCAAAGCAGACGGACGTACTTATCTCAATAATGCGGCCAGCGGACTGGATCAGATGGAAGCTGCATTACAAAAAACACAGGGCGGCGTTAAAATTCAGACGCTACTTTTCGAGTTCAAAATCCTTGAAGAGCTTATCAATGGTGTCGCCAAATCCTACAAAAACAAGGAATTCATGATGTGCGAGGTATGGGTGACAGGCTGCGACCGGGGCGGATGGGAATCATCCTACACTACTCCTACATCCGCCTGCCCCATTATCGAGAAAGCCAAATTCACATTTACAGGCGACCTGGCGTCGCAATTTACAGCCGCTGCCAACGCAGTACTCATTCCATTCAGAATAATGCCTGACATGCAATCCAGGCTCTACCTGCCCGATCTTGACGTGGATTTTCACATGAAAATTCACCCTCCCGACTGTGACAGGGACTGCTCGATCATGATACCCGTCACCCGAAAAGGTGGAAAAATGTACATCGGTAGCAAGGTGGGCTGGAGGGACTGCAGTAGCTACGGCATATTCCTGATGGCTTTGGATCAATACAGTAAGCTCAAACCATTAACGAATGCTATCATCGACCGTATACGCCCCGCCAAGAATCTCGCATTTGACGAGATATTCTATGAAGATGTCAAAGTCCACAAATAGCTGAAAAAGAATCAGTTCCATCTTTCCCGGACATTCTAAATTCAAAGTCATGAAAAAATTAATCTTGCTGATGCTCCTCAGCCTGGATGGCTATTGCATTGTAAAATACGACGAAGGCCGGCTGATGATCAACGGGGTACAGCTTCTTCAGGACCTGAAAGACCCTACCGCTTATTACTACCTTCCGCAATTTCCCCGAATCGCCAGAAAAGACGACAACAGCTTCGAATTTCTGTGCATTAAATACGTGAGCAAGGCTAGTAATGAGAATAATGGAGGGATTTTTCATGCGCTCATTGAATTCAGTTTGCCCGACGACATGATCGGCGCCATTGAAACTGAGCTTAAAAAGCAGGTACCGGGAGCCAAAATTGCGGGCCCGGTACCCATGCAGCAGGCGATGGTGGACGGGGAGGACGGTATGGCGAACATCAAGGTCGTTTCGGCGATCATGAATGAGGGCGAGAACAATAAATTTCTGAAAGGAAAGGTACTGACCTCTGCATTTGCTCCTTTCCTGCCTAAGTCCCGTGCAGCCATTGCTGTAAACCTGAATCAGGAAGGCGCTACATTGTTATGGGAGTCGTTTAAAGGGAACACTTCCGACGTATCGGTTTCATTACAAGGATATTACGAGGCTTATGTACAGGGTTACAATGCTTCCGTTTCTGTGGAAGTATCGACATTGTATGCGCATTTCAGCAAGATCATGTCCAATCAGGAAGGGTTTGATAAGTCGCAGATCCGGAAGGTCGTAGATGATCTGCAGCAAAGCCAGGTGATGAAAGTCGAGGTTTTTGACCGCTCGGAAGGGCTGGGTATTAAGGCCGATAACATGCAGAAAATCCTTGATCTGGTCACGGAAAAGCTAACTACCCTACTCTTCGACAGCCAAAATGGGTGGGCAGTATTACCCGAAAAAGAGAAGGCCGTTGAAAAAGGACAACTGGCCGGAAGGCAGCAGGCAGGTTGGCTGAACCGACTTTTTCGGGGTGTTGAAAACAATGCGTATTACACTGACCATCAGTTTGTTTTAAAGGACATCAAAGACATCAGGACGCGTCAGTTTTATCTGAACCTGAGCAAAGCCACGTCCATAAAAGTACCCGTATTCGCTTCCGGGAACCTGAGTGGGCTGTACAATGAGCTTACTACTCAAAGCCCAGATAAATACTTCCGCACTGTGTTTCTGGACGATCCGGATTTTCAGAAACGGGAGGTAGCATTTCAGCTCGACGGTTCTTTCGCGGAGACATTCTCGGATCTGCTCAACTTTGTATCGGTCACATTCAGAAAGGCCTATGCTACTGGTGAAAACGATGTTTCCGAGGACATTGTGATCCGCAAGACCGACGTTGAAAAAGGTTCTGACCTCAAAATTGTGAAGTATCCCCGTCTAGGTTTGAAAGGTGAAAACTGGCTGGACTACCAGTACAAGATCGATTGGAGCCTGAAAGGAAACAACATTTCGATCAGGGAACCGGCTGATAGCAACGGCTGGATCAAGGCAAACGGGTCGTCGGTTATTCTGGTGCCGCCTTTCAAAAAGCGGGTTGTAGAACTGGAATTTGATAAAAATATGATGAAAGAAAGGGGCTACATTTCAGCCAATATCCGCTTTTTCGTCGTGCTCAACAGGCAGCCACAGACGCAGAAAAGTTTTTCCCTGAAACAAAGCGACGCAAGCGCCTCATTGAAATTCTCCCTTTTTCACGATGATAATGAGGCGGTTGCCTATCAAATCACATGGTATGGCAATACGGGAAAGGTGGAGGAAGACTTGAAAGAATTAGCAAGAGGAGAAAACTACCTCTACCTGCAGACACCGGCCACCAGTCAATTACAGAAATGATGAAAACGCTCATCCTATCATTCATTCTCGTACTTACGGGCATACATTACGCAGCCGCGCAACAAATTTCCATTGATCGCGGGATCAAAGCGGGTGGTCTGTGGTGCTTTCCGCTGGCCTCGGATTCGCTGACTTACTACTACCTGCCTGCGTCGGCCAGCCTAGCGACAACGGAAAAAGGGCTGCCTGGGTTTTCGTTTCTGAGGTATGTGACTTTGCAGGAAAATACGTCCGGAAAATCCATTTCTGACGCTGGTGGTGGGGCGGTACTACATTTTCTGGTGACCTACAATACTACTGACGAGCAGGTCCGCAAAGCAGAAAGTATCTTACAGAAAAAAGGCGCTCCAAAGGCTACGATCAAAGGCCCTGTTGTTTTTAAAAAGGCCCGGTACTCGCTGATTTCCTCCACATTGGATCGCGATCAGAGTCACGTGTTGCGGACTGGCGAGGCGCCCGTCCTTGAAAACAGCAGCCTGGCGTTTTCATTTGAGTTAACTCCCGTAGATTCCAAAATCCTGCTGGAAAGCTTCAAAACCGGTACTTCTGATGTTTCAGTGATCTTTGATTTCACATTCGAAGGCCTGACCGATTCATACGACGCCAAGCTGGAAGTGGATTGGGCCAAAACGCATCTCGAAAACTCAGGCGGGGTCACCGCCAAAATCTACTACTTCGGCACGGACGTTCAGATCGAGATCGATAAGCTGATGCGGAAGGAGGCGATCCGGCTCACTACCAGCGGTGAGAACCGTACCATGGAAGCATTGGTGGACAGGGTTTATAACAAAATGATAGAGCTTCTGTACGAACCGGTACGGCCCGAAACAGAAACCAAACCGACCGACGACATCACAGATCTGATCCCGAAAACCATTGCCAATTCGCTTAAAGAAGTGCAGAAAGCCATTCCTTTTGCTCTCAATGCTTCTTACAAAAGGCGATCGACCCGAACCGAGGGTAGCACGGTTTACGACTTCAAAGGGAGGTCTACGATAGAACGGCACCATTTCCTCACATTCAATATCGGTGACATTTACAGCAGGTATGGGGCCGATCCGGCTGTTTTTCGGGATGTTCCATTGTCCGACGAAACATTCCAGCAACGTGAAGTCAGCATTAACATTGATGGCGCCGTTGAAAGGGATTTTAACAATATGGTCAACAATGTCGTGGTCACGCTTCGGAAAATCCACCAGGACAGTTCGGTGACCGTCAAAGAAATTTTGATCAATAAAGAATTTTTCAAAAAAAGCACGAGCCCCTCCCTGTCCTACCTCAACCAGGGCGACCACGACCGGATGCGGTGGCTCAACTACGAATACCAGGTAACGTGGCAATTCCCCGGCGGCGGTCGGCTGGCTTCGGAATGGACAAAGGCAAATTCTCCGGTCGTCAATATTTATCTGCCTTACAAAAGATGGAAGATGGATTTCAGCGGGGACATGAAAAAGCTCGAAGAAATGGGCATAGTGGCCATTTCAGTGCAAGCAAGCTATCCGTTTGCGGGGCTGCAAAAACCTGAACGCATCACGATCAAGCCTCCCGAAAACCTGGAAAGCAGAAACCTGGAAATCACGGTACCGAACGACCAGCAGGAGATCGATTACAGCATTACCTGGATCAGGAAGGACGGTAGTCGGCTTACCCGCGAAGGGAAAGACAAACATGGATTGGTATTCATTGATAATGTGCCTGTTAACTAAATTTTTGACCTATGAAAATACATACTATTGGTCTGTACCTGCTGATTGCAGCAGCGATAGCCCCTCAAATATCCCGGGCTCAGACTTTGGATTACAACAACAAAGTTGAGATCGCCCTGAATGACGGATTGAATATTGTTTTGTTCGGAAAGGCGCCGGCGATGGGCAGTACCGCCATGTCGGGTGAATATTATTACCTGCCTACGAACATCCGGTTGTCCAAACGGGAAGACGGTGTACCTAAGTTTCTATTCATCAAATACACGACCGACGCGAAGGAAACCAATGGCGGCGTACAGGGTGCATTAATGCATTTTATGATGGAATGGGGGCTGACTGCACAGCAAGAACAAGAGCTCCAATCCAAACTGGAACAGAAACTACAAAGCTCGGCGGGTGGTGTGAGGCCGGTAGTAAAAGGCCCGGTGGAACTGGAATCGGGCGAGAATTCATTCAGCATTATTTCTGCCTCGCTGTCCGACGAAAAATCTGCCAAGATCATGCACACAGGACGCGCACCTGCATTCCCTGGCGCTACACTTGCGGCGAGTGTCAAAATGGATAAGTATGCGGCACAGCTCATGTCGACGACTTTGGAAAAAACACGTTCGATCTCCGACCTGAGCCTCAAACTGGATTTGAAATACAAACTCCTGACCCCGTCGGTACAGGGAAGAATCACATTCGACTGGTCGAAACTGGAACAAATGACGCGGTCGGTGAAAGATGAGATCGATGTGGAAAAGAAACGGGTAAGTAGTGGATTTTTAGGGTTATGGTCTTCCAATCAGATCCAGAAAATCACCAGAACCCAGGTTGATAGCCTCAAAAAGCTATTACTAGAAACCAAGGTCGTGAAGGTTGAAATTGAGAAATATCAGGAAAACAGCGCCATTGCGGACAAGCTGATCGAGCATTTTACAGAAATGTTCATCAACTCCATTGCCGATCGAAGCTCAGAGGGATTACCCGCAACTACCCCTACCGAAAGTGCCGATGAGCCAGTCAAAGATGCTGATATACGACATAGCTGGAGCATTAATAAGTCCAAGCTGGAAAGCAAGATCTCCAAGAAGATCGAAACATTTGACCTCGCGCTCAGGACTACCATTTCCTACCCGGTCACCATTGTTGGCAACTTATCGGACTGGTACAATGGCGTGAGACATAACCAGGCTTGTGTGGCGTCCGTCAACCTGGCTGATCCGTTTTTTCAGCATCGTGACATCCGTTTTATACTGGATCTGGAAGCTGAACAGATTTTTCAGCAGGAAGTGAATTATGTAACGGTGTATGTCCGTAAAACGCGAAGCAGCGGCGACCCATTCACAGAAGATATCACCATTGACAGGGATTATCTGAAAAAAACCGGCACGCAGGCGAGCGTCACGTATGCCCGCAATGGTGACAACAGCAATGATACTTACGAATACAGAATGCAATGGAGCTTGAAGGGAAATATCAGGTACCCCGAAAATCCGCCCTGGCTGCGCGGAGAATGGCAGGGCGTGACATTGGGCGCACCGGTGACGCCGCGTACCATTGAATTCGAAGGTGATCTGGAACAACTCAAACTGATGCAGATCAGCCGGGCGGTGTTGCAGGTTCGCTACAAGAAATTCGGAATGGAAACCGAATCGGAGATACCGCTCAGCGCGGCAGGTGGACAGCCCATTGTCCAAAAAATGATCCTCGTGGACCGGGACACGCAGGGATACGCCTACCGGATGGTTTTTACCCACAAAACAGAAGGCAAGCTGGCGCTGGACTGGAGTGCAAAAATCAACGATGGCTACGTCTATGCGAGCATTCCTGAACAGTTCAATGACAAGACTTCGGCTATTTTTCAAAAAGCGGCCGAGGCTGGAAAGATCATCGCGGCAGGTACAGGATCTGAAAAAGTGGTCCAGAAAGGCACGGAAGTGCTCGAAAAATTCAAGGACATCTACAAAGTCATTACTAAATAATTTCTCACAAAATCATGAAAACGTTTGTCAGATTTCTATACATTATTCCGCTGCTCACACTTTGGGCATGCGAGGAAAAGCAGATTGTCGGAGATAGCGCCTGCCCCAGCTGTCCCGTGGTGTCCAAAGTTGATCCGGCTGTGGCGCAGGAAGGAAGCGAAGTAACGGTTACCGGCCAGCGATTTGGCAACGACAAGAGCAAAGTGAGCCTGGAAATCATCACAGAGCCACAAAAAACGGTCATTGCACCCGCCGATATTCTGAGTGTTACCGACACGGAGATCAAATTCAAAGTTCCCGCCGGGCGGCAGGGAATGGGCAAAATTGTAGTGAAAGTAGACGTAGGAACCGAAGTTCTGGCCTCAGACGATGCTGGTATCACCGATAAGCCTGCCGACGTCCTATTTGCTTTCAGTGGGAAAGGGCAGTTCACCATTGCAACGCTTTCCGGGCAGGCTGGCGACGAAGTAGTCATTAAAGGGATCAATTTCGGGACAAGGAAGGAGGACATTGTGATCAAAATCGGGACGGTGAACATTCCGCAGGAGAACATTCTGGCTGTCAGCGATACTGAAATCAAATTCAAAATCCCGAAAGGTGTTCCGGCCAAGGACACTGTGATAGTACTGGTCAGCAATTTCGCTGTCGGCGGTGTGCTGGAATTCACCTACGACGTTCCCAAAATAACCAGTACTCTTTTAAAAGGTGCTAAGGATGAAATTATTACCATTCAGGGCACCAATTTTACCCCGGTAAAAACAGAAATAAAACTATTCATTGGCTCAGTAGAAATCGCTCCGGCCAACATTGAGTCTTCGTCCGACACCGAGATCAAATTCAAGATCCCTAGAAGGACCGGATCTGGCAAAATAACATTGAATATTTCTGATTTTGAGGCACTTGAAAAGCCCGATTTTCAGTATGTCACAACTTATACGGTCGGCACCTTTACTTACACGACAGGCATAGCTGGCACAGATTACGGCTCAGTAAAGGATTTCAAAATCGATACTGCCTCTGGAAGCGATGTTATTTATCTGGGTTACCAGCAACTGCTGGAAAATACTTACATCGTCAGAATTGAAAACAATCCCCAAAGCCCGGCAGTGCCGGTAGCAGTTCCATTTAATCTTCCGCAATTGCTCCTAACGAAAAACGCGCAGGGGAAATACATTATCCCGACTTTCCGCTGGCTCGTGCCGCTCGGCGACAAGATTCTCTGTCACTATTTCACTTCCTTTGGCTCAGAAGAATTCAGGATTACGGAAATAACGAAAAGTCCGTCGACCCCATCGCCCAGGTTCGTAGAGCGGTCGAACAGTGGAATTGAATTTAGCAATGCCACCGCAGCCAACGCGAATCAACTCTATGCAACCCGATATATATCATCGAACGGGCCGGACAATGGTTCCAGCATTTATTCGCTCACCAGAAGTAATACCGCCGGCGCCCGGTTTGCCTATTCGTCCATCTACAACAGTACCATCTATTCCTTTGATGACATTGAGTATTACAATGGACAACTGTATTTATGTGATGCCAAGAACTATAAAATTTATGCTTATCAGCAAGGCAAAGGCAAACTTTGGATGTTTTCAACCATCTCAGGCGGAGGCACATCCACTGCAGATGATACGCCCATAGCCAGCGCGGGGTATCGCGCTCCCACCGACCTCGCTTTTGACATGGCTGGTAATATGTTTATCTGCGATTCGGAGAATAGTATCATTAGAAAAATCAGTAAGCTTTCTTCGGCTCAGCCGCTCGTTTCGACTATTGCCGGCGATCTGAATCTGTCCGGGAAAGTGGATGGCATTGGCAAAAAAGCACGGTTCAATAAACCTACATTTTTGGGTATCGGTAAGGGAGGACGCATATATGTATACGACTCCGGCAATGGCGCGATCCGTGTGATCACACCCGATTAACATTCATTTCAAAAAATAAACTGGTCATATCATGAGAAAATTTCTCTGCGTACCGGCGATCTGGAAAGGTCTGCTGTACATACTTCTTATGCTGAAATTTATGTCTTTTTCAGCTTTCGGGCAGCTCGTGGAAACCAATAAGGTCAATACCAAGACCTCAGAGGTGCAACCAGGGTCCAGTTTCCTCAGCACTGCGTCGTTTGCATTTGCCGGAACTGCGCCATCAGCAAGCATTAAAACTTATAAACTGACTGCGTATATAGGCGAGAGTCCGTGGAATTTCTATTTCTACAACACGGTACCGCTTTATGTTTCCAACCGGGAGGATTCCACGCGTGCATTTGCCAACGACCTGCTGAACCAGCTGGGTGGGCTGCTGAATGTATCGTTGGCGAAAGTGGCCTATTTTGCCAATGGCGGGGATGTCATGAACAAGGATATCAAAGGCGCGCAGCTCGATTTCAGGTTTGGCTCGAAGGTAATGGACAAGCAATACAAGAATGATAAGCAGGCCATTTCGTCTTACCTAATCCCGTCTTTGCAGGGCAGCCTGGATTTCCGGTACTTGATTCCGCTAGTCAAATCGAAGGCCGCAGCGACGGGTACTGCACTCCGCGACAACATTGCCGGGAATTTGTCTTTCCGGATTTTCGGGACTTTTCAACAGATCCTGAACAGAAAACAGTTTGAAGTAGCATTCAAAACACCGAGAGGCAATGTGCCTCCGAATCAGATCATTACCGGAAATTTTGAGGCTAATTTGTTCATATCCAATGAAATATTCATCAGCGCAGGATATGCATATTCCAATCTGATACAACCCGCCAACCTGAAAGTGAATAAGGACAGGACATTTTTCTCGGTTAGTTTTTTGCCAAATCTTAATAAGTAGCCAGCCATGAAAACTTTCATTTACATTGCTTCTATACTGCTGTGCGGCCCGCTGGCCGCGCAGCAAACCGCTCCTGCCAAAGCCGACGCCCAGTTTTTTATGGGCATACTGCTGGACAAGATCATCACCATTGGCACCCTCAAAGCGTGTCCCGCCAAAGACAATCCTCTACAATACTATTACCTGCCCAACAAGCTTCGCATTGCCACGGACGAAACGACCGGTCAGCCTAAATTTTCTTTTATCAAATATGTTACCAATAAACGATCCGACGCCGAAAGCGCCGAGATTAAGGAGGGCGAGGGCGGAGGCTGGGTACATGTGCTGATGGGGCTGTCGGTCAGTGATGAAGACATTTCGGCCGCGGCGTCTGAATTAGCAGGAAAAGTACCGGGCGCAAAGTTGGTAGGGCCTGTGATTTACAGGTCGGGAACGGTCAGTCTTATTACAAAAAGCGCTGCTACCAACGACAAGATCAGGATATTAGGTACTGAAAAAGCACCGGTACTGGACGGAGACTTCATTGCGGTAGGTTTTCCATTGAATGCGACGGATGCGACCATTTTGTGGGAAACTATGAAAGGTCCTAACCCGGATGTGTCATTGAATTTTAACATGACCATTGCGGGCTTGAATTCACCGATAGGTGCTAAAATGGAGGTAAACTGGGACATTGTCAACCAACACCGGATCATGAACCTGGCCCTCGACATGCCAGTTGTGAAGGCCGAGATCAGTGATATGGTCACGGATTTGCGGCAAAATGGCACGATCAAGGTCACTACTGTCGGCAATAAGCCGCTGGATGCTGCACTGATCACAAAAATTGAAAATATGGTCGTCGACCTTTGTTTTTCCAAATCATTGGATTCAAGCAGGTTAGGAAGGTCTTCGAGCAACTATCTGATCAGTCCGGGTAAGGACGGCCAGTCGAGAAGGGACCGCGAACTGGCCAGGGAAAGCATAGAGGACGGCAAGGAAAGAACGCGGCTGGGAGAGGACCTGACCACTGCGAAAACTGAACAAACAGCAGCCAAAGCCGCTGACAAAACCGCAAGTGAAAAGGCCGATGCCACGCAAACAGCTAACATTAAACTGCAAAAGGAAAAGCTGAACAAAGAGGTTGAAACTGCAACAAAAGCATTGGCTACAGCCAAAGAAAAACACGCCGCCGCAGTCACGAAACAGGCCGCCGCAAAGGATAGTACCGAAAAAGCGGCTGCGAAAAAGGAGCTTGCAGAAGCCAATGCAGGACTTGAAAAAGCACAGAAAACCAAAGATAATGCTGAAAAAGCCAGTAGCAATTTTGAAGACAAAACGCAGGCTGAGTCTTTGACTAAAACAAAAAAGGACGCTGATGCAACCGGCAAGGAGGTTGACAAGGCAGCTAAGAAAATAGCAGGACTGGAAGAGGACAAGAAAGACCTGAACGGCATCTCGCTGGCTGATTTTTCGGTGGAAGCAGTATATCACCGCGCCAAAGTGAAGCGTTCAGGGCAGTTTGTACTGGACCTTAACCATTACGACCCTGTTACAATTGACGAACCATTTGGAGGAAATATCGGCAGGATTAATTGCCGTGGGTGCCTGCTGGAAGTCAATACGGCCAGCAGCTTGTACACACAGCGCGAGCTGGTTACCTACCTGGACGGCGGCGCGCTGGCGGATTTTGACAAATACATTAATTACGTGACTGTCAAAATGCGCAAAAAACATCAGGCTGGCGAACTGACTTATGATGAGGTGCGGATTGACAGAAAGAATTTCAATACGAAAGGGAATGCATTCAAAATGATGTACGGCTGGGGAAATGGCGATAATGACCGCCGTAACTGGCTGGATTATGATTACCAGACTACCTGGAATTTTTTCGGCGGGTACACCATTTACCAGGATTGGAAACCTTCGAATGAGAATGTGATCGGCGTTTCTCCTCCTTTCAACCGGTCGGAAATACGGCTCATGGCAGACAAGGAAATGCTGAAAGCGGCTTCGGTACGGGCAGTTTTTGTCAAGATTTATTACAAACTCGGTGATACTGAATATGTGAAAAGAGCCACGATCAGCCCGGCAAGCGACATTTTGCAGCAGCAGGTTGAGATCATCCATCCGAAAGAAGACCTCACTTATTCTTTTGAAACGGAATGGGTATTGAATGATAATACCAACATTAAATCCGGCAAAACCACTTCCACTTCGGATCTGCTGTTCGTGGACGTTTTACCAAAAACCAACTGACATGAAACCGAATCCTGCTATACTGCTGAGCCTGTTGGTGGTCAGTTTCTCGGTAATGGGTCAATATCAGAACCACAGTGGGCTGAAAAACAAAAAATTACGACTGGCAAACGTTGACAATCACCAGACATTTGACCAGGTACAGGGCGGGCTGCCCTCCGAGGAAAAGCTCCCTGACTGGCCTTCCGGAGGTAAAAGTACACGATCGAAGTCGGGCATTGATTCGGCTATTGTACTGGACGATGCGCCTTTGCAGCTGACGGTAATGATTTACTTCTCCGGTGTTTCAAAGGCTAATATCCAGGTTTCAGTAGCGACGGATAAGGCGCAGGCCAAGTCTTATATTGCTTCTCAAATGGTAACCGTGATGGAAGGACAAAGCCCTGCTGAAATTACATTAAAGGCCATTATGCCCGAAAATATGGAAGTCCAGTCCAAATTTTTGTCCGTAGAAATGAAAGATCCGGAACGCATTGCCCAGCAGAAAGACTACATTTTCTCACTGGGAAAACGCTGGACGAGTCAGATCAAAGGCGAAAACCTAGTACAGGTCATTAATCTTGAACCAATCGGATCGGCCGCATCACTGTGGCAGCTCGCAGCCGCCGATCCGCTGCCTAATCCGTCGAAGGCTGCGGCTGGTACAACACCCTCGCTCGCCACCCGCACAGGCATACCTGCGCCTGGGTCGACGGGCGATAAAACCCCTCGCGGCCCATCCAGGCAGCCTTTTTCGCTTTGGGACAACATAAAAACAGACATTGATTTTGAACTAAGCGACATCAATAATATCCGTACTGAAATATATCCGGACATCAATCCTGCTTCTGAAACCTTCTATATTTCGCCGGTTGCCTATAATTTGCGCTGGAACAAGGAGGAGGGCTATCAGAATTTCAAAGTGTTGTATGGGACCAACAATGAGGTGATGTTTCATGCGGGCCTGGACGCGGGGATCACAAGTAAGCAGCTGGAAACGACGAGGTACCTGATCCGCAAGCTGATGAAGGCCCAGAATGTAGAAATGTTATCGCCCAAAATTCAGTTATTCGGCGCGAATACCGCACCTGCGATGTCGTTGAAAAGTGATTTTCAGGGTGTTTTCCAGATCGATCCTTCCAAATTGGATGTGACGGCTCCGACGGATTTTACCAGCCCACTGCAGGTATCGTGGTCTACCGACAACAAGACCCGGGATATGATCGTACTGGCTTTGCAAAACGGTGTGGGATTGAATGGTACCCTCACTTTTGGGACCGATTCCATTATCCGAAAAATCCCCGTTTCCATTGCTTTCAATGACAAACGAAATTACGGAAAAATCATTCTGGAAAAAGGAACCTGGCGGCAAAGCGGATGGCAGAACCCTTTCCCCTACCCTGTTAAGATCCGGTACATGCATGCTTTGCTGGACAATGGCGTTCGGAACGACGGCAGCAACTATATTTATTCGTGGAATTGCAATGGCCCAGTGGCACCGCCTTCGTCACGTGTCAATTTCAATGGTGCCAAGATCCCGCAATGGTTTGATAATAGTAACAAGGTCATTCAGATTTGGCTGGAATACGATATTATGCCTTGTCCGGCATGTACACAAACGCTGTTGCAATCGCTAACCACAGGCCTGTCAGGCAGTTCGGAAAGCAATATTGTATTTCAATCCATGGATTTGGTAAGCAGTCTGGACGCTAAACTGGTACAGGTCAGGGTGAAGTCAACACAGGCCGATCCGGCCCATAATCGTGAAGCGGAGATTTCGGCCAACATTACCAAAGACGGGGAGGATATGAGGATCGGGCCACTTTATCCGGGTCAGGATAAACGCCTTTCGTACCAATATAAAATCATTGTTGTGAATAGCCAGGCGCAAATTGAAACCAGCTGGATCAGCGAAACAAGCCCGCAGGTTTATCTCAACAAAGCGAATCTTGAAAGAATAATGGGCAGACCAATCAAATAATGAAGGCATGCGCACAAGATTTTTCATACTACTAGTCATTCTTGAACTGACCTGTACATATTGCCAGGCGCAGATCAGCTGGGATCAGGCGTTGCTAAGCAACGGGTTGCGAGTGTATCCTGATGTGCAAGACAAACACGTTTACTACTACCCGCCAGCGGGCATGACATTGGTGAAGAACCGGGACGGCGATCCTGATTTTCGAATGGTTATGATGCGTTACACAGGGAGAAAACTAAGCCAGGACAGGCAAAAGAAGGTTTTCAGGAATATATGCCAATTCAAAGTCGCCATTCAAATGCCTGCCAAAGAGAGGCTAGCCGCGATCCGGGCGGAACTGGGAAACGTCACATTGAAACGCATGCCTTTAAACAGCATCGAATCCTTCCTGATCTACACACCGGCGGTACCTAGTGAAAAAGGCTTTATCGTCAGCGGAAACACGGAAGAAGCTTCCAATAACTCCGGTGACGAACGTACATTCACCGTTCAGGTTTCCAATGAAGATGCGCAGATCCTTGAAAAAGCATTCCAAAAGCAGCAGGCGCTGATCAGTGTCGGTTACGCGTTTTTTGCAGAAGGAGTTTCCTCTGAAAATGAGTCTGTTATTGTTCATTCCGGTAAAACTATAAATCCGGAATTTGCCGATTTTCTGCAAGATTTCCGCGATAGTTTGAATCTGAAACCCGTAAAAAAAGTAGTGCTGGCAGGCGCCGGTTCGCAGGGCATTACCCTACCGACAGATTATCAGAAATTCCTCAGCAAAATAGATGTGAATGAGCAGCTCCCGCCGGAATATGCCATGATTGACGTCCGGTGTTATGATTTTAATAATGACTTGCGGACTGATCTGTATGCCAAAAAGATCGAAATAGAAGCGTTGTCCATTGAAAATAAGCCCATTGTGGTTCATGCAACATTTTACCGACGCTCGCCGGACATTTATGTCAAAAATGTACGATTTGACTACGCGGTGCGCGTTGATGCACCGCTACGATACCGTATCACCGAAATTTCCGAGGCAGGGATACCATTTGTAAAAGGCTGGACCGAAAGCAAAGAATGGGGGCCTATCGATATTACCGGAAAGTAGCTATTCCGTACGTTTTTTCTCTCGCACACGTTTCACGATCCTCACGGCTGTCATGATCACTACCGCAAACGCAATCAGCCCGAGCACGCCGTAAAGCCAGTCTACAGTGTTCTTCAAGACCACCAGAAATACAATGGAGAACAGAAATATCGTGGCGACTTCGTTAAAAAGCCTCAGCTGGAAGGATGTAAACCTGAATTTTTCGTCCCGTAGTTCGAGCAGGATTTTGTGTGTGAAAGAATGGTATGCTATTAATCCCAAAACAAAAAGTAACTTTAAACGCATCCAGTCCTGATCAAGCCAGGCAGGTGTAATGTAAAGCATTGCTCCGCCGCATAGTAAGGCGAGCCAGGAAGCCGGTGTCATGATCGCATTCCAGAGCAGTTTTTCCATTTTGGTAAACTGTGCAAAAAGGATTTCCCGTTCCGGACTTGGCTTGTCTTTGGCTTCGGTATGGTACACAAACAGGCGGGGCATATAGAAAAGTCCTGCAAACCAGCTGACGACAAAAATGATATGAAGGGCTTTAAAATGGAGATACGTCATAACGGGAAATTAGTCACTTTGGCGATCCGATATTTCATGTAGAATACCGATCTTTTTGACTTCAAATTTCGTAAATATTGCATGAATAACTGAGATAAAACTTTCTTTGCCGGCTATTCGTTTACTGATTAATAAAATTAGCGAAAACAAAATGACAAGAACCACGATCCCGATTTTCACATTCTTCTTCATGTGTTGCATGGTTGTTATCTCCTGCGCACAATCGGACAAAAAACATAAGAAAAAAATGGACAAGGAAACGGCTGCAACTGCATTGGACGAAAATAACGTGGACACCGCGAATACTGAGATCGCTACTTTCGGGACCGGATGTTTCTGGTGTACCGAAGCGGTGCTCGAATCTCTCGATGGTGTTAAAAAAGTGGTCTCGGGTTACTCAGGCGGCCATGATCCCAACCCCAACTATAAGGATGTATGTACCGGCACCACTGGTCACGCCGAATGCGTGGAAGTTACTTATGACCCCAAAGTGATTAGTTATGCGGACTTACTTGAAGCATTTTTCCGCAGTCACGACCCTACTACGCTGAACCGTCAGGGTAATGATGTGGGTACGCAATACCGTTCGGTAATTTTTTATCACAATGCAGAGCAAAAAAACCTGGCAGAACAGGCCAAAGCAGAGCTGGACAAATCCGGCGCGTACTCCAATCCGATTGTAACCGAGATCACTGGTGCGCAGAAGTTTTATCCTGCTGAGGACTACCACCAAAACTACTTCGCAAACAACCCGGATCAAGGATATTGCGCCTTTGTGATCGCTCCGAAACTGGATAAGTTCAAGAAGGTTTTCAAGGAAAAATTGCGGAAACACATTTGATTTAGAAGGGCAAAGCGCCACTAAAAACCACATATAAAGTCAGAGTACCCGTATAATAAGTATAAATGGCACAAGTTTTGAAGCATTGAAATAAAGGCTTTAATTTGTGCCATAATTATTTTAACAATAACTAATCTATTACGATGAAAAAGATTCTATTCATGTTTTTCGTTGCCTCGGTATTGAGTGTATCCTCAGAAAAGGCATTTGCCCAATTTGAAAAAGGAGATAAATTATTGAATGCAGGTATCAACTTAGGCGGCACTTACGGTGGTGGTGGCATTGGAGTCGGCGCTTCATTTGAAGGCGGCGTACACGATTTCGTTTCCGTTGGTGGTCAGGCTGACTTTACAACCTGGAATTATGGCTATTTTGGCTATAAATGGAGATACAACTTCTTCACTATTGCTGCGAGAGGTTCTTACCACTACGGCAAGCATTTCCTTAAAATGGATAACCTCGATCTATACGCAGGTCCTGCGATCGGATATCGCGTTTCATCTTTCAGCGATCCTGATGGTTATTCAGGCGTTTATGATGACGGATACGGAAGCGGCGTTTTCTTCGGTGTATTTGCCGGAGCGCGTTATTACTTCAAGCCTAACATGGGTGTATTTGCAGAGGTTGGTTACAACGCTGCTCCTGTAAAAGCTGGTATCGCTTTCAAATTCTGACAAATCAGACATTGACACAAAAAAGGCCCTGAAATGATTTTCAGGGCCTTTTTTGTGTATTTACAAATCAGAACTTCATACTCAGCGTCAGGTAACCGGCCTGGCTTAGCGGATTGTAACCCGGTGCAACGCGAATGGTCAGTGGCTCGCCTCTATGGATTAGTTCTCTTCGGATCCTGCTGGCTTTTGACCCATTTTTTCCGGCTTTTATAAACCCTACGGTACCAAAAGTAGCCGCTCCGGCAAAACCTCCGATCATCATCCAGGCGCCTTTGATCGCTCGTTGCTCATCCTGGTAAGTTGCAAAATTGCCATTCGCATCTGTCGCGCTGGCTACTATTCCAGTACCTATTCCCGCTACGATAACGCCTAAGGAGGTTCCTGCAATTCCCATGATCATCCCGGTTTTCGACCTGGTTTTGTAATATTTGTAAATCGACCGCAGGTGATCCGGAGTAGAGTTTTGTACACTTTCTGCAAATTTATTCCTGGGAACAGGCGGTCTCTGGGGTGTAGGCGGGTTTGCGGAGGCTGGTCTGGTAGACTGTGACGGAGAATAATAGCTTGGTACTTCCAGCACTGCTTCAAACGTTTCTACCTCTCCGTTCCCGTATTGGATCGAAACGATCTCACTCTTTTTTAATGTAAAAACCGGTCCTTCCTGATCCGTCAACTTTTTGTATTTGACATTATTCTCATCCACTTCCTGAATGATGACTTCCAGCTTACTATCATTTCTTAGTGTAATAATGTCCGGCTTCCTCGTCGTTTGTGCAATGGAAAAATGCACGAAACCGGCCAGCATCAATACGATAAGAAACCAGCTCTTCAATAGTAAAATTAACTTCATGGCGGGAGTAATATGATTGTTTTGTTCCTGAATGAAGTAATAAATTTACTTTTATCAAAACGACAATCGTAAGGTAAGGCGTCCGGATTTATTAAACGGATCAAAACCCGGGCTGATGTGCAACTGGCTGAGCGGCTGGTCTCTTCTTTCCAGTTCTGTTTTGACTTTTTCTGCTTTGGCGCGGTGACGTTTGTAATTGCGGAAACCCACCAAACCTAAAACGCCGCCCACAACAGGCCCTGTAATTGCAAGCGACGTACCGATGGTCTTATTATCGGGACTGTCACCTGTACTTGAAATGATAATACCGGAAATCAATGTAGCCACGGCAACCGAAGTAAATACAATAGCACCCGTTTTTCCATCAATGGACCGGTCTTTGTGGTACTGGTATTTATCCCTCAGCTGATCCGAATTCGCCATTACTACACTCCGTTCAAATGCGTCAGTAGGCAGGTTATTCTTGTCAGCCCATTGCCCGACGCTGTCAGGAGGTACATGACCGATCAATACTGAATCCCTTACATGAATGGTTTTACCATTTTTGAGCAATACTTTGGCCACTTTGTCTAAATAGATGTATGCCTTTGCACTGTCGGCCGTACCCAGGTCGCGGTAGTTGATCTTCTCATAGCTCATTTGGGTTATAATGGCCTGAATTCTTGAACTGTCGCGCTTGACGATCACGTCATTTTTTCGGCCTGTCTGCGCTTGTGAGAAGCTGGCTGATAGGGATACCACGACGCATGCTATGGGCAGCAGTCTTTTAAATGTGTGTAAAAGCATAATCATAAAGTTAGGATGATCGATAGGATTGGTTAAACGTACATAAACTTTCCTAAGATGTCCTAAAAAATTATGCTACTACATTCCAAACTTGTTTAATTGTTTCACAAGTACCTCAAAATCTTTGGGATACGGTGCCTCAATGCGCACCGGATCACCATTCATCAAAGCAAATGACAGCGAATGAGCATGAAGCGCAACGCGCTGAATAAGAGGCTGTTCCTCTGTCTCTTTCTTCAAGTTAAACTTGCGTTTCAACGTCGAAAGAAATATCGGTTCTCCACCATATTGGGGGTCACAAACAATCGGTGCTTTGAGGCAGGAAAGGTGTATCCTGATTTGGTGCATACGACCGGTAATGGGTATACATTCCACTAAAGTATATCCCCGGTACACCTGCAAAGTGTTGAATATGGTTTCGGCCACCTTACCTTCTACTCTGTCAATTTTTACGGCAGTACCGTTTTTCAAAGCAAGAATAGGCAGATATACTGAAATTCCTTCCAGATTATGAATACCGTTCGCTACCGCGTGGTACCGCTTTGTCACCTCTCTGTGCTCAAACTGCATGGCCAGGTGCCGGTATGCTGCTGCATTCTTAGCAAAAGCCAGTACGCCGGAAGTCTCTTTGTCGAGCCGGTGTGCTGCCTGGAGTTCGGGATTGTATTCTTTCGCGAGCCGCAACACACTGCCTCCCCTATCCGCCGTCCTTTCATCCAATGTTGCAAGATGTGGCGGCTTATTTACCAATAAAAAATCCTCGTTTTCAAATAATATGAGGTCTTTGAAATTAATTTTCATAAAATGTTCTAATAAAAATAATCCGAATGAACTACCTTTTAGTAATTCATCCGGATCCACTCTGCTGTTATATCTGTCTCTGAGCGTTTTCTTTTACAAAGGTAATTAATCTGAATGTCAATAGTAATGTTTGCAAATATTCCGTCCTCCCTAGACCAACGCACTCACTTTCGTCGGATTAGGATTGATCGTGTCGGATTCGACGAGGCCGTCACGTAAACGTACAATCCGGTGGGCGTAGTGGGCAATGTCCTCTTCGTGCGTAACCATTACGATTGTATTTCCTTTGCTGTGCAGCTGATCAAACAGGTCCATAATTTCATGAGAGGTTTTGCTATCAAGGTTACCAGTCGGCTCATCGGCTAACAGAATACTGGGATCATTCACAAGCGCCCTCGCAATGGCCACACGCTGGCGCTGCCCTCCTGAAAGCTCATTGGGCTTATGACCCGCACGATTTTCCAAACCAACGTTTTTCAATGACAACATAGCCTTTTCAGTCCTGTCCGACTTGCTCAAACCCGCATATATGAGCGGCAAGGCCACATTATCCAGCGAAGACATTCTGGGCAAAAGATTAAATGTCTGAAAAACAAAGCCAATTTCTTTATTCCGTATCTCCGCCAGCTCGCTCTCGGTCATGTCACTCACATCCTTATTATTCAGCACATATCTACCCGTAGAAGGCGTATCCAGACACCCGATAATATTCATCAATGTAGATTTCCCAGAACCGGACGGGCCCATAAAAGCCACGTATTCTCCCCTATTCACAGAAATAGTCACGGATTTGAGCGCGTCGATTACTTCGCTGCCCATCACATAACGCTTCGAAATTTCACTGGTATCTATGATTTTCATGTAAAGAAATTTTCAGAATGGGGGAAAACTTTTAACGGATTGTGTCTTAAATTTATTCAGGACGAAGATGAAATCCTGCGATAATGGCCGTGGACATATAAGGCGGTCAGGATAATAGCAGCCGGAATGTCCTCGTTTTCTATTGCTCCTTCATTTTTCCAGAAGCTTTTCAGTTCGAAACTGGCGGTATCAGTTTCACTGCTCACTACCCATTTCTTTCTGGTCCAGGAATTAAACTGCCAATGATAGTTAAGATCCTGGTAGGTAATCGTGGCTGTACTTTTCAAGTGATTGTAATGAATGCTTCCCAGTACCGTGCTTCCTTCAATGTCCCTGATCTCGGTCGTACGTTTCCAGAATCCTTTGGTTTTAAACCGGAGCAGATTACCGTGCAGTTCTCCGTATCCTTCTTCCTTCCAAAGGGTTGTTTTCAATAGCCCGACTATTAATTTATCCCGGAAAATTCGGCATTCAGTTCCGCTGAAATTTGATTTCCAGGATAAATTCATAGTTGATGAAGTGTAATCAAGAAATAATAGCTAAAATATTAAATCACTGAAATTCCGCCCTTTGTTTTTCGATAAGAGCCCGCATGGGTTGATAGCGATTCAAAAATCGCTGATAATCGGCAGGTGCCGCGTATTGCTGTACTTTCGCTTCCCCCTCATTTCCCTGACTTACTAATCCCTGTTCCAGACTCAAATACGCATATTGCTCCCAAAGTTGTGGCGCATATTCATTAAATCGCAATGCGTCCAGCACCAATTTATATGCTTTTGCCGTCTGCTTTTTCCTTCTGAAATATTCCGATGCGGCAGATACAATGTCCTCGTCAAAAGGATTCGACCTCACTGCATTCGCAAAGTTTTGATCCGACGGTGAGGTGCGGACTACCTGGATCAGCGAATCGCCGATGGATATGGGCTTCGCTCCCGAAAATAATGTCTGTTTCAATTGTTCTACCGCTGTGTTCTTTTCCTTTCCCTGAATTTTATCCAATAAGATAACTGCGATCTCTTTCTTGTCAGACAAGGCATTGGCCACTGCCATGCCTATTGTCCCCTCAACCCCCTCCACGACCGATAATGATTCGATTGCCTTGTCATATAGTCCCAATTGCAATAACCAATGTCCCAGTACCTTATTATACATGTTCCCTTTTTCCCCATCTTCACCCGACCAAGAGGAAAGCGTTTCCAATGCTTTGATTTTGTCCCCGCTATAAAATCCGGGATAAAGCGCCGCAAAGCTCAGGTCCTGCGAAAGCAATGGATTTTTGACAGCCAATTTTGGTAACAATGTCGATAATGTACTATCCTGTCTCGCCTGATTGGTCGCATAGTTCAATAGGTATGCGAATCCAGAAACGCTGAGGAGCGAGTCTGCTGGTACGGACTCTTTATTAAAATTTTCTTTGGAAAATTTTTGCCGTAAATTCTGTACTGCAAGCCAGTTGGCCTGCCAGGAAAGATAATCTTGCTGCTCACTTCCCGCTGCAAGCGAGTCCAGCAAACCTGAGTCTGTACTTTTCGCCATGATCGCCAGCAAGTTGGTTGCAGGAATTTCGGGGCGATGCGTGCTATTTTTTGCCTTATCGATATAGTAGTATGCCGAGTCCGCAACATTGGTTTTTGAATAAAGCATTCCGAGGTTGTTCAGTAACTCTCCGCTTTTAGGAAAATGACGTATTCCTTCCTGCAAACTATAAACGGCATCAAAAAAGAGATTTTCTTCCACCAGTATCCCGCTCAATCCCACATAAGCCTGGGGAGAAGGGTTTTTGAGCAGCGATTGTCTGAAATAATACGCTGCTGCATTACGGTCCCCTTGCCTGAGCGCCAATGATGCCAGTGCGTAGTTTGATTTATGATTTTGAAATTCCTGTTGTAATGCGAGTTTGTAGTATTGCTCAGCCAATGGAAACTCCTCCGTCTTAGCGTGCAAATCTCCCAATCCATTAAAATATCCTGCAATCGCCTGATTAACCGGCAAGAGTTTTTGAATTGAAAATAATATAACGAGTCCTGCGAAACCAAATAACCTCGTTTGCGTAAGTCCAAAAGTCAAAGGTTTATATAGTACCTTATAAACGGCGAGCTTTTGCTGAAACAACTGGTAAAAATTGATCAGTACGTAAAATAGAAACAAGACATTCATGGCCAGCTGCCCCTGAACCACCACATCTTCCAATGTTTCGAGCACGGGATCATTAGCCGTACCCGCCATCAAACCTGCGAATGCTATCGCGATGATAAACAAGCCCAGATACAGCCAAAAGCCAGTACTTCTAAATGGAATCAGCCCCTCAGTAGAATCAGCACGCCTTCTGAAACCCCATAACCCGAGTACGCCGGCGGCCATGGCCAGGTAAACAGGGCTTATCAAAGTAATGTCCCAATCGATCTGTTTGGTGTTTCTCAGGTACATTAATAATAGCACCACCAGGTATAATACACTGATGACTATAAAATTCGTCAGGCCCGATCGCCCTTTCACCAGGGAGCCGCTGGTACTCAGCCAAACGAGCCCTGCCATGATCTCGGTGGAGCTGACGAGCAAAAACATGACGGTAATGAATAGCCACAACGGAAATGAATATACCGCAGACGCCAAAGCCGGAAATGGAGTAGTTGATGCCAATGCGATCAATAAAACCAGCAGACCCGACGCAGCTGATATGCCCAAAATTCGCATACTAATTCCTGAATCAGGTCTGAATGCCTGGAAATAGTAGGTTACTCCCCCATATAGCACTACCGCGATCAGAAAAAAAGTACGATTTCCTTCTCCAAAAACGCCGAGTGTTTCCAGTCTTGAAAAGGCTAGGAACAGAATGAAAGCGATCATTCCGCCCAGGTACCAGAATCTCGACATCGTAGTCAATGCGGCCAGGATCAACGAAAGACCGATTAATGCAAAAACCCAAAACAGGTTTACTGCCCATGCGTCGACCTCCATCACGGAGGCCATGAAGCTTTCAGTAACCAAATGAGAGGGTGTCGAAATGCCGTACTGCCATTGCCCCAGCTGCAAAATATCTACGACGGCAGTGATTTCGGAAAGCTCGCTGACCACATTCCAGCGAATGACATTACCAAGAGGGTCAAAGCTTTTGACAACAAAAAAAACAATTGCCAATACTATTACTGTCAAAGCCGCGATCGTCATCCGTCGTTCGGAAGCCGACCACACTTTCCAGAAAAAAAACTCCTTCATAAATTTCGTTTAAGCCGTTACAAATAGTAACGAAAAATTATTAATAACCGGTGATTTCCACCAAATCTGTATTTTGAAGTAGTTCCAGGGCTGGAACAAGATTGACACTTAAAATTTCTTTCAGCCTGCTTTTAGAGGTGTTGCCGCAAGTCAGCCAAATTACTTTCGGGGGACTCCCATTTCTGTTCAAAAGAGAAACAAAATCATCATCTTTTGTAATAACAATAGCATTGTGGGCTCTTGCAATAGAAAAAATCTCTGCATCCTCGGCATTACGAAGATTTAGAAAATGGGCGGAGTAACATTCAATCTGAAAGTTGGTATTGATCCAGGCAGCGAGACCAGGAGGTAAATGCGCATCCAGTATGATCATTAGGCGGCTTGTAAAACCGGGTGATTGAGTTTTACAGCCGCATATAACAGGCACGCTGTAATATCCTCCCGCTCAAGATCTGGCAACTCATCTGTTATAATTTGCTCAGGAGACAATCCATTTGCCAATAATTCGATCACGTCCGTCACCCGGATACGCATATTCCGTATGCAGGGCTTACCTCCGCATTGATTGGGATTAAATGTGATGCGTTCTAAAAGTTGCGTGTTCATTAATCTGAATATAAAGGACAAAGATCAAATTTACTTCTTTTTAAAATTTCATCAAACTTGCTGTTGTTGCAACCCTGTCGAAAAGTTCCGGAACTGCCTGAATTATGAGAATTTTTAAAAATAGAAACTACATATTTCACAAAAACAGGCAGATTTTCTAAAAAATATCCAATAAATCACCCATTCTACTATTGGTACTGACCAAATTATCTCCTACTTTTGCGGTCTGAAAAAAACCTCATCGGAGATAATCAAAATTATATAATGGCAAACGCGACAAACATAGGAAAAATTACGCAGGTAATTGGTCCGGTTGTAGACGTATCATTTGAGGACAGCGGTAACATCCCGTCGATCCTGGATGCGTTAGAAGTCATCAAATCAAACGGTCAGAGAGTAGTTCTTGAATGTCAGCAGCATTTGGGCGAAGACCGTATCCGTACCATCGCGATGGACAGTACCGAAGGTATGCAGCGCGGTATGGCAGTCACTCCACTAGGAGCGCCTATCAAAATGCCGATCGGTGAAGGCATCAAAGGTCGTTTGTTCAATGTGATCGGTGAAGCGATCGACGGACTTACCCCTATTGACAATACCAATGGTATTTCTATCCACCGTTCTGCTCCTAAATTTGAAGATCTTGCAACGGCTACCGAAGTACTTTTCACAGGTATCAAGGTGATCGACTTGCTTGCGCCTTACGTAAAAGGAGGTAAAATCGGATTGTTTGGTGGTGCCGGTGTTGGTAAAACCGTATTGATCCAGGAGCTGATCAACAATATCGCAAAAGCTTATGCTGGTCTTTCAGTATTCGCGGGAGTTGGAGAACGTACCCGTGAAGGAAACGACCTGATGCGTGAAATGATCGAAGCCGGTATCATTAAATACGGCGACGAGTTCAAGCACAGCATGGAAGAAGGCGGCTGGGATATCTCCAAAGTGGATTATAATACTTTGAAAGATTCACAAGCAACTTTCGTCTTCGGACAAATGAATGAGCCTCCTGGCGCACGTGCCCGTGTGGCGCTTTCAGGTCTGACTATGGCGGAATATTTCCGTGATGGTGACGGCGAAGGACAAGGTCGCGACATTCTATTCTTTATCGACAATATCTTCCGTTTTACACAAGCAGGTTCAGAAGTATCGGCCCTTTTGGGACGTATGCCTTCTGCTGTGGGTTACCAGCCTACGCTGGCAACTGAAATGGGACAGATGCAGGAACGTATTACATCAACAAAACGTGGTTCTATCACTTCCGTACAGGCGGTATACGTACCTGCGGATGACTTGACTGACCCTGCTCCTGCGACAACATTTGCCCACTTGGATGCGACTACGGTATTGAGCCGTAAAGTTTCTGAAAAAGGAATTTACCCGGCTGTGGATCCATTGGATTCAGCTTCACGGATTTTGAATGCTGAAACATTGGGTGCTGAGCATTACGATTGCGCACAGCGTGTGAAAAATATTTTGCAACGCTACAAAGAATTGCAGGATATCATCGCGATCCTTGGTATGGAAGAACTTTCTGACGAAGACAAGCTGGTTGTATCCCGCGCACGTCGTGTAGAACGTTTCTTGTCTCAGCCTTTCTTCGTTGCAGAGCAGTTCACAGGTTTGAAAGGAACATTGGTTGATATCAATGATACCATTAAAGGCTTCAACCTGATCATGGATGGTAGTTATGACCATCTTCCTGAAATGGCATTCAACCTGGTTGGAACCATCGAAGACGCTCAGGCCAAAGGAGAGAAGATGCTTGCAGAAGCAACAAGGTAAGTTAATGAGTTAAAAAACAGTTCAGGAGTCCATGAGTTTTATTAGTATGTAAACTCTTACTCTTAGCTCATAAACTCTTTAACTCATAGACCGCAGCGGCGGACCGCTCATAAACTTTTGATTCAATGCATTTAGAAATCATTACCCCAGATAAAAAGGTATTTGCCGGCGAGGCGACTGCTGTTACATTACCGGGTACCGAAGGACAATTTCAGGTTTTGAACCGCCACGCACCATTGGTCAGCACGCTGGGCAAAGGAGATGTGGTAGTAGATACCGGAGCAGCCAAACAAAACTTCGTCATTGACGGTGGCGTTGTGGAAGTGCTCAATAACAAGGTATTGGTTTTGGCCGAGGCTGTTTTGTAGAATTAATATTTATTGCCAAAAAAGCAGATGCTGTGTAAACGGTATCTGCTTTTTTGTGTTTGGCGAGACTTGCCAAGTCTTCGAGACGGGGTCGCCCAGACTTGGTAAGTCTTGTGATTCTCAAACCTCCAAAATCAAAATCACCGCATCATTGGAAAGCGCCTCGAACTCGATTTCGTCTACGAATGAGACCGATAGACCGTCGCGCTTTTCCAATAAGCGGTTTTGAACTTCAAAAGCTCCTTCGATGATGAATGCAAAAATGCCTCGATTCAATGTGTCTTTCAAAAAGACACCTTCCTCCCTACCCTGATATTTACCAATGTAAATGTTCCCGTCGTTCCTGGCGCTGCGGTATATTGGAAGAAGTGTGTTTCTGTGGGCCAGATCAAATCGTGTGATAAACGGGTCGCCAACCGCATCCGGGTCGCACTCCATCCTGATCTGAAGATAATTGATCGCTTCTTGCTCGTATGGATTTGTCAATGTATAAGTTTGCCCCGGTTGCGCCGTGAAGATCACCGCTTCACCGGAATCAATAAAACGCAGGTTTTCTATACTGTCCGAAAATTCGAACCCTCCCACCAGCGGAAGTAATATTACCCTGCATTCCCTCACTACCACGATTTGATGACTCCGTTCAGCAAGCAACGTCTCGTCATTCACCACAAGCAATCTTCCAAAAGCCTCGCGACCTTCCGCCCGATAGTCTTCAAAATTGAATGTCCGGAAACTGCGGAAATGCTCCGTTTGAAAATGCCCTCGTACACTTTCGAGGTAGATTTGCGCTGCTGATTGAGTCATCATCATATCTTATGCAGTTACCACAATGGCATGCGTCAATTCATATCCAGCTGACACACTTCCGGTTACAGTTGCCATTTCCGTAGAAACACCGTCGCCAAAAACATTATCCCGCGCATTGGTAGTATCCGCCTGGCCGTGGCTTGCATACACACCTTGGGCGTACACCACTTTACTAATGTCTTCCGGAAATGCGATCTGGGTAACCAAAAGTGATTTCCCGCTCGAATCGTACACGTGTACGTGAATGTGCGGCGCACGGCCTGAGTACCAGCCCGGGTAAATGCTCGCAAAATTTACAACACCATTGCTATCGGTCGTTTGTCTCCCGCGCAGAAAGTGAACATTGGTATAGTTGATCGATTGCATTCCGCTCCCGCCATATTCCGAATAATTCCCGGCAGCGTCGCAATGCCAGATGTCGACTAGCGCACCAGACAAGCCTTCACAGCTATTACTCTTATTCTGGATCGTAATCTTGACGGTAAGCTTCGTCCCTGGCCTGTCCGACGTGATATCGGTTAACACATAGCTCGCCGGCGACTTGGTTGGAAACGGACCCGCTGTTTCCGAGGCCGTTGACGTACAGGACCCACTGGTGGAGCCCGTCGTAGTATCCGTAGTTTCCGGGTCTACGCTGCTATTTGAGCAGCTGATCAACGGCACAATAGTGGCGAAACCAAGTGCAGAAAACCCTCTTTTTAAAAATTCTTTACGTTCCATAAGGTGCAACAGTTCTGTGATTTTAAATACATTATCGTATTTGTGCCATCATTTGTTGCAGAGTTTATCCCATGTATCGGTCAACACCCCCATTTTCTCGGTGAATCGCATGCTACGGGGACATCCTACCGCGTTCTCCAGCGCTCTATAAAATCCAGATGACTATCACTTACCGGCAATTCTCTGTCGGTCAATAATTTCACTTTTTTGTTTTGAATAGATTTGACGAGTGAATCAGGGACAATGTAGCTTCTGTGGATGCGGCTAAACCTGTTTCCAGGCAAATTTTCCAGTATTCCCTTCAATGACATCAATGTTAAAACCGGATGTTTTGAACTCAATAAATGGATTTTAATGTAATCCTCCATTCCTTCTATAAATTCAATGTCGCTGAGCAGAATTTTAATCATTTTGTATTCCGAACGGACAATAACCGACTCTGCGGACTCATTCAGCTGTGATTTTCGAAACTGATATTGTTCCAATGCTTTGTTAACCGCCCTTTCAAAACGTTCCGTCGTAATTGGTTTCAGTAAATAATCCAATGCTTCCAGTTCAAAACCCTCGTGTGCGAATTTTTTATGCGCTGTCGTGAAAATGACCATTGGCCGCACTTCCAGCTGCGATACCAGGTCCAGGCCCGACAAGTCTGGCATATTAATGTCGATAAACAGCAGATCGACACTGTTATCCTTCAAGAAAGCGGCGCCTTCAATGGCATCATCAAAAATCCCCACAAGTTCAATGGCTGGAAATGCCGATACATATTTTTGCAAAACCTGCAATGCTAGTGGCTCATCATCAATGGCAATGCATTTCATACGGCGCTCAACTTTAAATGGACAGTGAACATTTCGTCGCTCTTTTCAATGGCCAATGTATGCTGGCCCGAGTACAAAAAGTCCAGACGTTTTTTGGTATTTGCAATGCCTACACCTTTTCGATCCAGGTCAATGTTCGTTTCAAATACCCGGTTTTGGCAAAAGAAACTAACTTCTTCACTTAAAATATCAACCCGAATAACAATCCCCGACTCATTGCGATTACTGACCCCATACTTAAATGCGTTTTCTACAAATGTCATCAGTATCAATGGTGCGATACGAACTCCCCTCGCCGACCCTGTAATTTCAAACGAAACCGAGGTTTTTGCATTCAGCCTGAGTTTCTGTAGATCAATGTAATTCCTCAGGCAGGCAATTTCGTCATCCAGCGGAACAAAATCTTCCATTGCCTCTTCGGTAATGTACCGCATCATTTGGGACAATTTCAAAATACTCTCCGCCGTATTTTCACTGTTACTCACTGCCAATGCATAAATATTATTGAGGGTATTGAACAAAAAATGCGGATTGATCTGAGCTTTGAAAAACGATAGTTCCGCCTGCGCTTTGTCCGCCTCCGACAGAATGACCCTTTTTTCCGAAAGCCGCCATTGTTCCGAAATTTTAACCGCCATTGCGACCACCCAAATTACTACAAACAAAACCAGGCTGACAAAGTCAACAGTGGTGCCATTGTTGGATGCTGGCCGCGGAGGCGGTGGTGGATTCTCTCCGAATGGACGTGGCGGTGGGCCTGGAAATCTTTCCTCGTGTCCCCGCGGCTCTTCCTGCGTATGAAATTTTTTAAAAATCAGATTTTCAAATGGTTGCAAATAATAAATAGCTAAACACCCTCCCATAAAAATTCCCGCAAACCAAACATACTTCTGCTTCAAAAACAGTTTCGGGATCAGTACCAACACATTGAAATAAAATAACAGGAAGTACAGCAGGAAAAACAGCCAGAATGAAACCGATGTGAGCAGTACGAGCTGAATGTCCGGCCGGGGCTCTCTGGACATAATAGTCAATGGCAGGGAAATGAACAGAATCCATCCCAGCAGGGGAATTATCCAGAGGTTTTTTGTCCTGATCATGACCATTTGCATTGTTTAGGCCCACATATGTAAATGATTACGAATATAGGAGTTACTAAAAGAAAAATTTTCCTATTTTCGAAAAGCACATTGTCACTCCTTTTTATGCAGCAACCCGCTACGCGAAACGAACTGTTCAAAATCCTGGGCGTAGGCTTTGGTGTCGCCGTCACAGTTGGCGGTACCATTGGAACGGGAATTCTCCGCAAACCAGGTCCCATAGCGGCGCAACTGGGTGAACCATGGCTTATTATGACACTTTGGGTAGCGGTAAGCCTGTACGCTTTTCTGGGAACATTGTGTACCATCGAGCTGGGCACTTCGGTACCCAAGGCCGGTGCCTGGTACGTTTACGCACAACGGGCATTTGGTAACTATGCGGGGTTTGTGGTGGGGATCAACAGCTGGCTTGGTACATGCTCTGCGCTCGGGTTTGGTGTTTACACGATGAGCGAGTACATCGCATTGCTTATTCCTGCATTCACCGGTTACGAACCTTACGTGGCTGCTGCAATTCTTGTGATACTCACTGGTATTCACTGGATTGGGCTCGCCCTCGCCAGTAGCTTTCAGAACATCATGAGCGTTTTGAAAGGAGTCGGTTTGTTTATTTTTGTGGCGGTATGCTACATATATGGTGACGAAGTATCAACAGCAGACGCGCAGCTAACCACCAGCCGGATCATCGAAACCGGCAGCTGGATCGCACCGGTTATTTTTTCTTTACAGGCCATATTTTACACCTATGATGGCTGGCACACAGCGGCTTACTTCTCGGAGGAAGATCGCGACCCTTCCAAAAATCTTCCAAAATCCATGATTGGAGGCGTCGTACTCATCATTGCGATTTACCTGCTTTGTAACCTGGCTATCTTGTACATATTGCCAATGAATGACTTGTCACAGTCGAAACTGGCTGCGGCCGACGCGATCACATTGATCTTTGGCGAAGGCTCAGGCAAGATCGTGACATTGTTTCTGATGATTTCAATTTTAGGTATTGTGAATGCGCAGTTGCTTTTCAATCCACGGGTGTTGTATTCCATGAGCCGTGACGGGCTGTTTCTGAAAGCAGGCACTACCGTTAATAAGGGTGGTACTCCGGCGGTAGCCATGCTCATTACCTCCGGAGTGGCCGTTACATTGATCCTCATCGGAAAAGATGCGACCGAAAAGCTCTCCGATATTGCCACATTCTTTTTCGTTTTGGGCTATGCCTCCGGTTTTGCTTCATTACTAGCGCTGCGCCGGAACGAACCCCTCCTGCCCCGTCCCTGGAAAGTTCCGGCATACCCGGTTTTGCCAATCGTTATGCTGCTCTTATCCATTGCATTTCTGGTGAGCGCAATTGTTCAGGATTTGCCGAGCAGCCAATATGCATTGCTTTTTCTGATCATTAGTTATCCCGCGTATTTGCTGATGAGTCGTTTAAACAAGTAAAAAAATATCTGCAATGGCTTTAAAATAAACTGCATATATAATTAACTTAAATTATACATCTATGCCATGGAATAAGCTCACTTTGAAATCCTTATGCATCCCCGTCATTTTGCTTTGCATTGCCGGTTTTAAATGGACAGAGGAAGACTTCACCCAATTTATTTCAAACAAATTACAACTTTACAGGCATGTACTACCTAATGAAAAAGCCTATCTCCATCTCGACAAGCCATATTATGTGAAGGGAGACACCATCTGGTTTAAAGGATACCTGGCAGAAGGCTCGCTGCATCTGGCCGACAGCGCCAGCAATCTGATGTACGTCGATCTCATTGAGCAACGTACCGGGCGGAATGTTGCTTTACGGCGTGTCAGGATGGATGGCGGCACCGGCCACGGCGACATTGTCCTTGCTGATTCCATTCCTGCTGGTTCCTACACCATCAGAGGTTATACCAACTGGATGCGCAATTTTTCGGAAGATTTCTTTTTTCAGAAAGACATCTACATTTTTGACCACGAAGAAAACAAGGCAGTTACCGTTCCCGAAGGTATTGATGTTCAGTTCTTCCCAGAAGGCGGCCAGCTCGTCGCCGGTATCAACACCCGGGTCGCATTCAAAGCTCTGAACCCGGCCGGTATGGGGCATGATGTGGGCGGTTTTGTCCTCAATCAGGATAAGGATACTGTTGCTTCTTTCAAAAGTGAGCACCTGGGAATGGGCAGGTTTCAGTTTGAACCTAAAACCGGACAGAGTTATTCCGCTTTTATCAAAGAAAAGGATGGTAAGGTCACTCCTGTTAAATTTCCGGCTTTGCAGGACGCGGGTTTCACGATGATCGTCGATAATCTTTCCAACAAATCCAAAATGCGGGTGATCGCTTACGCTCGTATTCCCGGTAAAACGGAAATTCCGGTACATATTGTGGGCCAGTCCAGAGGGATTGTGGCATTTGTAGCAAAAGGTAAGATTTCCACGAGAGGACTCATGATGAACCTCCCGACCACCGATCTCCCCGACGGGATCACCCATCTTACACTTTTCGACAGTGAGAATAAACCCGTTTGCGAAAGGTTGGTTTTCATTGACCATTCACACAAGCTGCGCGTCAAAGTGAGTGCCTCTAAAACCGCATTCAAGCCCCGCGAGAAATCCGAAGTGGAAGTTACCGTGACCGACTCGTCCGGCAGGCCTGTGGAAGCCAGCCTTTCCATGTCGGTGACGGATGCCGGCCAGATCGTGCAGCAGACTTATGACCAGAACATTGTTTCATATTTGTTATTATCTTCTGATTTAAAAGGCTTTGTAGAAAAACCAGCCTATTATTTCGATGAAAGCAAATCGGAACGAAAAATTCATCTGGACTATCTTATGATGACACAGGGATGGTCCCGTTTTCGCTGGCAGGACGTTATGCAAGACTCTATTCCGGCTCCCAAACGCTACATTGAACAGGGCGTCACGCTGGCGGGGGAAGTGAAGCGCAATAACCGGAAGGTTACTGAGAAAGTTATGCTTTCGGTGTACCTGAGCAACGACAGCCTCAGCACATTCATGACTTCCGAAACCAATGATGCTGGGCAGTTTGCCATTTACAATCTGGTATTCCCCGACTCACTAAAAATACGGCTGCAAGGCATGAACAAGAAGGGTAATCAAAATTTATCATTTATAATACCTCCATTTGATGCGCCCAAAGCCACATTGGTGAGGGTACCGTACAATCCCGTCACCGTTGATTCACAAAAACTGGCCGATTATCTGAAAAGAGCTGAACAAGACCAGGAAATAGCGCGTAAGATCAGGGAAAGCCGCGAGCGGTTGTTGCAGGAAGTAACCATTAAAGCGAAAAAAGAGGTACCAAGGGATTCCCGGAAACTCTATAATTCGGCAGACGCTTCTTTAAAAATAACGCCGCAAATGGCATCAGGAAATATGAGTGTCCTGGATATGCTGGCAGGCCGGGTAGCCGGCGTTCAGGTCAGCGGATCAGGTATGAATGCGTCCGTTTACATTCGCGGTAACCGGGGCGAGCCGCTCTTCGTATTGGACGGCATGCCCGTGGATAAGGCTATGATCACGTCGTTGAATGTGTTTGATGTAGAATCCATCGACGTTCTAAAAGGCGCTTCTGCGGCTATTTATGGCAGTCGGGGTGGCAATGGGGTCATTTCAGTTTTGACGAAAAGAGGTAATGAAAACTACGACTATTCTCAGGAAATCGTGCCCGGTGTGCTGGTTTCGAAGATTGCCGGTTTTAATGTGCCCCGGGACTTTTATGCACCGGCATACGTAGCCGACGGATCACAAGGCACAATTCCCGATTACAGGTCAACTATTTTCTGGGCTCCGATGTTAAAAACAGATAAAAACGGAAAAGCAAAAATTCAATATTTCAATTCTGACGCAACCACCACTGTGGACATTCAGGTAGAAGTTTTTAGTCCTTCCGGTGTTCCGGGTTATGGCAAATCAAGCTATTCTGTAAATTGATGATTGTTAATGATTTTCAAATAAGAATACTGCATTTTCCACGTTAGTATTCTTATTTGCATAGCCAATTGGACAAATCATCCAGACAAAATTTGGTAACTTTGTTGTTTACACTGAAATGGCCGGTTATGTCCCGCGATCTCATGGCATAAGATTAAAATATGAGGACCGAATATTTAAAACTGACCCTTCTTATTTGTCTGCTGGCTGGCGCGGTAACGGCCCCGACAGCAAATGCGCAGCGTCGTAACAAAGACCGTGAGAAAGAGTCAGTTAAGTCTGAAAATGCCGGTTTTCAGCTGGGCGAAGAGTCGCTGGCTGCGGAAGGGATGAAATTTATGATGAAGGACGAGCCCGAACGTGCGATCCCCGTCTTTGAAAAACTGGTTCAGCTTAATGCGCAGGAAGGTGCAAGCCACTTTATGCTCGCTTCTGCACTCATCAAAATGGAGCGGTACGACGATGCCATTGCCTCTTCCAAAAAAGCCTACGACCTCAATAAAGAGAACATATTCTACGCGCAGCAGCTTGCAGAGCTTTATGCGAAACGCAGAAAATATTCAGAAGCTGCGCAGATCTACGAATCGCTTCTTGCCAAAAGTCCCGAAAATATCCAGTACGGAATCGAGCTGGCAGCCGTGTATGTGTTTAATGATCAGTTCGATAAGGCCATTGATACCTACAACATTCTTGAAAAATCCCTTGGTGTAACCGAAGAAATCACGCATCAGAAGCAACAGCTTTATTTAAGACAGAATAACCTTGACAAGGCGCTTAATGAGGGTAAAAAGCTGATCGCTGCTGAACCTGGCGAGGTAAGTTATCGCGTAGAACTGGCGGAAATGCTGATCGCAAACGACCGGATCGTGGAAGCGGTTGTCCCATTGGAAGAAGCCCTGAAAATTAACCCCGACGAAGCACAGGCGCACGTATTGCTGGCCGACATTTACCGCCGCAATGGTGACGTTCAGAAATGCAATCAGGAATTAAGGCTTGTATTTGCTAATCCCAATCTTGACGCTGATCCCAAAATAAGGGTACTTACCGGCTATCTGACGATGCTCAAAACGGAAGCGGAATTCAGTGAAGCGATTAGTCTGGCGAAGCAACTATCTGAAACACATCCCAATGAGTCGCGTACCAATGTCATTTACGCTGATTTACTGATGCGTCTGGACAAAAAGGCGGAAGCCAGGGATATGTATTCCAAAGCTGCCCGGATCGACGGTTCTGTATTCCAGGTGTGGGGCGCCATTTTGCAGCTGGACGGCGACCTTAATCAGGTGGATAGCATGCTGGTACATTCCGAAAAAGCGCTGGAAGTATTCCCTAATCAGGGCATGTTCTGGTATTCGAATGGGACAGCGCATTTGATGAAAAAGAATTACAAAGAAGCCATTTCCTCTCTGGAAGAAAGCCTGAAATTGATCAGTGACAAGCCTGACCTGGTACCTTATATCAATGCGCAGCTTGGGGACGCTTACAATGGTTTGGGCGAGCATCAAAAATCAGATGCGGCCTATGAGCTGGCATTAAAAGGAAATCCGGACAATGATCATGTGCTCAATAATTACAGTTACTTCCTTTCACTACGTAAAGAAAAGCTCGATCTGGCGCTGAAAATGTCGGAAAAACTGGTTTTGCAGCATCAGAACAACCCTACTTACCTCGATACCTACGCCTGGGTATTATACATCCGCAAAGACTACAAAAAAGCCAAGGAGTTTCTCGAAAAAGCGATGATGGACAGCAGCGGTGTCAGTGGCACGATTGTTGAGCATTATGGTGATGTCCTGTTCAAACTAGGTGAACGCGACAATGCAGTGGCACAATGGAAAAAAGCCAAAAGAATGGGCGAAACCACTGAACTTCTTGATAAAAAAATAGCAACAGGCGCACTACATGAGCAATAGCATTACGATCGGGTTGGTAGCCATGAGTTTATTATGGTTTTCGGCTTGTCATAAACAACGTACCTCCAAGAGTATCAACAAAAATCCCGCGGCAGACACAACACTGATCAATACGATCCCTCCTGCCGCTGACACGGTGAAAGCAACTGAACCTGAACCAATTGGCTCCATTGAGATCAAAGAAATTGATTTTGATTATCTCGTGGCCAAATCCAAGGTTTCATTCAAAAGCAAAACGCAGGACTTCGATAATACCAACGTCAACATCCGCATGAAAAAGGACAGCATTATCTGGCTATCGGTCACGGGTGTAGGATTTGAGGTGGCGCGTGGCATTATCACGCCGGATTCTATCGTTTTTATGGACAAAATTCACAAAGATTATTTTGTGTTTTCATACCAGCAACTGAGCAAACAGTACAATTTTGACCTTAATTTCCCGCTTTTGCAGTCCGTTATCATTGGGAACCTTCCTTTTCCCAAAGGGGATGGCGGACGGTTTGTGAAGGAAAATGATTCTTATGTGCTCAAACAGGTGAAAGACAGTCTCCAAATAGACAATTATCTTTCCGAAGAAAACTTTAAACTGTCACGAATAAAAGCCACGGAGATCCCCACGCAAAATACTTTTACCCTTGACTACCAGGATTATAAGGTAGTCAAAACTTTCCTTTTTCCATTTACCAGTCTGATCAATCTAAACGTCAGGTCGCAAAAAGATCAACAGATCAACGAAACCAATATGCGGATCAAACATAACAAAGTGGACTTTATAAATGAAAATCCTGGTTTTCCCTTTAATATACCTTCGTCGTATAAACGAAAAAGGTAAAATACAGAATGTCATGACGATCATGGGGCAAAAACCCCAAGTCTGCTTAACTTTGCCTGCCTTTTAAGGAATCTGGTCGCAAGAATTAACAGTATGCCCCTTCATAACCCTTATTTACGCCGTTTATTTCTACTATTGACGTTCATTTTTTGCGCGGGGATAAGCGCCTACGCACAGAAAACCCGTGAGCAGCTTGAACGCGAAAAGACCGAAAACCAGAACAAGATCAGGGAAATTCAAAGCATCCTGAAACAAACGTCTTCTCAAAAAAATGTCAATTTAGGTCAATTAAAAGCCCTGAATCAGCAAATCAATACCTATAAAAGGCAGATTGACCTTCTTTCTGACGATCTTGAACTGCTTGACAAAGAATTAAAAGTCCTCGAAAAAAAGCGTCAGGAGCTGGATAGCCGCCTTAACAAGCTGAAAGAGGAGTATGGGCATATGATTTATGAGGCTTCCAAAAGAAATGTTTATTTCAATCAATTGGTTTTTCTTTTTTCCTCCGGTACATTCAATCAGTTTGTATTGAGGTATAAATATTTGAAACAATATACCGAGGCGAGACAAGGACAGGTTAAAGAAATTGAAATTTTGCAGGCACAAGTGCGAGCTGAGCGTCAGCGCATTACAAGCAAAAAGAATCAGCAAAAAACAGTTCTGGATACCCGGGTAACCGAAAACACCAAGCTGGAAGGGCTCAAAGTGAAGCAGAATGAAGTGATTCAGGAGCTCTCCCAAAAAGAGGTAGAATTAAGAAAACAAATTGCGGAAAACAAAAGGGCAACCGATTTACTGGAAGCCAATATCCGCAGGATCGCTGAGCGGGAGAGACGTGAACGTTTGGAGCGGGAACGCAAAGAACGCGAGGAGCGGGAAGCGCGCAGAAAAGCAGAACGGGAGAGAATAGCCCGCGAAAACGCTGAAAGAGAGAAAAAGGGTGAGGCGGCAGTGGTAGAAGAACCCAAAGAAGAAGAAGAGCCGGTCGTTTCGAGTGGTATGAGTGAGGAAGAAACAACGCTCGCTTCGTCATTTACAGCTTCCCAATCGCGACTACCATGGCCTGTAAAAGGCTTTGTTTCGGGACACTTCGGCCAACGCCCACATGCTGTTTTGAAAGGCGTAATGGTTGATAACCTGGGTGTTGACATTCAAACTACCGCGGGTGAGCCGGTGCGGTCGGTATACGACGGTGTCGTGCTGGATGTGACGGAAATGCCGGGAATGGGCAATGTAGTGGCCATTCAACATGGTAATTATATGACGATCTATGCCAAAATGAATGGAGTTACTGTTCGGGCCGGCCAGAAAGTGAAAGCAAGGGAAAACATCGGCCGGGTAGCTACCGACAGCGACGGAACATCTGAACTGCAATTCCAGATCTGGAAAAACACATCCCGCCTCAACCCTGAAAACTGGTTGATACACAGGTAGTCAGGTGTTTTAGTATCCGGACATGAATAGTCATGGAAGTCATTTATGGTCATAGAGCGCATGGAACTAGAAATGACAATATATGGCTACAAGTGACGACCAATGACCTATTAAATTTTAATCCGAAACAGAGAAATGTCAATCCATACCCCTGATATTAAACGCGTTACGACCCACATCATTCAGGAAATGAAAACGCGGGGCGAAAAAATATCCTGCCTTACTGCCTACGATTATTCTATGGCCGGCATTGTAGATGCCGCAGGAATAGAGCTTATCCTGGTAGGGGACTCCGCTTCGAATGTAATGGCGGGACACGAAACGACGCTTCCTATTACGATCGATCAGATGATTTACCATGCTACGTCGGTGGTACGGGCTGTAAAAAGGGCGTTAGTAGTAGTCGACCTACCTTTTGGATCCTATCAGGGCAATTCGCGGGAAGCATTGAACTCCGCCATTCGGATAATGAAAGAATCGGGTGCGCATGCGGTGAAGCTGGAAGGGGGACTGGAAATCAAGGATTCCATTACCCGCATATTAAGCGCCGGAGTGCCTGTAATGGGTCATTTGGGCCTTACGCCGCAATCCATTTACAAGTTCGGGACTTACACTGTCCGAGCTAAACAGGAAGAAGAAGCACAAAAGCTGCTGGAAGACGCGAAAATGCTGGAAGAAGTAGGCTGTTTTTCAATGGTTTTGGAAAAAATACCTTCCACACTGACCAAACAAGTTTCTGAAAGTGTGTCCATTCCAACCGTGGGTATAGGTGCCGGACCACATGCCGACGGCCAGATATTGGTACTACACGACTTACTGGGCATCAATAAGGCATTCAAACCACGATTCTTGCGTCGCTATGCGGATTTGAATGGTGTAATGACCGACGCAATTTCCAATTATATCAAAGATGTAAAAGGCAAATCGTTTCCGAATGACAAGGAATCATATTGACCTTTTAAAAAGTAAAGAACTATTAATATGGCTAAAAGACCATTTCAAGTTATATACGAGGATAATCACCTGATCATCGTCAATAAAGAGCCGGGTATTCTGGTTCAGGGGGATGCTACGGGGGATAAATGCCTCTTGGATATGGTCAAAGACTATATCAAGGAAGTCTATGACAAACCAGGAGCTGTTTTTTTGGGAACAGTCCATCGACTGGACCGTCCTGTGAGCGGGCTGGTCGTATTTGCCCGTACCTCTAAGGCTTTGGAACGTATGAATGAGATTTTTCGTAAGCGCGACGTGCAGAAGACGTACTGGGCAGTGGTAAAACACCGTCCAGCAGAGAAAAAAGGGAAACTCGTACATTGGCTTTCCAAAGACGAGAAGCGCAATGTTACCACCGCTTACGACTATGAAGCACCCGGCACACAACGTGCTGAGTTATCTTATCGTTGGATGGGAGAGATCAACAAGTTCCATTTGCTCGAAGTAATGCCTGTAACTGGCAGGCCACATCAAATCCGCGTGCAGCTGGCATCGATGAACTGCCCGATCCGAGGTGACGTGAAATATGGCTACCCGGTTGGAAACCGGGATAATAACATCAATCTGCATGCACGCAGGCTGTATTTCGAGCATCCCGTTAAAAAAGAGCCGATTATATGCAAAGCTGGTCTCCCAAATGATCCCTTCTGGGAAGAATTTTTATCTTTGGATACAGAAGTCATCAAACCTGAAAATCTGGACAACTTCTATGAATAAATAGCATGATCGAAAAACTAAAACAGCGCTGGAACGTCAGGAATGGGTGGGATGTCCTCATCATTCTCGTCGTCTTCGCCTGTACCGGTTTTTCTGTCTTGTACGTAAAACGCTGGCTTTTCGAGCTGGTCGGTTTGACCGATGAGTCGCCTTCCTGGCTTCGTTGGGCGGTTAATATTCTGATTATTTTACCATTGTACCAGGTGATTTTGTTAGCCTGGGGCTGGATCTGGGGCAAGTTTACTTTCTTCTGGGAATTTGAAAAACGAATGTTCAGCAGAATAGGAGGGTTGTTTCGCAAGAAAAGCGCGGAAATGTGATTGTTACATCCCTGACGGGATTTTATTTTTCAACCCAATCATGTTGCTACCGAGGTTTCGTCGCTATGCGACTTGGCCTACTGTCCCTATGACCCGTTCATCCTTTCAGCACAACTTTAAAATGCCGTCAGGCATGTAATCTTGGTAGACATGCAATATTGGTAGAAAAATAACATTGCATAACCCATTTAAATGCGGTAGGCATGTAACAATCTACACAACGTCACTGGCTGTCGATGATTTTGCGGTATACAATTCTCGCTTTTTCATACGCATCTTCCGCTGCTTTCTTCTCCTCTACCCGAATGTTCGGCTCCTTCATTTTCCAGCATTGATTCAATGTAGCAAGGCACCATTCCGCGCTCTTTTTCTCTACAATTGGTTTACCGTCCACTGTTACAAAAATCGGATTGGAATGTGAACTCGGGAAAACCCGAAGCGCTACCCAGCATGATTTATTGATCTTGTAATTAAATTTTACCTCCGTCATTTCGCCATTCGCCATTACTTCCGTAGTATCCACAGCCTCCCCGTTCACGATCAATTCTACTCTTACCTTCCTGGATTTAGCGATTCTCGCTCTTTCAATCTCCCAATAAGGGGTTATAAGGATGGAGCTATTAGCGATTTTCGCCCCGATACTGTCCTGCGTTACCGGCAAATATGCCGCCACCTTCGCCGTAACAAAGACTGATTGCGTATTTTTTAACGAAACCTCACTATTACCTACACCCGCCTCGCTTCCGTTTACTGCAAAATCCATGATATGCGATTTTCCGTCCGAAACATAGCTCCGACCACTTTGGATAGCCGCCACGTAATTGTCGTAATTCAGCGGCTCATTCGTTTTAAAATAACTTCTTGCTTGTCCTACGCGCGCGTCCGTAATGCATGGGAAATCCGTTTCTCCACTGAGCCTGGGCTTAAATCCGCAGTTCAGCGTGTGATAGTACATATTAAGCTCCCAGGGCGCTGGCGTGTCACCGGCACTGAAAAAGTCAACCAGATTTTGCGTCACGGTAACAATGTATTCGTTCGCACCGATCCCATCCATTTTCGGTACTATATCATTGAATATCTTACCGGTTCGCTGCATTGGCTCCAATCCCCAGCCTGAATGCGCGTAACCCACAATTCCGCCCTGCGATTTGGCCCAGGAAAGCACGGGAGCTGTCCAGCTGGGCCATTGCTCAATGGTAGTAGTGCCTGGATAGTCGTCCTCTTTTATCCTCAAAAGCACGATATGGCCAGAATGTGACGATGGAAAACCCGAAACCTCAACATCATTGCGCATGATATTTTTCTTATTGGACAACGGATGATCCTTGGCTGTAAAGAATGTTTTCTGATGGTACCAGCTTGGCCCCCAGGCCAGATTCGCAGCCATATTCAGGTCTTCACCCATGGTTTGCCGAAACATATCTTTCGGATCCACCCCCTCGGTAGGGCTGTCGTAATGGCTGCAACCGGCTGCGTGAATGTGATGATCAGCACTATACCAACCCAATTTGGACATCTGTATCCATCTTTTTAACTCAAATGACACATTTATGGAGTCAACGTTGGTTGGTACCGTTATTTCCTTCGTCTGACTAATGTACTCCGGACCACGGGTAAAAGTTACCTTATATTTGCCGGCTGGCAACTGAACATGCTCGCCGTCTTTGCGGTAAATCTGCGGTTGAAAAAAGAAATCGGGGTATTCGTCGTAGGCTGCAACACGGCGGGAAGGAAGCGGATAAATGCCTTTGAACTTCCCGGAGGCATGTTCTTGCGAGTCAGTGATCAGAAATGATGCCATAGTAGGGGTTCCGTCATGATCTTTTACTTGAAATTTGACTTTCACCGCTGGTTTTACATCAAAAAGAATGTGTGTCGCATTTCTGAAACCAATGTCCTGCGAACCCTGGCCTACGTGATAGCCAATCTCTGCTTCCCGCTTGCCAGCCTCTTTGGAATAGATCTGAACCACAGCGTATTCCAGTTTCAAACCAGACAAATTAGGCTGCAAAGGTCTGTTTGCGTAAATCTGTACTTCCAGAAACCGGTTAGCAACCTGGCCAGCAGTCAGCTCGTGTTCTTTTTTTACTTTCGATTCAAATGACGGAGAATGGTATGGTTTCGCTCCATTGGGGCTCTCGGCTTCCAGCTTAGCAGTAATGCCTGCTTCGTTATGGATCTTGACCAGGAAACTCGTCCAGCCGCCCTGAGTCAAAACAGCTCTGGCAGCGCCACGATCCACTTTTACGCGTCCCTCAGGGTTAATAGTGACAATATTGAGGCAATAAGGATCCAGAATTTTCTGAATGCCGGTTACTGTCTCACTGGTTAAAGGATTGTTACTTAATGCTTTCAGTCGCTGCGCGTCGGCTGTGGAAAGAGAATTTCCCGAAAACGAGAGTGCTTCCTGCAAACGCATTGCCTGTGCCAGGAGCGGCTGCGCCTCAACGCCTGTTGTTACGGAAGGTGTCGGGTGATGATCGTGTTGCTGGGCCAGCAGGAGTAGGGGAGTAAATACAATGGCGAGAATGCGTGTACATGTTTTTCTCATATTAGTCCTTGTCTTTGTTTCGGTTCAATTTCCAGGCGGTAAACCCGATGTACATCATGCACCCCCTTGCCCCGCCACTTTTGAGTATCCCATTTACGCTGCTGAATCCCAGGAATATTGGGCCAAAATGCCCCACTGCTCCGATAGAAGGACGGTTATTTCCACGAATGAATGTAATTGGAAAAGCAAAATCCGAATCTTCGTCTTCAAAACGCGGAGTAATGGTAAAAGAATTAGGCTGATAGATATCTAATGGTTGTCCCGATCGACTTTTGAAACGTTTTGTTTGCGAAAGGTTCAGAAAAAATCCTTTGACGAGCTGAATATCTGCTTCCAGGTGTACAGCCTGCGGCAGACGCACGTCTTTTCTGAAAAAAGTGGTGGTATCAGCCGGAAACAGACTCATAAAACCTTCCGGACCACGGTCACTAATGGTTTCCAATTCCTTTTGCCCAATGATCGTCTCGCTTTGGCTGCCTCTTTCCACACGCGTGTTGGAAGTCCGGTAGCGAATGGACCCGACGTCGGTGAGCGATGCACCAAACCGGATCAGGTACTCGGGACTTTCGTCGAAAACTTCTTTGGATTTATGCCAATAGGAGCCCAATTCGTATGAAACACCCAGGTCATATCCCCAGCCTGCGCCATATTGATCGGAGTTCATCAGTTTGCCAATGCTTGCTTTCCGGGTGGGGGCACTATACCCGGTTTCGTAGGACAGATCAGAAATAACAAGTTCAGTAGTTTCTGCATTTCCTGGTAGCGGACGAATGCTGTAACTATCCGCCGAGCCCGTCAAATAACCCACTCGCGCACCAAAAACACGCTTTACAGTCGCTCCAATGCGCAATTTATGAGATTCCAGATCCAGTAGCTGTACCCCGTAAGTGAGGCTGAGATCCGAAAAAGTTTGTTGTACCAAATCGAAATTACCCCAGGCCTGATCCTCATAGGCACCGGTACTACCCGTATCCATTCTTTTGAAATAAATATGCTGAATAGGGTCCGGAATATTATTTCCCTGTACATAACCTCTGGTGCGCAGCTGCAATGCAAGTCCCTGATACTTGCCCAGCGAAATCATGGCTGACGGCCAGCGAATTTCGCTCACCACATAAATCGGGTCTTTGTAGGTAAGCGACCCCATCGTACGGGAGCGGCCATACAATTCTTTGGTCGAATGTGAGGCAAGTATTGGCGTCAGGAAGGAATTTTCACCCAAAAACCTGAAATAACGATACTTAATGCTCCCTCCGAGTGAAATGATATTGATCTGAAACTTATGTTTGGGCCCTCCGATCACCGAAGGATTATAAGTCGCCCGGTACAGACCTCCGTAATTGCTGAATTCCAGACCCGGAATCTGCTGCGCCTCGCTGATTTGAAATGAAAGAAATAATAGCGCGAACGTGAGTGTTAAATTTTTCAATGTTGAGTTTTGTTAGTTAAGAACAGCTTTCCGACCGGATCATAGCGAATCACTTCCTCTACAATTAATTCCTGTAATGCCTTTAAAAAATCTGTTTCAGAAATGCTCTCGAATGCCTGACTTAAATCCTGCGGGGTAACCGGTCCTTTTTGCCCGATATAATGGACCAATGCTTCTTCCAGCGTCTCATTCCGTTGATTGTCAATTCTTCTGTTCTTGATACAGTTGTCACAAACACCGCACTCCTTAGCGTCAAACTCATTGAAATATTCCAATAAAAGTAGCGTCCTGCACAGATGCTCGTGAGATGCGTATCGTGCCACAGCGCGCGCCTTACTCAGGTCCCGGTCTTTTTTCTTGCCTATTTCAAATACATTCAACGGTAACAATGTGGCATCGTATCGCGGGGTCAGGAAACTGAGCTGTGGCTTGTCCTTTCTCGGCTCATATATCAGAATATCGCGTTCCATGAGAAATCTAAGCTTTCTGATCACTTCCGGTTCCGGGGCGAAATAGACCTGGGCCAGCTCACTTTCTGATATGCGGACATACTCGGTAAAAACCTCCCCGCCATACATCCTCAGAATCACTTTGATAAACGAATCGAATTCCTGGTAGCGTATCTGAAAGTCGTACAATTGGCGGTTGTCCACCAGGAAATGGATTTTAGCAGGATCGGCAAAGTTTTCACTCAGCTGTATAAATCCCTCTTCTTCAAGCAATTTGAGTGCGTAATGTGTTTCATTGACGGGTAGTCCGAAGATTCCTGTAAATTCTTGTATATCAAAATCGAAAGCCGCAAACTCGCCGCCTCCGATCGCTATTTTGTAATAATTTGCCAAAGCCTGATACACCCTTTTCAGGACTTCGACGGAAGGATATTTTCTTTCAATGCTGTCAGAAAGCTCTTCCAGATCAATTTTATTGAAAAGCGCCACGGCATAAGCCTTCTTTTCATCCCTTCCCGCACGGCCCGCCTCCTGGTAGTATGCTTCCAGGTTGTCCGGCAGGTCGAAATGGATCACCGCACGCACATCAGGCTTATCAATCCCCATACCGAAAGCATTGGTGGCTACTACCACTCGGATGTGATTTTTGATCCAAGCCGACTGCCTGTCAGACCGTTCGCGAAAAGGTAACCCGGCGTGATAGCTCTGCGCCGATATTCCCTGACGGCTCAGCCAGTCGGCCAACTCCTTGGTTCTTTTCCTCGTCCTGACGTAGATAATGGCAGATCCTGCAACATTTTTGAGGACTTGCAGCAGCTTTCGTTCCTTACTTTCCTCGGCAAAAGCAGAGTAGGAGAGGTTAGCCCTGGCGAATGATTGCTTAAATACCCTGGCGTTCTTCATTTCCAGCTTATCCAAAATATCAGCCCGCACTTCCTCGGTAGCCGTGGCCGTGAGCGCCATCACGGCAACGCCCGGTATCAGCTTTCTGAATTCGGCAATGAGCAGGTAGGAGGGTCTGAAATCGTAACCCCAGGCAGAAATACAATGCGCCTCATCCACCGCCAGCAAACACACATTCATTTGCTTCGCGCGCGCAATCATAATGTCCGTCCGCAGCCGTTCAGGTGACACATACAGGAATTTGGTGGTTCCGTGAATACAATTATCAAGAGTAATATCTATCTCGGTCCGGCTCATTCCCGAGTGAATGGCGGCAGCCGGAATTTCTCTTTTTTTGAGCTGCTCCACCTGGTCTTTCATCAAGGCGATCAGGGGGGTTACCACAATGCAAACTCCTTCCATCGCCATAACGGGCACCTGAAAACACACGGATTTTCCGCCACCTGTTGGAAGTAAAACCAGCGTATCTATTCCATTAAGTACCGTTTTGATGGCATCTTCCTGAAAAGGCCGAAAAGTATCATAACCCCAATATCGCCTCAGGACGGCGTGAAGATCAATCATCAGAGTTGTGTTTGCAATGCCTGGGAAAACCCGTGCAAAGTAATGTGATAATGTTTGTTATGAAAAGGATCGACGGTTACGCTTAATAAAAAAGGTGCTATGGTAAGTATATTAGTCCGCCTAAAAATGTCTTAATTTGGACAAACTTCACTCCACGATATGTTATTTGATGTTGCCGGAAATGATAAATATCTACGATTTCTTCCCTGGATATTTACCATAAGCTTTATCCTCATCACATTTCTTCCCCGGTCTCTGGACGAAACCATGTTTATGGATGGAGTGACGTATGCTGCGATCGCCAGAAATATGTCCGTAGGCATCGGATCATTCTGGAAGCCCTATTTTGCGGACTCTTTTTGGCTTCCATACGACAATGGTACCTTTTTCTCGGGTCATCCGCCACTGCAATTCGGAATACAGTCGATACTTTTCCGGATTATGGGCGATACCATTGCCGTCGAGAACATTTACGATCTGCTCATTCTAGTATGCCACATCGTTCTGATCGCGAAAATCTGGCAAAAGCTTTTCGACGGTCAGCACGTTTTGCAACGGTATGCCTGGCTGCCTGTTTTGTGCTGGTATGGTATGGTTACAGTCTGGTACAGCATTCCCAATAACTTTCTGGACAGCACAATGGGTGTTTTTTGCCTGCTGTCCTGTTACTTCCAGCTTATCTTTTTGAAGAAGAGTATCATTTCAAAAAAGCACTATATATGGCCTTTACTGGCTGGTTTCGGCATATTTCTTGCTTTTCTTACCAAAGGCCCGGTTGGACTTTATCCATTGGCCTTTACAATGCTTTATTCATTTCTAGATGAAGACATTTCTTTTCAAAAAGCCCTGAAAAGTACTGGCGTAATGTTAGGAACTGCAATAGTGGCTGGTGGTTTGATACTGACTTACCAGCCCGCATTTGAGTTTCTGAACACTTATTTTCAAGGACAGGTGGTTCAGGCATTACTACAAAAAAGAGAAAAAACAGGGGTTGGATGGCAGGCACATTTCCTCCTCATTCCCGACTTACTGAGCAACATATATCCCCATTTATTGGCGCTCATTGGATTAAATATTCTTGCATTTTTACTAAAATTAAAGCGATCGATCAGCCCGATTGTGTTGAATGTCAGTCAGTTTGCCTTCCTGGTAGCTTTTTCAGGAATAGCGCCCATGTTGGTCAGCGTCAAACAGTACCCACATTATCTTTTACCCGCATTACCATTTGTCGCGTTGTTTTTTGCCACATTGTTTGTTGAAAAAACGGATGCATTAGCGAAGCTCGCCCCAAAACTTTCAGTCTTGTTTTTTGCTGTGGCAATCGTCGGTTGCTGGGGAATTACATTGAAAAAAGTGACTTCTATTCAGCCTGATGTGATGGCAGAGAATGCAAAAGATGTAAAAAAATATGCGGCACGCGCCTCAACCATTGGCGTATGCCATGATTTATACCAGAATGCAGACATCCATTCGTATTTCCAACGGTATCACCTGCTCTCGCTCACCGACATTGCCATCGGGCCTGACACATCCAGGTACATATTGGCGAATGCTGACTGTCTGCCTCAGTTTGATGCCAAAAAAGATTCGATCATTACACTACACGGAAATTTTTATCTGGTAATCAGGAATGCACAAACGGCTCGTTATTGAATCAGTGAAAATATTATCTTTGTTTTCGCTCATTCTAACTGATTTACATGCGCACGCTACTTTTCTTTATTAGTGTCCTTACATTGTCCGGCTGCTCCGTTTCGCATTATCTGAACCGGGAAATAAAAAAATCCTCTGTTTTTAGTCAGCAACATACAGGTGTTTCAATTTCAAACCTGAACGACCCTAAAACACTGGCTTCTTACCAGGACGATAAATATTTTACACCTGCTTCAAATACCAAATTATTTAGTTTTTACGCCGGGTTATGTGCCTTGGGCGACTCCATTCCAGGTCTCGAATACTTGGAATGGGGCGAGCTGCTCATTATCCGTGGCACCGGCGATCCATCATTATTACACCCTGATCTCCCACACAGCAAAGTTTTTGATTTTCTAAAAAACCGGAAAGACCAGATCTTTTACACACCCTTTCATTTTGAAAACAAGCGGTTTGGATCTGGCTGGGCTTGGAGCGATTATAATGATTACTACCAGGCTGAAATCTCTGCATTGCCTGTTTACGGCAACATTGCAAGGTTTAAAGGCGAGGCGTCCCAGGCTTATCAGGTAAGTCCGCACTTCTGGAAAAAATCAATGGTTTTTGATACAACAGCTTCGGGCATTGAAAGGGAAGAATCTCAGAACCTATTTCATCACTCCCGCCTGGCTGTCCCGCAGGGACTCACTCAGGATGTACCTGTACATATGAGCGATCTTTTAACGGTGCAGCTTTTGAGTGATACATTGAAAAAAGAGATCAAACTCATCCATATTCCACTGGAAATTGACTTACAGACCGTTTACAGCATTCCTACCGACTCGCTGTACACCAGAATGATGCAGGTTAGTGATAATATGCTGGCCGAGCAGCTCATGCTCCTTTACGCTACTGCCAACAAATTACCTTTGAATACTGAAAAAGCCATTGCACACGCCATTGAGCATCATATGAGTGATCTGCCCGACCGGCCAGTTTGGAAAGACGGATCAGGATTGAGCCGCTATAATCTCTTCACCCCCAGAACCATTGTAGCTTTGTTACAGAAGATTTACAAGAAAGTCCCGCGCGAAAGGCTATTCAAAATACTGCCTAACGGAGGGAAAACCGGAACGCTCAGCAACCTGTTCAAGCAAGACACCCCTTTTATTTTTGCCAAAACAGGAAGCCTGAGTAATAACTATAACCTGAGTGGATTTTTAGTAACAAAGAAGGGCAAAACATTGGTATTCAGCTTTATGAATAACAACTATACACGCCCAACCAGTGAAATTCGCAAGGAGGTTGAAAGGATTTTGACCGGTGTACACGACAAATTTTAAGCTATTCTTTTTCCTCCCAGGTCTGGCCGGTACAGTATATCCTGTTCTTACCATTTTGGCGAACCAGCAAATAAATGCTGTAAACCCCTGGCTCAACGGTAGCTACATGGAAACTGCCATATGCGCCTTTTGAGAAATACATTTGTCTCCTGATTGTAGTTTTTAAAGGTACGGCAAACTGATTGGGCGGCGAGGCATAAACGTGTCCGGAAGACTTCAATAACACGTAGGCACCGTCTGAATAGTCCTTAACGGGTTTGAAAAAGTCATTCTGAAAACTGACTACAATGTGGTCGGCTGTTTTCGCGATCGCGTCTGCTTTATACATACTGTCACAAACAACACTATCCGTACCGATTTTAGGATTCCAACCTTCTGCAAGTGGGTCGGCTGATTGGTAATAGCCCCTTATCTTTTCAAAATGCTGCTGATCCATTGAAAACATCCTGATTCCCAGCCAGTCAGCATTATATCTCGCATTGAATTCCTGGACTATGGCAGCCCGGCGGTTATTCACCGCCTCTGCAAAATTACTTTGCAGAATAACCAGGTTTAAGCCTACCGCCAAAAGCATAATCACGGGAGAAAGCAATGTTTTTAACCTATCTTTTGAAACAGCCAAAAAAGCGAAGTAAAGTGAAATGCACCACAACGTCGAATACATGCGGTAGCGCCCTTTGAACATACCTTCGAAAGTATCAGTTGGGATACGTTTATAGGTCAATGCCAACGCTGTGATACCGACAAAAATGGCAATCGACAATGCAAAAAGTGCTGTCTGATTGGTGTAACGGGATTTTAGCCACCCCGAATTCCAAAGTATCAGGTACTGTTTCCGATACAAAAAAAGTAGCATTGCGATCATTAACATGCCGGTACCAACAGCGAGAGAGAGCATAATCGGCGACACGCCATAGGCAGTAAGTGTCGCAATGGATCCTAAAAAGCCGAAGAAACCGAAGAAACCTTCCTTTACTTGTTTGGCATTCGAAAAGTCGAGGTTTTGCGTGATAGGCGTAAAATCAATAAAGTAAATTACCGCGATTACAATCGTTGTTAACAATGTGATTACAAACTCTTTGCGCCGACCGGTAAGCAAAAAAAGAAGACCTATGACTGGAAAAACCATCAGGCCATTGCCGTAGGTAAATGTAGCCGCCACTGCAAAGAAAAGACTGTAAATGATACGATCGGGACAATAAACCGCGAAATAGAGTGCGCTGAGCACAAATAGCAGCACGCCAAAATTGCAAAGTGAGCTTACGCCCCAGAAAATATTTTCAAAAGATTGAATATTGAACCAAAGCCACATTACCGGCACGAAATACCAGATATTTACTTTCACTCTCGTGAATGCCCGGTAGAATACAAACGCACATAATCCCCAACAAATATTGGCAATGATCATAGGCCAGACCAGGTTCACTTTCCCAAAAAAACTGTGTAAAAGAAGGATGATGGAACGCGAAAAAACCAGCCTGTGCTCAGGAAAAAGCGTAGTGAGCTGCTTCCATTTTTCTGCCAGGGTGGCATTTTCAAAGCCCGGGATTATGCCCAGGATCATGATATCGTCAAAAGCTACATAGTTGACATTCAATGCAATTGCACTAAAAAACCAAACGTAGATCAGCACAGGAATGACACAAAATAATAAAGCCAGCCAGCTTTTATTTCTGACGAAACCGAGGAAAGATAAATACATATGTAATGAATTCATGCCCTAATCCGGGCATGCTAATTAAGCAGGTGAATGATGATTTTCAACCATTCAAACCGTTAATTTTCGGTTTCTTCTTCAGCGGAAGCGCGGGGATCCTTGGTGTAATCGTACAGAAGCTTGCCTTTGTCATCCCATTCTCGCAGCACAAAAGGCTCAAACTCTTCGTCCCAGCCGGACTTTGGATACTGGATTTCTTTTTTGCGTTGACGGCGAAACTGGTAATACTCAACCCAGCGGCCTATTTTCCTGCCGCCATCGAATTTCCCGCTTGTCATCAGCTGCCCCTCCTTATAAAACTGCATGTACTCGCCTTCAACCTCTCCAAATGCAACCGGTATTACTTCTTTCACCTGCGTGTGGGCTGAGTCATAGTAGCTAATGCGGGACTCTGCCGGGAAACCGCGGTTCCATATCGCCTTGTCGATGAGGTTGTACTTGGTGTCATACTTGACCCAGCGGCCATCTTTTACACCCATATAATAGTACCCTTCCTCGATCAGGTTTTCACCATTGTACTTCTTGTAGGAACCGTGCAGTGGAAGTGCTTGCTCTTTTTCCTTTACCAATGCCGAGCTGAGTTTCTTGCCTTTTTTATCATACCACCTTGTTTCTGTGGCCCTTACATAGGGATCCATTGGTTTGTATTCTTTCAAAACATGAAAAGATTCAACCGTTGCCCGGTCGCCACTACCGTATTTTACGGACATACTTTGCATGGGAATACCTTCATATTGAACCCTCGCGAGTTTGGCTTTTTCCTTCTTGCGTTTCCGGTCTTTCTTCTGGCTTTTATATTCTTTTACCCTTAGTCCAAGGTCTGGAATTGTTTCTCCAAAGAGGGTGGAAAGGCTCGTGGACTTACCTTTTGCACCAGGTACGGACGCGCCGACAACAGGATCAAGTCCCGAAATAAATGATTTCAGGTCTTTGGATCCGCTAGCTGTATCCTTTTTTACAGTTTCTTTCGGCAACCAGGCAGGGGGTGTGCTATCCTTCTGTACTGACTGAGCCAAAGTGGCAGCAGTAAGACCTAATGATAAAAAGCCGCAGACCAGAATTACTCTTTGCATGTGTATTGGATTTTTCTTCAGAGCAAGATTGTTACTTTTGTAACGAATTGATTTTTTCTATATTGATTTTCAACGGACAAATTTAAAAAAACACAGTGGAAAAAAGTGCTAAAATTTATATTGCCGGACATCGCGGCATGGTCGGTTCCGCCATTCACAGAAAATTAGTAAAGGAAGGTTTCAATAACTTTATACTTAAAACATCCTCAGAGCTCGATCTGCGTAACCAAGCCGATGTCGGGGCTTTTTTTGAAACAGAACGTCCTGAATATATATTCCTTGCCGCAGCCAAGGTAGGCGGTATTATGGCTAACAACATTTATCGGGCCGAATTTCTGAACGATAACCTGTTGATCCAAAATAATATCATTGACAGCGCATACCGGACTGAGGCTAAAAAGCTCATGTTCCTCGGTTCGAGCTGCATATATCCAAAACTAGCGCCTCAACCTTTACAGGAAAGCTCGCTGCTGACCGGGCTCTTGGAACCTACCAATGAGCCATATGCCATTGCCAAGATAGCGGGGATCAAAATGTGTGAAGCGTATCGGGCGCAATACGGCTGTAATTTCATTTCGGTGATGCCTACCAATTTGTACGGTCCCAATGACAATTACGACCTGAATAATTCGCATGTACTTCCGGCCATGATCAGAAAATTTCATGAAGCAAAGGAGGAAAACAAGCCTTTTGTTGAGTTATGGGGCACTGGGTCGCCTCTCAGGGAGTTCTTGCATGCGGACGACCTGGCGGATGCCTGTTACTTTTTAATGCAAAATTATAATGAGCCTGGGTTCCTGAATATTGGGGTAGGTGCCGATGTTACCATCAAATATTTGGCTGAAATGATCCGGGACGTAACAGGATATGAAGGGCAGATCCATTGGAATACGGACAAACCAGACGGTACTCCCCGCAAATTAATGGACGTAGGTAAACTACATGAACTGGGCTGGAAACACCGTATTGAGCTGGCGGACGGTATTAAGCTGACTTACCAGGATTTTCTGCAAAAAATTGAAACTTACGCAGTGTAACCATATTTAGATTAATGGGTTACATTGCTTGCAACCTAATATTTCCATACTAAAATCACGTTTCGCCTACGATAATTCTTTTTTTTGACAAATTTCCAGTATATAATTATAAGATTCTTCGGGAAACTAATTAGTTTTGCAGCGTCCTGAAAAAAGGACGTTATATAAACCATAGTCATAGAGAAATGTCGGCCATTATTAAGTTAGACCAGATAGACCGTAAAGTACTGGAGATCTTACAAACGAACGCAAAAATAACTAACGCACAACTATCCAAAGAAATAGGGCTGTCTCCTGCGCCAACATTGGAACGCGTTAAAAAACTGGAACAATCCGGAATCATTAAAAGCTACCACGCTCAGCTTGAACCTGAAAAGGTTGGACTAGGTGTTAGCACTTTTGTTCAGATTTCATTGGTTGGGCACCGGAAAGCGGTAACTGAATCATTTGTGGAGAAGATTCACGCCATCCCCGAAGTGATTGAATGTCATCACATTACAGGTACAGGTGACTTTCTTTTAAGAGTTATCTCAAAGGACATCAGTACATATCAGAAGCTGATGCTTGAAAAAATCAATGAAATCGAAGAAGTAGCAAGTACCCAGACAATGGTTATCCTGTCTACTTTTAAAGAAAGTAAGGTTTTACCGATACCATGATAATCTTGTAGAAATTGCAATAAAAAAACCGCCGGAATTGACTCCGGCGGTTTTTTTATTTTGTGTCTGAATTACTTGAAATATTATTGATGTTGCTCTCTCAATAAATCATTAACCGTTTTTACAGGGTTAAAAGTGATCAACGGAACTTCTACAAACAACGTATTCCAATCCGCCATAGCACCATTCCACAAGCCCGGTAACTCCTGAGCTTTCAGATCTTTACCATCTTTTGACTTCGCTGTGATGAAACCGGTCAATGGATCTCTGAACTTTTTAAGATCATATAGTTCTCCTTTTCCGTTTTTCACACCACACACCAAATCCACCGGATTAAAGTGGGTAGAGTTCTTGAAAATATTATTTTGGTCGTCATTATCGACGTCAACCTGAGCAGATTCAACGATTTGAAGAGACGAAGAACCGTCTGCATTTTCAGCCCAGAATGGCCCACCACCTGGTTCTCCCTGATTTTTAACCATTCCGCAAGCTCTCAAAGGTCTGTCCAGCTTTTGAACAAAATATGCTTTCTTCTGATCATCAGACCAGGTACCAAATTCTGCCGGAGGAATAACACACAATTCTTTTTGGAAAAAATTGTCCAGTTCTGCCAAAAGAGAAGCGTCAACTTGTCCACCCAGTTTTTCCAGATAGGCAAAAATTCGTTTTTGATACTGCAAAACGATTCCTGCAAGAGCCTTTTTATAGGTTATAGTTTCTTCTTTAATTCTGTCAGGAACTACATTATCAATGTTTTTGATAAAAATAATGTCGGCATCCAACTGTCCCAGGTTTTCAAGCAGCGCTCCGTGGCCCGCAGGACGAAATAATAAAGAATCGTCCTTTTCACGGAAAGGCGTGTTGTCCAAATTAACCGCAATGGTATCCGTTGAACTTTTCTGCTCAGAAAAAGAGACAATGTATCTCACTCCAAATTCACTCTGATAACTAGGCAAAACTTCTACCACCAGTTTTTCGAACTTGTCACGGTGCTCGGGTGATACCGTAAAATGGATCTGAACATTGCCTCCTGCATTGGCATACTTCGCACCTTCCACCAAATGTTCTTCCAGAGGTGTACGGGAACGGCTATCATAGTTGTGGAATTTCAACAATCCTTTTGGCAGCTCACCATATCCCAGGCCTTTGTTAGTAAGGAAATAGGATACGATGGTTTTTTCGTCCGCAGTTTCAATGTTGCTTCCATCGGCGGCCAAAGAAGTTTTCAGGTCTTCGTAAAAGGCAAATTCTGACAATTTTGCAAAAAACTCTTCGACCGATTTATCTTTTTTACCTTGCTCTAGAAAGCCAAAAAGAGACTTGAACATACGCGTAGCAGCTCCTGACGCGGGTACAAATTTTAATAATGCGATCTCTCCGTCCGATGCGCTTTTGTCGAAATCAGTAATAACCTGTGCAATTTGCTCGTCCGTGAGGCGGATAATTCCGTCCCCTACCGTCGCGGCTTTGGAAAGCTGCAGAAACGGAAACCCGTTTTCAAAATAACGGACTTGCTCTTCAACAACTTGAATGTCGCTGCCGCGGTCATTTATTTGCACGATATCTTTTTCAATGAACATAAATCTATTGTTTAATCAGTGAAGTTTTAGGCATTATTCAAGTATAGTAAAGCTGGTAAAGAAGTTACTATAACTATTTGAAAAGATTTATTTAAAGTATCCTCAGTTTCGCAAAACTCAGCAATAATGTTTTTTCCCCAACCAGGTCAAATTTGACTGTTGCCTTGCGGTCGGTTCCGTTTATATCCATTTTGGTCACTACCCCAAGCCCAAATTTCAGGTGCTCCACCTTATTTCCTTCTATCAAATCAGAAGTATCGCTCGGCACGAAGTCGGCAGAAGGTACATACGAAGCTGCGGCCGGGCTGGGTTTTGGCTCCGTTGGTTTACGTTGGATCAGGTTTCTTGCAGAAAAAGGGCTTGCCGAAGGAGCGTTTTCACGTTCCGCCGCAACCGAAATCATTTTAGAGACATTAAGGTAACGCTGATCTACTTCCAGCAGGAACCGACTTGGCTCACACATTTTCAACCGGCCCCATTGATATCGGCTTTCAGCATACGAAAAGGACAGCTTCTTTTCAGCACGAGTGATCGCTACATAAAACAAGCGTCTCTCTTCTTCCAGATCCTGCCGGCTTTCCAGCATCATCTGGCTTGGAAAAAGGTCTTCTTCAAGCCCTACAATAAACACGTTTCTGAATTCAAGACCTTTTGCAGAGTGAATGGTCATCATGGTCACGCGGTCATTGTCATTATTATCATCCGGCTCGTCTGCATTGGTCAACAATGACACCGACTGGAGAAAAGCGCTCAGGGTTTTGTCTTCGGTTTCTTCATTGTCGACAAATTCCTTAATCCCGTTCAGCAACTCCTGTACGTTTTCGTAGCGCGATAATCCTTCCACAGTTTTGTCCTCATACAATTCTCGCAGGATACCGGAGGCCTTTGCAATGTGTGCAGAGATCTCATAAGCGTCTTTTCCTTCACTTACCAAAATCTTGAAGCTTTTGATCAGCGTCCCAAATTGTTCGATAGGAGAGATCGTCCTGCCGCTTGCGTAGTTACCAATGTTGGCCACCACATCCCAGATCGCAATATTATTTTCGGAAGCGGTAACTGCTATTTTGGCTACGGTGGCATCACCAATCCCTCTTTTGGGCAGGTTAATGATCCGTTTGAATGCTTCTTCGTCGCGTTGGTTGACCGTAAAACGTAAATAAGCAAGCAGGTCCTTGATTTCTTTTCTTTGGTAAAATGACTGGCCACCGATGATCCGGTACTTAATCCCCAGCTTGCGCAAGGCTTCTTCGAAAGACCTAGACTGCGCATTGGTACGGTACAGAATGGCAAAATTCTCATTCCGCAGTGCTTTCTGCATTTTTTCCTCAAAAATTGCCGTCGCTACCAGCCGTCCTTCTTCGTTGTCAGACCCTGCTTTGATGACATCTATTAAGGAACCTTCTTCATTAACTGTAAAGGTTTCCTTTTTAAGCTGAGATTTGTTGCGGGCAATGACAGAGTTGGCAGCATTAACAATGTTGCTGGTCGAACGGTAGTTTTGTTCCAGTTTGATCGTGACCACATCCGGGAAGTCCTTTTCGAAATTCAGGATATTCTCAATGTTAGCACCACGGAAAGCATAAATACTTTGGGCATCATCACCTACCACAACTATATTACGGTGAACCGCTGAAAGTTTGCGGGTAATCAGGTATTGCGAAACGTTGGTATCCTGAAACTCATCGACCATCACATGTTGAAACTTGTGCTGGTACTTATATAGTACATCCGGAAAATCGCGGAAAAGGATATTGGTATTAAACAGCAGGTCATCAAAGTCCATGGCATTGGCTTGAAAGCACCTGGCGGCATACGTTTTATATAGCCTTCCGATCTCTTTCATTTTCGCCGCTTCATCATCAGCCTGGATTACTGCATTGTTCGCATAGTCTTCCGCCGAAATAAGCCTGTTTTTAGCCCCGGATATGCGGTTAAAAACTACATTGGCTTTATATACCTTATCATCGAGGTTATATTCCTTAATGATGCTTCTCAATAAAGACTTAGAATCGTCGGTATCATAAATAGAAAAATCACTGGTGTAGCCCAGGTACCTCGCTTCAATCCGTAATATTTTTGCAAATACCGAGTGAAAAGTCCCCATCCAGATATTCCGCGCCTCTGTTCCTACCGCACCCTCGATCCGTTGACGCATTTCACCCGACGCTTTATTAGTAAAAGTTAGGGACAAAATCCGGAACGGGTCCACACCATTCTCAATCAGGTTAGCAATGCGGAATGTCAAAACCCTTGTTTTCCCCGAACCCGCACCTGCAATGATCATCAACGGGCCTTCGCCATGCAGTACTGCTGCGCGCTGAGGCTCATTCAGGGTTGACAAATAATCGTTACGATTCAAAATTGTATGTTTATCCAATTTACTCATTCTTATATAGCAAAAGCCAAAGTTAGGAAAAACCATTAAAAGCCTCCTTTCAATATATAATGTAGGGCTATTTAAAGTTCACACCATTTATTAAAATAATATTGCAAATCAGAACGTCGCTACGGGCTTATAGGTTTAACTACAATATCAATACTACTTACCATGAATATAGAAGATCAGCCACTGGAAATTCAGTGGGAACATTTATTAAACAATCTGGAAACCCTTATTGGTAAAAAGCCGGGCGATCTCAATGGAGTCCTGTTCCTTATAGGTGTCCAGGAATTGGGACAAGGGGCCAAAAGGTTTACTAAAGAGCAAAAGCAGGATTTAATGCATATAGGAATATGTAAGGTATTAAGCCTGTCGTCCTATTACCTATTTGAATACAAGGACAAGGAAGGGTGGCCGCATTACAAATTGAATCGGGCGCTGCCGCCAGGCGATGTTTTGAAGCAAGAAGCCCTTCTAAAAATGCATGTGATAGAGTATTTCAAAAATTCTTAAATTATTTTGCGGTGTTACGCTGCGTGGTTTTCAGGATGTTAGGTGAAGGTGTGAAAGAAGTTGCAAAAATATTTGAGGAAGGTGCTTGCATGTTAAAAATAAAGCCTGCACTTTTGCACTCCCAATCGGGAATAACGGTTTCGC